>NZ_CP177286.1:57500-700357 GCF_046837775.1 Hoeflea sp. Naph1 | reverse complement strand
CGCAGCCCGAAACCGCATATCCCGACACGCGGGCCAGCGGCTTAAGACCGTGCCGTTTGACGAAATCCTCGGAACAGACGAGCAGGGCAGACGCGCCATCGGTCAGCGGCGAAGAATTGCCTGCCGTGACCGATCCATTGGCTTTGAAAACGGTTTTCAGCCCGCCAAGTTTTTCTGAATCCGTTTCGCGCGGGCATCCGTCCTGCGCGACCTCGCCAAAGGGCGTGATTTCGGCGGCCAGACGCCCGTCGGCGCGGGCGGCCAGGGCTTTCTTCTGGCTTTCCAGGGCATAGGCATCCTGCGCATCGCGCGAGATATGATAGCGGTCTGCAAGGTTTTCCGCCGTCAGGCCCATGTTGAGAAAAGCCAGCCGCTGCTCACCCGACCAGCTGGGATTGGGGAGCGTATTGAAACCCATGATCGGAACTCGGCTCATGCATTCAATCCCCCCGGCGATGAAGGCGTCTCCGGCCCCCATGGCGATCGCACCGGCGGCCATCTGGACCGCTTGCAGCGAAGATCCACACCAACGGTTGACCGTGGATCCCCCGACGGATTGCGGCAGACCGGCGGTCAATGCGGCGCAGCGGGCGATATTGAGGCCCTGCTCGCCTTCAGGAAATGCGCATCCCAGTATAACATCCTCGATCTCTGCAGGATCAATACCCGAAACCGCAACGAGGTCGCGAATGACGCTCGCTGCCAGGTCGTCCGGACGTACCGAAGCCAGCGCTCCGCGATAAGCGGGAGCAAAGGGAGTGCGGAGATAGTTGACTATGTATGCTGCGGCCATGAACGATCACCCCTCTGAATAATATGGTGAGCCATGTACCAAACGATTGTTACAGTCGCAAGGGTTTTTTCCGCTAGCCTTTTGCTACAGGTAGCGATTAGCTGTATGGCTTCGACCGAGTGGTCCCAATGAAGCCGACAGAGAGACGATGAAACACAATGAAAACACCGGGGGTGGCCGATTGATGCGAGCTCAATTGACAGCCCCCCGCGATCGCCTCGATATCAGCGAGCGGCATTTGGAGATCATCGAGGTAGCTGCGTCGTTGTTTGCCGAACGCGGCTATGCCGCTACGTCGGTTCGTGACATCGGCTCTAAGGTCGGATTGCTGGGAGGGTCGCTTTATCACTATATAAAATCGAAGGACGCACTGTTTGTCCAGGTGCATGAAATGGCGCTAAAGGCGTCGGAAGACAAAATACTTGCAGCCATTGCGAAAAAAGGCAGCCCATGGGAAAGGCTCGAGGCGGCGTGTGTGACAATGCTTGAAATCCGGCTCGATCCCCACTCTTTGACCATGCCGCTTATGAACGATTTCAACTCCGTTCCACCTGAGATCCGACAAAGACTGATAGTCCGCCGAGACGAGTTCGAGCTAATCTTTCGGAACCTGATCGCCGATTTGCCGCTCCCCCCAATGATTGATCGCGATATGTACCGGCTGTTGCTTTTGACGCTTTTGAACAATGTCGGCAGTTGGTATCGAAAGGGAGATATGAGCCCGGCGGAGATTGCGATTCAGATAGTCACAATTTTCCGTAGCGGCGGAAATGGCTAAGGGGGACTGGCACTAGCCGCATCGGGAACCAAGTCGGCGGCGAGGCTCTCCCAGCGGAGATGCTGGCGTTAAATCTTCGATCAGATTCAGTTCGTCTGCCCACCGGTGATTGGGGCTTTGGTTGGACACATTTCGCCCAGTTGATGTCGATCGTCCCGCCTTTAGGGTTCTATCCGTCTTCTAGCAAGCCTGCTCTGCCACCGGCCTATTGGAGACGGCGCCTGAAGGAGCCGGGCGTACCGCCAGTCCACGCATGAAAAGCCCGGTAGAAGGCCTGCGTATTCTCGAATCCGACCGCCGTTGCAATCGCGTCAATTGAATCGCTGGTATTGACCAGTGCGTGAACAGCCCTGTCGCGTCGAATTTCGTCGCGGATTTTTTGGAAACCAGTACCCTCAAGTGCAAGTCTGCGCGACAGAGTTCGATCCGACATTCCAAGGGCACTCGCAGCCGACAGGAGTTTCTGATCGGACGCTTCCTTGCCGGATAGGAAGGCACGAACTCGGGAGGTCGCAACCCCATGATCGAACGTAACGAATATCCAGTCGTTTGGTGCTCGTCTCACAAACTCAAGAAGTTCCCTCTTTGTGCGATGAAATTGTTGCCGGAGGGATTGCTCGTCGAAACAAACGAAGGTCGCATCTTGATCAAATTCTACAGCGTCTGGAAAGAGCTCCGCATGCTCGGAAAACCGCGCAGGGCGCCCAAAGCCGAAGCCGACGCGGATGATTTCCAACCTTCGGCCAATTAGCCATGATGCTATGCCATATATCAACTTGATCATTAACTCATGGCCGGAAGCGATCGGTTTGATGCCTTGAGTCAGAGGCACCAACGCTAGCCTTACAATGCCCTGATTGCAGGAGAATTCCAGCTTGTAGTCGTCCAGAAGAATGCTCCAGTACCTGCTGAACCTATACATCGCTATGAACGCCGAGGGCGCGTCAAGCAAGATCTGGCCGAGATACTTGAATGTCCCTGCCCTCAGCGGGCGCGACCACAACCCAAGCATTTCGTCATCGGTTGCAAAAACAACAGCTTTGTAGAGGCGAACAAACTGCTCCCGCGTGACGCGAACCCCTTGCCGTTCAATAACAGTCTGCGTGAGTCCCGCCGTTTGGAGCAGGTTTTCCACCTCCAGCGGCTCAAGCACCTTTCGCGCGCCGACCAGTAAGTTGTGCGCGAACGAGGCAGGAACCGTGAGGCTGTTGGGTAGCATGGCAGATCCATACGCCAGATTGGCGGATCATGCAATATATTGGGCGTCGTTGGCAATAGACTCCTCAAAGCAGGGAACTACATTGCATCAAATTCCCAATTTGGGATTACCTTCCCACATGGCGGGATCGGCAACTGAGGCAAGCAAATGAAATTTGCAAAACCTAGCCGATACAGAGAATCGGAGGAGAATCCATGCTTGGACTGATGCAGCAATGGCCATTGCTAAACCATAAGATACTCGACCATGCCGCGACGCAGCACCCTAATCGGGAGATCGTGTCGCGCATGGTGGAGGGACCGATCGCGCGCCAGACCTACGCCGAGGCAAATCTGCGCGCGCGCAAAGTAGCGCAACTTCTTGAGCGCGAGGGGTTTTGCGCAGGAGACCGGATCGCGACACTTGCCTGGAATACCGGCCGACATCTTGAAGCATGGTATGGCATCATGGGCATAGGCGCAGTCTATCATACCCTCAATCCGCGCCTGTCACCGGAGCAGATTGCCTGGATCATGAACGACGCCGAGGATTGTGCGATCTTCGTCGACCTGACCTTTGTGCCCTTGTTGGAAGAGATTGCCGCGCAAGTGCCCACCCTGAGAAAGGTGGTTGTACTGACGGATCGTCAGAACCTCCCTCCGTCGACGCTGACCAATTTGGTTGCCTATGAAGAATGGCTGTCAGAGGCGGACGGCGACTTTGTATGGAAGGCTCTGGATGAGAACGCTGCCTGTGGCATGTGCTACACCTCTGGTACGACCGGCAACCCCAAAGGCGTTGTTTACTCGCATCGTTCCAACGTACTTCATGCCCTGATCGCCAGCTTGCCAGATTCGATGGCCCTTTCGGCACTTGATGTCGTGCTGCCCATCGTGCCCATGTTCCATGCCAATGCCTGGGGTATTGCACAATCGGCGCCCATGACCGGTGCCACATTGGTCATGCCGGGTGGCAAGATGGATGGGGCCTCGGTCTACGATTTGCTGGACACGGAAAAGGTAACCTTCTCGGCGGCCGTACCGACCGTATGGATGATGCTGCTTCAGCATCTTGAAGGAACCGGCAAGATGTTGCCCCACCTCAAAAGGGTGGTCATCGGTGGCGCGGCCTGTCCGCGCGCCATGATGGAAAAGTTCAGCCGCGTCTACGATGTCGAGGTCATCCACGGCTGGGGTATGACCGAAATGAGCCCCGTAGGCACATATTGCAAGTTGAAGCCAGAGACAGCCGGCCTCACCGGCGATGCGCTGTTCGATCTGCGGCAGAAGCAAGGCTTTACACCCTTCGGTGTCGAGATGAAGGTAACCGACGACGAGAATAAAGCCCTCCCCTGGGACGGCAAGACCTTCGGGCGGCTCAAAGTTCGTGGCCCTGCTGTGGCTGCCAGCTACTTCGGTGGCGTCGGTCAGGAGAATTTCGACGCCGAGGATTGGTTTGATACCGGCGATGTCGCTCATATCGACAAGAACGGCTATATGGCCATCACTGACCGCGCCAAAGACGTTATTAAGTCGGGCGGTGAGTGGATTTCGACCATTGAACTGGAGAACCTCTTGATCGGTCATCCCGATGTGGCGGAGGCAGCAGCAATAGGCGTCTACCATCCGAAATGGGACGAGCGCCCACTCCTTATAGTCGTTCCCAAGCATGGCAAATCGCCAAAGAAAGAGGATTTGATCACCTTCATGGAAGATAAGATTCCGAAGTGGTGGTTACCTGATGATTTGGTGTTCGTCGATGAAATCCCACACACGGCAACCGGAAAGATTCAAAAGACAACGTTGCGCGACCAATTTAAGGATTACCGGCTGCCCACGGCATGAGGCCGGGAGGAGCTGCATTTAAGATTGGGCATTGCTGATCGCTCCGGCGATTGGGAATGATGGACGCCGCACGGGTATGATATTCACAGCTCAAGGGCCCGGATGTTGTCCGCCAAATATAGAGCTGGGGGTACTCCCCAATTGCTCGTTCCCATAGCCAAACCGGGGGCTCCAGTTGATCTTGGAGATTCACGATCAGGACCATAAAGGTGTCTGCCATGCGACACGCTGGGTTGGGAAAAAGCTCAGAGCAAAGGCGGCGTCACACGCCCTACCCTTTTCGATCTTGCGCCGTTGATTTTATTTGATCATGGGGCAAGACGCCCCATGAGAATCCGGTATTGGAGTGATCTGACGCGCCAGTCATCGTCTTCGGCGTCGGTCTGATCAAGAGGTGAGGATCTCCGATGAATGATGTGAATGAGCTTCCCGAACGCGAAAGCATGGAATTCGATGTGGTGATCGTGGGAGCGGGGCCTGCCGGCCTTTCGGCCGCGATCCGGCTCAAGCAGGTCAATCCCGAACTCACGGTCGTCGTTCTGGAAAAGGGCGGCGAAGTCGGCGCCCATATTCTTTCGGGCGCCGTGGTCGATCCGGTCGGCATCGACAGGCTGATCCCGGATTGGCGCGATGATCCCGACCATCCGTTCAAGACGGCAGTCAGCGCCGATCATTTTCTGGTGCTTGGGCCGGCAGGCTCAATCAGGCTGCCGAATTTCCTGATGCCGCCACTCATGAACAATCACGGCAATTTCATCGTGTCGCTCTCCAACGTCACCAAATGGCTTGCGGCGCGGGCAGAGGCGCTGGGCGTCGAGATCTATCCGGGCTTTGCCGCCACCGAGATCCTGACCGATGACGCGGGCGCGGTGATTGGTGTTGCCACCGGCGACATGGGCGTCGAGCGCAACGGCGAACCCGGCCCGAGCTTCGCCCGCGGCATGGCGCTGCTGGGCAAATACGTGCTGATCGGCGAAGGCGTGCGCGGCTCGCTGGCCAAGCAGCTGATTTCCCGGTTCAAGCTCGACGAGGGCCGCGAGCCGCAGAAATATGGCATCGGGCTCAAGGAACTCTGGCAGGTCAAGCCCGAGCACCACAAGCCCGGCCTGGTGCAGCATTCCTTCGGCTGGCCGCTCGACATGAAGACCGGCGGCGGCTCGTTCCTCTATCATCTCGAGGACAATCAGGTGGCGGTCGGCTTCGTGGTTCACCTCAACTACAAGAACCCGTATCTGTCGCCGTTCGAGGAATTCCAGCGCTTCAAGACCCATCCGGCGATCGCTTCAATCTTCGAGGGCGGCAAGCGGATCGGCTATGGCGCACGCGCCATTTCCGAAGGCGGCTGGCAATCGGTGCCGAAGCTCGTCTTCCCGGGCGGCGCGCTGATCGGCTGTTCGGCCGGCTTCGTCAATGTTGCCCGCATCAAGGGCTCACACAACGCGGTACTGTCGGGGATGATGGCGGCCGAACATGCGGCCGAAGCCATCGCCAATGGCCGGGCGCAGGATACGCTCGACGGCTATGACGCAGGTTGGCGCAATTCCGAGATCGGCGCGGATCTGAAGAAGGTACGCAACGTCAAGCCGATGTGGTCAAAACTCGGCACCATCGGCGGCGTGGCGCTGGGCGGGCTCGACATGTGGCTCAACACCCTGTTCGGCTTCTCGCCCTTCGGCACGATGAAGCACGGCAAGTCCGACCATGCTTCGCTCGAGCCCGCGGCGCAGCACAAGAAGATCGACTATCCGCGGCCAGACGGCGTGCTGACCTTCGACCGGCTGTCCTCGGTTTTCCTGTCCAACACCAATCACGAGGAAGACCAGCCGGTGCATCTCAAGGTCAAGGATCTCGCGCTGCAGAAGACCTCGGAACACGACGTTTATGCCGGACCGTCCACCCGCTATTGCCCGGCAGGCGTCTATGAATGGGTCGAGACCAACGGCACGCCCACTTTCGTGATCAACGCGCAGAACTGCGTGCACTGCAAGACCTGCGACATCAAGGACCCCAACCAGAACATCAACTGGGTCCCGCCCCAGGGCGGCGAGGGGCCGGTCTATACGAATTTGTGAGGGCCGGTGCGGGTGGGGTGCGGTTTGCTTGAAATCGCACCTCTGTGTTGCCGGCTTTGAGAAACCGTAAGCCGCGTTGGTCCGCTTCGAGCCTATTCCGTTGAAAAACTCCGCTTGAACCGTGGCCTGTCGGTGATTCAATTTCCGTGTTGGCAGCGGGGATTGAAAGCGATGATGGGTCCCAGGCAAGAGGCGCAACGTGCGCTGTTCTACGAATTCGCGATTGAGGATCATGTTCCGAAGGATCACCTCCTACGCTCGATTGACCGGTTCGTTGACCTATCCGACCTCCGCAAGCATTTGGCTCCGTTCTACAGCTCATCAGGCCGTCCTTCAGTTGATCCGGAATTATGATCAGGATGCTGCTGGTCGGGTACAGCTGCAGCCCATAGCGGCCCGCAACCTCGTTCACCGTCACGCCTGGCCGCAGGCTCTCCGAAACGATCCTGGCCTTTACCTCATCAGGCCAATCGCGACGCCTCTCACGCCCGGTTTTCCCGGTCGTGAGTATCTCCAGTGTAGTCTCCACGGAGAAACTCCCTTCGCTAATCCATGGAAAGCCGATCACAGATCAGGGCTGACACGGCAATGTGGGGACAGAACGTCCGTTGTCAATGCTGTGGGCGCGAGGAAACTGCCGTTCCAGAGGAGCGGCCCCTCATGTTGATGATCGCGTATGGGTGGAGGCGGAACTCAAGGACGTCGGTGATCAAGCTCTGATGCGCGGGTTGGTTACCGCATTCCCGATTGTGCGTCCGGGGCTGTTCCTATCTTACTACGGGCGTCGGTCATTTACCTGCCACAAAGCGGCTGACGGATGTTCCCCTGCCGTTGACCCGCCTCCGCCCATGCGCGAGGTGCAAGTTCGTTGCGGCGATCTACGATTTGATCGTTTGCGCCTCCCTTGCAACAGCCCACATGAATCCGGTCAGCTCTCGGGCAATGGCGGTGCAAACCACTGTCGTCCGCTTTCCTCGTGCGGCCAACATACGATAGCGAGCCGTCAACCGGCTCTGCGCCTTCCACGCGATCTCTCGCACTTTCGGTGGCGCTTCCTCCAGGCGGTATAGCTTCTTCGCGCCGACCTTCGGCGGATGTCGATATGTCCAGGCGCTCTCAACCAGCATGTGCCGAATCCGACCGTTGCCTGCCTTAGTGATTGAACCTCGTCTGACGGTCTCACCCGTTGATCGCTCACCAGGTACCAAGCCGAGATAGCCCATCAATTGGCGCGGGCTCTCAAATCTGTTCACGTCGCCGACCTCGGTGGCGAAAGTGACGGCGACGATCAGATCGACACCTCGTAGCGTCTGCAGTGCTCGAACGACCGGCCCGAGTGACCAGTTTGGGACGAACTCCTCGATTACCTTCTCCAGTCGTTCGACGCGCTCTTTCGAGACGCGCACTACCTCGACCATTTCCTGTAACGCAATCTGATGCGCTGGATGATCGAACTGTTGCTCCTGCAGCCAACGCAGGTAGCGCATCGTCCAACCCTTCTTGCGGGGGTAAATACGACTATGCTTGAGCATGAAGGCACTTACCTGTTGCCGATGAACCCGTAATGCCTCGACAGCAGCAGCCCGAGCACGAACAAGATCGCGCATAGCTTCATGGCCCTTGTCGGGAACCCACACCGCGGTGAGCTCGCCGGCCCTCAATAGCCGGGCGAGCGCGAGTGCATCTCTACGGTTCGTCTTCACCCGGTCGCCAGGCTTCCTCGGGATCAATGACGGGGCGACAACTATACAATCATGACCAAGCGACCGGATCAGCCGATGGAGGCCGTAACCGGTCGGGCCGGCCTCGTAGCAGAAATGCACGTGATCAAACTTCGCAGTTAATCGCTGGATAATGCGGCGCATGCTGACATCCGATGCCTCAACCTCGCCGAAATAGCGAACCTCTCAGTCCCGGCCAGATTCGGCAACAGCAAACGCATTCTTCAGCTTGGCGACATCGATTCCGACAAAAGCTTCTCTATAATCTGCCACGGCTCGTCCTCCTGTGATGAGGATCGGCTCGGGCTATCCGAGCAACCCCCGGAAGACCAGTGTAGGGCGAGCCACCTCAGGTGCGAAGACGGACATACGGTCTTACCCCCATGAATGCGATTTGGCACAATCAGCCAAGACATTTGGCGGCGCGCGGCAAGCAGTCCTGAAAGATCCCGGACAATACTGATGCCACTTATCGCGCGCCAAATTCACGGGTGACGTTGATTGAAACGTGGAGGAAAGTAGAGTGAGTAGGACTGGTAGCAGACCTTTAGGAGAGGTCGACGTAGCCTCTCTCCTCCGCACAGCGAGGCTGGATATTGCCCCGGAGCGGGTTGCACCGCTTGCAGAATTTGTGACCGGGATTTTTCAATTGTTGGAAGCGTTGGATGCGGTGGACCTGAAGGAAACCGCCCCTTCGTATGCCTATCGTGCCAAATGGGAAAGCTGACTATGAACGATCCTCTGTCTATGTCACTAGCCGAAGCCGGCGAGGCTCTGCGCCGCGAGGAACTTTCCCCCGTAACGCTCACCGAAGCTTCGCTGGCCCGCATCGAAGCGACCGATCCTTTCGTCAATGCTTTTGCACTAGCGATTGGCGATGAGGCTGTTGTCGCAGCACGCGAGGCTGAAACTGAAATAGCCGCAGGGCGCTGGCGTGGTCCCCTCCACGGCGTGCCAGTGGCTGTAAAAGACTTGTGCGATATGGCCGGGCTACCAACGACTTGCAGCTCGAAGGTGCGGCAGAATCATATTGCCACCGCAAACAGCACCTGTGTTGAGCGGCTGCGCGCGGCCGGCGCCATTATCGTCGGCAAGACACATTTGCATGAATTTGCCTACGGTATCACCACACCCACAAGCGGCAATCCTTGGAACCCCGACTATAGCCCCGGCGGCTCCAGCGGCGGATCCGCTGCAACTGTAGCCTTACGTGGTTGTTTTATGGCTGTGGGTACGGATACCGGCGGATCGATCCGCATTCCGTCTGCGGTCTGCGGTGTCACAGGATTGAAACCGACCTTTGGTCGCGTCAGCCGCTTTGGCACTGCACCCCTGAGCTGGTCGCTGGACCATCTTGGCCCGATAACGAGGACCGCGCGCGACGCCGCGCTCTGTTTGCAGGTTCTGGCTGGTTTCGATTCACGTGATTCGGGGAGTGCCGACGAGCCGGTGGGCAATTACCTGTCCGGCTTGGAAAATGGGGTGAAGGGACTGCGCATCGGCGTACCGAGGAATTACTTCTTCGAGCAGGTTGATCCGGAAATCGAAGACGCGGTGCGGGCCGCCCTGCACGTGCTGTCGAATGCCGGCGCCATCCTGCATGAAGTCGAGATACCGTATACAGACCAAATTATGGCGGTTCAGTTCGGCCTCGTAATGCCGGAAGCCAGCGCATACCACAGAAACGAGCTGCGCGACCATGCGGACCTTTACGAGGAGGACGTCCGTTCCTTCCTGGAAGCGGGGGAGCTATTTCTAGCAACCGACTATATTAACACCCTGCGCGTCCGCGGCGTAATTCAGCAGGCGTGGCGAAAGCTCTACGAAAACGTTGATGTGATAATAGGCCCGGCGGTGGCATCTCCGGCCACTCCGCGGGGCGCAGAATCGGTGACTTGGGGCGACGGTACCGCTGAACCCATCACATCCGTTTTTGTGCGTCTCTCGGCGCCAGGCAACATCACCGGCCTTCCATCTGTTGCGGTGCCCTGCGGCTTCACCCGAAATGGCCTGCCCGTAGCATTTCAAGCAATCGGCCGACCATTCGACGAGGCTACCATCCTGCGCCTTGCCCATACATATCAAGGTGAAACTGATTGGCACCTCCAGACGCCACCGCTGGCGCTTGGCAAACCGAACGTGAGGGCTGTCGCCTAACGGTGTCTTGGATCGGACACGCGCTTCTCTGAAAACCCGAAGGCCAACGCTGTTGGCGAGAGGAGGGGCGGATACTTCCTTGGCGACGGGATTACTCGCAAAGCAACTGGCGCGCGGATGCTGGCAGTCTCTCAGAGATCTAGGCATGACCTTGCGCCATGCCAGAAGGTTGAACATACGCGCGAGCTGTCGGAAGGTGGCAGGGAGCATCGCATACCTTGGCCCGACGGGGCTGTTCCACGCGGTGGTATTAATGGCCCGAAAGGAACCTAGTATGGCCTGAAGGTCGCTTCTTGTCCGTCATGCCGCGACCCACACTTGACGTCTGTTCGAGCAATAAGCTGAAGGATATCGACACGATGAAAATCAGGCAGATTAGAAATGCTACCCTCCTTCTCGAGTATGGTGGAGTGAAATTCCTGATAGATCCTTGGCTGGCCGCAAAGGACTCCCAGCCGAGTTTCGCCGGATGCGCGAACGAACACCTTCGCCAACCCACTTTGCCACTCGTGGTGCCGATGAATGAGATCCTGGATGTGGATGCTGTCATCGTGACCCATGTTCATACCGACCATTGGGACCAGACTGCTGCTGAAAACATTCCTGCCGACCTACCACTCTTCGTCCAGCATTCTGCTGACAAGGCATTGATCAGCCAGGCCGGCTATTGGGACCTTGAAGGCGGCGCCCACGTCGCGAACGTTGATGGCAAGTCCTTCACCGACGTCCGCGTCCTGACAGGAAACCCGGAATTCAACGGCGTAAAACTAAAGAAGGTGCCTGGTCAGCATGGCTCCGACATGGCGATCCAGGTCGTCTATGACGGGCTGCAAGAAGTCTGCGGCGTCGTGTTCAGCCACCCGGATGAAAAGACTCTCTATCTTGCAGGCGACACCGTCTGGAATGAGTATGTCGAAGCGAATATCCGACAGTATAAGCCCGATGTGATCATCTTGAACGCCGGTGATGCTCAGATTCCGGGACTGGGCCACATCATCATGAACAAGGAAGAAGTTTGCCTAGTCTGCGAGGCTGCGCCCTCAGCGTCGATTGTCGCAAGCCATATGGAAGCGGCTCACCATGCGATGACCACCCGCGCTCAGCTTCGCAAACATCTGGTCAAGAATGGCTTAGCGGATCGAGTTCAGGTGCCCGACGATGGCGATACCTGTTTATTTTGAATAGCAAATTGAAAACTATCAAAAAGGATGAAGCCATGTCTATCGAAGACAACAAGAAACTTGTTCAGAAATTCTATGATGCGCTCAACCGAAAAGATTTCGACGCTCTCCATGACTTCTGCCACAAGGATTTCGTATTCTACTCTCAGGTCAACACGCCAAAGCCTGGCGTTTCTGGCCTTGTCGACTCGGAAAAGCCCTCATTCGAGGCGTTCGAGTCTTTCCGTTTCCCCGTGGAGCAAATGATTGCGGAGGGAGACAAAGTCGCGGTCTATCTTATTTTTGAAGGGAAGAATCAAATACGCCCACTGGTAGGTGTCGAGCCGCGCCACAATGATGTTTACATTTCGGTGTTTTGTCTCCTTACCATCAAGGACGGCAAGATCATCGAGAAGCGCGCTCATTTCGACGGAGCTGACTCAATTGCTCAAATGTCAGCAGAAAAATAGCTAAATATTTTCAATACCCTAAACCACTGACCGTCACCGGACAGACTGATGATATCGAAGTTCAGTCTTTCCGGTGCACCGGGTCAACGTCCGCAAGAATGCCCATCTAACACTGCATGAATATACCTTCCAGCGGGTATTTCCGCGGTCGATTGAAATCACCACCTCTGTAGCGCCGGCGACCCTGGTCTCGGGAGGAGAAGGAACAGCTTGCCGCGGCTTTTTGTTCGGCTGAAGCTGGAAATCGAGAAGGCTCGCCGAGAACTTTATAGTCGCCGCTCCGAGCGCAAGGTCCGGCTTCTCAGTCAGATGGAATTGCAGCTTGAGAGGTTGGAAGCCGACACCGGCACAGATGAACCAGTTGCGGAGATAGCAGCCAAGGCCGCAACAGTCCGGCCGTTCGAGGGCAGACGTCCGTCGCGTAGGCTGTTCCCCGAATACCTGCCGCGCGAACGCGTCGTCATTGCCGCTCCGTCAAGCTACACGCGCGGCGGCTCTGCCACACTGCCGAAGATCGGTGAGGACATCACCGAGACGCTGGAGCGTGTTCATCCGCCAGTGGAAGGTGACCCAGACGATGCGGGAGAAGTTCACCTGCCGCGAGTGCGCGATGATCACGCAAGCCGATACCGAAAGCGATCTCGCGGACAATTTCCCGCCGCACAAGGGTTCACGCCTCTGCCGAGCATATCTTCGCAAGGCAATGCGGCTCCTCATGAGGACGATCGGCACGGTCAATAACGCCTATAACTTGCATTGCTATGTCCGGCATAAGGGGCGAACTGCGTCCAAATGAGCGAAGCACGGGGGAATTGCCCGGAAACACCCCAAATAGCCGGCATTGAGCGTCCGAACGACGAAACCGTCGCCATGACCGGATCAACGCCACCTCTCGAAATGGACGAGAACGGTAAATCGTGGCGTCGATCTGGCTGTTGCTGGTTAGAGATCACCGGCGGTCAGGCCGCGTGGTAGCCGACAACTCCTTTGATCTCGGTAAAGTCCTCTAGGGCGAAATCCGCATATTCGCGACCGTTGCCCGACTGCTTGTAACCGCCAAATGGTGCCCCGGCATCCCAGGCTGGATAGTTGATAAAGACCGTACCGGCACGCATCTGTCCGGCGACTTTGCGCGCACGCTCGATGTCGGCGGACTGGATATAAGCGGCCAGCCCATACACTGTATCATTGGCCATCTCGATCGCATGCTCTTCGCTTTCATAAGGAATGATTGACAGCACCGGGCCGAATATCTCTTCGCGTGCGATCGTCATGGATGGGCTCACGTTAGCGAATACGGTGGGCCGCACATAATAACCCCGGTCAAGGTCCTGGGGCCGTCCGGGGCCGCCGTGGACGAGTGTGGCGCCTTCCTCCAAGCCCTTGGCAATAAGATCCTGGATTTTGTCGAACTGCACCTGGCTCACCACCGGGCCAAGAACGGTATCGGACGCGGCCGGATCGCCCACCTTGAAACTGCGCGCTGCATCGCCCGCGATGGCCGCCGCCCGTTCATGCTGATCGATATGCACGAACATCCGCGTGGGCGCATTACACGACTGCCCGCTATTGTCGAAGCACCCTCTTACTCCATGGCGCACTGCCTGTTCCAGATCCACGTCCGGCAGCAGGATGTTAGCGGACTTGCCGCCGAGTTCTTGGCTCACCCGCTTGACCGTTTCTGCCGCAGCCTTGGCAACGAGAATGCCAGCGCGCGTCGACCCGGTGAACGACATCATGTCGATGCCGGGGTGGCGCGACATGGCCTCGCCTACTTCTGGGCCGTCACCGTTGATGAGGTTGAAAACGCCTTTTGGCACGCCAGCCTCATGCATGATCTCGGCAAAGAGCAGACCGCTGAACGGGGATATCTCGCTCGGCTTCAACACCATAGTGCAACCAGTGGCCAGGGCAGGCGCGACCTTGCAGGCAATCTGGTTGATCGGCCAGTTCCATGGCGTGATCATACCCACGACACCGATGGGCTCGCGCACGACGCGCGTGGTGCCGCGCATATGCTCGAAAGAATACTGCTTTAGCACCTCGATCATCTTTTTCAGATGGGCGGTGCCCATCTGGGCCTGCGAGGTCCTGGCAAAATTGAGCGGCGCGCCAATTTCGCGCGAGATGACCGCGGCCATCTCGTCGGAACGCTTGCGATATGCAGCAAGAACGGACTCGAGCAGTTCAACTCTCTCTGCCTTGGAGGTGGCAGAAAAGCCGGGGAACGCCGCGCGCGCCGCCCGCACTGCGCGGTCCACGTCAGTTGGCCCGCCCAATGCAATCTCGCCGAAAGGGTTCTCGTTCGACGGATCGATGACCGGCAGTCGTGTCAACTGCGCGGGCTCGACCCAAGCGCCGTCTATGTAAAATTCCAGTGCGTGTTCCATGATTCTTCCTCCATGGCTTCCAGTTCGACAAACAGTCCCCAGTTGTCATTCCGCGTAACCGCGTCGATGACAAAAGCAACCGCCCTAAAGGCGGCGGCTTGCAATGCTTCACGCTAGCGTTTGACGTGCACGGCGGTTTGATGGGTGAGCGGTAATTACCCACCCCCTTGCCATGCACCACAATGTCTGAATCCATGATGATATGGATCGAACTGATTTGCAGCAGCTGAGCAAAGACGAATTGATCGAGATGGTGCTTCGGCTCCAACGGCCTTCCAAGGATTCTCGGACGTCTTCCAAGCCGCCCTCGACGGACAAGAAAGAGAAACGCGTCAACTCACGACCGGGTGGAGCCAAGCCCGGGCATGAACCCCACAATAGGGTGCTGGCGGATTTTGCCGACATGTTTCGCGATCATGAACCGACCGCCTGCAAGAGATGCGGCCATGCGTTTTCCGGTGATGATACGATGGGGCTGGTCGGGGCCTATGACGAGATCGATATTCCTGCGATCCGTCCTCATGTCACCCGGCATCGGCGTTTTTCCTGTCATTGCCCGCAATGCGGCACGACAACAAAAGCCACCGCACCTGCCGTGGCAACCGCAACGCCGTTCGGGCCAGGCATTCACGCGCTGGCGATCTACCTCAAGAGTTTCCATGCATTGTCTTACGAACGCCTGAGCGGTGTGTTCATGGATATCTTCGGCCTTAATGTGAGCGAGGGCGCGATCATGAACATGTTTGCCCGCTCCCGCCCGAGCTTCCAGGCCACAGCACAGGCCGCAAAGTCCAGCCTTCGAGCCGCCCGCGTTGTCGCCAGCGACGAAACCGGTGTTCGTATCGAGGGCATGAACGCCCAGCACTGGGTGTTTCATTGCAAGGATGCCGTTGTCCACCAGCCCGATTACTCCCGTGCAGCACGGGTCGTTCACGAGACCATGGGCGGCCATGTCCCCGAGGTATGGATATCTGATCGGTATTCAGCCCAGCAATCTCACGGCCATCGACATCAAACCTGCCTTGCACATTTGGCGCGTGATACAGCCTTTGCGCTGGAACATGGCGAGGATGATCTCCCTCTTCGCTTCCAGCTTTGGTTTGGCCGTGTGTTTGATTTCGCCAGAGCCATAAGCACATTCGCTGCGTCTACCGTCGCAAGCAAGAAGCGCAAATTCGATAAACAGCTTGCGGGGCTTCTATGCGCCCCGACTTCATGCGACCTGGCCCAAAAGCTCCAGGCCAAGATCGGGCGGGCCCGCGATCAGCTGCTGACGTTTTGCGACTATCCCGGAGAGGTCGATGTCACCAACAACACATCTGAGCGAAAGCTCCGTCCATGGGTCATTCAGCGAAAGGTGACAAACGGATATCGCGCCATGTGGGCCGCCCAAGCCGAGGCGGATGTACGCACGACCATCGACACCGCCCGCCTCAAAGGCGCAAACCCCTTCCAGGTCATCGCATCCGTCCTGGCATAGGCCGGTAGAAGAACCGGAAATCACGAATTCGGGGGTGGGTAATTACGGTGAGCGCCTCGTTCATCGCTTCCACATACCTCATAAGCAGGCGTCTATAAGACATCTTCATCCCTAGCGATCATCTTGCAGTCCCAGAGTTCAGCAAATTCAACCAGGAGACAGTAACAACAGTCGCATAGTCGGTCAACCGACCAGAATGCAAACTGGACCTATTGAACCTGTTTGATTCCGGACTGTTGAAGGGGAGTGCCCCCTGGATTTGCAGCTACTGTTGTCCAATGTTTAGAGGCAAGGAGGCTGCTGTGGGCAAAGTGAACTTTATTGACGAATTCAAGCTGGATGCGATAGCTCTGATAATCGTCCAGCGGACAAGCCGCACGGCCAATCCGGGTTTGTTTTGGATGTGCCGGAACAGTGCCATTCACCAAAGCTGGCCGCCACAGAACAAACTCGTTCATCAACCCACCGGAAATGTCCCGCCAGCAGAAGCCGAAGCAAACGTCTGCACCGCAATGGAAGATCAGATATGGTTGCATAAACTTGAATCAGTCAGCCTTCGCTCGAACACTTGCGGTTCGCTTGCGCCCACCGATGTCGAGGTCATTTGCTTGATTTTCCGAATCGATACCAGGATACGAGATATATGAATGTAAAGGTCAGTCCTTCTCGACAGAAGCTTATAGACGGCGCTACGCGCGCGCTCTTAAAAGACGGGGTTTCTGGCACAACGACACGCAAGATAGCTGAGGAGGCTGGCGTCAGGCTGGCAACCCTTCATTATCACTTCAAAAATAAGGACGAATTGTTATTTGCAGTTCTTGTAGAAGTAACCCATGCTTTGGAAATATATCTGGATGACGAAGTAAAACCGTCAAAAAATATCAACGACTGCATCAGTGAATTGATTACGGCAATCTGGAAACTTGTTAAAAAAACCAAGGACCTTCAAATAATTCAGATTGATTTGACAATGCATGCAGTAAGACACCAAGATAAATATTGGATTGCAAAGCAACAATATGAAGGGTATGTATTGCAATATCAACGTATATTGAAAGAATCAAATAGCGGACTTCTGTCAAATGACCACCTAAGGGTGCTGGCGGAATTTCTTCTCGCAGGAACAGACGGCATATTACTGCAAGAGCTTGCATCTTCGAGCGATGCACGTTCGCAACAACTTCTTGAACGTCTTATAGAAGCAGGCCAAGCCGCCGCCAAAAGCCTCGCGTGCATCCAAAATGGAGGGCCGCCTCCAACCTTGCGGCCGTGATGCAGGTTCGCCCTCTCTCACACTTGCAGTCCAGCGGATCGCAGTGGAAACACCAACACCGAACCGACACGTAGCCTAGGGCGCAGACATAGCGTATGCAGAAATCACAGCTCAGTGCTCGTGCCATTGTCCACCTCCTCACTGAGAAGTGATTGAATCAGGTTCGGCGTCCCTCGTCACATCAAATTTGATTCACGGATTACAGGATCTGCTTTGGTCCGACGCTATTCCTTTGGAGTTGTCCCGTACTCCGACCTAAAGTGCTGACGAAACGAAACCGCCGATGGGAACCCGACCATATAGGCAACATCCTCAATGCGATTGCTGGTACTTTCCAGCAAGAGCTGAGCCTTTTGCAGTCTTCTAGTTAGGACTCATTTTCCCAGGGACATTCCTGTCACCTTTTTGAAGTGACGGGTGAAACTGCGTCTGCTCATGCAAGCTCGCGCGGCCAGAGAGTCGACATCGTGCTTGCGCTCGTCGCAGGGGTTTTCCGCGATGTAGGCGAGTATGTTCTGAATTCGGGCGACATCGGGTCTGTCCGGTACCGGCATTTGCAGGAACTGTGCGTTCTTGCCTTCGCGGTGGAAGGGAATGACCAATAGTTGAGCGACCTCGTTTGCAATCTTGCTGCCATGAATACTTCGTACGATGTTAAGGCAGCAATCGATGCTGGCACCCATACCGGCAGACGTTACCAAATTGTCATCTTCGATGTACAACGCTTCGGGGTTAAGAATAGCTTTGGGAAAGCGCTTCTTGAAGTCCTCTGTCAAACCCCAGTGCGTCGAAGCTCTGCGATGGTCCAGCAAGCCGGCGTAGGCCAGAACATAGCCTCCCAGACATAAGCCGACAATGAGCACATGCCGCTTTTGAGCGTCGCGAAGAACTTCCAGGAGTTCTTCGGGTGGGCGCTCCTCAGGGCTCCTCCAAAACGGGATGACAATCACATCTGCATCCGCAAGTGCGTCGATCCCGTAGGGGGTCTCGATGAGCATGCCGAATTCATTGCATATCCTCCGGCCCTCAACCGCGCAGACACGTGTTTCAAAGAGAGAGAGGCCCGCGAGGGAACACCCAAACACTGCCAAGGAGGCCGAGAGTTGGAATGCCCCGAAGCCATCGCAAGCAACTATCGCAATGGTTGGCGCCCGGCCATCCAGGGATTTCGATTGTATTGACATAACGGCAATATCCACGAAGGTCTCGGATCAGTGTTAACAATCCAGATTGTTCATCGCGCGCTGAATCCAGCTCACCCGGAGGCGCCGGGCAGGCCACTGACAGCCGAGATGTCTGTATTTAAGGATCTCGCTTTGAAGATTATCCCAAATCTGACACCTTCCTGGTCAGGCTAAACAGTTCAAAGGACAGCTGAAATAAGTGCTTCGCAATGACCAGGGACAACAAGTGTTCATAGATCCAGCGTCTTAGAGTCGGTCCGGAAAGTTGTTCATTTTGAACAGAGCCTTCGCAGCATGAGGCGGATAGACGCGAGTTTGAGAAAGGCGAGCGCGTTGCGCGAAAGGTTCTCGAAGTCCTTTGCCAGCCTGCGGCATCGCCCAAGCCACGCGAAAGTCCGTTCGACCACCCAGCGTCTCGGCAGAACCTCAAAACCCTTGACGATGTCGGATCGCTTGATGATCTTGATCGCCAGCCCGGGCATGGCCTTCTTCTGACCCTTGGCGAAGACAGGTCCCTGATAGCCACCGTCCGCAAAGAGTTTCTTCAAAAACGGATAGCGCCCGAACAACGTCTTGATGACCAGCAGGCCGCCGTCGCGGTCCTGGATGTCGGCTGGATGAACCAGCGCATGCAGCAGCAGACCTACCGTGTCGACAAGGATATGCCGCTTCTTACCCTTGACCTTCTTCCCCGCATCATACCCGCTCGGGTCGATACAAGCCCCCCTTTTTCCGCGCCTTTGACGCTCTGGCTGTCGATGACCGCCGCTGTCGGGCTAGCCTCGCGTCCCATCGCCTCGCGGCATTTCACATAAAGCTCCTGATGAATACTGCCGAGTGTGCCGTCCCAGTTCCAAAGGTCGAAATAGCTGAACAGGGTGCTCTTCGGCGGCAAGTCCTTCGGAACAGCCCGCCATTGGCAGCCGGTGCTGAGAACATAAAGCAGGCCGTTAAGAACCTCGCGCACATTGACCTCACGCCTGCGGCCACCCCGCTTGGCAGGAGGTATCAAAGGCTCGACCAGCGCCCATTCCGCATCCGTCAGATCGCTGGGATAGCGCAGACCATCCCGATTGTATTTCCCACGGTTTGCTTTCGTCCACATAGCCTCCATCCCATCGTCGAATCAAATCAACGGCATGGAATCACAAACGATTCATATCATTCAACTTCTTTCCGGACCGACACTTAGACTTGCCTCCCGCAATGTTTGTGGCGTTCAATCTTGGATGCCGATATTTTCTTCAACTCCAAGACATTTAGGTCAGCGCGACGCGGGCGAAATCGCCACAGGCTTGCCTATATCCAGATGGTGAGACTTCGGTTTGCATGGCGCTGAATACGCCGCCGAAAGTTCGATCGGCAGCCCATGCGGCGTGTTATGATAGGCCTTCCGCCAATCCTCTTCGCGGTTCGCGATCTCCTCGGACGAACACAGATCATGCGACAAGAGGAGTGCCTCCAGAGCACTCAGCCATTGCCGGTGGTAGGCTTCATTGACTGTTTCGCCATCGCGCTGCGGCTTGGTTTTAATCTCCTGGCTGAATCTGCTGACCCAATCACTCCAGGCAAAGTAACCTCGCTTGCTCAGCTCCATCGTGCAGGCAAAGGTCTGGGCCTGCCAAGGCGCCTCGAAGGGCGGCAGATCATCCACCACGATTTCGCTGATATCCGCTGACTTCGAGCTCTGCGTCATACCGCCCCCTCCAGCTTGGCAAGATGGCTGTCCCAGAGCGTGATGCATACGGAATCATTCGGTGACGCGCCCGGCCCCCAGAGTTCGACCGCCGAGAAACGGATACTGTAAAGATGCTCCGGATCTTCTCCGATCCCCTGACCGATCTTGTCGGCAAAGACAAAGCCGCCAAGCTGTTGCTCGATCACGCCGACCTTGCCGCGGATATAGCGCGGTAGGCGCGTATAGCCCGAGGGATGCAGGTTCACCGCCCGCACGCTCTCTCCCACTGCGAAACGAGGTTCTTCCTTGACTTCGGCCCGAAACATCGCCCCGGTCTTGATGATAATCGGAACCATCTCTGTTGTGATGTTAGCCATTGTCAGCTGCTCCTTCACTGCGCATCTGCAGAACACGCTGTTCGATCTCTGCGTCGGTCAGCAGGCCCTTTTCGCGGACCAATGTTTCCAACCCGGCAAGCCAACGCTCATAATAGGACGTGTTCAGATAGGCGACATGACCCATCTGCTCTATCCGGCTGCGGGATTCGTCGAAAGCGTAATGTCCGTTGCAGGCGACGTTCATCATAACCCCGAAGATCCTGCGTTCGCACTCGTTCTTGAACACCGGCTCGTTGTCATTACGCATGATCGGTCCGAAACCTTGCATGCCGCCCATATCGTGAACTCCGTTCATGATCTCTCTCCTGTAACCGTCGCTACGCTACATTCACAATCCGGGTGCCAATCATTGAGTCCCGGCTGACAATCTCGGCAAGTTGCTCTTCAGTCCATCCGTCAGTCCCCGCAGGCCGCTGCGGCAGCACAAGATACCGGATCTCGGCATTGCTGTCCCAGACACGTACTTCCTTTTCGTCCGGGATCGCCAGGCCGAATTCAGCGAGCACCTTGCGCGGCTCGATGACAACGCGCGAGCGATAGGCATAGGATTTATACCAGCTCGGCGGCAGGCCCAGAGTGGGCCATGGGTAGCAAGAGCACAGGGTGCAGACGACGACGTTGTGAACCTTGTCGGTGTTTTCAAGCACCTTCATGTCCTCACCCTGGACGCCACTGAAACCAAGCTCGGCAATGGCGGCAGTGCCATCGGACAACAGCCGTTCCTTGTAGGCCGGATCCGACCAGGCACGGGCGACCACCTGTGCGCCATTGCGCGGACCCAGCTTGTTTTCGAAAATTTCGATCATCGCATCTACCGAAGCGGTCTCGATGATACCCTTTTCGACAAGCAGAGACTCGATTGCCCGGATTCGAAGAGTCGGCTCATCTGGAACTTCTGTGTGATCGTGGTCATGATGGGTGTGGTCGTGGCTCATTTGATGAATTCCTTCCTCAAGGCTTCAAAACGACTAGGTCTACTGTGCGGCTGGTACATCATCCCCAAGGGTTTTCGCTCCGCCAAAGTAGAGATCCGTCAAGTCATCACTTGCCAGAAGCTCGGCAGCGGGACCGGATCGCACCACCCGGCCGGTTTCCAGTACGTAGGCATGGGTCGCACATTTGAGTGCCATTGCAATGTTCTGCTCGGCGAGCAGAAAACTCACATTTTCCTTTTCATTGAGACTTTTGACAATCTCGAAAATCTCCTGGACGATGATCGGCGCCAAACCCATTGATGGTTCGTCAAGCAATACCAGTGTCGGGCGTGTCATCAATGCACGGCCGATCGCGACCATCTGCTGTTCGCCGCCCGATGCAAGACCCGCCTTGACGCGCCGTTTCTCTTTCAGTCTTGGGAACCATGCGTATATCCGCTCAAGCTCGTCTGCGGTCTGCGGTCGGCTCAGCTTTCGGAGAAACGATCCGGTCAGGAGGTTTTCCTCGACAGTCAGTTGAGAAAAGACATGGCGACCTTCCAGGACCTGAACAATGCCTTTTTCGACTACGGAGGAAGGATCGAGGGCTTTGGTGGATTCTCCCTTCCACATGATAGCGCCCCGACTGACCCTGCCGCGCTCAGATGCAAGCAGGTTGGAAATTGCCTTCAATGTGGTCGTCTTGCCCGCTCCATTGGAGCCAAGCAAGGCGACAATTGAACCCGCATCAACCTGGATCGATATGCCATGAAGAGCCAAGATGGACTGGCCATAGATCACTTCCACATCTTCCACTGTTAGTAAAGTTTGGCTAGCACTCATTCTGCATCCTGCGGGCTGGCGTGAATGGGGAGCGGGCAAATGAAAGGTATTCCCTCATTTGCCCGCTTTGGTTAGGCCTTAGTTCTGGCCTTCGGTCCGGGGCATGATGCCTTGTTCCGCTGCATAAGCCGCTGCTTTTTCGTACACTTTTGGCAGAAGCAGGTCACGATCCGAGTCGACCCAACTTTCGCTGCCCGCGACCCAGCCTTCGCCATCCCACTGAAGAATCTTGCTGGCGCCACCGCCTTCGTGATCCTTCATCGACATGCTCAGGGGCTGCAACAGGCCGGTCGCGCCGATTTCCGCCAGGCGGGCATCGTCGATCTGCATGTGCTCGATCCCCCACTGCATTTCCTCACCGGTGACGGTGCGCGCGCCAAACTCGTCGTAAGCGGTGCGCAGGGCCTCCGTCACAAGCACCCCGGTCAGGACACCCATGTTGTAATAGACGGTGCCAAAACTTTTAGTGTCGTTCAGGTCGCTGAGTCCCTTGTCGACAATCTTTGCCTTGAGGTTTTTCAGGATTTCGTAATCGGTACCGCTCGGCCAGGGGGTCGCGCCATAGTAGCCCACTCCGACGCGGCCGGCAGGGCGAACGTCTTCTTCCGAGGTCGACCATGTGCCGCCAACAATATGGTCGACAGGGAAGCCGACTTTGGCCGCCGTCTTGATCGCGACAGGCGTCATCACGCCCCAACCGCGCAGATAGACCCAGTCGGGTTGGCTCTGACGGATCTTCGCCCATTGTGCCGACTGATCGTTGCCCGGATGCGGCACCGGAATCTGAATGTCTTCAAACCCATACTCCTCGGCAAGCATTGCCATCGGTGTCTGGGTTTCCTTGCCGTAGGGGCTGTCATGATACAGGCTTGCGATCTTCATACCCTTCAGCTTGTCCTTGCCGCCGGCTTTCTCGGCGATAAAGTTGACAACCGAGGAGACTTCGCTCCAGGACGTGAGAACGACCGGAAAAGAATAGGGGAACACGCTGCCGTCAACGGATTCGGTCAGACCGAAGCCCGGAGTCATCATCGGGATCTTGTCCTCACGCGAGCGTTGCACGAGTGCCTGGGACAGAGGATCACTCAGCGGCATGAATATCGCGGTCGGCGATCCATCCTTGCCACCCTTCATCCGCTCATAGCATTCGATGCCCTTGCCGACGTCATAACCGGTTTCGCATTCGTCCCAGACCAGCTTCACGCCGTTGATGCCGCCTTCGACTTCGTTGACGTAGCGGAAGTAGTCGATCAAGCCGCCCCAGATCGGCAAGCCGCTCGAAGCGTAAGGACCGACGCGATATGTGGGAAGCGGAATGTACTGCTCTCGCGTGTCTTGCGCGACGACGGGCGAGCTTGTCATCACCGAAAGCCCCATCATGGCAAGGGCAATGCCTCGCATATACTTACCTATGTTATGAACCATGTGTAGATCTCCTTTCTAGAGTACGTGAACATTAGATCAACGGCTTAAGCGCATGCGGAACCAGCCAATTATGCGATCAAGGAGCGCGGCCAGCCCATAGGGTTCCTTGATGAGGAACCAGATGATCATCACCCCGAATAGGACTTTCCGGGCGTTTGCGAGCTGACCGGAATCGACGGCCCCGCTAAAGATCCGCCCGGCCAGGAATTCGATCAGCGTTGGGAGCAGGATGACAAAGGCAGCGCCCAGAAAGTTGCCGCTCAGGCTCGACATGCCCCCGATCACGACGATGAACAGGATCACGAAGGACTGATCGAGACTGAAGCTGCTTGCATTGATCGTGCGCAGATAGACGAAGGCCAGAAGCGCGCCCGCCAGACCCAGGATCATGGCGCCGAAAAAGAAGGCGCTGAGTTTCGCACGCCCGGTGGGCACGCCGATCGTCGCCGCCGCCAGCTCCATGTCGCGGGTCGCCATCCAGTTGCGCCCGGTCTGGCTGCACACCAGCTTCCAGGACACGGCAAACACGATGACCACCGTCGTCAGGGTCAAGAGATAAAGCTTGACCGGTGTATCGAAGCTAACCCCTAGAAACGCCAGCTTTGGCGCGGAAACGGAGGAAGCGTAGTTCGAGAACCACGGAAACTGCCTGAACACCCATTCAATGAAGAACTGCGCCGCCAATGTGGTCGCGATCAGGTAAAACCCTTTGATCCGCAGGCTTGGCAACCCGACCACGATGCCTACCAGCCCGGCGATCAGACAGCCGGCCAGCGCACTGACGGGCAATGGGAGATCAGGCAGGCGCACCAGAATATTGTAGGTCGCGTAGGCACCGACCGCCATGAACGCCCCACTGCCAAGCGATGCCTGGCCGCAATAGCCCATCGTGATGTTCAGGCCGAGGCCGGCCAGGGACATGATCAGAAAAGGAACCAGGATCGCATTCAGCCAGTATTCGCTGCCCACCAAGGGCACGACAGCAAAGGCGACGATCAGTATCGCGATCAACAGGGAAACGGAGGTGGATTTTGACATAGGGCCGACAGGGGCTTCCTTCGTGGCGTCGGGGAGTGCTGCGGAATTGTTTCGGGACATGGACTACACCCTCTCGATCGGGCGATCGCCGAACAGGCCGGCCGGGCGCACCAACAAAAAGCCAACCGCCAGAACATAGGCGAACCAGGTCGAAACGCTGCCGCCCAGAAGCGGGCTCAGATAGAATTCTGCCAGACTGTCGCCGGCCCCTACGATCAAACCGCCGACAATCGCGCCGGCGATGGATGTAAATCCGCCGATGATCAGAACCGGCAAAGCCTTGAGAACAACGAAGGTCAGGGCAAACTGGACCCCCTGCCGCGCGCCCCAAAGCAGGCCCGCAACCAGAGCGACGACACCGGCGATGCCCCAGACGATCCGCCACAGCTCCTGCAGGCGAATGCCGACAGACAGGGCAGCCTGCGGATCATCCGCAATCGCCCGCAGAGAAATACCAATCCGCGTCTTGCTGAAAAGAACCGACAGGATCGCGATCAGAACCGCCGCGGCTATTGCCGCCACAAGATCAAATTGACTGATCTGGATCGGTCCGACGTGAACCGGCACGTCAAGGATCCCCAGATCAAGCTCATGGACACTGGCACCCATGAACATCTGTGACAGCCCTTCGATGATGAAACTCAGCCCCAGCGTTGCGATGAACAACGTGATCTGCGGCTGGTTGACCAGCGGACGCAGGACCAGGCGTTCGGTCGCCATACCGATGGCCACCATGATCGCAAGGGTCACCACCAGCGCAATCCACCAGTTTACGCCGCTTTCGGTCAACGTGACAAACGTCAACGCTGCGCAAAGAACCATGGATCCTTGAGCAAAATTGAATACACCTGACGCTTTGTAGATCAAAACGAATCCGATCGCGACCAGAGAATACATCACACCAGCCAACAACCCACCGATAAGTATTTCTATAAAGAAAGTCATTCTGCTTCCTGATATGATGGCCCAAGATAGGCGGAGATTACTTCTGGGTTTCGACGCACTTCTTTTGGACTTCCGTCACCAACTTTTTTCCCGTAATCGAGCACAACGACATGGTGGGCCAAATCCATAACCATGCCGATGTCATGCTCAATAAGAACCACCGTCGTTCCAAGGCTTGAGTTGGCGTCCATGATGTACTGCGCCATGCGGCGCTTCTCGGCGTGATCCATTCCCGCCAGCGGTTCGTCGAGCAAGAGCAGCAAAGGCTTGCCCACCAAGGCTCGTGCCAGGTCAACGCGCTTCTGCACGCCATATGGAAGTGTCGAAACAACAACGTCGCGGAACTTCGTCAAATCCAGCATATCGACTATTTCGTCTGCTCTTCTTCGAAAGGACCGCACTTCATCGCGGTCACGAGGAAGGCCAATCGCGTGCTCAATGAGAGTGGTTCGGCTATGGCGCGTCATCCCCGCGAGCACATTCTCGAGCACCGTCAATCGGCTGAACAATGCATTGTGCTGAAAAGTGCGGCCGATCCCCTGGCGCGCTACCTTCACAGGGCTTCTTGTACTCAAAACCTTGCCGTCAAAGATGATCTCTCCAGCATTGGCTTGGTAAACGCGTGTGATAATGTTGAGCAACGAGCTTTTTCCGGCCCCATTCGGGCCGATGAGCGCGCAGACCTCTCCTCGGTCGACATTAAAGCTAAGGTCCCTCAGGACCTTTATGCCTTTGAAAGAGAGCGATATGTTCTCTAGCTGGAGCAAGGGGTTTGTCATTTGCCAGCGTCTCCCCCGACCGTGTTCCGCCAAGCCCAGATCGGAGTGATGGGGTTCATATCAGCCATCTGTTTCCTTCTGCCTTCTTCGCCATAGGGCGGTTGTTCGCGCTGATAAACCATCTAGCGAATGCCCTCCACGAGTTCGATCGCCTGGTTAATGACGGCTTCCTGATGCGGCTCCAACCGCTGACCCGGATAGCTGGAAATTGTATCTAGGTATGGATCCACATGCGGCTCCGTCGCGCCGGACAATTGCTCCATAACCGCCATGCCGCAGAACGGAGTATATTCCTGGGAGTAGCCGCCTTCCTGAAAAACCATCAGCTTGCCATCGCAATGCCTGTCGGCGGCTTCCATCATCATGCGCGTCATTTCCCGATAGCTGTCGCTATGCAGCAGCATGCGGCCGAGAGGGTCGTGGCAGCAGGCATCAAAACCGCATCCCACGGCAATGAGTTCGGGGCGGTATTGTTCAATGGCAGGAAGCACAACACGTTCCATGGCCGCCATATAGGCGTCATGGCCAGATCCGGCGGGCAGAGGAACATTGATGTTGTAGCCCTCGCCCGGACCGGACCCTCGCTCTGACATCATACCTGAATCCAACGGGTAGAGCCGGTCCTGATGGATCGAGATCGTCAGAACGTTCGGATCATCATAGAACGCCCACTGTGTGCCGTTGCCATGGTGCACATCCCAATCCACGATCACTAACCGGCCAAGGCCGTGGACCGCTTGCGCCTTCATTACGGAAATGACCGAGTTACCAAGTATACAGAAACCACGGCCACGGGATTTTTCCGCGTGGTGGCCCGCGGGGCGAAGGAGAGCGTAGGCATTCTTGACCCGGCCATCGAGGACGGCTTCCGTCGCGACGATGGCACCGCCAGCAGAGAGCATCGCGGTCTCATGACCGCCATCCGGCAGCAAGGCATAATCCCCGACATCGCCGCCTCCGTTGCGGCCGACCTCCAGCACGTGCTCATAATAATCCTTGTCGTGAAATCGCGTAACATCCGCAGGATCTGCCGGCTCCGGACGAAGCTGTTGGAATGTCTCCATCAGGTTTGTAAGCTCGAGAATGCTGCGGAAGCGCCGAATTGTAACGGGAGAATAAACATGCGCGGCAGACTCGACTAACCCACCGGCCGGCACATAGAGAGCGGCAGTGCCTAGATGATACCACATGAAGCTTTCGTGTGTCAGAAAGCCGCTCGACTTAGCTTGCACTATGTGGTCCCCTTTTGGATATACAAAATTCGATATGCTAGATTCCCTTGGGTGCCGAGCAACCTGAACCAATCTCTTGCTCACCTTTCGATGATGGGCCGGAACATTTGCTTCCGCTTGCCTCTACAGGCCAAGAATCTTGCCTGCGAGCGCCAAAGCATCGTGTTTGTGAATTTGCTGATGTCTCCCTCAACGGATGGGTATGCCATCCACTCCCCGTTCTTATTGAAAGTTACTTTGCATCAGATGATGGGTCGGTCAACCGACCAGATTTGAGCTGAACCCACCCTGAAAAGTCGCACTCGATCCGGCACTCGAACACCCGCACCTCGTTGATGGCGAGCCGCACGCCGCACATCAATCGCGACTTGGGAAACTGTATTCATCATGTCTTTCCCCTTGTCCCGCTGCCTCCGTCACAAACCCGCCATGACCTCTGCGATACTGTCGCGCAGGATTGCTTCGGTGCGTTCAATCAGCTCGGGGGTCATAACAAGCGTTGGCGAAAGGATCAGGCTGTTGCCAAGGGGGCGCACGATCAATCCGCGCTTTTGTGCGGCGTTGCAAACCCGGTTGCCGATGGCGATCTCGGCAGAATAGCTTTCCTTGGTTGCCCTGTCCTTGACGAACTCGATCCCGATCATGAAATGGCTGCCGCGGACTTCGCCGACGATTTCCAGATCTGTCAGCCCTCGCATGGCTGTCTCGAATGTCTTGCCTGTAACGCGCACCTGTTCGGGCAGGCGCTCGCGTTCCATCAATGCGATATTGGCATTGGCAGCCGCCGCAGCAGCGGGATGGCCGGAATAGGTATACCCATGCAGAAAGGATCCGCCGGGCCGCGAGATGACCTCGTGGATTTCATCCGAGATGATAGCTGCCGACAACGGCTGGTATCCGGATGTCAGCCCCTTTGCCGTGACGATGATGTCCGGCTCGATGCCAAAGACATCCTTGGAGGCAAAGAAATGCCCCAGGCGCCCAAAGGACGTAACAACTTCGTCCGAGATATATTTGATGTCATTTGCCTTGCAGATTTCAAGCGCGCGCTTGTGGTAGCCTTCGGGCGCAACAATGACACCCCCTGCCCCCATGATCGGCTCTGCGATAAAGGCAGCGATGTTATCGGCGCCGATCCGGGCAATATTTTCCTCAAGATCGCGCATCAGCGCGTCGAGAAATTCAGTCTCGGTCATATCCTTGCCTTCACGCCAGAAGTGCGGCGAATTCAGGTGATGGACCAGATCAGAGGCACAGCTCCAGTTATAGGAGTAGCCGGGGGTCGTCATTGCCATCGCAAGGTAGGTCGACCCGTGATAGGCGCCGACGCGGCTGAGAACGAGACGCTTGTTCGGGCGGCCGAGACGGATGTTGTAGTGATGCAGGATGCGAATCGCCGTGTCGTTGGCCGCAGAACCCGAGTTGGCGAAATATACTTTGTTGAGGCTGCCCGGCGCCAGGCTTGCAAGCTTTTGCGCAAGCATCGCCGCAGCCGGATGGGTGAAATTATAGAAGGTCGAGTAGAAATCCAGCGTTTCCAGCTGCTTGGTGATCGCCTCGATCAGCTCAGGTCGGCCATGGCCGACGTTCACGCACCACAGCCCCCCGATGCCATCAATCAGCTCGCGCCCGTCGCTGTCATACACCATGGGCCCCTTGGCGCGGTTGAAAACAGTACGGGCATTGTTCTGTTTGATGGAATCCAAATCGATGAAAGAGTGGATCATGTGATTGTCGGCGGAGAGAACCGCATCGACGCTTGGCTCAACATTCATGGGAAAGGTCCTTCCATTCGGATGTCTGACTGAGGTTGGCAAACATCACGAACTTGCATGCCCGTTGAAGAACAGCCGGCGGATTGCTATACCCCTCGTTTATTGCATCGATGATAGAAACTGGAATCATTAGGGGTATAACCCTAAGGGGGTACATAGATGCACTCATCGTCTACAGGCATGGCATCGCTCGGGAAACTAATCTCCGATTTGAACTCCGACAGTTTCGAAAACACCATTCTCGAGTGGCTCAAATACTTTCTGACGATCGATAGTATGGCGATACTCGCCTATCTGAACGACCGGCCGCCGCAGGTCCTGTTCAAACACGCAACTCTGCCCCAGGTTCATGAAGATCTGGAAACAACATATGCTTCAGCGGCTTACCTTCTTGATCCTTTCTATTCGTTACATGTTGATCGATCGGCGCCGGGCCTTTATGCACTGTCTAAGGTCGTTCCAGACCAGTTCAAGCGGACTGAATATTATACGGCCTATTACCAGCGCACCCTGGTAATTGATGAACTGGTATATGTCGTCTTTCCCTCTGCGAATGTGTCGGTGCATATTTCTATCGGGCGCGTTGCCCCATTGGGCCGGCGGTTTTCGACCCGCGACATCACCACGGCCGAATATTTGGCGCCGGTAATCTGCGCACTCGGAACGCAACATTGGGCCAGCCTGAAAACAGTAGATGAAAAAGGCGAAGTCACCCTATCCGAGGCGCTGAGAGAACGGTTGGAAAACGAGCGTAACATCGCCCTTACCAAACGTCAGGCCGAAGTCGCCCTATTGGTCTTGCGGGGGCATTCGTCTGTTTCCATAGGTCTCAGGCTGGGCATCAGCGAGCAAACCGTGAAGGTGTTTCGGAAACAGTTCTATCGCAAATGCGGAATATCATCTCAGGCCGAACTGTTTTCGATGATGATACCCATTCTGTCAAAAATCGTAGAAGTTTAACCGAAAGTCCGTCGTTAACTGATGACCTACTGCGCCGTGACCGGGTCGATGCGCGCCATTTCGTGGCACCCGCCGTCGCGGATCTGCGAGAACACGACCAGGTCACCGCCCTGATGATCGCCGGGGCCATAGCAAACCGGTTCATTGGCGCCGCGATTTGCTTACGCGGGCTTTTTGAATGAGCTGGTCTATTGCAGATCTGCATCTCGATATCATCAGAACGCTCTCAGATTGTCGATAACTGAACTTCGCTCCTGGATATATTCAGAACGCTACTTGCACCTTGACAGACCGCATGCGGTCGCCGGCGCGTTCAAACGCTGCCAGATCGGCCACACGCGTTCCAGCCCCCAGCCGCCGGTGACCGCCACCTTGACCCGCTGCATGCTGCCGTCGCGCATTGCGGCGAAAACAGGTGCGTTGAGCGCTGCATAGGGCAGAACGAGCGCCAGCGTGCCGCCGTCGCGCAGATAGCGCTCGGCGCCGCGCGCCCAGAACAGCGCGAACATGTCCTGATGCGTGGCGAGGCTGCCGCCGACCCAGAGGCCGTACCTTTGCAGCGCCTCGCGCAGTCGCTCCTTCATGTCCGCACTCAGGTAGCGATAGACGATCCAGGGCGGGTTGCCGATCAGCACATCGGCGCGATGATCGGGATGCGACAGCCAGACCGGGCGCAGCAGGTTGCACAGGACGAACGTCCAGATGTGGTTGCGACCGTCGAGATAGAGTTGCTTCAGCTGCGCGAAGGTGCGGCCGAGCATGGCGGCGTCCTCGGCTGTCGCGCCGGCGCGGGCGATGGCGTCCCGCACCGCCTCCGGCTCGGCAAGCGTGTCGAGACCGCGGTTGAGCTCGTCAAGCGCATGCTCGAACAGGCCAAGGTCGCTTGCCAGCCCGGCTGGGATGCGCAGGGGCGGATGGTTCGGCGGCACGTCGACCAGCACTTCGGCCGACGCGCCGAGCGGGCGCAGGTTCCACTGCATGGAGTCGCCCATGTAGACAGGCACGGTGAGGGTGGGCGGCCGATCCTGCACGAGATCGCCGAGCGGCAGCAGCCAGGTGACGCGCGCAAGCGCGACCGCGACGGGATGGACGTCGATGCCGAAGACGCGATCGGCGCAGGTCGCGACGATTTCGGCCGGCGGCATCCCAGCGTCCCGGCCCGCCGCGACCAGGCGGCGCAGCGCGTGGAAGAGGAAGGTCCCTGATCCGCAGGACGGATCAAGCACGCGGCTCTCCAGCGGACGCGAAACGGCAGCCGCAACGACCCGCGCCGCCAGCCAGTCCGGCGTGTAGTATTCGCCGAGATCGTGGCGCTCGTCAGGATCGATCAGGCTCTCATAGAGGCTCTTGAGCACGTCGACCTCGACATCGCGCAGGCGAAAGCGAATGGTCTCGGTGGCCAGCGTGCGCACCAGTTCGTCACCGCCGTCGGCAAGCAGCGGCCAGTCAAAGAAATCCGCCTCTACGGCACCGACGATGCCTTCGTTCATAAGGAGCCGGCCCGACAGCATCTCCGCGGGGTCGCCAATCTCCAGATCGAGGACACGCGCCGCGATCGCCTTGACGAGGATGGTCAGATAGGTGTGCTGGAGGAACAGGGCATCGCTACCGACGTCGTCGCCGTAGACTTGGCGGAGCAAGCCGTCCCAGAGGTTGCGCTTCAACCGCACTTCGGGATGGTCGCCAACCTCTTCCCAGAGGCGCTGGAGTTCCGCATGCGCGCGACCGAAGGCCAGACTGTAGCGGCCGAAGGCAAGCGCGACGACGATCGGCGTCGGCATCACCTCGGGCACCGGCGAGAGCAACGGCTCAAGCCAGCTCAGCAGCCGTTCGGGGTGCTCTGCTTGGACCTCATAGCGACCGATCTGCCTGAGCGTTCCGCGGTCTAGCGTGCTTTGCTCTATCCACGAGAATCCTCCCGTCGCCGGTTGTCCTCGCTCCAGAGCTGAACAACGCAACCCCTTCGCTCCAGCCCCATTACAGGACCTTCAGCACTACTACGGGCTGCTCCGCCCCTGTGCCCCGCCTCGGTAATTTCACCCTCGCAGGGTCCGCCTGCTTGGGTTTCTCCCTTAACATCGGAGCGACAGGTTCCCGCGTTCCACACGAAAGCCTGGTTAAGAGTCACGCCGCCTTCATGCCGGATGCCACCTGGGCAGAAATCAGGTCGCCCCCCAGACCCGTCCCGTGCTAACGAATTCCTCCCGGTTTCGACATCATCTTGCACTTTTCGACACGTCATCAGCGGTTCGCTTGCGCTCGTCTCTCTAAACCTCACCTGACGGACTGAAGCCCGCCTTTTCTGCAACGCTCACCACCACGGCTCTTTACCGTCGCAGCTTGCAGTGGTTTGAAACCTACCCCTGACGGTCGGTTTCGAGGGGCCATACCCTCATCTTCCGTGCAGCTCGGCTCCCACATTGCTGTGGGTGCCTCGCGGCACACCTTCATCGAGGTGCCATTTGTCACCAAACCGACCGGCGGATCGCCTGCGGATTTCGCAGGCAAAGTGCCTACCGAATTTCTCTGCCCACAGACGCACGGTCTGGTGCGAAACAATGATCCCACGGGCCGCCAGCAAATCTTCGACCATGCGCAGACTGAGCGGGAACCGGAGATAGAGCCAGACGGCGTGGGCAATCACTTCAGCTGGGAAACGGTGGCGGCGATAAAGGAGATCACGAGTAGTTTGGGTCATGCCACAAAATCGCACAAGCCAATCGCCGACAGGTTAACGTTAACGTTACGATGCCCTTTCTCTACATGTATGTCCGCAAGGAGGCGGTTCTATCGTCGCAGATCGAGGGCACGCTATCGACGCTGACAGACCTGTTGCGTTTCGAAACCGAAGCACAGACCGGCCAGCCGATCGACGACATCCGCGAAGTCTCGAACTATGTCGATGCCATGATGTACGGGCTGGAACGACTGCAGGACCTGCCATTGTCCCTGCGACTGATCCGAGAAATGCATGCGCGCCTGCTGAAAAGCGGACGCGGTGGCACCAAGGACCCCGGTGAGTTTCGGCGCTCGCAGAACTGGATCGGCGGGACACGTCCAGGCAATGCGCTATTTGTGCCCCCGCCAGTCACGGAACTTGATGACTGCCTCGGGGCGTTTGAACGCTTCATGCACGAGGACCAGTCCCGTCTTCCGGCCTTGATAAAGGCTGGGCTGTTGCACGTCCAGTTCGAGACCATACACCCATTTCTTGATGGCAATGGCCGTATCGGCCGCTTACTGATTACGCTCTATCTCTGCGTCAACAGCGTGCTGCAAAAGCCACACCTTTACCTCAGCCTGTTTCTCAAAACGCATCGTGCTGATTACTACCGGTTGCTCCAGGAAGCGCGTGAGCACGGTCATTGGGAAGCTTGGCTCGACTTCTTCCTGGCCGGTGTGGCCGAGACAGCGAACCAGGCATTCGACGCCGCTACGCGGATCGTCGATTTGTTCAAGGTGGATCGCGAGCGCATCACGGCCGAAAGTGACCGCGCCGGTTCGTCACTGCGTATCCATGAACTCTTTCAGCAACACCCGTTCCTGACCTCGAACCAATTGGTCGAACACACCGGCCTATCGGCGCCGACGGTGAATGCTGCACTCGCCGACCTGGAACGCTTCGGGATTCTCGAAGAGATCACAGGCCGAAAGCGAGGCCGCGTTTTCAGCTATCGTGCATATCTTACCATACTCGGCGAGGGCACTGATCCGTTGCCCACAACCAGTTGAAATGGAGGCACAGAGTTACCGGCATGCGGCTTTGATGGCCTGCATCGAGGCCGGCATGTCGATTCGCGAGGCGGATTTCGCCGTGCATCTGGCCATAGCTCAGGCAACCAGCAATCCGATGTTCTGCCAGTTCCTCGAAATGCACGGCAACTCGGCCATCCCGCAATCCAAGATCATCACCGAAAACCGGCAGGAGGCGGAGACCGCCTATCGCTTGCTCATCCACCAGGAACACGAAAAGATCGTCGTCGCCATTTCCAATGGCAATGAGGAATCGGCCCGAAGCGCCATGCGCGACCACCTGAAGGGGAGTCAGCTCCGCTATCGTAACCTGCTTCGCGACGAACGATTGAGCTCGACGACGCGAGAGTAAGGCCCTGTTGGAGATCAATCCCGCGGATCAGCCCAATTTCCGTCTTGCCCTCGCAAACGATAACACTGGGCGCCAGAAAGGCTTCCGCGCAAGCCCTGAGGGTCTTCTGAGCGGCTTCATCCCGACCAAGGTGAACCATCCAGTTCTGGGTGACCTTGCGTGCCGGCTGCTGGACTGTGTCGCCGACAACAACTGCGGGGACTACCTGCCTGTAAGATCGAACACTGAACAGCTGAACCGATGACAGCTCCCTCAGGACAATCGGTGAGTGCGTTGTCAGGAATACCTGCTGGCTCTCGTCATTGCGCTTTGCTCCCAGCGAGTCCAGCAACCGGACGATGCGGTAGGGCTCAAGCCCAAACTCGACCTCATCCACGATGAAGATCGACGACTGCCCGACCGCCTTTTGCAGCCCGGCCACCAGCAAGCGCGCGGACCCCGATCCGAGATTTTTCATCGGCACCTGATCCTGGTCGTGCAGCGAAATTGCCCCACCCGAGAGCGTAACCCCTTTAACGTCGAGCAACGCTTTGACCTCGTCGACGCGGATGCCCATCTCGTTCGAAATGCGTTTCGTGGCCTCGAGTATGGGCTCTACTCCCTGACAACCCTGCTCCGCGAAGGCGTGGCGGGCCTGCCTAGAAGCTGACGCCAGAGCCGAGGATGCCTGCGTCGCATCGGCCGATAACTTGCCGAGTACCGATCTTGGGCCGAGCGCCATATGATGAGAGGCGATAGCACCAAGTCGAACCGGTGCGACCTTTTGGCGATGCTTCCATTGGAGGTTCTTTTCCCGATCCTCGGCGGCAGGCCCCAGCGAAAATAGCAGCCATTGAGGCTCGAGGTCGTCCCGGACAATTAGCCGAAGGGTGAGGACGGTCTCAAGCGTTGCGCTTGTTTCGTTGTGCAGTTGGCCCGTTGTCGCGTCCCAGCCCCGCAGGAAATGCCCATAGGCTTCCAGGTTGCGCAGTTCGTCATCCAAGTCCCCAAGCGTCACGTCAATGACGATTGGCGCAGCGACATTGCAAAGATGGAAGTCCGCATCCGTGAACGTGAAATTCTGGCGACTGCCCAGGCATAGATCGATCGCATCAAGAATTGTGGACTTGCCTGAATCGCCTGCTCCGATAAGGCAATTTATGCCGGGGGTCGGCCACCACTTCAAATGGGAAATCCCGCGGAAATTGCGGATGTCCACTTCTCGAATCACGGCCAATGTTCTTGCCCTCTCACCCCGATTTCACAATCAGAAGTATCATCACATCGGTCGGTCAGGCGATTAAAAGAATCCGGAAATGAGCTATCCTCAACATAAACATATCCCTCAACACTATTTCTCGACTCATTGCGGCGGATCACAATGATTTATTGCTGTCATCGTGCAGGCCTGTTCGTGCCCACCAGCGGGCAGCCTCGGAAAAAGTGGCCTCAAAGATCAGGTGCGGTGGCGTTTCCAAGGCGGACGTCTTTCTCATCGCAGCAGTGATATGGCTACGATGAATGTCGGTTGGTCCCAGCGGTCAACCGGCAAGTTCCTCGTCGATTTCGGCTTCTCCACCCTGATCGCCAGACCCCGCCGATACTGCCGCGTCGATTGCTTCCTGAACTTTGCCGAAGTAGTAGTTGATACGCAGATTAAGTAGCTCCCTGTGAGGTGGTTCGGCGCGGTCGGCAATCGCTCGCAAGCTCGCACGCAAAGCGTCAACCCACGGGTATTCTTCAGTAAGCAACCGATTGTGCTTCTCCATCTCGTAACGCGCATGGAGGCTGGCCAGCAGCCGCCCATTAGGAGACCAATCCTGAATGACCACCTGAGAGAATGCATCGGGATCGATGTAGTGAAGGAAAGGCGCATCGGCGTAATTGCCCTCATCAACACCATATTTATGCAGCGATGAATAGGCTTCGAGATCTCCACCGATACGATCGACAAAGGTCTGCGCGATCTCTTTCATCCGATCGGTGAACGACAGACCCGTGGCTTCACGAACGACCTTGTAAATTTCCCGAAATTCCGGCGAGTCTTTCGAGCCATAGCCGAGGCCAGCATAGGAGCCGCCCATGGGACTGAAGATGCTGCGATCGGGTTCAAGCTTCCCGGAAGTCCGCAGATCATCTGCATAACCAGTGAAGTATGCAACGATATCCTGGCCGGGGCCGACCAAGTGGTCGCCGAACGCCGCCGCACCGAGCACGATGCCGGCCGCATGGAGGATTACTCCGGGATGTGTGAGGTCCCGCTTCTCGAGCTGTTGCACGAGCTCGTCTCTTGCCTTCAAATATTGCGTCCGGGGCAGGTCCGTCCAAGCCCAGAGCTGGCGCCAGGCCGGAGACTTAGCGTATCCGACGACGAGCGGGTGCTGCGCCAGATGCGTGTTGATCGCCAGCGTATCGACGATACCGGTTTCGAACAATCTTGCGAGCGCTGCGGGAGGCACGATAGGATCTTGCCAAGCGACATCGGCATAGGTGGCCTCCAGGCGCTCAGCTCTCGCGATTTCCGGCGACTTTTCCTTCTTAGTCACTGAAGACATCAACCGCGCAAGACGGGTATCGAGCAGCGCGGCAAGTTCGGAACCACTAAGGTCGCCGCTCCGAAACTCAACACCAGTCGCCATCATGAACAGCAGAAGGCGCGTCATCGCAAGAGGGGCATCCTGGAGACGCGGATCGACAGCCACGACAAGTCGCTCATAGTCTGAAAGTACTGCCCGCATGCTCCGGAAATTCTGCTTGCCAGATGCCTCAAATGTTCTGAGAAGCGCGGCGCGCTGCTGGCGTGCAATTTCGACGACCTTTGAGTGAGTCAGCTTGCTGACGAAGTCGTCGAGCACGATTTGCGGATCGGAGGCGACACGCAGCGTCTTGCCGATCAGCTTTTCCTTCTTGCGTGCATAGTCCGGTTTCTGATCTTCGGGGATATCAGTCTCGTTGGCGATGACGATAACCTTGAGCCCTTCATGCTCCACGAAGGAATTGATGAAGCCCATCGCCTCTGCCAACGGCATCGCGCATCGTTCGAGATCGTCGAAAATCAGGACGCGCCCATCGAGCTTCAAGACCATGTCCTTGATCACTGACTTGTTTTCTGCGGCGCCGTTGACATCCGTCCCCGCAAAGCCGTTGATGGCACGCGATACGACCGTTCCAAACAGACGAGCGGCTTTGGAATTCAGGACAGGATGAGCCTGCGCGAAAAACTGATCTGTGATCTCAGACGTCGAACGCACGCCGTAGAGGCTAGCGTAGAGGTGCCCGATCGGCTCAAGTGGATCAAGCGCTTGAGCTTTCGCCTCCCGTTCTTTCAAATATGATTTTACGAAATGCGTTTTGCCGGCTCCCCAAGGCCCGTTCAACATGATCGCAAAATCGGTCTCCAGTTCGGAAGCGAGATAATAGTCGAGATATTCTGTTACATCTGCGTTCGTAGACAATTTTCCAACCTCAGGGTGCGACTGAAATTAATACGTTTCACATTATCGCCGGTGAAGGCGGCCGTCGCTCACAGAATTAGGCCCTAGTGAAACGCCGGAGTTTCTGGCGAAGAATTGGCAAAGTCATTGGCTCATCAAATCGAATCTCGACAAGTTGGACGGCATTTTGTTTACAGAGACTTCTCTTCAAGGCATCGCGTTCCATGTTCCGTTTCAGCGCCATTTCTCCTCCGAATGCATTAATGGCTCTGTAGTGCTGCTCACCATGGTGTTCCAGAGCAAGGCCGATGGCCGGCAGATACACGTCTAATCGTTGGCGCCCCAGCCATGGGGGCGACGCCTCCCTAAGGATAACTTGGTCGGGAAATAGCTTTTTCAGCAGACTGAACATTTCCGCCTCCCTCACCCATCGGCTAAGACCAAGAGTGTGCTGGACTTCGGAACGCGCAGTGGGCTTGTCCATTCCAGGCATCAACAATAGCTGATCGATATACGGCGCGATAAACTCCCCAATATTATCACCGTAGAGATCGGCAGCAGCCTCCGGGCCCGAGCGACGGGCGATACACAGGTGGCATATTTCGTCGATGTAGGTCGCATCCGACAACAATCGAACAACCTGATGGGTCCATGCGCCTGAATGAGACGCAATCCGCATAGCCTCTGATATCATTTTGCCATGGGCCGGGCGTGCGCATGAACAGAAACAACGCTCCCCGGTAATCAAATGGTCAAATGCAACAAACTCAAAGCCCTCGATCCCGAACTCATAGCCTTGCGTCCGCGGCCCAGGTCGAGGGTTCGCGACCAGCGGCTGCTCAAGGGGAATCGCCTCCATCATTTTCTTGGTTTCAAGAAACACGCTGGGCGGAATCGTCACGTGGTTCAGACGCAGGATGTGGTTTGTTTGCGTTTTTAGCTGCTTCGACCAAAGTCGATGTGACATCAGCCCCGCAGGGCCATAATTTATGGGACTGAGTTGCAAAACCTGCGTGTCAATCTCAACGACGTCAACCATGGTCTCTTTGGTTGTGGAAAAGGCCAGCTCGACATACCAGGTTTCGTATCCAATGTCCGCAAGCCGCGCCAAGGATGCACAACGCTCCTTGAAATACATCGAGTGAAGCTTCACCGAGGGGATCTTCCGGAGCTCTAAAGTTGCTTGCTGCCGAAGATTTTCGACGAGAATTTGTGTCATCAGCTGTTCGACTGCATCTACCGGCCTCACTCCCACGGTAGCGGCCCTGAGAGCCAACGCTTCGCCAAATTCCCTCTCGGAAAAACCGAAGGAAAGCCGGCCACTCCTCACGCAACTGCCTCGATTGCAAGGGTAATTGCAGGTTCGGAAGACGTCGACCTGCTAAATCTCATTCGAGACCTCGATGTCCTGGTTCAAGACGGCGCTTTCAACGAAGTTTCCGAGCGCACGAGCGGTCGAGTCATAGATCGACTTCTCTCCGTCTGCGCTTGAAAGCGTGAGTACGAAAGCCACTTCTTGCGGCCCAGCCTGGCTGTGATGCGTCCACCCAAATTGGTAAAGGTCGCGCATGTAAACGCGCGCGTAGAGGCGTAGGTGCGCGCCCGAAAAGCCAAGCCCACTTCCTTTGGTAAAGTCTCGGCAATGCCTTCTGATCGGCTGCCATTTGCGGAGCTCATCGCGAGCGTCGTTTTCTGGAAGGGTCGACTCCTTCATTGATCCGAGAAGGGACGGCCACTTTTCCGGACCACTCGGATACATCAACGATGTCTCCAACCGGGAAGCAAAATAGTTCGCGCCGCCAAACGGCGATACAAGAGGCCTCAGAACAGCGGTTAGGCTGGCGCGTCCGAACAATTTTCCGCCTCGCACTAGCTCAGGGGGGATCGGAATGTCATTCCAGTAGTAGGCTGTTCCAGGCTCGAGTTGTGCCCGCCATGCAAGCGTAACGCTGCCAGGTGCGCAGGTCCATGGCAAATGGCCCTGAAATGGTGTTCCCCACCCCAAGTTCGGATCGTGCTCGCTGCGTTCCGCTGAATTGATGAGGAGAGCCTTGACTAAATCCGGTGTGGGCTCGCGTAGGCTATCGAACGTGTGGGCTGCCAAAGACGAGACCAATGGCGTTGCGTAGCTACTTCCCGTATCAACAACCCCGCCCAGCATCCGGAGATTGGAAAACCAGGACAGGTCCGGCTTCATCATACCGTCCGGACCGGGACCCGGAAGGCAGGTAGGGCAACGGTCGCCCGGCGTTCCATCTGCGAGCGCCTGACGGCCACCCACAACAATTGCCGCTTCACAATCAGCTGGCGGATTGGGTCGAGAATTATTGTCCGGGCTGACATTTCCAACGGAGATCACAGGGAGGAAGCCCGCCGATCTCGCCAGGAGGCTGATTTCATGCCCAAGAACGCTCACTTCTGAGGGGTCTAAGCCGATGCCATCTTGATTGGCGGAAATATTCCAGACGCGTGCCTCTGGATAAAGACGTGCAACCTCCGTCAGGTAGTCAACCAACTCACGCTCATCGAAACGACGGTTTGCGTTCTTATGGGGGACTGCCTGAACCGATCCAATGCGGCAGTTCAGCTCCGGCAACAATCGATTATTATTCCAGGCGTGGCCATGGACAACGAGTGAGCTGACACAGTTGCCATGAAGCTTATCAGCTTGGGCATTCGTCACGAAAGGTGTTGCCTTGAAGGCTTCAGCTGCGCTGTAACTTTTCGCATGCAGTCCCCCGTCCACCACAACGACGACGGGTGCGTTTTGATCAATTACCGGCGCAGGAGGCTCCGCTCCTTCGCCAGGGGCCGCCACTCTGATGGGCCGCACAGGATCGATTCGATAGGAAGCACCGGAGGCGATTAGCTGTCGCAATCCTTCTTTGTTCGGAATACGAACCGTGGCTCGGCCGACGCCGGTGTTTCGGTAATCCCGCATGGCCCTTGCTATGCTGGATTGTCGCGGCGTCGTTAAAGGGCGCGGTTCTTCCGCTTCCTCTGCTGTGCCTAGCGTCAACCGTACACTCGTGAAAGTCGGCAATACCAACCTCTCATTGGCAAAGCCCTGAATACGCTCCAGGACCTCTACCTTGGCATCACGATCACGAAAAGGAGCAAGCCAGACCACGAACAAACGTCCATCGTCGTCCTCCGGCCCGGAATTCCAGAGCTCATTGACTGACCGCCCGCGCAATCGATTTTTCGCATCAAATCGCTCCAGGGACGAAACTCGCGATATGTCTGCTTGCACCGCATAGCCGACCGGACGTTGGATCGCGTCGAGAAGGCGAGGCAACTGCTTGACGTCGGCCTCGATCAAATAACCGCTTGGAAGGGGTGCGACCAGCCTGCAACCGTGACGCTGGGAGAAGAGGTCGTCTGGTGTGTGTGTCGGAGCGAGGGAATCTTCGGTAAACATACGAACTACGAGGTGAGTTAGCCCCGAATATGTCGGCAACTCCGCGCGGTGCTCATAGATATCGCGTGTTTCGCTCGCAAGAACTTCCTGCTGTCGGCCGAGACGCTCCGTGACAATACTTTCAATGCCCTTGCCACGCCCTGTAGGACTCCGGAGCGCCGGGTTCATTTGAAGGCTCAAAACAGGATAGAGAAGGGGCTGGTCTCGAACTTCCGCCATGCTATGCCTCCCCATCCTGTTGCTTCAAATATGCATAAATGGCTTGCCGTGACACACCAAGGATGCGGGCGGTATCCGCGCCCGCAATACCGTGTTTCTCCTTCAACGCTATCGCCACCTGCCGCTTTTGCTCGGCGTCCAATGGCTGCCGCTGGACAGGGGCGGTCCGCCCTGAGCGGGGCTCTAACAGAGCCGCAACGACGGCTCCAAAATCGATGTCCCGCGAATCATGAACCGCATGACGCCGTGCTGACAAGCTCATCGTTTCGATATCGGCCCCCGATAGTCCTTCGGACGCTGTAGCAAAAAGTTCGGCGCGACCATCTTCATCTTTGTCCTCAAAGAGAAAATGCCGCCACAGATCGGCACGGACGCTTTCCTCCGGAAGCCCAAGATCTATTTTGTAGGGGAATCTTCTCCAGATCGCAGGGTCGAGAAGGTGGGCATGATTGGTTGCAGCAACCACGATCGAACTCGGGTCCAGCCCATCAAGCGCTTGAATGACGGTATTGACCACACGCTTGAGCTCGCCCAGCTCGTGTCGATCGTCCCGCAGTTTTGCAACAGCATCCATTTCATCAAGAAATAGAACAGCGTTCCGCGCCGGTACGAAATCAAAAACCGAGCGAATATTTTTTGCCGTATCGCCGAGCAGCGAGGATATCACGGAGTCGAGCCGGACGACGTAGAGCGGTCGTGACAACTGTGCAGCGATGTGCCCGGCAAGAAGAGACTTACCTGTTCCCGGTGGGCCGGAGAGCAGAAGCCCTAGTCGCGACGCCAATCCTTTGGCACTCAAGTCATCAATGCGACGGGCATCCGCGATGAAATCGCTGAACACGCGCCAACCGCTTTCATTCAGGAAAACAGGTGTATCGGGCCAAGTCTGCTCTTCGACAAGCGGCAAGCGGGATTTCGAGTCAACAGGCAGGGATTCCATGTAACCAGACGCCTTCAAAGGTACCCCCCTCTTCCGAACCAGCGCCTTGAGTTCCTTGGCAATGGAAGTCTCACCATTCTTGTCGAGGTCTCGCGCGAGCGCATTCGCGGCTCTGCGTACGCGCGTGTAGTCAGCGGATAGCGCCGCATCGGCTAACTCCAGCACATTTTTCATCTCAATGGTCATGATCACTCCATGCGTAAAATTTCTACCCAAACCCGTAAACCACAATAGCCATCTTGACAATTAAATTTTCATTAATGTAAATTGAAATCGCACTCAAGAAAAAGGAATCTGATGCAATGACAAAGAAAAATCAGCATGTGGTTCCCCATAACGGCGAATGGGCCGTGCGGGGCGCTGGAAATCAGCGGGTAACCTCTACTCATGGAACACAAGCCGACGCGGCAGCGGCGGCTCGCAAGATTGCGATCAACCAGCAGAGCGAGGTGGTTATTCACCGGCCCAACGGACAAATCCGGGACAAGGATTCCTACGGCCGCGATCCGTTCCCGCCGCGTGGCTAAAACCTGAGGCCGCCTGGAGTGAGGCGGCCTCTTCATCAAAGGAGAGAAGAAATGCAGTTTGAAGGCGCATTAGTTCGCGAGCAGGGCGTCACATTCGCCATCGTCATTGTTAAGCCGCACGTTCTCAACAGCGGCCCTCAAGCCGATGAGGTTGCTTATAGCTTCCAGCCAGCATTCCCCGGCGTCCCGATTGTTCTCATGGCGCAAAACAGCCGGGGCGTCCCGACATATCGTGGCCGACGTGATCTCGTTGATTTTCTGTCGCGGGTGCCTATGCAGGCGATACCCTGGAAGCGCTACACCCTGAACTGATCGGGAAGACTTCATAGATGCTCAAGACCGATACCCGCCAGGCAAACTGGCGACGAGCCAATCCCACAAAGTATGAGGCTCACCTCATCGTGCAGCGTGCCTTAAAGGTGGGCGAACTGAGGAAGAACACGTGTGAGGTCTGCGGCAACGAAGCCGTCGATGCCCATCACGATCAATATGATGAGCCTTTGAAAGTCCGGTGGCTATGCCGTCGCCATCACACGAGGCTTCACCATTACGGCGAGGACCTGTTTCCCATCCGGACTTCGTGTTAGCGCTCATCACCGAGGTGCGCAGAAGAAAACATGAGCCTACGAAGCCTGGGCGACGGGAATACAGCGTCGCAGAAAGCGGCAAAAGAATTTTTGCGACTAAATAATCCCCCATGCGCGAAACCTCCCCCTCCCGGTCATCTCCCTCAGGCCGAGCTCCAAAACAATCCGCCGCGCCGCCTGCGGCGTCACCTCGAGCGTCTTCGCCACCATGCTGGCCGACACCAATGGTTTTGCCATAACCAGATCGACCAGCTCCCGCAGCTTTGACGAGGTGCGGCGCCCGTCAAGCTTACGTTGAAACATGGTACGGGCCAGCGCCAGCCGGTCATGCTCCTTCAACCCGATCTCGGCAGCCGCCAAAAGCCCGTGGGCGATAGCGAGCAGCCTCGTCTCCCGATCACGGTTGCGGCGCCGGTCTACCGCGATGGTTTTGAGGCCGAGATTGACGGCGGCAAGATGGGCGCCGGTGGTGATACCGGCCTGGCGCAGGACGGAGGCGGCAAACAGCCGGCCGAGCCAGGGCGCATGCTGCAGGACAGCCAGCTCGTTCCAGGCATCGAGGGCGACGATCGCCTGCAGCACCGCCGGCATGTTTCCGGCCTGGCGCAGCACGCCGCGCCATTCCTCCAGCCGGGCATCTTCATCCCAGTCGAGATCATAGACCAGCGGATCGGCCGGAGCCCGGCCGGGCTTTTTGGCTCGTTCGATCGCGGCGTCAGAGCGCGCGAGGATCGCATCAATGGCGGCATAATCGATGCCGGGCAGATCTTTGACGCCGTCACCATCATCCCCCTCCCCTTCCGCGTCGATCGCGACAGCCGCCCGAACAACTCCGGCCGTCGTCGCCTCGTCCCCGCCGCCCAGCCCGATCTCCGAGGTTTTCCGTAGCGAGCGGATGCCGTCGGCAGAGAGCGCCCAATCAGGGGATCGGCCAGCGATGCGCCGGCGAGTGCGCAGGACGTCGCGGGCGATTGTCAGCTCGTGGGTGGGTGTGCGAGTATCGCGGGTGGCGTCATGGTGGACGAGGTCTTCGAGATGGACGAGTTCGCCGTCGATCCACAACGACGCACAGGCATCAGTGAAGTGGGATCGCTCGAACCAGCCCTGCCCGACCGGCGAACGGGCGACACGTTCGTCCAGACGCGTGAGAGCGGTACAGGCTTCGAAAGCCGGTCGTATTAAAGCTGTCATGCTGATTTTCGCGAGATCGTAAGCCATTGAAATCATGGTAAATGATTTGCTAAAGGAACTCTATCTGAATCTTGGGGTTCCTAACATGGTATGATAACTAGTTGGACGTCTAACCATCGATAAGTAACCCTTATCGGGGGGGGTTATTGTTATTCGATCTTGCTAACACCGGTGACCTTGTCGAGCATTCGGCTAACATCAGGGCATGGCATTTCCGCTTCATCGGTCAAAAAACCCTCAAGCGAAATGCATGGCATCAAGAGCTTCGCATCGGTGTGCCCACCCATCCGATCAGATACACCCTTTGTTAAATCACAAATCCTATTCCCGCCCGCCCTCGGCATTGGTGCCGATTGCAACGGAATATAAGCATGTCAAAACACGATCTTTCATCACGTCATTTTCAGCGAAAAATCTCACAGTTCTGCGAGATGCGCATTGCACCGATCACATCGAAGCGCGTACTGGAGAGCATCAAGCCCTATCTCATTAATCTCATCATCCATCGTCAGTCGCCACCACTGTTGAACGGCCGCATTGATTGGTTGGAAATCGCCCACGCTTGCCGGTTTGACGGCGAATTAACGGGTGATCTGAAGAAGCAGATCCGCATCGCCCTGGACGCGATCATTCGTTGGCTTGGCGCGCCACCTGTCGCAGAGCACGTCCGATCAACCCGGCAAATCCATCGATCGAACGAACCAACAGGGTCGGCAGCCGCTGCACCCTCCCCCCGAAAGCCACGACGGATAGGCGACAACGACCATCATCCTCAGCCCGCATCGACGCAGAGAGGCCCGCACCCGAAGCCTATCCATCCGTTTCCGGAACCGTTGTTTGAAGCGAGTGAAGATCCCGACGGTTTTCAGGATGCGCTGGTCTATCATATGCGCCGTTTCGGCGAGAGTTATTGGCACCTTTACCGCGCCATCGTTCGCCTGGGCGAGACGTTCCACCATGCGACCCTGCTGTCCTGGATCGACGGCGAGCGCGTGCCGCGATCCGTCGCGAGTTTCGCAATCCTCTCCCGCATCGAACGGCGATACCGACTGCCGGAAGGATATTTCAAGGCGAAGCTGCCCCATCAAGCCCGATCTCTCCACGGTCACAATCTTGGCGACATCAGCCCGGCCGAACGGCGAAGACTGGCATGGCACCTTCCCGACGATTTCAGCAGCCTGCCATTCAGCAAGCGGGAGGAAATCCTCGACTGGGTCCGTCGGGTGATCGTCTCCGGTTCAACCGATTATCGGCGCTATCAGGCCGCAGCGAGCAAGCAGCGTTATGCCATCCGGTTTCCGGGCGTCACCTATGGCGGAGGATCGTTGTCTCCTCGAGCGTCCACGGTGACAACGAGCGCCAATCAAAATGCTACAGAGACCTTTGAAGACCCTGATCTTCTATCCGGTGTCGTCGATGCGCCACCGCGGCTGGCGATGGAGATGGCCGATCTTATCCGCTTCAAAACCTCGACGCTGACGGCGATCGGTTTTCAGCGCAACGGCGTTTGGGGCGAGGAGACCGCATCGCAGAAAATCGAGCATCTCGGCCTGATGTTCGGAGCGCTCGCGGCATCGCCCACCGGAGTCGTCAAGGGTCGGGGCGTGCCCCTGAGCCAGCTTACTTTTGGACTGCTGATCTTCCCGGGCGTCTGGGACTGGTATCTGCAATGGCGAGAGCAGCGCCGCGGTTTCTACACCAGGTGGGAAGAGGATATGCTGATGATCGCACAAGCCCTCACGCGATCCGAAGTCGGCTGGATCCGTCAGCATCCCGAACTTCTGAAACATGCAAGACCGATCGAAGGCTTGATCGCGCCGGAAGAAATCGAATTCGCCTCCCGCGACTGGCATGGCGCATGCGATGCGTTTCATCGACACGCCGCCAACCGTTCAAAGGAGATTCAGCGGGTGATGCGCGTCCATCGTGACCCTTTCGAACCGATCATGTGCGTCCTGGAAGCAGACAGCCCACTGGCGGAGTATCGCAAGATCACCGACGAGATTTTGAACCGCATGCCGGATGAAGACCGCTACCCCCGAGCCGCCGCGGAAGCGGTCCGGTCTTTCTTGCTGCTTCGCCTGGGCCTGCATCTTGGACTTCGGCAAAAGAACCTTCGCCAGCTTCGCGTCTGCCCGCGGGGCCATTTCCCGACCTCGGAGCGACGGCTGGAGGACATGAAATGCGGCGAGCTGCGCTGGAGCGACCGAGAAGGAGGATGGGAAGTCCTCATCCCATCAGTCGCCTTCAAGAACTCGGGCTCGTCCTTTTTCGGGCAGAAGCCGTTTCGGCTCATCCTCCCGGACCTTCTCGATCTCTACAAATATCTCGAAGCCTATATCGATCGCCATCGCGGTGTGCTCCTGGGACCGGCAAGGGATCCCGGCACGCTCTTCGTCAAAACGGTGAAGACGACGAGCCTGGACGCGGCCTACGACTCCACCAAGTTCTATGAAGCCTGGCGGACGGTGATCCAACGGTACGGGATCTACAATCCTTATACCGGTCGCGGCGCCATCAAGGGCTTGCTGCCACACGGCCCTCACAATCTTCGGGATATTTTGGCAACCCACATACTTAAGCAAACCGGGTCCTACGAGCAAGCAAGCTACGCGATCCAGGACACGCCCGACGTGGTGCGGCAGCACTACGGGCGATTCCTGCCGCAGGACAAGGCCGCACTGGCAGCCAAAATCCTGAACCAGGTCTGGGAAGCCGCCTGACTTTGGAGCGCCGATGGCTGCCTGGCGACTTGGGCAGCCGCCGGCACATCATGTCAACCGACTTTTAGTTTTCGCAATGATCGGTCACGCCCACCTCTCTCATAAATGCCACACCCGAACCAGATCGGCGCATTTCTGTGATCGAGTGCCAGGCGAAGGCTAAGCCGGTGGGAAGCCGCCTGAAGCCTAAAGGCGCGGTGAAGTGTGCCCGGTCGTCGATAGCTGATAGACCGCTGACCATGGCGGTGACCGACAGTTCGGGAACAAGTTTGCGGAGGGCGGGTCAAAGTGCCGTCACGCGAAGCACTTCATCGCCTGGGTCTTGCAGGCATACTTCAAGCTTCCGGTCGGGGCACGACGTTCGCGAACCCCGACGGCGCTGATCAGACAACCTGCAGGTCGCTACTTCGCAAACTCGCGGTACAGCTCGACCGCGGGCGCGTGCTTGTCGATCGCGTCGGCGACCTTGGACGCCATCGGCAGGTTCTTTTTCTCCGCCTCCCATACCGCCCTGAACCGTTCAACTGTCTCGCGCGCGGTATCGATCACCAGCTTTTCGGAAAGCTCCGCTTTCGCGGCCAGATGCGCCAGCTCATCCTTCGACAGAGCCGCCATCTTTTTGGTGCGAGAAAAATTGAGCGCTGCCGTATCTTCCCCCTCGATGTAAGGGATGGTCGACAACAGATCATAGGCTGGAGAGAGCGCTGGGGTACGACGATCTGGATAGATGAGCGACCAGTTCTTCAAGTGCATGTCGCCATTGCCGATGAGTGTGCTGAAGACAAGGCGCCGGATGAACTCGGCCACATCGGCCGTGCTGGTTTCGATCCCCAGCACGCGACCTATCATCCGGTAATTGCCCCTGTCGTATTTATGATCAGGCAAGACGCCGAAGACTTGCGCGAAATCCTCGATATGCGCTGGACCCTCTGGCGTGCGGTCGAAACGCTTGATCGCCAGCGCCTGTCCGTGCAGTTCGCCCACCCCCTGCGGCAGACCGCTCACAGCATCGATATCAACCAGCTGGATCTCGGGCACGTCCATGCCCATCATACCGGCGACGGTCATCATTGCGAACTCGTTCTCGGGCACGCCGCTATATTGCTGAGACGGCAGCTTCACGATCCACGAACCACCCGTTCCCTGGGCCGGAATGGTCAAGCCGCCACCCTTTTTGTCATTCTGGAAGGCGGAGAATTTGAGCTGCACACCCGCCAGCGAAAAGCGTAGCGCATTCGGTCGCGCTTCGACGATCGCCTGCTCGTTGTCCAGAGGCGCATCATCCCCTTCGGAGGGATGCACCGTCACAGCCCCGGGCAGGTCCCGGCCGAGCATCCAGAGCAGAAAGAATTCCCGCGACGGCTTCACACCCGCACGATCAGCGAGGTACTTGCGCAGCGGGCCTTCCGGCAACAGGTTCGAGAAGAAGGGGGGGACGACGATATTGTACGGCCTGAACCTCGTGATGAGCGCACCGAACGGGTCTTTCAGGGACAGGCTGAGCGTCGGCCGCTTTTCGTCTTCGATATAGGCATCGTTGAACGCCAAGATTGTGCGCCCGTCCTGCAGGTTGGTAAGGGTGGCGACCGGTTCCCCATACAGCCTGACTTCGAGCACCGTGACCTTAGGCATCGTCGTCTTCCTCATCCAGTGCATAGGCCGAGCGAGGGATCACGTCGTCGCGGTCGCGGTGCACTGCGGCATTTCGCAGATTTCTTATGGCATCAACGATCCTGCTGAGTTCACGGCCGGACGGAGGATCGCTCTCCCACCTGTCCAGGGGTGCAGTCACCTCTTTAATTGTGTCCATCTCCTCGTTCGACAGAGGAAGATGCCGTAAGAGCGCAAGGCTGCTTTTGAATTTATCTGCCTCGACTGCACTGCCGAGCACGCCCCCATGCTGCGCAAACCACCGCTCAAGGCGCACCACCAGTTTGCGCTGGTCGGATCGCACGATATCACTTGACGTCGATGTGCTGTCGAGGATGTTGCGGATTGCCGGCATCAGTTTTTTCGGGGCAAGGACGATTTCGAGGTCGAGCGCGCGCGCGACATCTACCAGGCTGCCCAGACCGGGCTCCATAGTGCCCCGTTCTATCTGGGAAATATGGCTTTGCGTTAGGCCAGAACGTGCGCTCAGCTCGCGCTGGCTCATTTTCCGCGCTTCACGCGCGCTGCGCAGTCGCTGCGTTATGTGCTCCGTTTTATACGCCACATCATATTCCTATATCAGAACTTGCTTTCCATATAGGATAATATATATCAACTTATCCGGATCGAAGCAACCATGATACATAACTCCGTATCAAACTGACGCCCGTAGCTGGAAAAATATATCACCTGAGGTCGAGGGCCCGGACATACCCTCGAGCGCCATAGAGCCAATGGCACACACCAACCGACGAGGAGCCGCCCTGAAATCAGTCACTCCCGTCGAGTTCTGGATCAGAGTCCACCATGGAACCCTCTTCAATCCGCCGACTGAGCAACCCTGCATCTTCAAGCGCCTCCATATCGGGCAAGTCACGCAAGGTCTCCAGCCCAAACGCGGACAGGAAGTGTTTCGTCGTCACATAGGTATACGGCGCCCCCGGCGTCGGGCTTCGCGGTCCCGAGGAAATAAACCCGGCGCCGCGCAGCGATCCGATCAGATCACGGCTGACCTCCTTGCCAAAGATCTTCGACAGCTCGCTCCTCGTCACCGGCTGGAAATACGCGATCGCCATCAGCACCATCGACTCAAGTTCGGACAGCACTGCGGCAGGCGACCGTGTCGGCGCCGCCGAGGCCCGGATCGCGGGCGCGTAAGCCGAACGGCTTCGATGCTGCCAGCCGCCGGCGACCGAAACCAGTTCATAGGGCCGGGAACGAAGTTCCTCCCGCAGATCATCAATGAGTAGGTCGACGCTGCAATCCTTGCCGACAACACGCGCCAAAATCTCGCGGCCGACCGGTTCGGCCGAGGCAAAGATCACCGCCTCGACCCGCAGCATCCATTCGCGCCAGCGCAATTCCTGCGGCAATTCCTCCAGTTCCCGATCAAACAAGCATTCGCTTGCGCCGTTCGCTTTCTTGCTGCGGGATGGTTTTGCTGCGGTCGATCTGGCCACGCTCACAATCCATAAATCCGGAAGGACGATCGGCCGGAAAGCTCGCGCACGGCGCCAAAACTCTCCAGCCGCTCGAACAGGCGGGTTGCCGCCCAGCGGGACAGATCGCTGCCTGGCGCCGAGGCCGCAATCGCATCCTCATTGAGCAATGCCTGGATCACCGGCTCGGCTCCCTTGGTGCGCAGTTTTGGCGCCACGGCCAAAAGCTGGTCGGCTCGGCGAGAAATCTCCCCGGCCGAGCGCATGGCGCTCTCAATGCCATCAACCAGAGCCAAACAAAGCGCCCCCGCGAATGCGGGTTCGGCGGGGCGGACGCGCCCCCTTCCCCCAAGTGTACGAAAGGCCGGCCCAAACCGTTCACCCATCAGCAGCGGTAGCGGAAACGGCCATTTGAGCTTTTCGGCGATGAGAATATCGGCTAGCGCCCAGGCGAGGGTTTCGGCATCCGGACGGGAGGCGCAAATCTCTGACACCAGCTCGGCCGCGGCAAAGGGCGCCGGCCGGCCGGATTGAAGCGCATTATCGGCATAACTGACGGCCGCCGCGAGCGGCTCATCCCAGGCGAGGCCCAAAAGATCGGCCAGTTCAGCCACATGCTTCGTGGAAAACCCGGGTTTTTGCGCGGAAACCCTTTTGAAGGCCAAAAATACCTTTCCGGCCGGGCCAGAATCATCACCGGGTGCAGTGAGCAAAAGCGCGTCACGCAATCCGTGTTCGTCCTCGGTTCGGCCCATCAGCCGCACGGCGGCCGCGGCGCATTTCAGCGCTTGACGGGAGCGCCAGCAGCCGGCCCAGGCGGGTTGTGATCGCACGAGGTCATCGAGCGATTTCAATGCAATACCGGCGGCGAATGCCGCATCGACCTCGCCGTGATCGACCGGTTCCCGACCGCGCGAAAACGCCCAGGCTGGGACGCGGTGCGGCCAGGTGGGCGGCGTTGAAGGTGCTGCTGTAAGCGAATCCATGCGACAAAACATAAATCATGTGTGCAGTTTGTGATAGTCTTATTGCACCAAACCGCACACGCTGTCGGGGATTATTTACGAACGATAAGATTGCATTATCAATCATTATGCTCTTTATAGAGGGAATGGCCCATGTCGCTCGTTTTTCACCGGCGGACAGCCCCTTTTGAGCGTCAGATCGACGAGAATTCGCGTTCATTGAGCGGACCGGGTTCGAACTCAATCAGCGGACCGTGTAGCAGGGCAAACGATGAGAAGAGTTGGAAATAGCGGAGTTACCGGCTTGGCTACGGGCGCGGTCTCGGAAATGGGGAGTTTCCACTCCTGCAAACTTAGTCCGCTCGTTGAATGCAAATAATCCGTTGGATCAACAGGAATCCGGAAATGAACTCCGAACGCTCTTCTAAAGAAATCAATACGTTGGTGTCCACCGATGAAACACGAACGACAGCCCATGTCGCTCGTTTTTCACCGGCGGACAGCCCCTTTTGAGCGTCAGATTGACGAGAATTCGCGTTCATTGAGCGGACCGGGTTTGCGGCCAATTCCCGGACTGCTGGCCGAGGATGGCCTCTGTCGTCGAGCAGAAGGCTGAAATCAACGTAAATCATCTCCCGGACGAAATCTGGCGCACCATTGTGAGACTGGATGAGTCGGAATTCGTGAGACTCCCGGTTAAAGCGCGCAGTCTCACTAAATCTGAATCTCCTCTCCGTTGCTCGACTGGGACAACAATGTTGGTCCGTGCGCTCCCGCCAAGTTCCCGGCAAGCGCAGCATCGATCAGGAGTGCCCGGACACCCTCGCGTTTTCGCCGGAATAGTTTTTCCGCGGCGATCCAACGCGGATCAGCTATGATTTGCATTGCCAGGCGCTCATACTCGGCCGGCGAGCGCTTCAGCGCCTGAACATGCGGCCGTCGGCCTGGCCTTGGGAGGCGGCACTGCCGCGGCGCGGCGCGCCGGACCAGTTGAACGGCCAAAGGTGGCATTTCCCCGTTCCCGGCCAACTCAGTGCCGAAACAGTCGTTGAGAGCAAGCAGCGTCACCAGACGCCAGCGCACTGGCAACTGACCGAGCGGAGCTGCGGCGCCAACTGCATGCCGGACATCGTAGGGACAGCGCCAGCCCGCTTCTTTTAGCCACAGCGCCAATACGGGCCGCGCGGCGGCCGGATGATCGAGCGGCGCCCAGAGGATCGCAAGCGCCTCCTCAAACCGTTGCTGTTCAGGATATCCACGATCCACACTCGCCGTGATCCGCTGCTGGATGGCGAGCGTGCTGAGCATCAGGTTTTGGTCGTGCAGTCGATCGCGCACCCCTCCCCTGTCGGCCAAAATCGAGCCGCAAGAGCCGCAGACGGGCTGCGCGCGCCCCTCAAGGAGGCGAAAAGCAACAACAAGATGCCGATGACACGACTGGCAGCGATCAAGCAGCAGCTCGCCATGAACAGAGCAGATGCAGCGTTCGGCGAGCACCCAGCCGGATCGCAAATAGCCGTCGCGCCCTGCGGATTGATCGGCAGCGAAACAGCCGAGACAAACCGGGGTCGACCCGGTCAGCGTTGATGGTTTCCATTCCGGTCCACGGCTCATGTACCATGCTCGAGTGCGTCGCGGGTAACGCCAGTTCAATGACAAACGATACAGCCGATTGGGATCGACACCGCAGAATTGTGCCCAAACCTTCGTCTGGCCAGCCGCTGGACCCCTGTCATCAATGGACAATGGTGACGGCAGGCCACAGAGATAACCACTCAATTCCGGAGCTGTGAGGCCATAGCGGCATGCCACTCGCGCCATCCAGGAGGACACCAATTCGTCGCGATAGGGGCGCGGCACGACCGGTAGGCGACCCGCCCCCATCACTCAGCCGCCACCGTCTTCGGCATCCGCCGATTTGCCGATTGCGTCATCGACACAAGCGGTAGAACGAGATCATCGCCGAAGCTCATCAGGTCGAGCCGCTCTTTTCCAGATTGGATCGCCTCCTCAGCCGCCGTTTCGATCAGCCGGAAAATCCGCGCCGTGACGCCGCTGGTGAGCATGTGGATCCGTTCACGAACCGCAGCGCTTTCGAGATCGGAAGGCGCGCGCAGCGGCAGAATGCCGGCCAGGCTCTTCAAGAGCCGCGCAAAGGCATGATCGTTCTTCCAGGGCTTTAGGTGAAACGCCTCGAAACGCTCGGCAAGTTGCGCGTCGGTGAGCAAGGCCTGGCGCGCCAGGTCAGTCCCGGCACAGACAAGAGGAACCCGCAAATCATTGGCGAGAAACCGTATCGCATTCAGAAATATCCGTTGCTGCCGGTAGGTCCCCGCCAGCATTCCATTGACCTCGTCGAGCACGATCATCCTGGCGCCGACGGTGCGTAGCAGCGAGCGGCAAATATCTTTCTCGCGCGCAAGGGTACCGCCAATGAGAGAAGGAGCTTGAAGGCTGGCCAGCAATTCCCGATAAAGGTCGCGCTCTACCGGCTCCGATGGCACCTGCGCCACAACGACCGGCCTGTTCGTAACGCCGGTCGACTGACAAAAAGTGGCCGGGTGGGTACGCTCGAACTTCCGAACAATCTTTGTCTTGCCCATTCCGGTGTTGCCATAGATCAAGAGGCACGGCATGCGATCACGCGGCGGATAGGCCAGCAGCGCGTTCAGGCGGGCAATTGCTGCTTCAGCCTGTTCGAAACCGATCCAGCGATCGGCCTTGATCCAGGTAATGCGCTCCTCGTCAGGCAGCGCGGCATAGCGGCGGTACCGCTTATCGAGGTGTTCATTTGTCCCCTCCCCTCTCATGACCATTCCTCGACGTCATAGACGGGAACCTTGCTCCAATCGATCGCCTGGTCGTCCTCAATTTGTGCAGGGTCGGTGGGAGCAGCCACGTTTGGAGCTGAGGCACTGAGCGCTCGCTCCCGTCTTTCGACCAGTTGACGCGCGGCCTTGGTGCGCACTGCCGCCTCTTCGACCAGAGCGCGCTGCGCCTCGATGGTCTCAAATATCAATTGCTCATCTACCAGCGCCAAGCCGCGTTCCCGCAGGGCGGCCCGGGCGCGGCGGTGTTCGCCCAGCGTAATCGGCGGGCGGCGTAGATCCGCAAAGTGGATAGGCCAGCGTATACCGTCTGGAGCGCGCACGAATACCCTGGAAAGATCGCGCGGATCATAGGAAACGCGCAACGGACGAGCGAGCCGGCCGGCCCAGATGCTCAGCACGTCATCCCAGTAACGAAGACCGAACAAATGAATGCCGTCACGTCGCACGAGCCGGTCGACGCTGGGCAGGAAATCGACCATGAAACCTGCAAGATCATGGGGGTGACGCAAGGGCATGACACGTCGGGCCGCGGCCTCACGCCAAGCCTCGAGAGGCGGAATTCCAAGCGTTCCATGCCGATCGGCATGGTAGCGCGTGATCTCGAGTGCGATCCACCGCTCCAGTTCATCCATCGTCATTGTCGCATGGGCCGCCGAATCATAGCCGCCACGCTCGCCTATGTCGCTGAAGGTCGTGCCCGGGAGAAGATGGACGGCACCCATCATAGTACCAATCAGCCGTTCGATGTGTCCGCCATAGTGTGGTGTGGCAACCGGACGGTGAATGAGTTCTATGCCATACTCTTCCGCACCCCTGCGCAGGGCGTGCGACCGGAATTCCTTGGCATTGTCGAGATGGATCGCGTCCGGAAACCCGGAAATCGGCCACTCCGCATCAATGCTCAGCCCCTCGAGCCATGCCTCCTTGGGCTGCACAATGTGCTGGATTGCGAGAGCAACCGAGACACTCGAGGGTGCCTCGAGCGTGAGATAGAAGCCCGCAACCATGCGGCTTGCGACATCGATGGCAAGCGTCAACCATGGCCTTTGTAGTGGCCGTCGATACTGACGATCGACAACAATCACATCGACCAGCGTGTGGTCGACCTGGACGACATCGAACGCGAACTCAGCTGCATACTCTCCCGGCACTGGTCGGAAGCGATCACGTGCTGCTTTCGAACCATCCCGAGCCTTGATTAATTCGGCGGGGTCCATGGTCATGATCCGCGCCTTAATCGCATGCCAGGACGGTGGGCGCGCACCCCGGGACCGACAGAGCCCGCGGATTTCCTTTTGGAGCCGATTAATGCTTGGCTTCTGGGGTGTCTTGTAGAAGTCTCGGATGGCTTCGGCGATTACGGCTTCGGTGGCGTCCGGCAACCGGCGGCTACCTTTCCGCATCCCCGCTGCGCGCGGCAGCAGTGAACTCGTGACCGGATGCTCCCTATACACTTTGATCAGCTCATAAAGCCGGGTTCGCTTGAGGCCGAGCTCATGACAAGCTCGAAGGAAATCGGACCGGCTTGGGCTATCGAGCGAAACCAGCGTTCGGATCACGGCTTCCCTTGCGACCGCCTCACTCCAGGAGGCATCGTCAATGGTATCTTTGTCAGGTCCGTGAACCACAGCGGCCTCGCCGTAAAGTTCGTCCGCTCGAATATTACAAAAAATCCGCTGATTCGGCTAGAATCCGGAAATGAACCGAAAACCTGATTCGTTCGAGATCAATGAGTTGCCGTCCGTTGATAAAACGCGAACGACAGCCCAAATCAACGCGCAAAACACCAAAAACCACCCTCAGCAGGCCTCAGCGCCGCCTCACAGCACGGCGGGTTCTGATGATATATCTGCGGCGCAGATGCCGGCCGGGCTGCCCTCCCCTGCTCCGGAGACCGTTGCTGGCGTGCCGGCGCATCTACAGGTTTTGACCGATCGTGCGCGTGGCTATGTCGAGGCCGCCAGTTCCGCCAATACACGAAGGGCCTATGCCGCCGACTGGAAGCATTTTGCCGCTTGGTGCCGGCGCCAGAACCTGTCTCCCCTGCCCCCGGATCCAGAAGTCGTCGGCCTTTACATCACAGCCTGTGCATCAGGCTCGACATCTGGCAGTGCCTCGGACAGGGCCAGTGGCACACAGCGCGGCAAGCCCAACAGCGTCTCGACCATCGAGCGACGCCTCTCGGCAATTGGTTGGAACGTTGCTCAGCGCGGCATGGTGCTCGATCGCAAGGATCGCGCCATTGCCACCGTGATGGCTGGCATCCGCAACACCCACGCCGCACCGCCACGTCAGAAAGAAGCGCTTTTGCCCGAAGATCTGATCGCAATGCTGGAAACGCTTGATCGTGGTTCACTGCGTGGCTTGCGCGACCGGGCGATGCTGCTGATCGGATTTGCCGGTGGTCTCCGACGTTCGGAAATCACCGGCCTTGATCTTGGCCGCGACCAGACTGAGGACGGTCGTGGCTGGGTCGAAATCCTCGACAAAGGCCTGCTGATCACCCTGCGCGGCAAGACCGGCTGGCGCGACGTCGAGGTCGGGCGAGGTTCTTCCGATTCCACCTGCCCGGTCGTTGCCACGGAGACCTGGATCAAATTCGCCAAACTTGCGAAAGGTCCCCTCTTCCGCCGCGTTTCAGGCAAAGGCAAAAATGTCGGGCCGGATCGCCTGAACGACCAGGAAGTGGCACGCTTGGTTAAGCGCGCAGCGCTTGCCGCAGGCGTTCGCGGCGATCTTTCGGAAGTTGAACGCGGGCAAAAATTCGCCGGACACTCGCTCCGTGCCGGCCTCGCCTCATCGGCCGAAGTCGATGAGCGTTACGTCCAAAAACAACTCGGCCACACATCGGCTGAAATGACCCGCCGGTATCAGCGGCGCAGGGACAGATTCCGGATAAACCTCACAAAAGCTGCGGGATTGTAGGGAAAACCACTCCCGGGCCCTAGAATGCTTGCAGCGTTGTAGCTGCCTCAGAAGGCCCATGGAGATATGAGCTCGAGCCCCGTTGTTTCGAAATCCGTTAGATTGCGCGTTGCCAGTCGGCCACCATTCACAAGGGCAATAGCGGCAATCATTCCATCGGGCGCCGACATACCCCGTCCCCGGCGGGCTGTGTTACCCATGATTTCGCCATAGGCAAGTGCAGCTTCTTCGGTCAGGCCGAAAATACGGTCGGCAAAACGCCGGCGCCAATGTTGCAGTCCCTGCTCCAGTCTATCTGCGCGCTGATCCGGCCTAATCTTCTGAATACCAAAAGCTATTTCCGCTATCGTGACAGTCGGCAGCGCCAATTCGGCATCATGCCTCGTCAGCCAGGCAATGACAGCTTCATTCGGTTGCTTCTTCAAGGTCTCGGACAGGACATTTGTATCAAGAAAAATCAAAGGTCCACGCCTTGATGCGGTTTCCTATGTTCGCCGATGACGACCTCAAGATCGATGTCGGTGCCGAACTCCATAGCAAGTCGCGAATAAAATCTGGAAGCAGGTTCACGACCCGCCTCGCGGGTCTCATAGGATTCAAGCGCACGCTCGACCACGTCGGCGATGGAGCGATTTTCGCGCCGGGCGAGACGGTGCGCCAACTCCCGCGCTTTGGAGCTCCGGACGGACAATTGTGGTTCTGCCATATCAATCTCCTAACGAACTGCAATATAAGGCAAGTCGCCTTTGCCATCAAGATGGCAGCTGATGGCAGAGCATCAGCCTTTTTTCAATCCTCGGATGTTTGAACTCGGGTGATCACTCTGATCCGCTCCCGTGCCGAAAACTAGGCCACGCTGAAATGCGGTGCCATCCTCGAATAGGAAGCACCTGTCAGAACCCTCGATAAGCTCAGCTCGCCATGCGAGACCGCTTTTCGAGATCCTTCCCCTCACCCCACACGTCTTTCGCCTGGTCCGTTTGCCCGGATCTGCGCCATTAGCATCGGTCCGAGCGAGAATTCGCCACGTTCGGCGCGGCTGGTCAGATCGCGCAGATAACCGCCGGCGGAGTTGATGTGACCGGCACGCTCGAGAATGCAGGCGATCATCGTGGCGGCATTTTCAGGCCCGAACACCGCGCAGGCCTGCTCATAGGCCGATGGCGAGACGCCCAGCATCGAGCGCACCACCACCGCGGCCCCCATCAGATCGCGCCAGCTCGAAATCGCCCCGCCCGGCCCGTAATCGCAGATCTCGCGGCAAGCCGACAGCACCATGCCGAGCGGAAACGGCTTTTGGCCAAGCCCGTCCGGGATTTCGCCTTGCTGCCGGGTAGATCCCGCTTCACCACCCTGCCCCATTCCGGTCGAAGCCGATTTAATTTCCCTTACCGCCGGCTCCACATCGTTCCGGTCGAGGGGATCTGGATTTCTGCCTTGCGTCTTTTCTAAGCGCAGTTCAGATTCAATAAGGGAGTCTGGATTTGAATTCTGTTTATGGCGCTCATTTTCATGGGCATTGCCGCTTGTTCTGGTTGTTTTCAGTTGGTTTTCCAACTGGTTGAGGATGTTCTCGCGCAGGAACTCTATCTCATCGAGCGCCGCGATCACCGCCTCCAACAAAGGCTTGCGCGGATAGTCGGCAAAAATGGCGCGGTACTCGTCCTGAACGCTCAGCCAATCACCCGTAGCACCTTCCTCAAGCGCTGTTTCAATCAGCTTGATCACATCCCGGCGGCAGATCGTCAGCCGCTCCTTCATCCGCCGCATGTGCAAGCGCTCCGCTTCAACTTCGCTGGCCAGCTGACGGATCTCGTCGGCCCGCGCCAGGAGCGGCTTGAGCGAGAAGCCGAACGCCTCGTCGATTTGCCCAGTCCTGCTGCGGCGGGCAAAGCGCTTGCCATTGGCGCTGTCCTTGCGGGTGAGAAGCCCGGCCGAAACCAGCACCGCGAGATGACGGCGGATGGTCTGCTCGGCCATGCCATTGGCGCGGCGCGACAATTGCGCATTTGACGGAAACACGATCAGGCTGTCGCCAGCCGCAAGTTCTGCCTTGGGATAAAAACTTATCAGCGCAGAAAGCACCGCCAGCGCCCGGTCGGTAATCCCCAGCCGCGGCCTCGCTTCACACAGCGCCTGGTAGATCTTCCACTTGTCGACTGATGCGTCATCGTCGATTTCGGCGGCCGTGATCTGGTCTGCCAACATGGCATAGGTCATCGTTCGCCGCCCGAAGGGCGTCGTGACATGGTCCAGCTGCATTTTCCTTCACCTTTCAAAAGGCAATAGAAATTCGTTCGCCAAATTGACGCTCAAGACTCTTGACTGTGATTCGGGGAAATGCGATTCTCTAGCTGCTAGACACGAGAAGGGCTTCCACGACGGCGACGTTTGGGGGCCTTTTTCTATTGCGTTGCACTTAACTCCGTTTATCGGTTGTCTTCGCCCTGATCTCCTGGAGATAGGCGTCGTGAATGGTTTCCATTTGCCCGGCCAGATAAGCGACAAATTCGGGCGGGACGGATTTGGCAAAGCTCATCCGCGCCCCCGCAGTGCCATAGCTCACCTCAGCCAGTTTCATGCCTTTGGACATGATGGTCTCGCGTGGCAGCGCCTTGGGTTCGGGGGCCTGGACTTTCTCAAACATCGCTGACAGCGCCAGCGCAAAACGGTCCTGGCTCGACATCTCCGCGCCGGCATTGGCCAGGAGTTCCTCGACCACTGTGTGTGCCTTGGGGAAGGCCGTCCACTTCTCCACCAGCTCCAGCCAGCGGCGGCGACCGATTTCAGGCGCAGAGCCAATCGCCTGCAGCAGGCTTTGCGGCAGGGTTGCGGCAATCCGGATCATCTCGGAAATATGCGACTTGCCGGTCGACAGCGAGGCGCAGATGGTGGCCCGGTCATAGCCCGCCTTCTCCTGCGCGAAGGCAAAATTGCATTTCTCAATGAAGCTGAGATCGTTGCGGGCTGAGTTTTCCTCGCCCTGGAACACGATCGCTTCGGCGTCATCAAGCGGACGAATGATCGCCTTGAATTTCAGCCCCAGCTTTTGCGCCGCAGCCATCCGCCGGCGGCCATAGACAATCTGGTAACGCTGCGGATCATCCTTGAGTGGCCGCACCAGACCCGGCACGATTTGCCCACGCTCGCGCATCGAAGCCACCAGCTCTGAAATCGCGGCCTCGTCATAGGCACCGGCAAAACGGTCGGGAATGCTCGATAGCAAGATCTCGGCCGGATCCAGTTCGCTTACATAGCCGCCATCCTTGAGCAACCGATCGGCCAACTCGCCGCGCTCCTGGATCTGGCGGACGCCAGCGGCGACCTTCTTCAGATGCGGTGACGTCAAGCTACGTTCGCGTGAACCACCCGCCTGCCCGGCGCCGGTTGTCTCCCCCGGCTTGGCCTCGGCTTCATCATCGCTGAGTTTGCCCAACACATTGGCGAACATGCCTTTGGAATCTTTCCGGCTCATGACCGTCCCCACGCATTTGTCAGCAGATCCTCGATCTCTGCGTTGACACCGTTGATCGATTCCATCGCCCGGTCATAGGTCTTGGGCGCTGAGAACCGCGAGCGCTGTACCTCGTACAGGCTCTGCTTCCAGGTTAGCGCATCTGCAACGGCTGTGGATTTTATGACGGTGTTAAGCAGCAGATCATTGCCGAAAACCTGCCGCATCAAGGCCATCATATTGGCTTGCGGATGGTCATTGGGCTCGAATTTGGTGATCAGGAATTTGGCAAAATCCCATTCCGCACGGGTGCCCATATCATTGAGGATTTGCATGTAAGACCCGGCAAGCTCAAGGAATTTCGCCGTCGAGTCGACATCAAGCATGTGGGCGGGAACCGGAATAAGAACGCCCGTCGCCGCCGTCAGCGAAGACAATGTCAAAAAATTCAGCGACGGGGCCGAATCCATTAAAATGACATCATAATTGTCCTCAACCTGAGCAATCGCCTGAGTCGCCCGCAACAGGAATTCGGTGCCGCCGGATTTGCGCATTTCAAGCGCCACGGCTGTTTCAAACTCAGTGAGTTCAAGCCCGGCGCAAATCACGTCAAAGCCTTCAATATGGGTCTTGTGGATCAGCGATTGCGTCGGCACGGGCTCGTCAAAGCGAATGGCAGAGTAAAACGTGTCGCCCTCGCGCGGATCAAAATCCGGCAAGGAGCCGTGAAGCGCGGTCAGCGAGGCCTGCGGATCAAGATCGATGGCCAGCACCCGGTAGCCTCTCAAGGCCAGATAATGGCCGAGATGGATGGTGGTCGAGGTCTTGGAGGAGCCGCCCTTGAAATTGGTGACCGCAATCACCTGGCAATCCTCGCCTACGATCCGGCGCGGGTTGATCCATTTCTTGCGGCCGTTTTCAGCCAGCAACATGCGCAGTTCGAGAATCTGCTCGACTGTATAAAGCCGTCGGCCATTGCTGGTGACTTCGGGTTCAGGCCCCCTGCCCTTGAGCGAAATCTGGCGGATATAGGCTTCCGTTACCCCAAGAAGGCTTGCCACTTCCGAGGATGCAAAGGTCCGCATGACGCGATGGGCATCGGGCGGATACTGTGCCAATGACAAATTGCGCAGCGCGTGATCCAACTTGTTGGAAAACGTCTGCATGAAGTCCAGACTGTTCAAATGCCGAGTCAACGCGCTGCTCCGTGCTGTGTTGCGCCACTGTATTGCCCGGTATGGTTAACAGAAGGTGAAACACTGTGTGACTACGCAAAAAATCGCAAATTTCGCAATTTGTCGTAGCCACAGGTAACGCGATTCGGGAGCCGCTGCAAAGGGCTCATGATTGCGTTAACTGGCCGAGAACTTTCAAGTTCCCCGCGGGGAACTTTGGAGCGGGACACGTTTCTCAAGGTCCATTTTCAAACAGCGGAGAAGGAATTCAAAGCATGTTCCCCGCGGGGAACCTTCAGACAAAAACGCGACCCAGACTGACAAGCGCATCCCGCGAAAAACACCCTTCCGGATGTGCAACGCTGCCCGCCTTGGTGAATTAGTAAGAGACAAAAATTCAGCCATTACAAACCGGAAGCGGGGTCCCCGAAAAATCTCGGAATAAGTTGTCATGACTGCCGCAAAGCGCAACGCGAGAATGTTGTTTCGCCGGCTGCACTAACGCTCAAGACCGCACAGGCCTCGGCCGATAGCCGCGCTTGCGCTTCTGGCGCATCAGTTCGAGGAACAGATCAACCGCATCACTCTCATTTTCAAAGTGATGCATCTTGCTCTGACCGCTTCTGCCTATGCGGCCCCAGGTCCGTTTCAGGCAGGCTTCACCGAACAAAGTTGCCGAGATTTCCATGGCGTAATAACGGGCCATGTTGTTCGCCGCTTCGGTGCGTTCGATATAGATGTGGTAGGGCTGTGCGATCATACCGGCAGATTCGAACATCTGCGCGCGCGCGTCCAATGAGTTCGATGAATCAATCGTGCCGGACAGATTCATCGTCTTGATGGGTGTCGTGGGCGACCACGCTCGGGCTGGGGGCAGGGCCGTCTGACATTTCATCTTGGGGAAGGTCAGGACAAGGCGGAGCGTTCATGGAGCGTCGAGGGTGGAGGCCTGCCGCTGAGCGGTGCGTCGATGCTTAGCGGGATTTGTTGCTGAGTCCGGAGACGGCGATCACCAGCCAGCCGCTGATCATTGCCATGCCCCCGGCAGGCGCAGCCATTGCAAACAATCGGGTGCCGGCAAAATGGCGCATCAGCAGATCGCCGCAAAACAGTGCAAGCCCAATGCCCAGGAGGCCGGCACCGGCAGTCCGTACCCGGTTGAGATTTCCGGCAAGGCCCAGCGCCACAAAAAGCGGCGCATGAAACAACAAAAATTGCGCAGCCGTGGTGACATTGCCGCCACCTGCATGGGCACCATAGGCCGACAGGGCAACGCCTGCTGCCCCCACCAAGCCGCCAACAAGAATGAAAATGCTCATGATCTGGATTCCGGACGTTTCACGCAGCAGACGCGGATCAACAAGCTTCGCATCAGCTGAACGCCTTTGGTCATCGGTGGTGTCCCAAAAGAGGTCTCACAGACTTGGGTGAAGCGCAATCCGAAATCATTGTTGCCGTTTTTCCCAATGCCCGCTGTTATCCGTTCGGCGGACTCATTCCACCATAAATCTGGAGCTGAAAGGAAGACTTGCTGCTCCGATGGCTTTTGGTGACGGGTTTATGATCCCGGCCATGGCCTTGGATCCAGGCGCGACACTTTCAACCTGTTCGCAGATTTTCTGGCAAATGTCCTGGGGCGCGTAAGACGACAGGACGATGGTGTTCATCTCAACGAACTGGGTCAGGGTTTCAAACGATAGCCTTATCCGCTCAACCACCTCAGCCTCCCAGGCTTTTTGAGTCTCTCCATAATCGGGCCACCGGGACGATCGATCCCAAAGGGCATCAGTGGAAATTTCCTGGCCATGAAGCTGAGTTTCCAGCCGACGAATGCCGACATCAAAACTCAGCGACGAGTTCCCATGGTAGATCTGGTGGTTGAGAATGAGGCGGCTGTGCAGCTCGGCGCCGAGATAGAAGAACAGGTAGTCCGAAAGCGGTTTGGCAGCACCAAACATGCTCTCGCCACTGGCTGCTGCGGTAATGTCGTTCTGCACAAAGACGGGAATTCCAATTTCGCTTTCTATCTCTTCCTGCAGCGCTTGCTGCCGCAACTGATAGTCATCGGCCCTGAAATTCTTTTCGCGCTTTGCCTCAGGGAAGGCCAGGCCGATGCCGGCAAGCCGGCCACCGGCACCCTCCGGAAGCATCTTGATTGCCTCATTGATCGTCTGCAGAAATTCGGGATGATTGGATTTTTCCGATTGGCCGTTGTTTGGCAGCATGCTGTGAAATCGGACAGCACCGACAAAATCGATCAGCACAACTTCGGTGTGTTTGTAGCCTATGCTGATGCCGACCGAATAAGCCCCTTCGGGGTTGAGTGAAATGGGGACCGTTGGCGGGCCAACACGGCCGCGCTCCTTGAGCGCTTCACCCTTGGAGACCAGCCCCTCCTTTTCCAGCGAGCGGACAAGAACCGACACGGTCTGCGCGGACAGTCCAGTTTTCTCGCCTATCTCGAACCGCGATATGCTTTCGTTCTCCAAAAGAAGCGACAGCAGCAACCGCTCATTGTAGCTGCGGACGCTGACAGAATTCAGCCCGGTCGCCCGGTCTGCGATGCGCAACGGATTGGGTGGGGCAAATCTCATGTCAGGCAAGGGAGTGCCTTCCGTCATGAAATTGCGGACGGGGATTTTCGCGGTTGCGTGGCTGCACTCTACTCACTGTCACGTGTCCATCCGATCGCATCGACTTCCTGGGCAAGCGCCACACCCAAGGCTTCGTGCGCCTGGTCATTGATGTGAAACCCATCCAGCGGATCGCACCCGACCACGGATCCTGCATCGAAGAAATGCACTTCGAGCGAGTCGGCGATGATTTCGAACTGCAAGGCAAGCTCGCGTGATTTCCGCTGCGCGCCGGAAAAGATCGGCTCCCATTCCTTGATGTCATCAAGCATGGGAGGAGGGGAAACGACCATGATCTCCGGCACCGTTCCCTGCGGCCCCGGCGTGAGTTCCTTGATGTCGTGGATCAGGCATCCAATGCCCATGGCCACCTCGGAGGCCGGCTGATTGAAACGCGCTTTCAGATCATTTGTGCCCAGCATGATGATGATCAGGTCAAGGATCATGTGGCTTTGAACGCACGGCGTCAGATAACTCCGGCCATTCTTGTGCGCGCCTTCTATGGGATCATCCCGAACCGTGGTTCGCCCACTCAGACCCTCTTCGATGACATGCCAGTTCGGCCCAAGTTCCCGCCACATGACCCCTGGCCATCTTTGAGCCGGGCCGTATCTTTGCAGTGGCGTACCACCAGGCACTTGGCCATGTGTATTTGAATCGCCAAAGCAAAGTATGGATCGCATTGATCTTCCAAGCTCTAATTATATTTTATTTACAAAGACTTATGGTGACATTCACGACGGTTGACTTGTTTTGAAGAATGCCACCTCATTGCGCAGAATGCAAGCTCGCCTAATAATCATTCAAAGTGAATATCTATTGACAGCATCGAAATGGCATGTTGTTTTGAGGGTCAGGAGGAGGTCCTGAAAATCTGGATCTGGCGGATTTCGAGCCCAACGGAAATGCTATTTCCGCTGCGTCGAGCGGCTAGCGCAAGGCGTCAATTCAAGCGCCAGGTTCCATTGCAAAGTCGACTGTCCGGATACCCGGACGGGTACTGACTTTTCAGAAGGCCTGCCTGATTGTCCGCCGTAAACCGCCATGCGGAAGTCGGCCGGATTGAATTTGAATGCAAAACGGAGGAATGCTCAATGAAGATTACACTGAAAACTTTCGCGACGGCCGTTCTGATGGCAACCACCGTCATGATTGCACCTTCTCTTTCGCAGGAAGTGCAATTGCTCGACGGAGTGACGGCACGGGCCGGTGACAATCCGGTTGTCGAGGCCGGTACATTCAAGAAAGACGGCCCATGGGTCATCGGCATGAGCCATTTTGGCGTCAATGCAAATACCTGGACTGTCCAGGTCGCCCACGAGACGGAAGCTGCGGCAGCGAAAGACGATCGTGTTTCAAAACTGATCATTCTTGATGCCGGTTTTGACCAGAAAAAACAGGTTGCTGACATTGAAGATTTGATTGCGCAGAAAGTCGACGCAATCATCGTGCAGCCGGTAACATCCACATCCGCTGACGCCTCCATCGCAAAGGCCGTGGCAGCCGGAATTCCAGTGATTCTTCATACCGGCCGTACCGAAGGTGATGCCTTCACCACCGAAATCCAGGGCGGGGCCGAGCATTTTGGCAAGGTCATGGGCGATTTTCTGGTCAAGGAACTTGATGGCAAGGGCAACATCTGGGTGTTGCGCGGACTGGCCGGGCATCCCGAGGACACCAACCGCTACAACGGTCTCAAGCAGGCACTCGAGGGGACTGACATCCAGATCATCGCCGAAGACAATGGCGACTGGCAGTACGACAAGACCAAGAAGCTGTGCGAAACCCTCTATCTCAACAATCCCCAGGTCGACGGCATCTGGTCTTCAGGCGCCGACATGACGCGTGCCTGCGTTGATGTCTTCAAGCAGTTCGGTGCCGAAATCCCGCCGATCACGGGCGAGGGCAACAATGGCTTCTTCGGCCAGTGGATTACCGACGGCTTCAAATCGGTCTCGTCCGAATACAGCCCAGCGCAGGGCGCCGCTGGCGTTCGCGCTGCCGTGGCGTTGCTGGAAGGCAAGGAGCTGAAGAAGCACTACGACTACAACCCTGAAGGCTGGGATGTCGAGAAAGCCAAGACCTACTATCGCGATGACCTTTCGGCCAATGTCTGGTGGCCTTCGGAACTGACCGAAGAGAAGCTGCAGGAGCTTTACGGCAAGAAATAGTCCTCCCAGGACTTCCCGCCGGAATTCGCATCAAGGCAATTCCGGCGGGGCTTTTGCGCTTCGCGTTGCGCCCGGTTTCCGGGCCCATATGTCCGAGGGACGTCATGACAAACCTGATCAAAATGTCGAATATCTCGAAAGCGTTTGGCGGCAACGTCGCGCTCAAGGGTGTATCGCTCGAACTCATGCCTGGCACTGTCCACGCGCTGATGGGCGAAAACGGGGCAGGGAAGTCGACGCTGATGAAAATACTGGCCGGCGTTCACCGGCCGGACAGCGGAGAGATTTCCAGAAACGGCCAGAAAGTCGACTTCAACCATCCCAAAGATGCGCTGGATTTCGGCATTTCGACGGTTTTCCAGGAACTCTCGCTTCTCGCCAATCTGACGATCGCGGAAAACATGTTTCTGGGGCGTGAGCCCACCAGCCGCTTCGGACGCATCGACTATGCAAAGATGGCGACGGAGACGACCAAGGCGCTGAACGAGCTTGGGCTTGATCTCGATCCCGGCACACTCATAGCCGAGCTGAGCATCGCCGAACGACAGTTTGTTGAAATCGCCCATGGCATAAAGGCCGATGCGAGTATTTTCATTCTCGATGAGCCCACCGCCGCACTCAATGCAGCAGATGTAGAGGTGCTCAACACCAACATTCGCCGGCTCAGGGATGCGGGCAAGGTGATTGTCTATATTTCCCACCGGATGGACGAGATCTTCGAGATCTGTGACACCGTCACCGTGCTCAAGGACGGTGAACTCGTCGGCACGCAATCCCTGTCTGACATGACATCGGATTCCCTCATTGCCATGATGGTCGGCCGGGAACTTGAAGATCTCTTTCCCGAACGGACAGAGCAGTCGGGCGATGTCTTGCTCACCGTTGAAAATTTCCGCATCAATCCCGATTCAAAACCGTTCGATCTGATTGTCCGCCGGGGTGAGATTGTGGCGCTGGCTGGACTGGAGGGACAAGGCCAGCAGAAGCTGTTGCGTTCTCTGGTCGGTCAGCATGCGCCAGCGGGCGGAACCGTGACGATTGACGACAGGCCTTTGAAGCTGCCGGTTCCCATATCCACCGGGGTTCGCAAATTGCAAGCCATGGGTGCGGGGTTTGTGCCGGAAGACCGCAAGGAGGAGGGCTTGTTCCTTGGGCTTTCCATTGCGCACAATATCGCCATAGGCCTGCATGCCTCGCGTCCGGAAATGGCGATTGCAAGATCCTATCGCCAGGTCGTTGACGCGACGATGGACAGCATGAATGTCAAGGCGGCGAATGCGTCGATTCCGGTTGGTTCGTTGTCGGGGGGAAATCAACAGAAGGTGCTGCTCGGCAGATACCTTGCCGCCAACATGAACCTGCTGCTTATCGAAGAACCGACCCGCGGGGTCGACATCGGGGCTAAGTCTGAAATCTACAAGCTGCTGCGCGATTTCACCGCCGGAGGCGGAGCCGTTCTCGTCCTGTCGCGGGAGACAATCGAGCTCATCGGCCTGTGCGACCGGATCTACGTTGTTCACGACAACACCGTGGTTGACGAAATCCATGCCTCGGAAGCAACCGAACACAAAATACTCAACGCAGCCCTAAGTGCGTGAGCTTTCCGCAGACGGCGCGACGATGAAAGAAGATAGAACACGATGAAACTGAGTGAACTCATCACAGGCAGGAATTCCCGCCAGGGCGTATGGGGGTTGGCATTGCTGATGGCCGTCGGCCTGGTGGTCTGGCTCGGTGCAACGACAGACCAGTTTCTCAACCCCGAGAATCTGCAGAACCTGGTTGCGCAAGCGATGCCGCTGGTCATCACCGCGATCGGGCAGATGTTCGTGATCTTGCTGGGCGGACTTGATCTGTCGGTCGGCTCGGTGATCAGTTTCACCACAGCCATTCTTGCCCTTGATGGCCCCGGCTATGTTCTGATTCCGGCGGTCTTCGTGTTTGCCGGCCTGATCGGCCTGGTCAACGGCGTTGTCATTACCCACCTCAATGTTCACCCGATCATCGCGACCCTTTCCATGCAGTATATCGTGCTTGGCATCACCCGCACGCTGCGGCCTGTCTCGGGAGGGACTGTTCCGGATGTAGTGATTTCCTCGGTTTCGGGGTCTTTTCTGGGCGTTCCGATGCCGGTGTTCTGGGGCATTCTGACCATCCTTCTGGCAATGAAGCTGCTCTATGGTTCGCGGTTCGGACTGCACCTGTTTGCAATCGGCGGGGGCATCGCATCTGGAGCCGATCAGGCCGCCCATAATTTCGGTATCTCCGACAAGCGCAACATCACGCTGGCCTATGTCATCTGTTCCTGCTTTGCGGCGTTGGCCGGAATTTTCCTGGCCGGACGCATTGTATCGGGAGATCCCAATGTGGGGCTGCTGTTCGAACTCGATGCGATCACTGCGGTGGCGATCGGAGGAACCCAGCTCTCGGGTGGTACGGGAAGTCTCCACGGCACCGTGATCGGTGCAGTGGTGATGTCGTTGCTGGCCAACGGAATGAACCTTTCCAACGTCTCGCCATTCATTCAGACGGCAATCAAGGGCACCATCTTGCTGTTCGTCGTCGGCCTTCAGTCACGCAAGAAAATTGGACTTTGAGATGACGACGTCTTTCACAAACTCGATGGTTCAGAGGGTGCTTCGCATCCCACCGTCCTATGTGGTTTTTGCAGTTCTGCTGATCATACTGTCGATCACCCGGCCGCACATGCTCAACCTGAACATCATGGGCATCTTCATCCGGCAGGTGGTTCCGCTTGGCATTCTTGTGCTGGGGCAGTTGCTGGTGATGCGGGTAAAGAGCATCGACCTGTCGGGCGGCGGGGTCATCCTCTTGATCAACTATTACATATCGTCGGGCATGTTTCCCGACGCATCCATCGGATTTTTCATCGCCATTGCCCTGCTGACCGGCATGGGGATAGGCCTGTTCAACGGCTACATGGTCGGCAAAAGGCGTGTTTCGGCTGTCATCGTGACATTGGCCGTAAGCATTGTTCTTGTCGGTTTTGTCCAGTTTCTTGCGAGCGGCAAGCCTCCCGGCGATGTCCCGGCCAGGTTTGCCGAGATCTACAACACCAAGCTTGGCCCGATTCCGACACCCGTCATTTTCTGGATCGGGCTGGCGCTGTGCATCGCGCTGTTTCTGTCGAAAACCATTTTCGGGCGCTATGTCACCTCGGTCGGCGAGAACGCCGAAGCCGCGCATTTTTCAGGCGTCCCGGTTGAACGCACGGTCATTCTTGCGCACACGCTGGCGGGTTTGATCGCAGCAATTGCCGCACTGGTGCAGACGGCTTCAATTGCTGTCGGCAGCGTGCGAATCGGACTGGATCTTCCCATTCTCGCCGTGGCGGCAACCATTTTGGGCGGCGTCGTTTTCGGCAGGGGCGAAGGCGGCGTCTGGGGTCCAGTTTTCGGGGTTCTGTCCTTCGCGCTGCTGTTCGTGGTGATGACCACTTTCGGCATCCAGGACCCCGGCAAGCTCGTTGCCCAAGGCGTCATCATCCTGCTTGCAGCCATTTTCTATGGCCTGCGCACCAGCAAATCCTGAACCACACGACTGTCGAACACCAGAGGAACGCATCATGTCCGAAAAAAAATCCATCCTTTGCTTCGGTGACTCGCTGACATGGGGATGGATCCCCGTGCTGGAAGGGGCTCCGACCTATCGCTATTCCTATAAACAGCGCTGGACCGGCGTCATGGCCGGGCAGTTGGGCGATGGATACCACATCATCGAGGAGGGGCTGAGCGCCCGGACAACAATGCTCGACGATCCGACCGACCCGCGGCTGAACGGCAGTGCCTACCTGCCTTCCGCACTGGCAAGCCATCTGCCGCTCGATCTTGTCATCTTGATGCTGGGAACCAACGACACCAAGTCATTCTTCCACAGAACCCCCTACGAGGTGGCGCTTGGCATGAGCAAGCTGGTCGGCCAGGTTTTGACAAGCGCCGGCGGTGTCGGCACGCCTTATCCGGCTCCCAAGGTTCTGGTGGTCGCACCGCCGCCGCTGACACCGATGCCGCACCCGTATTTTCAGGGAATGTTTGGCGGCGGTCATGAGAAGACCGGGCAACTTGGCCAGCAGTACAAGGATCTGGCCGACTTCATGAAGGTCGACTTCCTCAATGCCGGTGACTTCATCACGGCAGATGGATGCGACGGAATTCACTTCACGGAAGAGAATAATTCTGTTCTCGGCCGGGCTATCGCAGCCAAGGTGACAGATATTTTCGGCGATGCCTGAACAGCCTTGGTGCGGGGAGTGGCGAATGTGAGCGTTGGTGCACGAATAAGATTTCAACGATTTTTGTTTATTCGGCCGAGATCCCCACCAGCTTGAATGAAGCAGCATGCCGCACAAACATAACGCCGCCCGCCGCCATCACATCGGCAAGATGAAATTCAAAGTGACGAACTGGGCAGAGTACGAAGCTGGCCTTCACCGCCGTGGCAGTTTGACACTTTGGATAACGCCGGAAGCGCTTAGCGGCTGGGCTGCCTTACGACGCAAGACACGTGGTGGCCAGCCGCGTTACTCTGATCTGGCGATCGAAACTACTCTGATGCTGGGCATGGTATTCCGATTGCGGCTGCGCCAGAGTGAAGGGTTTTTGAATTGAGTTCTTGATATGATGGCATTGGATCTGCCTGTGCCCGATCACACCACCCTGAGCCGGTGAGCCAGAACCTGGAAACCTTCGGCCAAAAGCAACGACCGGCAGCACGCGGCGGACGGACCCATTCATGTTCTGGTCGACAGTACCGGGCTCAAGGTCCATGGCGCGGGCCAATGGCTGGAAGAAAAACATGGGGCAAAGTCCCGCCGCGGTTGGCAAAAGCTGCACCTGGCTGTTGATGCCGACAGTGGCGAGATCATTGCCCATAGCCTGACAGATCAGGAAGCCGGCGATTCCTCGCAGCTGGAATCTTTGCTGGATCAAATCGACGATGAAATCGGCCAGATCACCGCCGATGGGGCCTATGATGGCGACCCAACCTACGACACTGTTCTGCGTCACAGCGCGACCGCAAAGGTGGTCATTCCGCCGCGCTCGAACGCTGTTGGACGGCCCAACGCCCAGGCGTCGTGCCAGAGAGACGATCACATCGCATCCATCCAGATCAATGGCCGGTTGAAATGGCAGGCATCTACCGGCTATGGCAAGCGAGCACTGATCGAGACCGCGATGGGTAGATACAAGGGCATTATTGGGCCGCGTTTGCGCGCTCGGTCATTCCTCGCTCAACAGACAGAGGCTGCGGTCGGCGTCGCCATTCTTAACCGAATGCTCGCCTGCGGACGCCCGAAATCCGTTCGTTGCCGAGCCTCGGCGGGAGCAACCAAATAAGCCAACCCATCAAAGACCAAATTCCGCACAATTGCTGACCCCCGCACCAACGCTATAGATATATTATTATCTCATGTTTCGAATTACATTTCCTTTATATGTATAGTTAACATAACTACGAATAACTATCTTTTGCCAAATTTTTTGGAATACGATATTTAAAATGGTACCGAACTACGTTGTTCGCAGCGATAGTGGCAGAGTACGGTCAGAAAAACTCGGCTTATCGAACCACCCCCACAGCTTTCTCTGTTCTTGTGGGGCCTTCGGTCTCACAGCGCTGGACCTTAGATGGCATATGTTATTTGATGCACACTTCAAGTTGGGTTGGGGAGATGGTGCAATCAATGTACATCGGCGATCACGATGAACCGCAGGTGGAGGAAATCGAGATGGAGCCATCCGTATCGATCCTCCCCGATGTCGTCAGCGCCATCAATTATGCCTCCTGGCAGAACTCTGTACCCATTCTCAGATCCATAGAAATCAGCAATGACACCGCCAATGTTCTCAACAGCTTGCGGCTTGAGCTCGTCGTCACGCCGGCGTTCTGCAAGCGCAAGAGCTGGACAATCGACAGGATATTGCCTGGCGACAGTCTGAGAATTTCTGATCGGGCTATCGAGCTTGACCCCGACTTTCTCGGAGGCCTCAATGAAGCCGAACGCGGGCAGGTGAGCTTTCGCCTGTTTTCCGCCGATCAGTTGATCGCCGAGCGAACTGAGGAAATCCGTCTGTTGGCAAGGGACGAGTGGGGTGGGTTTGGCACCATGGCGCCGCTGCTTGCAGCGTTCGTGATGCCGAACGACCCGGGTGTTGCCCGGATCATCAAGGAAGCTGGCAATACCCTTGCCGCTTACGGTCATTCTTCTGCCCTGGACGGTTACCAGAGCCAAGACCCCAGACGTGCTTATATGCTTGGCGCGGCCATATGGTCAGCAATCAGCAAGCTGCGGCTGACCTATGCCGAACCGCCCCGCAGCTTTGAAAAATACGGCCAGAAGGTTAGGCGCCCGACGACAATCGTTGATGAGGGACTGGCCACGTGCCTCGACACCAGCCTGTTGTTTGCCGCTGCCCTTGAAGCCGTGGGTCTCAACCCGATGATCCTATTGCTTGATGATCATTCCTTCACCGGCTTCTGGCTCACGCGAAAGACATTCCCGAACCTGATCGAGACCGATCCGGGCGAGGTGCGGAAGGCTCTGGCCGGTAATGAAATTGTCGTGTTTGAAACCACCTCCATCACGCACAATCCTCCCTCCACCTTCGATGATGCAAGAAACATTGCCCGCGGTCTCCTGTCCGAGCAGGAGGAAGATCGGTTTGTCGCCTGCATAGACGTAGCGCGCGCTAGGCAGGCGCAGATCAAGCCGATGGCCTCGCATCAACGGTCGGTAGCGGGCAGTGCTGAAACCGGGGCAGGGGACGAGGCTACCTCCTTGCCGCTACCACCATTGCCCGATTTCTCCTCAATGCCCGCCGACAGCGCGGAAGAAAAGCCGACCACCGCAGCTGGCCGCATTGACCGCTGGCAGCGTAAGCTGCTTGATCTTTCGCTGAGAAACCGGCTGTTGAACTTCAAGGACAGCAAGCAGGCAATCCCGTTTGTCTGTCCCGACATTTCCTTTCTCGAAGACCGGCTCGCCGATCAAGCGCGCGTTAGCATCATCTCGCTGCCGGAGCAGAACCCGATTGGTGACCGGGATGAAAAGCTGCACTTTCAGGCAACAGGGAAAGACCTCAACACCGAATTTGCGCTGGCCGCGCTTCAGCGCGATGAATTGTCCTCACCGTTGCCGGTCAAGGAGCTTGATGGCCGCCTGACCGAGCTCTACCGGCGGTCGCAGAACGATATGGCGGAGGGCGGGTCCAACACCCTGTTTCTTGCGGTCGGGTTTCTCCGCTGGAAGCGATCGGCCGACGATGTAAAGTCCTACCGCGCTCCGCTGTTGCTGGTGCCGGTGAAGCTGGAACGCAAGAGTGCGTCGTCGCGGTTTCACATCCTCCACCACGAGGACGAGGTCCGATTCAATTCGACACTGCTCGAATTGCTGAAAAAGGATTTCGATCTGCTATTGCCGCAATTCGAGGGCCCTCTCCCAACAGATGATAGCGGGACCGATGTTCCGCTTGTTCTCGAAATGGTGCGCCGCGCGGTGCGCGAGATTCCCGGGTTCGAAGTGGTCAACGAGTCGGCGTTGTCGACCTTCTCTTTCGCCAAATATCTGATGTGGAAGGACCTAGTCGACCGGACGGATCAGCTTCGGCAAAGCCGGGTGGTGCGGCATCTCATCGACAACCCGGACACGGCATTCGAAGCCGGAGTCGCGACGGCGTTTCCAGCGGAACGGGACATCGACGTCAAATATGATCCACGGGAACTGGTAATGCCGCTGGCTGCGGATTCCTCGCAACTGGCAGCAACCATGGCTGCCGCCGAGGGCCACGATTTCGTGCTTATTGGGCCACCAGGTACCGGCAAGAGCCAGACCATTGCCAACATGATTGCCCAATGCCTGTCCGAGCGAAAGAGCGTGCTCTTCGTTGCCGAAAAGACCGCGGCGCTTGGTGTGGTGCATCGCCGACTGCAACAGCACGGGCTTGGCGCCTATTGCCTCGAAATCCATTCCAACAAGGCTGAACGGAAGAAATTCATAGCCCAGTTGAAAGAGTCCTGGGAGGCTGGCACCGATGAAAATGGCAAGGAATGGATCACGATCAACGATCGGCTGCGCATCCGCCGTGATGAACTGAACGCTTACGTCGAAGCGTTGCACCGACAAGCCCCCAGCGGATGGTCCATCTTCAAGGCCATGGGCGTGTTCGTTCGCGGAAAAGACGCATATGCGCCAGATTTAAAGTGGCCCGAGCCTGTCCAGCACGATAGCCAAACATACCAAAGGCTGACCCAGCTTACCGACGAGATTGGGTTGGTGTTCCGGTCCGTCCCGTCAGACAAGTGTTTGCGTTTTATTGATGTGGCGGACTGGTCAGCAAGCTGGGAAAACAGATTCCTTACGCAAGTTGAGCAGATTTCAAGAGCGGCTTCCGATCTGCAGCCGTCGCTGGAGGCATTTTCGGCGGCGCTGGGACTGGAGCCGAAAACGGACTGTTCGGTGACGGAACTGAACGAACTGGCGGCCATGGCCTCGTCGCTACAATCGGCGGCCGGCAAGAGTTTTGGCGTTATTTTCGACCGAAATTTCAATCAGCTCAAAACCTCAATCGGAAACGTCGAGACGGCGATCACTCAGTTCAAGGCGGCCGAGGCGAGATTGGGCGCAGTCTATGCCGATGAGGATTTGGCCCGTATTCCGGTCGATCAGCTTGATCTGGACTGGCGGCAAGCCAACGCAAGCGGCTGGCCAAGATCGCTTTTGGGCAAGAGGCGTGTTCGGAAATTGCTGCAATTCTATGCGAGATCGGGCACACCCGACCCGGGTCGCGATCTTCCGCTATTGCGGACCATGAAGATGAACGCCGATGAGGTGGCAAGCAGCCCCTTGCGGGTCCACTCACCCGGTTGGCAGGGTATCCATTCGGATCCAGCGGCAATATTTGCCTATTTCGATCAGGCGGCAGCTATGCGGACGGCTCTGATGCGGTTGGGGCAGGCAGCTGGATCGGTGAAGAAGGTAGCGCAGTCGGTTGCGCCTTGTTTGACGGGGGGCGATGTCGATCATCCTCTTCTGGCAAAAGCGCAAAGCTTCCTGAAAATGCGGGAATCCTTCACGCGCGAACTGAAGGCCTATCGGGATTTGGCCGGTGCCTTTCCATTTGATCCCGCGAGCAAGGCGATGCTGGCCGATATTGCCGTTGCGATGCACGACGTCAGGGCCAGTCAGCCTGCACTTCAAACATGGACAGCATGGTGTGCGACACGCAAAAAAGCAGTGGCGCATGGGCTTGAGCCAATCATTATGGCACTTGAGCAAAGCCGGCTTATGCCAGATGACATCAGCTCGGCATTCGCGCTGGCCTATGCGCGATGGTGGCTTCCCACTGCCATCGATGCGGATCCTGTCATACGCCAATTCAAGCGTTTCCAGCACGAAGACGCATTGGCCGATTTCCGAACACTGGATGAATTGGCGCTAAAAAGCGCGCCGCGCGAAATTCAGCGTAAGCTGTCGAGGAACTTGCCGGGTCCCCATGAAGTGCCGAGAAGGTCCGAACTCGGGCTCTTGCGCCATCAGATGGAACTGCAAAGACCGAACAAATCCATCCGTGACATGATTGCCGGCATGCCGGAAACCTTCGGCAAGCTTGCACCGTGCCTTTTGATGTCACCGCTTTCAATCGCGCAATATCTGCCGGCGGACCAGGCACTTTTCGATGTGGTGATCTTCGATGAAGCATCGCAGATCACCACTTGGGATGCGGTCGGCGCGCTGGCGCGTGGCCGGCAGGCGGTGATTGTCGGGGATCCGATGCAACTGCCGCCGACCAATTTTTTCGGCAAGACCGATAGCGATGACACCGATCCCGAAATTCAGGAGCATGACAAGGATCTCGAAAGCATTCTCGACGAAGCAAAGGTGTCCGGCCTTCCGGTTCTCGAGCTCAATTGGCACTACCGCAGCCGACATGAATCCCTGATCGCATTCTCGAACTGGCACTATTATCGAAATAGGCTGATCACATTTCCGTCGCCCGTCACGGAAGACCGGGCAGTTTCGCTGCGCCATCTCGCCAACGGAATTTATGACCGGGGCAAGAGCCGCACCAACAAAACCGAGGCCAATGCGATCGCCAGTGACGCTGCGGCCCGCATGCGCGCCTGGCTGAAATTGCCCGAACCGGAGCGGCCGACGCTCGGTGTGATCACATTTAACAGCCAACAACAATCCCTGATCGAGGATCTTCTGGATCAAAAGCGACGGGACGACCCTGAACTGGAATGGTTTTTCGCCAAGGAACGGATCGAGCCGACCGTGGTCAAAAATCTGGAGAATGTGCAGGGCGACGAGCGCGACGTGATGCTGTTTTCCATCACTTTCGGTCACGATTATGCAGGTAAACTGACGATGGATTTCGGTGCTCTCAATCGCGATGGTGGTGAGCGCCGCTTGAATGTCGCGGTTACCCGGGCGCGGCAGGAGCTCGTGGTCTATTCGTCCATCACTGCAGACAAGATCGATATGGGCCGGACTAAGGCCATCGGAGTGCACCACCTGAAGACCTTCCTTGATTTTGCCGAACGCGGCGCCGTGGCGCTGCCTGCGGTCGAGAAAGGTTCGCTGGGTGGCTTCGATTCGCCGTTTGAGGAGGCTGTTGCCGCCGAACTAGATGCGAAGGGTTGGACCGTCATTCCGCAAATAGGCGTATCTGGCTTTCGGATTGATCTTGGCGTTGTTCACCCGCACAAGCCGGGGACGTTCTTGGCCGGCATTGAATGCGATGGCGCGACATACCACAGGTCGGCCACTGCTCGCGACCGGGACAAGATCCGCGAAGAAATCCTCCGAGGTCTTGGCTGGGAAATCCTGCGGCTGTGGTCGCCCGACTGGTGGCACGACAAACAGGGCGCGACAGACCGGCTGCACGGTGCGCTACAGCAACTTGTGACCGCCAGCGCCGAGAAAGATGCAGAGCGAAACGAACTGCATCGTATTAACCTTTCTGAGCCTGAAGAAGCTGATGACAACAGCGGCGCCGCAGACCTTGATGAGGACGCTAATCTCAATATCGAGAATATTGACCGCGATGCGGAGGAGTATGCTCCGCCCGTAGGAGATCCACTGATCGAGAAGTTCAATGCAAATGAAGATGCACCGCTGCGACTGAAATCGGCGGAAGCCGTCGATACTGCTCCTTTCAGAAAAACAGATCTGTCTAACATCAAAGCCGATCCCGACTCTTTCTACGAATTCGGCTACCGACCGGTAATCGACCAAATGATTGCGAAAGTTGTCGAGACCGAAGCCCCGGTCCGCGCCGACGTCGTGGCCCAACGTATTGCAAGGGCACATGGCTGGCTTCGAACCGGCAGCCGTATCAGACAGAAGATTGAACTTCATCTACGGGCCTTCGATAGCACTGACGACAGCGCTGGGCGGTTCATTTGGCCCAAGGGTGGGATCAAGGAAATGGTAGCCTACCGTCCGCCCGCAACTGACGAAGATCGTAGAGCGGTCACCGATATCGCCATCGAGGAGCTTGTCGGATTTATAAAGATCTATTCGATGGCATTAGAAGAGCCTGATCCTCCATTGGTGTTGGCGCGGTTGATGAACCTTGAACGCCTCGCAGCCAGCAGCCGAGCCAGGATTGATGAAGCGATCCTGAAAGCGGAAGAGCCCCATCGTCGACATGAAGAGATTGGTGGGAGCTAATCTCAGGCGGTCGTCCAACGTCAAAATTAGCGTCAATGAATGTTCGAAACATACCCAGCATCCGTGCGAGTTACACCGAGATTTCTATGTGGACCAGAACGTCCGTACTTCCTTCACGGGCAGGGCCAAAGTGCCACCATACCGGATATGTTCGTACACAGCCAAATACCGCCTTTGGATGCCTACCTGAATACTTGAAGAAACCGCGTGCCTTGTTAACCATCCCGGAGCTCTTGTTCCGGATACGTTCTTTTGGTCTTGCCGGACCCGGAACCCCGGGCTAAGTCTATGGTGTCGGCAGAAACTAAATATCTGCAGTGACTTAGCGGCCCCCGACGATGCTTGCAACATCGAACGAGGGCCTGACCCGCAACCTTGTATGAAAAGGAATTGGGCTATGTTAACCCTTACCGCCATCTCCCCGAATGGGGAAGACAATTCACATATCTCTCCTGTTGAAACCCGATCGCGGCGATGCTGTTGGTTGACCGGCGACCTGTCGCCATCATCCGTCTCGCTTCCGCGCCACTGATTGTTTCAACCCACAGCGATCACGCCCAGTCTCTCGCCGACATCAATGGTCCGATTGCCCGCTTGGGGCAGCCAATGCGGAAATTACTTCCGCATGTGACTCTCTATGTCTGCATGGATGCTGCCGTCATCGCTCCTCAACAGGAGACCTCCCATGACCAAGACCAACCTCAAGACCACGACTGCGCCCATCTATGCCCATTCAGCCGATTGCCCCAAACTTGAGGCGCGCCTTGAAGACCTCATCAATGAGCTTGTCGCTTCCTCCCTGTCTGCCGAACTGCTGGCGCAATCGCTCGCTGGCGGCATGGATGACATCGCCACAATGGTTCGGGCAATTCCCGGACATGAGGGAAGGCTGATTGAACGCGGCATTGCGCTCGTCGCCAGATGCAATCCCGACCTGGTGGTGCTGACGCAAAATCTGCGCCTGCCTGTCACAGCGACAGCACTTCAACTGGTCGGCATGAATGAGCCTCAGCACTATCGCGCGTTGACGCTTGATGCCGATCATGGTGGCCGCAAAACCTACACGCCTGATTTGCTGATCGTGAACAGCCGGACCAAAGTTGCTCATGTTGTTGATGCGAAGCGGAGCCTCATTTCCTACGAGAGCGCACGAATTGATGAGTTGAAGACTCGGATGCTTGCCGCCGCCCTGGTGGTTCCGGACCTGCTCTACAAGGAACACCACCGCCTGGTCGCTGAGGAAGTCAGGATCGTCATCCTCAATGCGCAGAACCGGAAGACCGATATCGACGCTGGTATCTGGCCGATGTCACACCTCGATCATCTGGTCGAAGTGGCCGGCGCCGGCGAGGCCATCGGATTGCTCCAGCAGAGTTTTCGCTCTCGCATAACAGCGAACTGGGAGCTCGCGCGCCAGACATTCGTCCGGCCATCCAGTCATCGGGGTAGTCCATCGTTGCCAACGTTAGTGGTGGTTGAAGAGGCTGAGCCAGATGACGAGGCTGTCCAGAACGATAGCGAAGATGCTGTCACCGAGGCCGACGTCGAGCCGCGACTGATCAAGCTGGGCTTTGCTCAAGTGCCCGCCAGACACTAGCGCGCTCTGGGCTTCATTCACCCGTCCACAATTCCATCCCTATTGAACGCGCTGGCCGTGACCGGTCGGCGCACGGAGACCCATACCATGACTGCAGACATCGTTCCCTTTCCGAAACCCATCCCGTCACCGGAGCCACAGCAAGGCAGCCGTCATCGGCAGCGTGATCAGATTATGAGCCACTGCGGCGAACCGCTGCTTCCTGAGGAGAAGGCCGCTGGCGATGCCAAGGCCGCCATCAGGACCGGAAGTCCATCGTCATGGACTGCGGAGGATCATGCCAATTATGTCGCCAGCGTCGTCAGGATTGCCATTCGATCGGCCAAACGTCGAGGGGTCCGTCTTGAGAGCATGCTCTCAATCCCGCGCAAATGGCTCCTTGATCTCTGTGATGAGGGCGACCCGACATGCATTGTCGTCCGTGACTGGCTCATGGGGAACCGGAAACACCTTCCGAAAGACCTGGAAGACGCGGCAAACGCTTGGACCAGCGGTAAATGGGGAGACGCGTGATGAACCAGATCACTGAACGCATCGCCCGCCATCTTCTCGCGCGCATCCGCAGGCTGGCCGTGCTTGATCTCTATCAACGCGCGTCCGACGTCGGCCTGCTCGCCATCAATTTCCCGTTCGGGGAGAGGAAGCGCGGTATTGCCTGGCAGGTCTCTGCTCATGCAGCATCGACGCTTGCCGGTGACAGGAACCGTGCCCGCGCCCTGGTCGCTCGGGCACTGAAACGCGCGTCGGTGACAGCGCATGACGGATTTGTTGATAGCGACCATGGGGAACCCATCAAGCCTGTCGTTATTGGCGAGGCCGGCGGCAAGCCTGTGTACCAGGTCCACACGAAAAGTGGCGATGCTGGCGTAAAGCCGGCAATGCGCAAAAAGGATCACTCAACTTCGGTCTACACCAAGATTGTCCAGCCGCTGGATTCCCCGGCGATGTTTGCGCTGCTGCGCGAATCCCTGACGTTACCAAACCCAAGCCATGCAACCGTCGCCGTTCTGATCGCCCGCGCGATCGGCGAGAGCATTGCTGATCTCAAGGAGCTTCGAGAGGTTCTGATGCGCAGGAATCCGGTGATCCTGTTCAAAATCCCGGTTTCAGGACTTGAACGCCAGTTTGGTCTTATGCTGGAAGAAGCCCTGATTGCTCCTTTCTATGCATCTCTGGTCGATATCCTTGACGGTCGCCCCCTGTCGGGGCATTTCCGTGAAACCCGACCTGAAATGCGCAAACGAAATGTTCTGACCGGCTCGGGCCGAAAAGTCGTCGATGTGACCAAGGAAAACCTGAAGCGCTCGTTGAGCACGGCAATGCATGGCGACCCGGTGCCGCTCCTTATCGTCGACGAGACAGCTGAAACCATGAGGTCGGAGTTCACCGCCGCCGCTGACATCGTGCTTCAGTGTGCGGGCATCGACCAGGCATTGGTCGCCGACCTTCTTCATGTCTGTCTCGGGATTCCGGCAAGCGAGTCCATCGCAGTCATGGATCAGGTGGCGTTCCATCCAGGCAGCCTAAGTGTCGATGATCTGGCATTGGCCGTGCGGCCCGGGCGCACAGCGAAGACAGTGGTGAGCCTGCTGGCGACCCTTGCGGCTGCAGCCGGCGAGGATGAGGCTGAAGATGGTGGCAACAGGTCTCGCAGGGGGCACTCATCAAATCCATTGTCAGCGTTACGGGACAAGCCGAAGACCACTTCGGTCGATATGATCCTGCCCGAAGTCGAGCCGTCGACCAGTGCTGCCACCGAGACCCTAACAACTGTGAACTCGGAGGCGGCAGGCGAAGCCGCTTCATCGACCCAACATGTGCGTACTCTGCGCGTCGAAAACCTTTCCGGATATGGTGAAGCGCGACCATGGGCACTCGATCTCAAGGACGACCTGGCTCTCTGGCGCGAAGGTGGAATCGGCTGGGATGAGATGAGTTCCAAAATGCTACTTTCGGGACCGCCCGGCACGGGCAAGACAACCTTCGCCAGGGCGCTCTGCAACACACTTCATGTGCCACTGATCGTCAGCTCAGTCGCGTCGTGGCTTGAACCTGGATTTCTCGGCGACGTGCTCCAGCAGATGTCGAGTGTCTTCGAGACCGCGCGGGAAAATGCGCCCTGCATCGTTTTCATTGACGAGATGGATGCAATCGGCAGTCGAGACAGCAGTGAGGGCAGAGGCTCCCGATATGACTCATACTGGACGACGGTTATCACTCGATTGCTGGAATTGCTGGATGGGGCATTAAAAACCGAAGGCGTCATCGTTGTCGCCGCGACGAATCTCCCCGACCGGATTGATCCGGCGCTGTTGCGCTCGGGCAGGCTTGAGAAGCACATCGTCATCCCGCCGCCCGATGCAGAATCCCTTACGGGAATTCTGGCGCATCATCTCGGCTCCGATCTCGCTGCGGTTCTGGCATCGGTTCCCGAGCATGGTGACTCACATTTAGAAAGCTCTGCATCGGTCGCGCCGTCGTCTACGATTGCTCAATTGAAGCCATCCAAGGCAGAGGCAGCCCCGAAGAAAGGACAAGCCCATGTCTGACACCAAGACAGTTTCTTCAGCCGCAGCGGCTCTTCAATCCCTTGCACTGTTAGCCACCGGTCGAACAGGAGCCGATGTCGAAAGGCTGGTCCGCGAGGCACGCCAGAAGGCTCGCAGGGACAGTCGTACACTGACATGGGCTGATATCGAGCAGGCGCTTGGGGCAGATCGAATGTCAATGTCAGACGATCTGCGCTGGCGTGTCTCTGTTCATGAAGCAGGTCATGCGGTCGCCTGGTCACTGCTCGGCATCGGTGAAGTCGAGTCTGTGACAATCGGGCTGGGTGAGATCGGTCAGGTCAAGACACGCCGATACAGCCATATCGCACAAACCGAAGAGTGGCTGATGAAGACGATGGCCAGCATGCTGGCCGGTCGCGTGGCAGAGCGCCTTCTGATCGGCGAAGTGGTATCAGGCTCAGGCGGGCATGAGGACAGCGATCTCGCCAAGGCCACCAGTCTCGCAATCGATGCAGAGTCAATCCTCGGTTTTGCCGAGCAGCAGCCGCTGGTCTATCGGCCGACGAGAGGTCGCCCTGACATTCTGACGCTTGATCGCGATCTGGCCGAGCGGGTCAACACGCGATTGCTGGTTGCTGAAGCGCTTGCCCGGGAACTGCTGGATTCCAACGGACCTAATCTCATGCTGCTTGCCCAGCGTCTCAACCGCGTCAGTGTCATGTCAGGAGACGAGGTGCGACAGCTGCTGGGTGTCGGAGGTGACGGTATCGGTGACGAGTGCGGCGAAACCCGACTCTGAAACGGCGATTCTTTATGGCGCCACACCGATTCCCATCTAGAGAGCTTCGATTCGGGAAGCCGATCCGGCGATTGAACGAAGCCGCTACCGCGGCACTTGGATCGCGCGGTTTGCATGATGCGCTGCTGTTTTGAAGGATTGGGCTGTTTGGCCCACCTTTGAACAGGAGAAGATCATGAAGGACTTGAGCCCCCTGCGTCGGCGGATGATCGAGGATATGACAATCCGCAATCTGTCGCCGGCGACGCAACAAGCTTATATTTATGCTGTCAGCAGATTTGCGCGGCACTTCGGTCGCTCACCAGAGCGCCTTGGATTGGAGGATGTCCGCGCGTTTCAGTTGCATCTGGTGTCATCTGGCATTTCGTGGCCAGCCTTGAACCAGACGGTTTGCGCCATCCGTTTCTTCTTCGGCGTGACGCTCGGCCAGGAGCACCTGCCGGAACGGATTGCCTATGCCCGCACCCCATCCAAACTGCCGAGAATTCTCAATGGTGATGAAATCATCCGGTTTCTTGAGGCTGTTCCGAGCCTGAAGGCCCGAACGGCGCTAACAACGGCTTATGCCGCCGGGCTTCGTGCTGGCGAGGTTGTTGTACTCAAGGTCAGCGACATCGACAGTGAACGAGGTGTCATCAACGTCAAACACGGCAAGGGCGGCAAGGACCGTACGGTGATGCTTTCGGTCCAGTTGCTTTCCATTCTTCGAGCCTATTGGCGGCTGGCGAGGCCCGAACTCTGGCTGTTTCCGGGCCGGGATGAAACCAAACCCATCGATGTGACTTTCCTGCACTCGGCCTGCCGATTTGCCCGTACCGCCGCCAGCCTCGACAGTCAGGTCACTGTCCATTCATTGCGTCACAGCTTTGCCACCCATCTGCTGGAAAGCGGAACCGACATCCGCATTATCCAGGTGCTTCTGGGGCACAACAATCTGTCCACCACGGCGCGCTACACCAAGGTGTCCAACGAGCTGATCCGCGGCACGACGAGCCCGTTCGACCGTCTGAAGCTGGAGGGGGTTCCGCCCGGCTGAGACAGCCAACCATGTCGGCCAGGCTTGAAGTGGCGGATGTATTCCGCCGCTACGGCGAACATTACCGTTTATCACATGACGGTCATCTGGGGCGTGTCGAGCGCCGCGTCATGAGTGCGGTCGAGATGTGCCGTACTGCTCGCCTGGGCGGGCATGTCCAGCAATGCCAGGACTGCGACACCGTCCGCATTGCCTACAATTCCTGCCGCAACCGGCATTGCCCAAAATGCCAGGGTCAGGCCAGCCGCGATTGGCTTGCCGCCAGACAGGCAGACCTTTTGCCCGTCGGCTATTTCCATGTCGTCTTCACCATGCCGCAACAGATCGCCGCGATCGCCTTCCAGAACAAGGAGAAGGTTTACAATATCCTGTTTCGTGCCGCCGCAGAGACACTGCGCAGGATTGCCGCCGACCCCAGACATCTGGGTGCCGAGATCGGCTTCATCGCGGTGCTGCACTCCTGGGGCCAGAATCTCCATTATCATCCACATCTCCATTGCATCGTGCCGGGCGGCGGATTGTCATTCGACCAGTCTCGCTGGGTTGCCTGCCGGAAGAGCTTCTTTCTGCCCGTGCGAGTTCTGTCACAGCTGTTTCGGCGATTGTTTCTGGAAGAACTCAAGCAGGCCTACGATGAGGGTCAGCTCAGGTTCTTCGGCGATATTGCAGGCCTGGCTGACCCTGCCGCATTCAATCGAACGGTAAGGGATGCACGGCGTATTGACTGGGTGGTGTATGCCAAGCCGCCTTTTGCGGGACCGAGGCAGGTTCTGGCCTATCTCGGACGCTACACCCACCGTATTGCCATTACCAATTCCCGCCTCGTCAGTATCGATGGCGATCGTGTCGCATTCAGATGGAAGGATTATCGCCACCAAGGCCAGCAGAAGGTGATGACCCTCGATGCCGATGAGTTCATCCGTCGTTTCCTGCTTCACACCCTGCCGGATGGCTTGCACCGAATTCGACATTACGGACTTCTTGCCAATGGCCACCGGCAACTGAAGCTGGACCTGTGCCGAAAACTGCTCAACGTTCCGCCGCCGCCGGTCGAAGAGCCAGACGTAAAGCCACCACCCTTGGCGCACCGCTGCCCCTGTTGCGGCGGAGCCATGGCGATCATCGGCGCGTGGACACCAAGGCAGCCGGCTTGCCGGCCAGCATGGAACGACAGTTCATGATGACGTCAGGCACCTCATCATTCCAACGATCAGCGTCGGCATGCCAAGCGGCCGCGGGCCAAATGCTTTGGCCAATCGTGCATGCGCGATGGAAAAAGCAAGGGCACGCAGGTTCAGCTCGATGCAAACCAGCCAGCCGAGGCATCAACGATACCGAAAACACCCGCCAGCATTCCCGTTCAGACTTGTTCACAAACACCAGTGAGGCTCGACCTTGCCTCAGGCCATCCCACACTTCAGTTAAATCCCCATAGCTCCAGGCAGCCCGCGCCTTCGTTCAATCGGGCTTCAATGAGGTCCGATCCGTGGGCGTGGCATGCTCAGAATACGGACCTCACAGAACCCTCCAGATTCATATGGGTACGGCGGTTGCTGCCGGTGGCGACCATGGCGGTCTCATCTAACCTGGCAGGCGGCGGTGGATGGCGATGTCATCCACGCTGCCGCTGATGCCATCTGATTGACAACACCTTGCCTGCAAAGCGATCCAAATTGGCTTGATTGATTGCACTTTGGATCAGGTTGCCGACAATTCAATGCACATCATCTCAATTTACCCTTCCGCGATTCCAATCTCCAGATAAGTGTTTCCCGTTTTCGCTGTCGCGATTCGGATGCAAACCACGTTTGTGCGCAGCAGCGCTTGCAGGCATAGATCGACAGTTCTCGACCGCGATCTCCCTTCGGATTGTTAAGATTGGCAAACAGCGTTTGTTCCTTGCATCGCCGGCCGACAGGCTGTGACACGACAACAAGGGAGAACGAAATGACCAGGAAATCCAAAGAACAGCGCAATGCCGAGCAACTACTCCGGCAGCAGAGAGTGAGAGATGAAGCCGGTAGCGTCGCCTTAACATATAGGGCGGTATTTTCCGGCATGAGCCCGAACCCGCCGACCGATATTGCGACGCCTCGATATAAGCGTCATCGTTTTCCTGCCGAGATTATAGCGCATGCAGTTTGGCTCTATTTCCGCTTTCCCCTGAGCCTGCGTCATGTAGAAGATCTGCTGGCTGAGCGTGGCATCGCAGTTTCGTTCCAGACAATCTCCGAATGGGCCACCAAGTTCGGCCAAGAATATGCCCGCTGCGTCCGGCGGCGATCCAGGGAAAACTTTGCCAGCAAGTGGCATTTCGACGAAATGGTCATTTCCATCAAGGGCAAGAAACACTGGCTATGGCGGGCCGTCGACGCCGATGGTTATGTTCTCGATGCTCTGATCCAGAGCCGTCGGAACAAGAAGGCGGCTCTCAAACTGATGCGAAAACTGCTCAAAGACCAAGGCATCAGGCCCCGCGTGATAATCACCGACAAGCTCAAATCCTATGATGCAGCCAAAAGGGAAATTATGCCAGGTGTCGAGCATCGTTCGCATAAGGGTCTGAACAACCGTGCGGAGAATTCGCATCTGGCTGTTCGACGACGAGAACGAGGAATGATGCGGTTCAAGTCAGCACGACAATGCCAGCGCTTCGTTTCCATCCACGGCCCGATCGCCAACCTTTTCCATCTTCACCGCAAACATCTGAAAGCCGCCGATCACCGTGATATCCGCGCTGCCGCGATGGCGGTTTGGAGCGAAGTCGCTCTGTCGGCGGCCTCATGAAACAGGCCCATAAAGGGCAACCTGTGCCAAACCCAGGTTAAGGCGACGCTACCATAGCAACAGCCTCTTCCTCGTCGCGGAACGGGATGATCACCTGAACCGGGCCGAAGATTTCGTCACGGGCCAGGGCGTGGCTCGGATCGACGTCGCCATACAGCGTCGGGCGCACGTAATGGCCGCCCATCGGCGCCGATTTCGGCATCAGACCCTCGGCCACCGGTGCCAGTCCATCCTCATCGGCCTCGGCCAGAAAGCCCTGAACGATGTTCTTCTGCTTTTCCGAGATCAGCGGGCCGACCGACTGGTCCTCGATCGCCGCGCCAACGGTGAGCATCTTGTAGCGCTCGCTCATCAACCGCACCACGTCCTTGTGGATCGAGGCCTCGACCAGGATACGCGACGAGGCCGAGCAGGTCTGTCCAGCATTCTGGATGCCGGCATTGACCAAAAACGGCAGCGCGCGGTCGAGATCTGCGTCGGCAAAGACGATCTGCGGCGATTTTCCACCCAGTTCCAGCGTCACCGGGATCACGTTATAGGCTGCCGCCTGCTGGATCTTGCGGCCGGTCTCGAGCGAGCCGGTAAAGGAGATATGATTGATACCGGAATGGGCGCAGAGCGCGGCGCCGGCTTCTTCGCCAAGGCCGGGCACGACATTGAGCGCGCCATCGGGCAAGCCGCAATCTGTGGCGATACGGGCAAACGCAAGCGCTGTCAGTGATGCTTCTTCAGCCGGCTTCAAAACCGCGGCATTGCCCATTGTCAAAGCCGCACCGACGGAACGACCGAGGATCTGCATCGGGTAATTCCAGGGAATGATGTGACCAGTCACGCCATGCGGCTCGCGCAGGGTGAAGACCGTGTAATCATTGAGATAGGGGATGGTTTCGCCGTGCATCTTGTCGGCGGCGCCGCCATAGAATTCGAGATAGCGCGCCAGTGCCTTGGCATCGGCGCGGGCCTGACTCAACGGCTTGCCGACATCATGGGCCTCGAGCTTGGCCAGCCACTCGATATTTTCTTCCACGGCGCGGCCGATCTTGGCGAGCAACCGGCCGCGTTCGGCAGCGGTCATGCGTCCCCATTCGCCGACAAGCGCTGCCTGGGCTGCGGTCACCGCGGCATCGATTTCGCTACGGCCGCCACGGGCGATGCGACCGATCTCCAGACCAGTCGAAGGGTCTTCCACAGTCAGGGTTTTGCCGCCGCTGGCGCCAATCCAGCGGCCGCCGATCAGGCATTGGCTGGTGTCAAAGCCGGCGTCCAATTTGTCGCTCATGGCGAATTCCTTCTTCAATTCTCACTTGCCCGTGATTTTCAGCTTGCGCGTGCCGCCAGCGCGGCTTGAAGCGATGGCGTCGAGGCCACCAGTTTTTGTGTATAGGGATGCTGCGGATTACGAAAGAGGGTTTCGGTCTCGCCCTGCTCGACAATCCGGCCATCCTTCATCACCAGCACCCGGTCGGTAATGGCGCGCACCACCGACAGATCATGCGAGATGAACAGATAGGACAAATCCAGCCGATCCGACAACGCTGCCAGCAGATCAAGGATCTGCGCCCGGATCGACACGTCGAGCGCCGACACCGCCTCATCAAGCACGATCAGCGCCGGCTCGATGATCAGCGCCCTGGCGATGGCGATGCGCTGGCGCTGACCGCCGGAAAATTCATGGATGTATTTGTCAGCGTCCGATGATTTGAGGCCCACTTCGGTCAGCGCACGGTCGATCCGGCGCTCCAACTCGACGCCTTGCGGCGGCGATTTGACGAGATGGAACGGCTCCGTAACAAGCCGTCTCACACGGTGGCGCGGGTTGAACGATCCATAGGGATCCTGAAACACTACCTGCATCCGCGCCCTGAGTTCGGGATGCGGTCCTTCGCCAGCGCTTGAAAACACATGGCCATTGAGGCGGATCTCGCCATCCTGCAGCGGATCCAGCGCCAGGATGGCGCGGGCCAGCGTCGATTTTCCACAGCCCGATTCGCCAACCAGGCCAACATTCTCGCCATGCGAAATCTCGAAGTCGACATGATCGACGGCGCGAAACGGTGGCGGGCGAACGAACAGGTTGCGGCGCGGCTGTTCATAGTCGCGCACCACCTGCTTGACCGACAGCACCGGCGTGGCGGAGGGCTCCGGCTTGCGCCCGCGATCCGGCACATGCGCGGAGGCCGAAAACAGCGCTCTTGTGTAGGGATGGCGCATGGCGCGGAAGATCTCGCCGGTCGGCCCGGCCTCGACCACCGCGCCTTCCTTGAGAATGGCGATGCTATCGGCCAGACCCGCCACCACAGCCAGGTCGTGGGTGATCAGCATCAGACCCATATCCTCTTCCCGCACCAGTTGTTTGAGCAGGTCGAGGATCTGGGCCTGGGTGGTCACGTCCAGCGCCGTGGTTGGCTCGTCGGCAATCAGCAGCTTGGGCCTCAGCGCAATCGCCTGGGCGATCACCACCCGCTGGCGCTGTCCACCAGAGAGATCATGCGGAAACCGGTCGAGTGGAAACCGATCTTTGGGCAAGCCGACGCGGTTGAGCATTTCACGGGCAATCACCATGGCCTCGCGGCGGCTGGCGCCGGTGTGGATCCGCACGGTTTCTGCGACCTGGTCGCCAATTGTGCGGACCGGGTTGAGCGCCGTCATCGGTTCCTGGAAGATCATGCCGACATCACGGCCGCGCATCTGGCACAGCGCCCGCTCGTCCATCGCCGCCAGTTCATTGCCCGCAACGTTGATGGCGCCCGACCAGTGGCTGCCGCGCGGAAGAAGCTGCATCACCGACAGCGCCGTCATCGATTTGCCGGAACCGGATTCGCCGACAACACCGAGGATCTGGCCGGGATCGAGTGTCAGATCGATGTCGTGCAGCACGGTATAGCCGTGAATATCGACCTTCAGATCGGAAATCGAGAGCACACTCATGAGCGGCCATGCCTGAGCTTGGGGTCGAACAGGTCGCGCAGCCCGTCGCCCATCAGGTTGAGGCCAAGCACGGTGATGATGATCGCAAAGCCTGGAAACAGCGCCATGTGCGGCGCCAGCGAGATCAGCGTCTGGGCATCGGCCAGCATTCGGCCCCAGCTTGGCAGCGGCGGCTGGGCGCCAAGCCCGACATAGGCAAGTGCTGCTTCGGCAAGAACCGCCAGCGAGAACTGGATCGTGCCCTGGACAATCATCAGATTGGCAATATTGGGCAGGATATGCTCGACCGAGATCCGCGCCTTGTTCTTGCCGGCAACCCGGGCGGCAAGAATGAAATCCCGGGTCCACAGCGACAACGCCGCGCCGCGGGCGAGTCTCGCGAACACCGGGACATTGAAAATACCGATGGCGATGATGGCATTGATGGCGCCGGGGCCGAACACCGCGGTGATCATGATCGCCAGCAGCAGCGACGGGAACGCAAACACCAAATCATTGCCGCGCATGATGATTTCGTCGATCAGGCTGCCGCGCCGGGCCGCCGCATAGAGCCCCAGCGGCACCCCCAACACCATGCCGATGCCGACTGCGACAAAGGCCACGGCAATCGACACGCGGGCGCCGACCATGATCATCGAGAACATGTCACGTCCGAAATGATCTGTGCCGAACCAGTGAACCCACGACGGATTTTGGAGCTTGTTGGCGATATCGAGCTTGGTCGGATCGAACGGGGTCCAGACAAAGGACATCAGCGCGGCCACAATGAACACCGCCGACAGCACAAAGCCGGTGACGAAGGCGGGATGGCCCAGCGCCATGCGCAACAGCGAGCGGTTGGAGACCGCGCCGCTCATGGGCGCCGCCGGCGCAGGCGCGGGTCAGCTGCAGCATAGGCAAGATCAACCAGGAAGGTGACGACAATGACAGCAAAGACCAGAAGGATCACCACCGAGCGGACCACGATCAGGTCGCGCTGGGTGATGGCCTGAAACACCAGCCGGCCAAGGCCGGGCAGGTAGAATACATTTTCGATGATGATGCCGCCGGCGAGCAGGAACGAGAACTGCAGGCCGATGATGGTCAGCACCGGGATCAGCGCGTTGCGCAGCGCGTGCCGCCACAGTGCCTGGCCGCGGCTCAGCCCCTTGGCACGGGCTGTGCGCATGAAATCCTCATCCAGCGTGTCGATCAGCGACGAGCGCATCACCCGCGCCAGAATTGATGCCTGCGGCAGCGCCAACGCAATCGCCGGCAATGTCAGCGCCTTGATGGCCGGAAAGAAGCCTGATTCCCATCCCGGGAATCCTCCGGCGGAAAACCAGCGCAGATTGATTGCGAAGACCAGAACCAGGATCATCGCGAACCAGAAGTTCGGGATTGCCACGCCAAGCTGGCTCACGCCCATGACCGAAAAGTCAGTGGCCGAATTGCGGCGGGCGGCGGCAAGGATACCGGCGGGAAAGGCGATCAATGTCGACAACACCAGCGCATAAAGCGTCAGCGGCAGCGAGATCATCACCCGCTCGGAGATCAGCTCGGAAACCGGGACCCGGTAGGTGTAGGAGACGCCGAAATCACCGTGCAGCAAGCCCACCACCCAGCTCAGATAGCGCAGCGGCAACGGGCCATCGAGACCAAGCTGGCTGCGCAGTGCCGCCACCGCTGCCGGGTCGGCGTTCAGTCCCATCATGAACGTCGCCGGGTCGCCGGGCACCATTTCCATCACCAGGAAGATGACCAGGCTTGCCGCAACCAGGCTGAGCGACAGCGACACGAATCGCCGCAGAAAATAGGCGGTCATAGGACATTATCCCCGGGCATCAGGGCGCGGGGGCCGGAAATCTGACCGGCCTCCGTGCTGGTCTCAGGTGTCACTCTTCCCAATAGACGCCCGTCATGTCGTTGGCCTGGGTCGGCGAATTCGGCCACAGCCCCTTGAGCTTGGCGTTGGCGACACCGGTGCGAGGCAACTGGAACAGATAGGCGTTGACGTAGTCGTCAGCGATCTTCTTCTGCGCCGCCTGCATCAGTTCGGTGCGCTTGTCGGGGTCGGTGGCCTTGTCGAGATCGGCCATGATCGCCTTGAAGGCGGGATCGCCATACTGGAAGTAGTAGTCATCCCGAGCGTAAATGCCGATGTCCATCGGTTCGGTATGGGAGACGATGGTCAGATCGAAATTCTTGGCCTTGAACACGTCGGAAAGCCATTGCGCCCATTCGACATTGGTGATGTCGACATTGATGCCGGCCTCGCGCAATTGCGCGGCGATGATTTCGCCGCCGCGGCGGGCGTAGCTTGGCGGCGGCAGCTTCAGCGACAGGGTCAGGTCCTTGACGCCGGCTTCAGCCAGCAGCGCCTTGGACTGTTCCGGATCATAGGCCGACTGCGCCGTCAGATCGACATAGGCAGGGTTGTGCGGGGCGAAATGGGTGCCGATCGGCGTGCCGTAGCCGAACAGGGCACCATCGATGATCGCCTTGCGGTCGATGGCATGAGCGATCGCCTTGCGCACCGTGATGTTGTCGAGAGGCGGCTTCTTGTTGTTCATCGCCAGAATGGTTTCGCCCTCGGAGGAGCCGATGATCACCGAAAAGCGCGGATCGGCCTCGAACTGGATGAGGTTTTCTGGCGCAGGAAAGGCCGGGAAAGCATCAAGGTCGCCGGTCATCATCGCCGCGAAAGCAGCCGTCGGGTCGGAAATGAACTTGAACGTGACATGATCGAGCTTGACTGCCTCGCCCCAGTAATCGGGGTTGCGATCGAGTTCGACCCGGTCTCCCTTGACCCATTGAGCAAACATGAAAGGACCGGTGCCGACCGGCTTGGCGGCGTTGCCGTCAGCGGATTCTGGCGCCACAATCACCGCGTCGCCCCAAGCCATATTGAACAGGAACGAGCCGTTCTGCTTTGACAGCGTCACCTTGACCGTGGCCGGATCGACCACATCCACCGAGGCGATGTCGGCAAACAGTGCCTTCTGGGCATTGGTCGACTCTTCGGCGCGGGCGCGGTCGAGCGAAAACTTCACGTCATCGGCGTTGAAATCGGTGCCGTCATGGAACTTGGCGCCTTCGCGCAGGCTGAAAGTGTAGACCAGGCCGTCATCAGAGATGGTCCAGCTCTTGGCCAGCGCCGGCAGGATCTCGCCATCGGGACCAAAACGGGTGAGGCCTTCGAACAGGTTGGCGTAGAGCACTTCGTCGATCGCCGCCGCAGCGCCACCGGTGGGGTCGAGGTTCGGCGGCTCGAGCTGCATGCCGATGGTGGCGTCCATCTTGGCAGCCATTGCCGGCGTGACGCCGAGCGCCAGCCCCAAGGCCAGGATCGAAACGGCAGCCGCCGCAATCGGGTTCTTTGTCATCAGGCTTTCCTCGCTCCCAGTGAGACGGCGGCGTTTTACGCGCGACCGTGCAAAAGATCATCCAGTGCGAAGGCCATCACCTTCGCCGAATCGACCATGTCGTCAATCCCCACATATTCATCCGGCTGATGCGCCAGATCGAGAATGCCGGGCCCATAGGCAATACAGTCTTTCAAGCGACCTATGCGGTCAATATGTTTCTGGTCATAGGTTCCGGGCGAAACCACGTGCACCGGCTCGCAGGCAAGCGCCGAGCGGATGCCACGTTCAACGGCCTTGACCACCGGCGCATCGACCGAGGTCATGGTCGGGCTAACCTGCCAGAGTTCTTCGAAATCATAGCGGAAGCCGGGCCGTTCCGATTTCACCCGCTCCAGCAGCGTGATGATTTCCTCGCGCACCTCGTCGGCCTGTTCCTCGATCAGATAGCGCCGGTCGATCACCATCCGCGCGGAATCGGGGACGCAGGCTGAAGGAAAGCCGGTGAAATCCGGCTCCGGCTCGGCTTGGCCACCATGCAGCGAATTGATGTTCATGGTCGATTGCCGGGCGCCATCGGGAACCACCGGCATTGCCGTATGCTTGCGCGCCAAAGCAGGAAACAACGAGGTTTCCATTTTGGAAATCACCGCGCCCATATGCCGTACAGCACAATCGCCCAGAAACGGCATCGATCCATGGGCAATGCGGCCATGGGTGCGAATTTCGGCCCACATCACGCCGCGATGACCCAGACAGATGCGGTCCTTGTTGAGCGGCTCGGGGATGATCACATGCTGGACCCGCTCGGGCGAAAAGTAACCCTGCTCGGCAAGCCAGGCGACGCCGCCATAACCGCCGGTTTCCTCGTCAGCGGTGCCGGAAATCTCAATGGCGCCGGGATAATCGGGCCAGAGCGCAATGAAGGCTTCCGCGGCAATGATCGAGGCCGCCAGCCCGCCCTTCATGTCGCAGGCGCCACGGCCATAGATCTTGCCATCGGAAACTGTTCCGCCGAACGGATCGTATGTCCAGCCGGCACCGGTTTCGACCACGTCGATATGAGAATTGAAGTGCACGCAAGGGCCGGCACGACCGCCTTCACGACGGCAGACGACATTCCAGCGCGGATGCCGTTCGCTGTCGCCGGGCGTGCCTTCGGCGCGCAGCAGCTTGACGTCAAAGCCGGATTTCTTCAGGCGCTGGGCGAGATATTCGCAGATGTCGCGGTAGCATTCGCCCGGCGGATTAAGGGTTGGAATGCGAATAAGATCCTGGGTCAGCGCCACCAGATCATCGCGCCGGGCGGCAATTGCCGCTGCCATGGATGTCTGCCGTGTCGAAATTGCCGCACTGTCCATCATGTCCTGCCTCTGACCGCGCGGCGCGGTCAGCCGAGCGCGCGGAGTCACTGTAACGCTTTGATTTACTGCATGGTATCAGCGCCCAAACATTCAAATTCGGGCGCCCATGCATTCGTCGCAGCGCACAATAGCGTGACAAACCGGTCTGGCAAGATGGGCAGGCTCAGGAAACGACGCGGAAACAGACCTTGGCAACGCCGGACTTGATCATCCCGAGCTTCCCGGCAGCAGCCTTGGAAACGTCGATGATGCGCCCCTTGACGAAGGGGCCACGGTCATTGATCCGCACCACCACCGACTTGCCGTTGCGCGGATTGACCACTTCAACCTTGGTGCCGAAGCGAAGCTTGGGATGAGCGGCCGTGAGCTTGGCCGGGTTCATACGCTCACCCGACGCGGTGAGCGAGGTCAACGCATACCAGGACGCGCGCCCGCAAGAGGGCTGAGCGGCAGAAGCCGGAGAGATGACGGCGACGGTTGCTGCGGCGGCCAGGATGCCGGCAAGGAACATCTTGCCGATAGGTGCGTTGGTGCTTGTTGAAGTCAATTTTCAATCCCTTTTGGTGATGCCTCGGGTGTTGCACACCGAACCGGGCCAAAAGAAGATCCCCAAAATCACTTCTTGTTGCGTATTGTTGCAATGCAGCAAAACCAATTTGCCGCGCGCGTAGATGTATCCGCGAGGATCATTTCAACACTCGGATTTCATGCGTGGATATTTTCGCGCAGATGGGCCGATTTGAGCCCGAAAGGCGTCAGCGCGCCCAACGTCCATCGCGCCAAAGTGCGCCGAGGCCGGCAGCATAGTCCGGATAGAGAAACTGATAGCCGGCGGCCTTGATCGCCTTGTTGGAGACGCGTTTGTTCTCACCATAGAACGAACGCGCCATCGGCGTCAGTTCCGCGGTTTCAAAATCGGTCTCCGGCGGTGGTTCAATTCCCATCAGCAGGGCGGCATGGGCGACCACATCCTGCGGTGGTGCCGGTTTGTCGTCGGTAACGTTGAATGTTCCCGCCCGACGATCCCTGGAAAGCAGGGCGGTGGCGCCGCCGATATCTTCGACGTGGATCCGGTTGAACACCTGGCCCGGCTTGATCAGACGCCGGCCCTTGCCGGCATCGAGCGTCTTGAGGGCATTGCGGCCGGGGCCATAGATGCCTGAAAGGCGGATAACGGCGAGCGCCACTTCGGCGTCAGAGGCCAACATGTTCCAACCCTGCTCGGCCTCGAGCCGGGCGATCGAGCGTCGGGATACTGGACGGCAGATGGTCTGTTCATCGACCCAGGCGCCGCCATGATCGCCATAGACCCCGACGGTCGAGAGATAGCCTATCCATTCAAGCTGCGGCATGGCCGTAGCAAGCCCACCCGAAAACGCTGCCAGAAACGGATCGCCGCCGGCATCCGGGGATATCGACATCACAAGATGGGTAGTCTGGCTCAACTCGCTTGCCAGCTCCGCTTCGGGCACGCCGCCAGCATAGACGTAGGGCGCAAGGCCGGCGTTTGCCAATTCTGCAAAGCGGGCCTTGCTGCGTGTGGTGCCGCCGGCAAAATCGCAGTCTGCTGCCAGCGCCCGGGCGATGGCGAGACCGGAAAAACCGGCGCCAAGGATCATCAATCGCATCGTTGTTCCACTCCTGCCCTCACGCGTCGCCTTCCAGAGCGATGCGCCATTCGCCCGCAACCCCGTCGTCGGGGTCGATCCCGGCAGTTTCTGCCAGGCTTTGCATCTGTTCGGAGTTCAGCAACTGTGACAGCGCCCAGACAGCCGCACCACGCACCAGTGGCGCGGCATCGCTCAGAAGAACCTTGCAGGCCGGGACCAGGCTCTGGTCGGCGCTGTTGCCGGCGGCAATCAGCACATTGCGCATGAACCGGTCGCGGCCGATCCGCTTGACCGGAGAGCCCGAAAAAAAGGTGCGAAAACTCGCGTCATCCATGGCCAGGAAATCAATCAGCGGCGGCGATTGCAGATCGTCGCGGGCCACCAGCTTGGCTTCGTGGGCGACCTGCGCATATTTGTTCCACGGGCACGCTGCCAGGCAATCGTCGCAACCATAGATGCGATTGCCGATCGCGGTTCGGAACTCGTGCGGAATCGCATCCTTGTTCTCAATGGTGAGATAGGAGATGCAACGCCGCGCATCGATCTGATAGGGCGCAGGAAAAGCGTTGGTCGGACAGGCGTCGAGGCAGGCCCGGCAGGATCCGCAATGATCGACCTCGGCTGTATCAAGGGGCAGTTCGATGGTGGTGAAGATCGAGGCCAGGAACAGCCAGGAGCCATGGCTGCGGCTGACCAGATTGGTGTGCTTGCCGATCCAGCCAAGCCCGGCCGAGCGGGCCAGCGGCTTTTCCATCACCGGGGCGGTGTCGACAAAGACCTTGACGTCGCCGCCCGAGCGGGAAGCAAATTTTCCCGCCAGTTCCTTCAGCTTGCCCTTGATGAGGTCATGGTAATCGCGGTTGCGGGCATAAACCGAGATATTGGCGCTGGATTTCCGCTCAAGATTGGCCATCGGGTCGGCATCCGGACCGTAATTCATCGCCAGCATGATCACCGAGCCGACCTCGGGCCACAGGGTTTTCGGATCGGCACGGCGGGCGCTGGTTTCTTCAAGCCATAGCATCGAGCCGTGCCGTTCCAGTTCGACAAAGCGTGCCAGCCGTTCGGCAACGTCGGGTCCGGGATCGGGAGCAGTGATCGCCAGGGCGCAAAACCCGAGCCGCTCAGCCTCGGCTGCCAGATAGACCTTCAGACGGTCCATCTTGATCGCGGCCTTCTCCGCGGCCGCCTTGTCGGGCGTCGTGGCTGGTACGGAGGAATCAGCGACAACCATCGTCTTAGAAATCGAGATCGGCGTAGTGGGAGACCGGCGGCAGATTGCGAATCCGGTCCGTCAGAAGCGGCCTGAACGAGGGGCGCGACTTGACCCGCTGATACCAGTCCTTGGCCTGCGGGTTGGCGTTCCAGTCGACCTCGCCGAGATAATCCATCATCGATATTGCGGCAGCGGCTGCAAGATCGGCGTAACTGAGCCGGTCGCCCGCCAACCAGGCCCGGGAGCCCGCGAGCCAGGACAGGTATTTCATGTGCTGGCGGATATTGGCCCGACCCGCGCGCAGCATCTTCGGATCCGGCGCGCCACCGCCACTGCTTGTCGGCATTACCAGCTTGAGAACACGCTCGCGCACCAGCGGCCGTGCCACATCATGCTCGAACTTGATCAGGAACCACTCCATCAGACGTCGGATTTCGGCCCGCCTGAACGGGTCCTCGGCCAGGAGCCTGCGGTCACGCTTGAACACGCCAAAGGACTCATCGAGCCATTCGGCAATGATGTGGGGCCCGCACAGCGCGTGATTGTTGTCGGTCATGCAGACCGGCAGGTTGCCGGCCGGATTGATCTTGAGAAACTCCGGGCGTTTCTCCCAGACATTCTCTTCCACAAGCTCGGCCTCGAAATCGACTTCACCGAAGCACACACGGATGAACCGGGACGCTACAGAAGCTTTATGATGATACAAAATTGGCATGATGAAGCTGGATGTGATTGCGTTGGCGCCGAGGCGCAGGACTGGTCAGTTTCTGGAAAATAGAGCTATAGGGTTTGGTACGCGGCAAGACAAGCGAATCACTGCCCCGCCGATACCGGCAGTTTTTCGCCCTTGACGTCTGGATAAACACCAATGACGGCCACAAAGCGACACGAGGCTTAGAATGAATGAAACGACACTCGTGGGCGCAGCCCTGCTTGGCCTGATTGAAGGCCTGACCGAGTTCATTCCGGTATCTTCGACCGCACATCTGTTGCTGGTCGGCCATTTTCTGGGCTTCAAATCACCCGGCAACAGTTTCGAGGTGCTGATTCAGCTCGGGGCGATCGGGGCTATCCTGTCGGTGTATTTCGCGCGGCTGTGGAAACTCGCCACGGATCTGCCTTCAAGCCCGAAGGCGCGGCATTTTGTCGGTGCCATCCTGCTGGCGTTTCTGCCGGCGGCGGTAATCGGCGCGATGGCGCATGGTTTCATCAAGTCGGTGCTGTTTGAATCAACCGCGCTGATTTGCTGGGTACTTATTGCCGGCGGCATTGTGCTGCTGGTTGTCGACCGGATGAAGCTGACGCCAAAATACACCAATGTGATGGATTATCCGCTGTCGATGGCCTTCAAGATCGGGGTTTGTCAGACTTTGGCGATGATCCCCGGCACGTCGCGCTCAGGTGCCACCATCGTCGGCGCCTTGCTGCTTGGTGCGGACAAGCGCTCGGCGGCGGAATTTTCATTCTTCCTCGCCATGCCGACGATGGCCGGTGCCTTCACGCTGGATCTTTACAAGAATTATGATTTGCTGGCCGCAGATGATGTCGCGGCGATCGTCGTCGGCTTCGTGATGGCGTTTATTGCCGGAGTGGTGGTCGTGCGCAGCCTGCTGGATTTCGTGTCACGGCGCGGTTTCACGCTGTTTGGCTGGTGGCGAATCGTGGTCGGCACGCTCGGCCTGGTCGGGCTGTGGTTGCTGTGACGCCTTGATTGAAGCGTCTGGTTTCACGCTCAAATGACCCGATTTGAGCGCCCTTTACCTGAAGTAGTGCCTATTCACTGAGCTGGGTGAGGCAGGGATCAACGCCGTAGGCCGGGGCGCAGCCCTTGGAATCGGCGACGCTGCGGGGTGCAAAGGCAGACGCGGAAAGAATCACGACAACCGCGAAGGCGAATGCGGATATGACGGTTTTGCCCATGACTTTACTTCCTTGATACAATTCAAGCCCGATGTTGCGCACATTCGGTCGGGTCCCGCGGCTGCGGTCTGATTAAAAATTTCACCGGTGCCCGCGAAGGGCCGGCGACGGCGTCTGGGGCACGGCATCTGCCGGCTCAGCCAAAGGCAGTGGCGATCTACCCGGCCCTGCAGGTCGAGGCAAGTGGCAAACCGCTGGCACGGCCAATAAAGCCGAGGAAACTTAAATCATTCCTAACCATGCGCCATTCCGGCAACACCACGCCGGATCATGTCGAGCGCAAGAACCGTGAGAGCGATCCGAAAAAGCATCCGAAACCGCTTCTCGGGAATCTTATGCAGGATATTGGCGCCGACCCAGGTTCCAGCAAACCCGGTCAGGATCATCGCCGCAATCAGCGGCAACCAGGGGGCGAAGGCAAAGCCCGCAAGCGCAAAGGCAATCGTCTTGACCAGATGCTGCAGGCTCATCACCGCCGCCGTGGTCGCTTGCAAGCGCAGACGGTCGGGAAAGGTTTTGGACAGCACCACGGCATTGAACGGGCCGGTGGCGCCGAAAATCATTGTCAGAAAAGTGGTGATTGCACCGGTGAACGTGAATCCGGGCAGGCTGATGGCGGCCAGGCCGGGCAGCTTGAGCCAGGTGATGAGCAGGATGAAGCCGCCGAGCATTGCCTTGAGGGCCGGTTCGGCCAGCGCTCCAACCGCCAGTCCACCGACCCAGGCGCCGGGTATGGCGCCGGCCAGAAAGGCGGCGAGACAGGCCCAGGCGATATGGCTGCGCAGGATCGCGCTGCGGCTGAGATTGGAGCCCAGCTGCACCGCGCCGTGCAGCGGGATGATGGCCGGGACCGGGACCAGATACCCCATCAGCGCAAGCATGGCGACGCCGCCACCAATGCCGACAGAGGCGGTCAGCGCCGATGTGAAGAAACTCGCTATAACAAGCGACGCCGCGACCCAGAGGTCGAGCCCTTGCGGCACAAGGGCTGCGACGGTCGCGTAAAGCTGAGCGCTCAGGCTTCGCTGCCGGTACCGCTGTACTGGCCTTGCGGCCGGTAGTGGGTGAGATAGGACGGCAAGATCGCTTCGACCGTGGTCAGCGGTATGTCCATACCGGCCAGCGTACGATTCTCGGCGACAGCTTCGGCGGAGACGACATTGTCGGCCTTCAATAGCGTCACCTGATCACTGGTCAGCGGCGGCTCGATGAACGGAATCAGCGAGGCGACCTTGCCGATCAGCGAAGCAAGGCTCCATGGCAAAGACACCAGCACCCGCTTGCGCTGGATGACGCCGAGCATTTCCTCAAGACATTGCATGAAGCTCATGACCCGGGGGCCGCCGAGCTCGTAGACTGTACCAGTTGTCAGGCGGCCATCCACGCTGCGCGCCACAGCCTCGGCGACATCGCCGACATAGACCGGCTGGAACTTGGTCTCGCCACCACCGATCAGCGGCAGGAATGGCGAAAAGCGAGCCATTTGGGCAAACTTGTTGAAGAACCCGTCTTCCGGGCCAAAGATGATCGACGGACGCATGATTACCGCGTCGGGCAGTACCCTGGCGATCGCCACTTCGGCGAGCCCCTTGGTCCGGGCATAATCGGATTCGGCTTTGGGATCGGCGCCAATGGCGGAGATGTGGGTCAGGCTGGCGCCCGCAGCACGGGTAGCCTCGGCAACAGCGCGGGCACCAAAATCCTGGACCGAATCGAAGGTGTTGCGTCCGGACTGGAACAGAATGCCGACACAGTTGACCACGTGATCCGATCCGGCAACGGCGCGGTTGACGGATTCACGGTTGCGCAGATTGGCCTGAATGGCGGCAATCTGGCCGACGCCACCGAGCGGCTGCAGATGACCGGCAAGGTCGGGCCGGCGAACCGCAACGCGGATGCGATAGCCGCGGCGAGCGAGGGCGCGCACCACATGGCGGCCAACAAAGCCGGAGCCGCCAAATACCGTGACGAGCTTGGGTTGGTTCAGCGATGACATTCATGCACTCCCTGACAGGATCATTTGGCCGACCGGCCTGAGCAGACGGATTGGGCCGTGGACGCACTCCAGCCACGCTCTTAGTCAAAAACCGCCGCGAGGTGAAGAGCCTGAGGGTGCGTCCGATGGACTATCTTTGCGTTTGCCCACACCGCGCCGCCCTGAAAACCGCCTGGTGATCATGGAGCGGCAACGTCTGGTTCAACCGGATTAGCCCTCGAAGCCGTCGACGATGATCAGTTCACCTTCGGAATATTGCTGCCGAATGGCACGGGCCTTCTGGTAGGTCTCGGAATTGTAGCACGCCAGCGCGGCCTCGCGACTGGGGAACTCGATAACCACATTGCGGGCGCGAGCGGTGCCTTCGAGCGAGTCGAGCTCACCGCCGCGGACCAGGAATTTGGCGTTGTGTTCAATGAAAGCCGGTTTCGCGGTTTCCACATAGGCCTTGTAGCCCTCAGGGTCGCGCACATCGATGCGTCCGATCCAGTATCCCTTGGCCATGATCTGATCCTTCTGTTGCTTGGTGTTTGAACTTTTCAGGTATTCGACATTTCGACGCGGATGGCGCGGGCAGCAGCGGCGGGATCGGATGCCGCCGAAATCGGCCGCCCCACCACCAGATGGGTTGCGCCGGCAGCCAGCGCTTCGGCCGGTGTCATCACCCGCTTCTGGTCACCATGATCGGCGCCCGAGGGTCTGATGCCCGGTGTCACGATCGCCATGTCCGGACCGACAACAGCGCGCACCGCGGCGGCTTCGGCCGCCGAACAGACGATACCCCCCATGTTGGCCTCGCGCGCCTGCGCGGCGCGGCGCAAAACCAGCTGTTCGGGCGTGAATGCATAGCCGGCGTCGGAAAGGTCGGCCGCGTCCATCGAGGTTAGCACGGTGACGCCCAGCAGGCACAAGCCGCTGCCACTGGCGGCTTCAACTGCGGCTTTCATCACTTTCGGGTAGGCATGAAGGGTCAGCATGTCGACGCCCATTCGCGCCACGTTCTCGACGCCCTTGGCGACGGTGTTGTCGATGTCGAGGAGTTTCATGTCCAAAAACACCTTGCGGCCAGCGGCCTTGAGTTCGCGCGCCAGCGGCAGCCCGCCGGCAAATGCCAGCTGGTAGCCGATCTTGAAAAACACCGCTTCGTCACCGATCCGTTCCACCAGCGCTTCGGCTTCAGCGACCGTCGGCACGTCGAGAGCAACGATGAGACGTGGATCGGCGATTGCCGGTGGTGAATTGTCGAGGTGTATCGCGGCGTTGGCCATGACGCTGTTCTCCCAAGCGTCGGGCGTTCGCATCAACGCTCAATGGACGCTCTTCTCGCTTGAAACCAGACAGGCCGGTCTCGTCCGCCGAAGCACTGGAAACCGTCATGCAATCGACTTCGGTCCTCGCATGAAGAGCCATCGTTCGCAAGACCTGCCGCAACGATAAGCCACTAGCCCGGCGTTGCGAGAGGCGTCCGAGCTCAGCGGCTGTTCATCATGGTGCAATGGGCAATCAGCGAGGTGCAAGCGCTGGCCATCATCGCTGTCGTCCGTTCGTCCTTGAGCCGCCCGTCGGCATCAAATGCGGTTGCGGCAGCGCCAACAGAGCACTGCTCGCTGATCACCTGGGTTCCGACATTCATCATCACCGAGCGAACGTGATAAAGCCCGCGAATGCCGGCGAACCGGCCGTTGGAAGCTGATCCCAGCGCCACAAAGCGGCCCTTCCATGGCTTGAATGGCTTGTCGCCATCCCTGGCAATCAGGCTGACCCAATCGATCATGTTCTTGAGCAAGGGCGGAATCGATGAATTGTATTCAGGGCAACACAGGAACACGCCGTCCTGGGCAGCAATCAACCGGCCCAGCTTCATGGCGTTCTCGGGAATGCCCGACTGGTTCTTCAAATCCTCGTCAACCAGTGGCAGCGGATAATCAACCAGCGAAACCCGTGTGACGTCGGCGCCCTGGCGGGCGAGTTCGACCGATACTGCGGCCGCCAAAGCGGCATTGAAAGAACCGCTCCGATTGGAGCCGGGGATGACGAGAATTTTTGGGATCATAGGATGCTCCGCTGGATAATCAGCCGCCTGCGGGACGGCGCGACAGATCAAGGTAGGTGAATGGAAAATGCGCAACGATCTCAGGCGAGGATCACCTTGCGGCGGTAAAGCCACAACCGCGCTGGCGGCACATTGCGCATGACAAAATCGTGGCGGATCACGTCAAAATTGCCGCTATGTGGCGGTACCGGCGATGTCGGCCCATAGGAAAACTGGACCACCGGCCGTCCACAGGGCAGCCGGTCGAGCAGGTCTTCAATCAGCGCGACCCGATCGGCAACCGGGAAATTGAGCAGCGGAATGCCCGAAATTACGCTGTCAAAACGCTGCGCACGCAGTGCGCCAAGTGTCGTTTCGAGATCAAACGCATTGCCGAGGATAAACCGGACTTCGGGAAAATCGAGCTTCAGCCGGGTGAAGAACTGCTGCGAGAACTCCACCGAGACGAGCTGGGCCGGCGTTATGCCGCGGGCCAGAATGGCGCGGGTGATGACACCGGTGCCGGGTCCGAGTTCGAGTACCGGCAGACCAGAGTCGGGATTGACGACGGATGCCATTGAACGGGCAGCAACCGATGACGTGGGCATGATCGCGCCGATTTTCCGAGGTCCATCCATCCAGACTTTGAAAAATCGGATTTCCTCGTCGAAACGCGCTGCGATTCCCCTGGGAAAATTCATGCTCACTCCCGCGCCAACCGTTGGCGCCTACCCTGTCGCCATCCGGCGACATCATGCCGCCGGGACGTCTCGCTAAAATAACATCAGATCGGCCCGGGTGTGGCTAATCAATCCGTCAGCGTGTCGAAGAAACCCTTCATCCGCGAAAAGAAGCCAGAGGATTCCGGGCTGTTTTCCTTTGACGAAAGTTCCTGAAATTCCATCAGCAATTCGCGCTGGCGCTTGGACAATTTCTGCGGCGTCTCAATTGAAATCCGGATGTAAAGATCGCCAAACTGGGCCGAGCGAAGCACCGGCATGCCCTTGTTGCGCAGCCTGAGTTCCTTGCCAGGCTGGGTGCCCTCGGGAACGCTGACGCGGGAGCGCGCACCATCCATTGTGGTGATGTCGAACTTGCCGCCAAGCGCGGCCGTGGTCATCGAAATCGGCACGGTGCAGAACAGGTCCGCACCTTCGCGCTGGAATACAGCGTGCGGACGCACGGAGAGGAAAATATAGAGATCGCCGGACGGACCGCCGCGCATGCCGGCCTCGCCCTCGCCGGAGAGCCTTATGCGGGTGCCATCCTCGATGCCGGCCGGGATATTGACCGACAGCGAGCGTTCTTCGGTGACCCGGCCCTGGCCACCGCATTTGGTGCAAGGGTCGGTGATGGTCTGGCCACGACCATGGCAGGTCGGGCAGGTGCGTTCGATCGAAAAGAAGCCCTGTGCGGCGCGCACCCGGCCAGCGCCGTTGCAGGTGGCGCAAGTCGAGGGCTGGGTGCCGGGCTTGGCGCCCGACCCGGTGCAGACATCACAGCTAATCGAGGTCGGAACCCTGATCTGCGCGGTCTTGCCTTCATAGGCTTCCTCGAGCGAAATTTCCATGTTGTAGCGCAGGTCGGCGCCGCGTTCGCGGCCACCCGATGACCGCCGCCCGCCGCCGCGGCCGCCGCCCATCATCTCGCCGAAGATGTCTTCGAAAATATCCGAGAAACCGCCGCCGCCACCCATGCCGCCGCCCATACCGCCGGGGCCGCCCTGCTCGAAGGCGGCATGACCGAACCGGTCATAGGCTGCACGCTTCTGGGGATCTTTCAGGAACTCGTAAGCCTCGTTGATTTCCTTGAACTTGCGTTCGGCGTCGGAATCATCGGGGTTCTTGTCCGGGTGAAACTTCATGGCCAGCTTGCGGAAGGCGCCCTTGAGCTCCTTCTCGTCCGCGCCACGCGCCACACCGAGTATTTCGTAAAAATCCGCCTTGGCCATGATGCTCCGTCGACGTCCTGATTGCTGTCATCGCTTCCGGCATAGCCGGACGAAAACCCGGGAACCGAAGTTCCCGGGTTTTGCTACATCTGCCTATCAGGCCGACTTCTTCTGGTCGTCATCGTCGTCCTTGACTTCCTCGAAGTCGGCATCGACGACCTTTTCGTCGCCTTCAGCCTGGGCCTCGTCTTCGCCAGTCTCGGTCTGGGCCTGCTCATACATTGCCTGACCCAGCTTCATCGAGACTTCCATCAGCGTCTGGCTCTTGGCCTGGATGTCATCGGCATCAGGCTCTTCGGCTTCAACAGCCGTCTTGAGCGCAGCAATCGCGTCGGCAATCGCGGTGCGATCTTCTTCGGAAACCTTGTCGCCATAATCCTTCAGCGACTGTTCCGAAGAATGGACGAGGCTTTCGCCCTGGTTCTTGGCTTCCACCACGGCGCGGCGCTTCTTGTCAGCGTCGGCATTGGTTTCGGCTTCCTTGATCATCGCCTCGATGTCGGCGTCAGACAGACCACCCGATGCCTGGATGCGGATCTGGTGTTCCTTGCCGGTGCCCTTGTCCTTGGCCGAGACGTTGACGATGCCGTTGGCGTCGATGTCGAAGGTGACCTCGATCTGCGGCACGCCACGCGGCGCCGGGGGGATGCCGACGAGATCGAACTGGCCGAGAACCTTGTTGTCGGCAGCCATTTCACGCTCGCCCTGGAAGACCCGGATCGTCACCGCGTTCTGATTGTCTTCAGCGGTGGAGAAAACCTGGCTCTTCTTGGTCGGGATCGTGGTGTTGCGGTCGATCAGACGGGTGAACACGCCACCCAGCGTTTCGATGCCGAGCGACAGCGGGGTCACGTCGAGCAGCAGCACGTCCTTGACGTCGCCCTGCAGAACGCCGGCCTGAATGGCGGCGCCCATGGCGACCACTTCGTCCGGGTTGACGCCCTTGTGGGGCTCCTTGCCGAAGAACTTCTTCACCACTTCCTGGATCTTGGGCATGCGGGTCATGCCGCCGACCAGAACCACTTCGTCGATTTCGGCGGACTGAAGCCCGGCATCCTTGAGAGCAGCCTTGCACGGTCCGATGGTGCGCTGGACGAAATCATCGACCAGGCTTTCGAACTTGGAGCGGCTGAGCTTCATCGTCAGGTGCTTCGGCCCGGAGGCATCAGCCGTGATGAAGGGAAGGTTGATTTCGGTCTGAGCCAGGGAAGACAGCTCGATCTTGGCCTTTTCGGCAGCTTCCTTGAGACGCTGCAGCGCGAGCTTGTCCTTTTTCAGGTCAATGCCCTGCTCTTTCTTGAACTCGTCGGCCAGATAGCCAACCAGGCGCATGTCAAAATCTTCACCGCCGAGGAAGGTGTCGCCATTGGTCGATTTGACCTCGAAGACGCCATCGCCGATCTCGAGGATCGAGACGTCGAAGGTGCCACCGCCCAAATCGTAGACCACGATGGTCTTGCCTTCGGTTTTGTCCAGACCATAGGCAAGTGCTGCGGCAGTTGGCTCGTTGATGATGCGGAGAACTTCAAGGCCGGCGATCTTGCCCGCGTCCTTGGTGGCCTGACGCTGGGCGTCGTTAAAGTAGGCCGGAACCGTGATGACGGCTTTTTCTACCTTCTCGCCGAGATAGGATTCAGCGGTTTCCTTCATCTTCTGAAGGATCATCGCCGAGATCTGAGCCGGAGAATACTTGTCGCCATTGGCTTCAACCCAGGCATCGCCATTGTCACCGCGAACGATCTTGAACGAGACAAGCTCCTTGTCCTTGGTGACGGCCTTGTCTTCGTAACGACGGCCGATGAGGCGCTTGACCGCAAACAGGGTGTTTTCCGGGTTGGTGACAGCCTGACGCTTGGCCGGCTGGCCAACCAGACGCTCGCCATCTTCGCTGAAGGCCACCATCGACGGCGTGGTGCGCGCGCCTTCCGCGTTTTCAATCACGCGGGCGTCCTTGCCATCCATAACTGCGACGCAGGAATTGGTGGTTCCGAGGTCGATACCGATTACTTTCGCCATATTACTTCTCCTTGAAGCGAGCTGCCGGGACCCGGTCAGGCGTTCCATACGACAGCCCCTAACGGGACATTGTTAAAAACCGGATGACACCGTCTTCCGGTCCCTTCTCCCCCCTGGCGTCTGCCAGTTGTTGCGGTCATCGTCAGGGGCGTTGTCGGGTATATAAGAATGTCGCTTGAAGACTGCAAGCGCCGCGAACAGTACTGATTGCCGGCAGGCAGCAGTTTTTGTGCAGAAATTGGGCCGCTTGCGGGCTAATTTCCCATTAAAATGTCGAGCAGCGTGGTGCGCTGGCCTTGCGCGCCCACCGTAGATGGGCCGCCGATATCGGCCGGAGGTGTCAGTCCGCCTGCGCTGGTGGCGCCGGTGGCGTCGCGGGAAACCGGAATCGGGGCTAGATCGCGAACAAGTTCCGCCATCGGATCGGCGGCCGATGCCGGACCTTCAATCGCCACCGGCGGCAGCGGTCCGCCGAGCGGCAGGCCCGCCGGCTTGAGGCCTGCATGGGCGGCCTGCATATAGGTTTTCCAGGTTTCGGCAGGCAGTCCGCCGCCAGTAACTTTTTTCATCGGCGCGCCGTCATCATTGCCAAACCAGACGCCGGTCACCAGATTGGCGGTGTAGCCGACAAACAGCGCATCGCGGAACGATTGGCTGGTGCCGGTCTTGCCGGCCACCTGCCAGCCATCAAGCCTGGCCTTGCGGCCGGTGCCCTGATTGACGACGCGAACCATCATCCCGTTCATCATCGCCGCTACCGCACCGTCGATCACCCGTGGCGGGTTGTCGTAGGTATTTTCATAGAGCACCTTGCCGGCGTGGGTGGTGATGCGGCGGATGACATGCGGCGTCGCCTTGTAGCCGCCGTTCATGAAGGGTGCATAGGCCGAAGTCAGCTCCAGAAGCGTGACCTCGGATGTACCCAGCGCAATCGACGCATTGGCCTGCATTTTGGCCTCGATACCGAGACGGTGCGCGGTCTTGACCACGGTTTTCGGGCCGACTTCCATGACCAGCTGCGCGGCGATGGTGTTGAGCGAATATGTCAGCGCATCCGACAGGGACACCTCGCCCCGGTATTTTCCGTCATAATTTTCAGGCGTCCATTTGCCGATCTTGACCGGCGCGTCATTGCGCACCGATTGCGGCGTCCGGCCCTGCTCAAGGGCTGCAGCATAGACAAACGGCTTGAAGGCGGAGCCGGGTTGGCGCTTGGCCTCGGTGGCGCGGTCAAACTGGCTGGTAGCGTATTCGCGGCCGCCAATCAGCGCCCGCACCGCGCCGGTGCCATCGAGCGAGACCAACGCGCCTTGGCCGACATTGAACTTGGCGCCGTTGGCGTCAAGGCTGGCCTTGAGCGCCTTTTCGGCCTCACGCTGGAGCTGGAAATCGACGGTCGTTTCGACCACCAGGTCCTCGGTCACCGGGCCGACAAGATCGGTTATCCGGTCCATCACCAGATCGGCGACATAATTTTCCGAGCCACTCCAATAACTCTTGGCCCGCACCTGCGGGCTGGTCAGAGCGGTGGTGGCTTCGCGGTCGGTAACAACGCCAGTGTCGCGCATCGCCGCAAGCACTACCTGGGCGCGGGCTTCGGCACCCTTGGGATTGCTGGCCGGCGACAGCCGTGACGGCGCCTTGAGCAGGCCGGCGAGCAGTGCCGCCTCGGCCAGCGTGACATCCCGGGCGGGCTTGCGGAAGTAGCGCCGCGAAGCCGCCTCCACGCCGTAGGCGCCGGAGCCGAAAAATACCCGGTTGAGATACATTTCCAGGATCTGGTCCTTGGCAAACTTGTGCTCGAGCCACAGCGCCAGCAGCACTTCCTGGACCTTGCGCTCGATTGTCCGTTCGGGAGAGAGAAACAGGTTCTTGGCTAATTGCTGAGTCAGCGTCGAGCCGCCCTGGACCATGCGTCCGGCCATGGCATTGGCAAGCATGGCGCGGGCCAGGCCAATCGGATCAACGCCAAAATGCGAATAGAAACGCCGGTCCTCGATGGCGACCACCGCCTCGGGGATGTAGGGCGACATATCTCCCAGCAACAGTGCCTCGCCGCCGGTGGCGCCGCGGTTGGCCATGATCTCGCCCTTGACCGACATGATCTTGACGTTGGGCGGACGATCAGGGATCGACCAGGTGGCGGCGCTCGGCATGCGCGCGCCATAGTAGGCGACGATCCCGGCGATGCCGATTCCGCCCCAGATGGCAAACACAAAGCTCCAGTAAACCAGCCCGCGCAGCGCCCGCGCCAGACGGCCGCGCGAGGTTTTCGCCTTGGCTTGTCTGGCCTTCGGAGCGGCCTTCTTGCGGCGTTTGGCCGGCGGCTTCCTGCCCGCAACCCGTTCATCGGCAACGGTCCGGCCGGCAGCTTTCGGCTTGCCGCGCTCAAAGGACGGTTCGATGCGGCTTCGGGGAGTTGTCTTGCGCGCCATGAAGGGTCCGGATGCTCTCTGGTCCCGGAGCGGCCTTGCGACAGCTATCGGTGACGCGTGGCAATCCGGGTTTTCGGTTCAACGCGGATCAGAAAAAGGGCCCTGACTGGCACAATCCGTCGCCGCGATGCGATCGTGAAACACCCTAAATGCGACGATTTAAGGGGTGGTTAAGGAAACCACCCCTTGCGACCTTAAGAAAAACCGAGGCACCTAAAATGCCTTGGAAACCACTTCAACTGCCGTTCAGGGCTTGGACAGCGCTTGCAAAATCCGCACCCAGGAGCGGATTCCCTTTGAAAAAGATGTCAGGTCGTATTTCTCGTTGGGCGAGTGAATCCGGTCGTCGGTCAATCCGAAACCGCACAGCACAGACTGCAGACCGAGAATGTTCTGGAAATCGCCGACAATCGGAATCGAGCCGCCCATGCCGATCATCACCGCCGGCTTTGGCCATTCATCGGTGAGCGCGGTGCGGGCCTTGGTGACCATCGGCGAATCAAACGGCAACTGGATCGCCGGCGAACCACCATGCGGTGCAAAACTGGCGCTGCAATCTTCCGGCAACCGCGCTTCGACATGGGCGCGGAACGCGGCACGGATCTGGTCGGGGTCCTGCTTGCCGACCAGACGGAAAGACACCTTGGCAGCGGCTTGCGCGGCAATCACGGTCTTGAAGCCTTCGCCGGTATAGCCACCCCACATGCCATTGATCTCGGCGGTCGGGCGGGCCCAGGTGAGTTCGAGCACCGAGCGGCCCTTTTCACCGGCAGGAACCGAAAGGCCAACTTCACCCAGGAAACTCTCGGCAGTCTTGCCCAGATTGTTCCAGCTCTCCAGCACCTGAGCCGGGGTTTCCTCGACACCGTCATAAAAGCCTTCGAGCGTCACGCGTCCGGTTTCATCATGCAGATCTGCGAGGATTTTTGACAGGATCTGCAGCGGGTTGGCGGCAGCCCCGCCAAACAGGCCCGAATGCAGGTCACGGTCGGCGGCATGAATGGTCACTTCCTCCCCGACCAGGCCGCGCAACCCGACCGAGATTGCCGGTGTTTCCGGATCCCACATGCCGGTGTCGCAGACCAGCGCGCATTCGGCCGTGAGCTCCTCGGCATTGGCCTTGAGGAACGGCTTGAGCGATGGCGAACCGGATTCCTCCTCGCCTTCAAACAGGATGGTGATGCGGCACGGCAGCGATCCAGACGCTGCCTTCCAGGCGCGGCAAGCCTCGACGAAGGTCATCAGCTGACCCTTGTCATCGGCGGCGCCACGACCGGTGATCGCCTTTCGACCCGGCGCGATCTCCTTGATCTCCGGCTCGAACGGCGGGCTGGTCCATAATTCCAGCGGATCGACCGGCTGAACATCATAGTGGCCGTAAAACAGGAAATGCGGCGCATCCGGCGTCGCACCCTCATGATGGGCGACCACCATCGGGTGGCCCGGCGTGTCGCGTAGACTGGCGTCAAAGCCAAGTCCGGTCAGTTCATCGACCAACCACTGACCGGCGCGCCGGCAATCGGCAGCAAACGCGGGATCGGTGGAGATGGAAGGAATCCGCAACAGCCCGAACAAGCGCTCGAGGCTCTCGTCGAATTGAGTATCGGCAGCGGATAGGGCGGCGGTCAAATCGGTCATGGCAAGCTCCGGAAGGGAATCAGACGCGAGCAGACTAGATCATCCGGCGATCAGGCGGAATCATCGATCCACAGATTAGCGACACTTCTGCGCCATGCATCCGATCGGAGATAGGCCACTCTTGCGCCGAGGTCGGACAACCGGGGCCTCATAAAAGAAAAAACCGCCATGGCCGGAGGGGAGGCCATGGCGGCATATTGGTCGGACAAGGGCCAATTGAGGGGCGGGGCGGCCCTTGTCCTAAGTCTGGATGCGGCGGGGGACGAGCCGGAGGTCCAGACGTCGGCTTTTTATGTGCCGGTGATCATAATTTGGTAAGCTATTGTGGCTTTTCAAGGACACGAACCGGGCGCAAAGATTACAATTTGGTAACCATTGTGTGATCGCAGAGTAGCGCATTCCCGCCTCCGCACGCCGCCGCTGCAGCCATCCAAGGTCGACCCAGCACCCGATAACAGTGTGGTTACGAGGACTTGCACCCTGCGGTATCGCCGCCAACCTTCGTTCATCAATTGCAGCAAGTTGCGTCAGAAGCGCGGGCACGAACAGGTCGGGGTTGAACATGGGGCTGTCTGCGTTGCTTGCGCCGGAGACAGGTTTTTGAATGCGCCTAGCGAATTATTGAATTTTCGCGCCAGGCAGAAACGCGCCCGCCATGTCGCGGAAACGTTTCGGCGTGATGTTGGTGACCCGGCGGAAATCGCGCTGGAAATGGGCCTGGTCGGCATAGCCGCAGCAATAGCCGATTTCGGCAAGCGGCGTGGCCGTGCCGGTAAGCAGTTGGGTGGCCTGGCGCATGCGCGCCCGTCGCAAAACAGTCGAGAAACTGCGCTTTTCAGCGGCGAGGTGACGCTGCAACGAACGCGTCGAGATCGCCATCCGGGTTGCGGCGTGCGCAATCTTCCAGCTTCGTCCGACATCGGTGGCGAGCAGATCGGCAAGCCGGTCGGCCATATTGTCCGCGGTTGCCGGTTCGTCAGCCAGCGCCGGACGTTCGCGCTGCTGAAACGGCGCCCAGACAATCCGGAAGGTTTCTAGCGTTGCGCCCCGCGGCAGTTCCGCCTTTCTCAAACCAGCGGCGCGCCATTCAGACCCGTCAACCTGCAGACGGCAATCCGTCGCGCCGATCATCTCGACAAGCCCAACCAGCACTCCCGCGACAAGGCAATTTTCGCCAATGGTCGGCTTTGAAGTGATGCCATAGCGCCGGCAATCCCAGCCTTCATCTCCGAGCGGCGCTATCTTGATCCGATGGAACGCGTGGTGATAGCGCTCAAGCCGGCGCCATTTGTCTGCCAGCACATGCGGATCGGCCGAGCGTCTGAACACCGTCGCAACAGGCGTATCCCCGATCAGATGCAGATGCTGACCGACAGACAATAACAGGCCCGGGCCATGCTTTTCCATCGCCCGGTCAACCAGGTTACGCTTTGATTTGGCGGGCGCGATGCCACGCGCAAAAGGGTCTGACATTGCCTCTCCCGCGATCAGCTCTGGATCGACCGCGCCGATCACGCGCTGGACCAGATTGAGCAGGCCTGCGCTCGCAAAGCTCTTCATGGCGCCATCCTTCAGCTAACGTCCTGCTGCCCGCAAAGTGAGCAGCGGCGGCAATTTGGTATCCGCGCGATGATCTACCTTACTCGCTGATGCCACGATTGAATAATCGCGCCAGATCCGAGGCGCAATTATTCAATACCCGCCGCCTTCCGCGTTGCAGATTTGGCCTCGATCCAAATTCGGGAGACAGGCATGCCAGAGCAGAGCGGACTTATTGTCATTACCGGCGCCAGTCGCGGCATCGGGCTTGCACTGGTCGAGTGCTTCCTGAAGGAAGGTCACACAGTTCTGGGTATTGCCCGCGACACCGCATTGATGCCAACGCACGACAAGCTGACAACGCTCGATACCGATCTTACCGACCCGCAGGCAATCACCCATATCGCCAGACGCGTGGAGAAAATCGGGCTTCCGGTCGCGGTGCTGATCAACAATGCCGGCATCCAGAACGCGGTGGATTTTACCGCTACCGGGATCGACAGCGAAGCAATCGCCACGCAGATCCGCGATGAAATTATGCTCAACCTGACCACGCCAATGCTTCTCGCTGCGGCGCTGCTCGCCTTCATGCTTCGCCCCGGCGGCACCATCGTCAACGTGACGTCGCTGGTTTCGCGTCAGCCAAAGCCCTCGGCGCCGGTCTATTCCGCGACCAAGGCCGGTCTTGCCTCGTTTACCCAATCGCTGCGCGTGCAATTGCGATCCGAGGGCATTGATGCGGTCGAAGCGGTGCCGCCGCTGATGGACACGGCAATGACTGCGGGCCGCGGGTCGGGCAAAATTGCACCTGAAACCATGGCGACGGCGATTTTTGACAGCATCAGGGATCAGCGCAATACCGCAGCACCCGGCCTGTCACGCCGGGTTCTGATGCTGAACCGGGTGCTGCCGGAATTGGTACGCACGATTCTGGCGCGCAACTGAGAGCGTTTCGGCACGCCAAGCAGGGGCCGGCAAAAGACATGCTTGAGCATTTTGCATGCTCATAGGCCGCAAAGCGGATGGACCTTGGCGGCACCCCGCGCTAATCCTGCGCCATGAAAAAAGGTGATCATCTCTTCCTCGTCGACGGCTCCGGCTATATTTTCCGCGCCTATCACGCCTTGCCGCCGCTGACCCGCAAGTCCGACGGCCTGCCGGTCGGTGCGGTGGCCGGTTTCTGCAACATGCTGTGGAAGCTGATGGTGGACACCCGCGACACCTCGGTGGGGGTGACGCCGACCCATTTCGCGGTGATTTTCGACTATTCATCGAAAACCTTCCGCAACGAACTATATCCCGAATACAAGGCCAACCGCTCGGCGCCACCTGAAGATCTGGTGCCGCAATTTGCCGTTATCCGCGAAGCGACACGGGCTTTCGACCTGCCCTGTATCGAGATGGAGGGCTTTGAGGCCGACGATCTGATCGCCACCTATGCGCGGCTGGCGCGCGAAGCCGGCGCCGATGTCACGGTGATCTCGTCGGACAAGGACCTGATGCAACTGGTCGGCCCGCAGGTGTCGATGTACGATTCGATGAAGGACCGGCAGATCGGCGTGCAGGAAGTCATCGACAAATGGGGCGTGCCGCCCGAAAAAATGATTGATCTGCAGGCGCTGACCGGTGATTCGGTCGATAACGTGCCCGGTATTCCCGGCATCGGACCGAAGACCGCGGCACAGCTGATCGGAGAGTTCGGCGATCTCGACACGCTGCTCGAGCGGGCCGGCGAGATCAAGCAGAACAAGCGGCGCGAGAACATCATCGAATTTGCCGATAAGGCACGAATTTCACGCGAGCTGGTGCGGCTTCGCGACGATGTCGAAGTCACCGAAAAGCTTGACGAGCTGGTGCTCAACCCGCTCGACGGGCCGAAGCTGGTGGCTTTTCTCAAGGGCATGGAATTTACCTCACTGACAAGGCGGGTGGCCGAGGCCACCGATACCGACGCGGCTGCAGTCGACGCCGCCGAGATCGCGGTTGATGCGGCTGCGGAACTGCGTGGACCCGATCTCGATCCGGGCCAATCTGCAGCGGCTAAAAACTCAACAGGATCTGGCGGCGACGACACGCCGCAGGATCTTGCAAAACGGCGCGCGGAAGCTGCGGTGGCGGCCAAGATCGACACCAGCGGGTATGAAACGCTGCGCGACATCGAGCAGCTGAGGCTGTGGTGCGCAATGGCGCGCGAAACCGGAGTGGTGGCGTTCGATACTGAAACCACCTCGCTTGACGCGATGCAGGCGGAACTGGTCGGCTTTTCGCTGGCGGTTCCCGAAACCGCGCCGGATACCGGGGAGCTGAAGGTAAAGGCCTGTTATGCGCCGCTGATCCATTCCAATGGCGCTGGCGACCTGTTGGGCGGCGGCGGGTTGCAGCCGGGGCAGATGCCGGTGCGTGAAGCACTCGACGAGATCAAGGCGCTGCTGGAAGACCCGTCGGTACTCAAAATCGGCCAGAACCTCAAATACGACATGCTGGTGCTCGCCCGCCACAACATCTCGATCGTCAGCTTTGACGACACCATGCTGCTGTCTTACGTGCTCGACGCCGGCCGCGGCGGCCATGGCATGGATGCGTTGGCCGAACGCTGGCTCGGCCACACAACCATCTCCTACAAGGATGTCGCCGGATCGGGCAAAAGCTCGATCCCGTTTGCCGAAGTGATGATCGACAAGGCCACCGCCTATGCGGCGGAAGATGCCGACGTGACATTGCGGCTCTGGCATGTGCTCAAGCCACGGCTGGTGGCCGAGGGCATGGCCACGGTCTACGAGCGGCTGGAGCGGCCGCTGGCGCCGGTGCTGATGCGCATGGAAGAACGCGGCATCCGCGTCGACCGGCAGATCCTGTCGCGGCTTTCAGGCGAACTGGCGCAGGGTGCTGCGGCGCTGGAAGCCGAAATCCAGGAATTGGCCGGCGAGAATTTCAACGTCGGATCGCCCAAGCAGCTGGGCGAGATCCTGTTCGGCAAGATGAGCCTTCCCGGCGGATCGAAAACCAAGTCCGGGCAATGGTCGACCTCGGCGCAGGTGCTCGAAGACCTTGCCGCTGCAGGCCATGAACTGCCGCGCAAGATCGTCGACTGGCGGCAACTGACCAAGCTGAAATCAACCTATACCGACGCGCTTCCGGGCTTCATCAATCCCGAGACCAAGCGGGTGCACACCTCGTTTGCGATGGCTGCGACCACCACCGGCCGACTGTCGTCGTCCGATCCCAACATCCAGAACATTCCGGTGCGCACCGCCGAGGGCCGCAAGATCCGCACCGCCTTCATCGCCGAGCCCGGCAATGTCCTGATCTCGGCCGATTACAGCCAGATCGAACTCAGGGTGCTGGCGCATGTCGCCGACATTCCACAGCTCAAGCAGGCTTTCGCCGATGGCATCGACATTCACGCCATGACCGCGTCGGAAATGTTCGGCGTGCCGGTGGAAGGCATGCCGTCGGAGGTGCGACGGCGCGCCAAGGCAATCAATTTCGGCATCATCTACGGCATTTCGGCGTTCGGGCTGGCCAACCAGCTCAGCATCGAACGTTCGGAGGCGGGCGAATATATCCGCAAGTATTTCGAGCGGTTCCCCGGCATCAAGGACTACATGGACGCCACAAAAGCGGAAGCCCGCGAGAACGGGTTTGTGACGACAATCTTCGGCCGCCGGGCGCATTACCCCGAAATCAAGTCACCGAACGCGCAGGTGCGCGCCTTCAACGAGCGCGCCGCCATCAATGCGCCGATTCAGGGCTCCGCAGCCGACATTATCCGCCGCGCCATGGTGCGGATGGAACCGGCGCTCGACGCCGCCGGTCTGAAGGCGCGGATGCTGTTGCAGGTGCACGACGAACTGATCTTCGAAGCAGCGGAAACTGACGCGGAAAAGATCATTCCAACCATTGTCGAGGTGATGGAAAACGCCGCCATGCCAGCCATCGACATGGCTGTGCCGCTGAAAGTCGACGCCCGCGCCGCGCTCAACTGGGATGAGGCACACTAACACGCGCCCTCCGGTCGACGGCATGCCCATCAAAACCGCTGCGATCAGCGACAGCGATACACGCGCGAATCACCAAATTGTGACGCTGCGGCAAGGTCGCTTCGATTGACGGCAACGGGGCCGTGTGGTGTCTGACTTCAACACCAGCCGACTGATGAGGGACACGATGTTCAAATTGCCACTTGTTTTCGCTGGCGCGCTTGCCGCCGCGCTGGCGCTCGCCCCCTCCGCCAATGCCGCCGATCCGGATCCGCATGACTGGGGTGCGGTGCTGGAGGCTGCGCGCGGCCAGACCGTCTATTTCAACGCCTGGGGCGGCTCGGAAAACATCAATTCGTACATAGACTGGGCCGGACAGACCCTGAAACAGCGCTATGGCGTTACCGTCACCCACGTCAAGCTCGATGACACCGCCAATGCGGTGGCCAAGGTTCTGGCCGAAAAGGCTGCCGGCAAGGATGAAGGCGGGTCGGTTGATCTGATCTGGATCAACGGCGAGAACTTTGCCTCGATGAAGCGTCAGGGCCTGCTGATGGCGCCGGACTGGACCACGGCTCTGCCGAACTGGGCCTATGTCGATCACGAGAACATGCCGACCATCCTGACCGATTTCACCATTCCCACCGACGGGCTCGAAAGCCCCTGGGGCGGCGCCAAGCTGGTGTTCTTCCACGACAGCGCCCGCACTCCAGCCGAGGAAATGCCTAAATCATCAGCGGAACTGCTCGAATGGGTGCAGGCAAATCCGGGGCGCTTTTCCTACCCGCAGCCGCCGGATTTCATCGGCTCGTCGTTTCTCAAGCAGGTGCTTTCCGAAACTATCGTCGACAAAACCAAGCTTTCTCAACCGGTGACCGAGGCCAGTTTCAGCCAGGATACGGCGCCGCTGTTTGATTATCTCGACCAGCTTCACCCCAATTTGTGGCGCGGTGGCAAGGCCTATCCGCAGAATTACCCGGACATGAAGCAGAAGCTCGCCGATGGCGAACTCGACATCATTTTCGCGTTCAATCCGTCGGAAGCCTCGGCTGGAATTGCGGCCGGCGAATTGCCCGATACCGTGCGCTCGTTCACCTATCCCGGCGGCACCCTCGGCAACACCCATTTTGTCGCCATTCCCTACAACGCGGCTTCCAAGGCCGGGGCGCTGGTGCTTGCCAATTTCCTGATTTCGCCGGAAGCGCAGGCGCGCAAGCAGGATCCGTCGATCTGGGGCGACCCGACCGTGCTGGCAATGGACAAGCTGTCTGAAGCCGACCGCTCAGCCTTCGCGGCACTTGATCTCGGAGTCGCCACGTTGAAGCCCGATGAACTGGGCCCGGCACTGGACGAGCCACATCCCGACTGGATGGAACAGATCGAGGGCGAATGGCTGAGGCGTTATGGCGCTGCCAATTGAGCTGCGGCAGGATTATTGCTGATAAGGTGGAGGGGCGATGACCAGCGGCGTGCGTCTGGCCCGGCTGGCGCCACCGCTGACACTTGTCATCCTGCTCGGCCCGCTCGCCTTCGGGTTGGCCGGAACCGCACTGCCGGCCTTTGGTTACCTGCCTGAACTGGGCGGCGACCGGCTGACCACCGACCATTTTGTAGCGCTTGACGCGGTGCCGGGGATTTATCGCTCGGCGCTGTTGTCGATCATTGTCGGCCTTGGCTCGACACTGGCGGCGCTGATCGCGGTGGCGGCGTTTGTCGCCAGCGATCTCGGCACGCCAGTGTTTGCGCGGATGCGGCGGATGATTTCACCACTTCTGTCAGTCCCGCATGCAGCCGCCGCCTTCGGGTTGGCATTCCTGATCGCGCCATCGGGAATGATCATGCGGCTCATTTCGCCTTGGTTGACAGGGCTCGACCGGCCGCCGGATCTGCTGATCGTCAACGACCCGCTGGCGCTGTCGATGATGGCCGGGCTAATCGTCAAGGAAATCCCGTTTCTGTTCCTGGTCACGCTGGCCGCGCTGCCGCAAACCCGGCATGTCGAAACCATCCGGCTGGGCCGTTCGCTCGGCTACGGAAGGGTTGCCGCGTTCACGCTGTTGTTGTGGCCGTCGCTGTACCGGCAGATCCGGCTCGCAGTCTTTGCCGTGGTTGCCTATGCGACCTCGGTTGTGGATGTGGCGCTGATCCTCGGCCCGCATTTGCCACCGACCCTGCCGGTACGGCTGCTCGACTGGATGAACGATCCGGAGCTTGAAACCCGGTTCCTGGCCTCGGCCGGCGCGGTGATGCAGCTCGGCGTCACCCTGGCGGCGCTGATCGCCTGGGTCGGGCTCGAGCGTGCCGGCACGATGATGGTCTGCATCATTCGCGATGCCGGCAGCCGCTGGCGGCGCGACGCACTGCTGCGTGTCTGCGCCCGGACGGTAATGGTGTCCTCGGCGGTGATCGTGTTTGGCGGAATCGCGGTGCTGGCGCTGTGGTCGGTCTCCGGGCTGTGGCAGTTCCCCGATGCGCTGCCGTCCGGTTTCACGCTGCGCTCGTGGGTGCAGGCACTGCCGCGCATGGCCGGGCCGCTGGCAACGACGCTGTCCGTCGCCGCGCTTTCGACGCTGATCGCGCTGGTGCTGACAATCCTGTGCCTGGAGCGCGAATACGAGACTGGCCGCGGCCGCGACGCTTTGCTGCTGATCTATCTGCCGCTGATCGTGCCGCAGATCTCGTTCATGTTCGGCCTGCAGGTACTTTCGATCTGGCTCGGCGTTGACGCCAGTTTCGGCGCACTGGTGCTGGCGCATCTGGTGTTCGTGCTTCCCTACGTGTTTCTTTCGATGAGCGATCCCTGGCGCGCCCACGACCGCCGCCATGACCTGATTTCCGCAGGCCTCGGGATGAGCCGCACCCGGACGTTGATCCGGATCCGCCTTCCGATGCTCACGCGCGCGATCCTGACTGCCGCGGCTGTAGGGTTTTCGGTCTCGGTCGGCCAATATCTACCAACCGTGCTGATCGGCGCCGGACGGCTGCCAACAGTAACCACGGAAGCGGTGGCGCTGGCGGCGGGTGGCAACCGCCGGGTGATCGGCGTCTATGCCTTCATGCAGATTGTGCTCCCGTTTCTCGCCTTCGCCCTTGCAACCGGATTGCCGGGCTTGGTATTCCGCAACCGGCGCGGCTTGCGGGTGTGACATTGAACAAGATGACCGACAATCAGGGCCTGGTCCTGGATGATGTGAAGATCCAGCTTGGCAACCGTCTGCTGGTGGCGCTCAGCGCGCGGGTGCGACGTGGCGAAACGCTGACCGTGATGGGGCCGTCAGGTTCCGGCAAATCCACCCTTCTTGCCTATCTCGGCGGCTTTCTCGATCCGGCGTTTACGGCCAGCGGCAGCGTTCGCGTCGACGGCGTCGAGTTGACCACGTTGCCTGCGGAAAACCGCCATGCCGGGATCCTGTTTCAGGATCCGCTGTTGTTTCCCCATCTCAGCGTAGTCGACAACATCGCGATCGCCATTCCCGAGACCGTGCGCGGCCGCAAACAGCGCCGGTTGCTGGCAAATGCGGCGCTGGAAGACGCAGGCCTCGCCGGGTTTGGCAACCGTGATCCCGATACGCTGTCAGGCGGGCAAAAGGCGCGGGTGGCGCTACAGCGGGTGCTGCTGTCACAACCCTGCCTGCTATTGCTGGATGAACCGTTTTCCAAGCTCGATGCCGATTTGCGCGACCAGACCCGCAAGATGGTGTTTGGCAAGGCGCGACAGGTGGGGTTGCCGGTGGTCCTGGTGACCCACGACGAGGACGATGCGCGCGCCGCCAACGGCCAGGTTCACAAGGTCGGCCAACCGTGAGCGACGTCGCCGCCCGGCATGCCGACCTGCCGGTTTCCGACGCGCTGCCGGCTTTGTGCGCGGCACTCGGGGCAGCGCCCAACGCAGTACTTGCGGCGCCACCGGGTGCAGGCAAGACCACGCTGGTACCGCTGGTGTTGCTCGATCAACCCTGGCTCAGCGGCAAGATCATTCTGGTCGAGCCACGGCGACTGGCGGCGCGGGCGGCAGCGCGGAGGATGGCGTCGATGCTCGGCGAAGAGGTTGGCGCAACCGTGGGCTACCGGATGCGGCTCGATACCCGGGTTTCGGCCAAAACCCGCATCGAGGTGGTGACCGAAGGCGTGTTCACCCGCATGGCGCTTGCATCCGCCGATCTGGCCGGCATTGATTGCGTGATCTTCGACGAGTTTCACGAACGCGCGCTGGAGGCAGATTTCGGCCTGGCGCTGGCGCTCGATATCCAGTCAGGTCTGCGCGAGGATTTGCGCATTCTGGTGATGTCGGCGACGCTCGACACCGAGCGGGTGGCAAAGTTGCTGGATGGTTGCCCGGTGATCGAAAGCCAGGGCCGCAGCCATACTGTCGAAATCAGGCATACCGACCGGCCTGCGGGCGAACGGATTGAAATCACCATGGCGCGGGCGATCGAGACGCTGCATAGCTCGGAAGCCGGCTCGATACTCGCATTTCTGCCCGGCCAGGGCGAAATCAGGCAGGTGGCGAAGCGGCTTGAAGACAGGCTTGGCGCGGATACAGATATCCAACCGCTCTATGGCGGATTGAGTTCGGCCGAGCAGGATGCGGCGATCAAGCCGGCAGCCAAGGGCCGCCGCAAGGTGGTGCTGTCGACGCCGGTGGCCGAAAGCTCGATTACCATTGACGGCGTGCGCATCGTCATCGACAGCGGGCTGGTTCGGCAACCGGTCTATGAACCCGCGACCGGAATCACCCGGCTGGAAACCATTCGCGCCTCGCGCGCCTCCACCGATCAACGCGCCGGGCGCGCCGGGCGTACCGGGCCGGGCATTGCCGTGCGGCTATGGCGAGCCGAACAGAGCAAGGCTTTGCCGACTTTTTCGGTTCCGCAGATTCTGGCGAGTGACCTGTCGGCGATGCTGCTCGACTGTATCGCCTGGGGGGTGCGCGATCCGCGCACACTGCGCTTCATCGACCCGCCGCCGGAACCGGCGCTGGAAGAGGCGCGACGTCTCTTGAGCGATCTCGGCGCGCTCGACGCCAACGGCGCCTTGACCAAACGCGGCGAACGCATGCGCGCACAGGCGCTGCCGCCACGGCTGGCGGCGATGGTGGTGGCCGGGCAGGATGAGAGGTTTGGCCAGGACGTTGCCGAGCTTGCCGTGGTGCTCACCGAGCAGGGCCTCGGCGGGCAGGACATAGACCTTGACACCAGATTGTCCCGCTTCCGGAATGACCGTGGCGCGCGGGCGACCGCCGCACGAGGGCTCGCGGCGCGATTGGTCGGGGGCAAGGCCGGCAAGTCACATGGCGGTCCGATTTCCGCGGCGACACTGCTGGCCACCGCCTTTCCTGACCGGATCGCCAAACAGCGCGGCGGGCGGGGGCGGTTTGTCATGGCCAACGGACGCGGTGCAGTGATGGATGTTGCCGAACGTCTGGCCGGCTCCGAATTCCTGGTGATCGCCGACCTCAGCGGCAAGGCCGCGGCGGCGCGGATCCTGGCGGCAGCGGAACTGTCGGGCGAAGCGCTCGCGGAAATCCTGGAACAGCGCTCGACAGCCGGCGAAGAATACCTGTTTGACAGCGATGCCGGCGCGGTGCGGGCCCGGCGCGTGACCTGGCTGGGCGCCATCGTGCTGGCCGAAGCGCCGCTGCCCGCTGTCGCCGGTGCGGAGGCGGTGGCAGCGCTGTGCGCCGGCATTCGCAAGCTCGGATTCAAGGCGCTGCCATTTTCCGCTGCCGGACAGCAATTGCGCGACCGGATCGGCTTTCTGCACCGCAGCCTTGGCGCACCTTGGCCGGATGTGTCCGACCAGGCGCTGCTCGACAGTCTGGAGAGCTGGTTCGCACCGTTTCAGCCCGGAGTAATGTCGCTCAAGACGATTGACCGAGACGGGCTCAACCAGGGCCTTCTGGCGCTATGCGACGGGGCCGCGCAGAGCGAAATTGCGCGGCTGGCGCCAACCCATTACGAGGCGCCGACCGGGTCGCGGATTCCGATCCGCTACGATCAGGCTGCACCGGTGCTGGCGATCCGCGTGCAGGAACTCTTTGGCGAAACCCGCCATCCTGCCATTGCCGGCGGCCGCCTGCCGTTGACATTGGAATTACTCTCGCCGGCGCATCGGCCGATTCAGACGACCCGTGATTTGCCGGGGTTCTGGGCCGGCTCATGGGCTGATGTGCGCGCCGAGATGCGCGGCCGCTATCCGCGCCATCCCTGGCCTGAAAATCCGGCGCTGGCCGATCCAACCCGACGCACCAAGCCCAGAGGCAGCTAGAAAAACGTCGACTTAATACCGATTGGCGACCGATGCTGTGATGGGGTAGATCATGACCATGAACACATTTCCTCCCTTCATCGAGGATCGCTCGCTCCGGCACCGGCTGCGGCTGCAAACCCTGACCCGGCTCCGCTGGTTGGCCGTTGCCGGCCAGACCGCCGCGGTGGTGATCGTCGCCCAGGGCTACGGATTCGTGTTTCCCGAATTGCTGTGCTTCACGTTGATAGCGTGCTCGGCCTGGCTCAACATCTTTCTCACGGTGCGGTTTCCCACCGCGCACCGGTTACCGCCGGTTGGCGCCATGGGCGTGCTGTCGTTCGATGTGCTGCAATTGTCGGGCCTGTTGTTCATGACCGGTGGACTCGCCAATCCGTTTTCGGTGCTGTTGTGCGTTCCGGTGATCATTTCGTCGGCGTCACAACCTGTGCGGCACACGGTTGGTCTGGGCATCTTGTCGGTCGCAGCGGTGACGCTGCTGGCGTTCTATTCGCTGCCGCTGCCCTGGTATGCCGACAGTACTTACGAGGTCCCGTTTCTGCTGATCGCCGGGGGCTGGATCGCCATTGTCTCGACCACCGCGTTTGCAGCATTTTATGCCTACCAGGTGTCGGCCGAGGCCAACCAGCTGGCTGACGCGCTGGCGGCGACCGAACTGGTGCTGCAGCGTGAGCAGCATATTTCGGCGCTGGACGGGCTGGCGGCGGCGGCAGCACACGAACTTGGCACGCCGCTGGCGACAATCTCGGTTGTGGCCCGCGAAATGGAGAAGGCACTGGCGTCGGATCCGCGCTTTACGGACGATCTGATGCTGCTGCGCAGCCAGACTGAGCGATGCCGCGATATTCTGCGCCGGCTGACAACGCTGTCGGCGGAAGACGAGGCGCACATGGTGCGGTTGCCGCTGGGGTCGCTGATCGAGGAAATCATCGCACCGCACCGCGAATTCGGAATCGCCATCAATGTGGTGGAGGGAAAAAGCAGCGGCCGCGAACCGATCGGCCGCCGCAATCCCGGCATCATGTTCGGTCTGGGCAACTTGGTCGAGAATGCGGTCGATTTCGCCGATGCCGAGGTGACGGTCGCGGTCGGGCATGACCGGGACTACGTCGTCATTGTGATTAGCGACGATGGCCCGGGATTCGCCCCCGATGTATTGACCCAGATCGGCGTTCCGTTCATGAACAGACGTAACCGTCTGGTCCGGGAAAAGGCTGGCGGTCTGGGACTTGGCTTGTTCATCGCCAAAACCCTGCTTGAGCGTTCCGGCGCCCAGTTGCATTTTTCAAACCGGTTGGCGCCTGATACTGGCGCCCGGGTCCAAATAACCTGGCCAAGGGAGAAAATGGACCTTTTTGGAGCAGAAACGCCCCGACCGACAACGGTTGGAGCTGGATAAAACGCAAAGAGGCATTAGAACTGCGGTGCTAGCAAACAATCCTTGACGCTGACACCCGCTGGCCGCACCCGAGAGGTGAAACATGACAGGCGAAGACGACCATTTAGTTGAAACAGAATCCATCGGACCGGACGCGACCCTGCTGCTGGTCGATGATGACGGCCCGTTTTTGCGCCGGCTTGCTCGCGCCATGGAAGCGCGCGGCTTCGATGTGGAAATTGCCGAAAGTGTTGCTGAAGGCCTTGCCAAGGCGCGGCAACGAACCCCCAAATTCGCAGTCGTCGACATGCGGCTGCAGGACGGCAACGGTCTCGACGTGATCGAAGCCATCCGGGAACGCCGCGACGACACCCGCATCGTCGTGCTGACCGGCTACGGAAATATTGCCACAGCGGTTACCGCGGTAAAGCTCGGCGCCATTGATTACCTTGCCAAGCCGGCAGATGCCGACGAAGTATTTGCCGCGCTCACCCGCAAGCCCGGCGAACGGGCCGAGGTTCCGGAAAACCCGATGTCGGCGGACCGGGTGCGCTGGGAGCATATCCAACGGGTCTACGAAATGTGCGACCGCAATGTATCGGAAACCGCTCGGCGCCTGAACATGCATCGGCGGACCTTGCAGCGGATTCTGGCCAAGCGCGCTCCGCGCTAAAGCGTCGACAATTCGGCCTGCAGCAGCCGATTGGCGGCGGCGCGGGCGAAACGCAGCAGCATCGCCTTGCGGGTCGCCGCGGCAAGACGGTGTTCGGGCGCATCGCGCAGCATGTGACCCGACCAGCCATCGGCAATGATCAAGCCGCAATCGACGGGAAACAACTCCGCCGGCACCTCGGAATGGGTGGCGAAAAACAGCCGGTCGCAATGCTGGCGGTATTCCGGCCATTTGCAATCAACCCTGAGATCTTCGACCGAAGACTTGATTTCGACGATCCAGATTTCGCCGCCCTCGCCGAGCGCGACAAGGTCGGCGCGACGCCCCGAGGCCAGCGACAGTTCCGGCACCATCGCCAGCCGCAAATCGGCAAACAGTCGCTGAACCCCGCGACGCACCATCAGCGCGCGATCGGATTGGCGACCGTCAATCAGCGGATTGTCAGCGTGCGGAGATATGATCGGCATATACCCTAGGTGCCATGACCTGAGTTACATCGCAACGCTGATGAGAGGTTTTGTTGCGCAAAAGCAATGATGCGCGGTAAAGCGCAAGCCATACGCAATTTTTTCGCAAATGCAGGTTGCATAGGTAAGGTTTGTTTAAAATAACCGGTGCCATGTTGTGTCCGATTCTTGCCAGACTTAACATCCCTGCTGCCCCGGAAGATACCAGATGAACCCACGCTTTTCACTTACCATTGCCGGACTGATCGCCGCCTTCGCGCTGGCCGGTTGCTCCCCCTCCGAAGAAGGTGCCTCGGGCACCACCTCACAGATTTTCACCTCGGAATACGGCACCGTCACGGATACCGGATATTCGATCCCGGCGGTCCCGATCAGCAAGATCGACAAGCGCTTTCACCGCCAGATCGTTAGTTACGGCAGCAAGGAAAAGCCCGGCACCATCGTCGTCGATACGCCTAACCGGTTCCTCTATTTCATCCTGCCGGGCAAAAAGGCAGTGCGCTACGGCATCGGCGTGGGCAAGGCCGGTTTTGCCTGGGAAGGCGAAGCCTATATCGCCTGGAAGCAGCAATGGCCGAAATGGACGCCGCCGCAGGAAATGATCCAGCGCAAGCCTGAACTGGCCCGCTATGGCGAGGACGGCATGAAGCCGGGCCTGCAGAACCCGCTCGGTGCGCGCGCGCTCTACCTGTTCAATCAGAAGGGCGAGGACACATTGTTCCGCCTGCATGGCACGCCGGAATGGAGCTCCATCGGGACGGCTGCTTCGTCGGGTTGCATCCGACTGATGAACCAGGACATCATCGATCTTTACGAGCGTGTCCGGCCGGGCAAGGGTGCCAAGGTGGTCGTCAAGCAGTAAGCAGAAGCATTGCATACAAACAAAAGCCCGCCCGGCGATCGCCAGGCGGGCTTTTTTGTTTCCGGGGCCAAAGGGCATTTGGTCTCGAAATGCCCTAACCGCCGTTGTGACGCTTTAGCTTTCAGCTCGACATCTTGGCCTTCAACTCGGCGCGGCGACGGTGCAACACCGGCTCGGTGTAGCCATTGGGCTGCTCGCGGCCGGCCAGAACCAGTTCCACCGCAGCCTGGAACGCCACCGAACTTTCGTAATCGGGCGCCATCGGGCGATAGGCCGGATCGCCGGCATTCTGGGTATCGACGACAACGGCCATCCGTTTCATGGTCTCGATGATCTGCTCCTTGCTGACCACGCCGTGATGCAGCCAGTTGGCCATGTGCTGGGCTGAAATCCGCAAGGTGGCGCGGTCTTCCATCAGTCCGACATTGTTGATATCCGGCACCTTCGAGCAGCCGACCCCCTGGTCCACCCAGCGCACGACATAGCCCAAAATGCCTTGGGCATTGTTGTCGATCTCATGCTGAATTTCTTCAGGCGTCCAGTTCGGATTGCGGGCCACCGGCACCGACAGGATATCATCGAGGTTGGCGCGGGCGCGGTTGCGCAATTCGGCCTGTACCTCGGCGACATTGACCTTGTGATAATGGGTAGCGTGCAATGTCGCGGCAGTCGGCGAGGGCACCCAGGCGGTGTTGGCGCCGGCTTTCGGGTGGGCGATCTTCTGTTCCAGCATCGCTGCCATCATATCGGGCATGGCCCACATGCCCTTGCCGATCTGGGCATGGCCGGAGAGGCCGCATTCCAGCCCGATATCGACGTTCCAGTTCTCATAAGCGGCAATCCAGGCCGCCTGCTTCATGTCGCCCTTGCGGATCATCGGCCCGGCTTCCATCGAGGTATGGATCTCGTCGCCGGTGCGGTCGAGGAAACCGGTGTTGATGAACACCACCCGCTCGGCCGCAGCCCGGATGCATTCCTTGAGGTTGATAGTGGTGCGGCGCTCCTCGTCCATGATGCCCATCTTGATGGTGTTGGGCGCCATGCCGAGTGCGGCTTCCGCACGGGCAAAGATTTCAACGGCGAAGGCCACTTCTTCCGGGCCGTGCATTTTCGGCTTGACCACATACATCGAACCGGCTGCGGAGTTGGCGCGGCGGCCATTGGGCCCGATATCATGCAGGGCGATGAGGCCGGTCAGGAACGCATCCATGATGCCTTCGGGGATCTCGTTGCCGTCGCGATCGAGAATCGCCGGATTGGTCATCAGGTGGCCGACATTGCGGATCAGCATCAACGAGCGGCCCTTCAGCTTTGCCGCCTTGCCATCCGGTGTGGTGTAGTCGATATCGCCATTAAGCTTGCGGATGAAGCTCTTGCCGCCCTTGTTCACTTCCTCGGTCAGATCGCCGCGCATCAGGCCAAGCCAGTTGCGGTAGACGAGAACCTTGTCCTCGGCGTCGACGGCAGCGATCGAATCCTCGCAGTCCATGATGGTCGTAACCGCCGATTCGAGTCCGATATCGCCGATACCGGCCGGATCGCCCTTTCCGATGAGGCTGTCCGGATCGACGAAAACCAGGGAGTGCAGGCCATTCTTCTGGAAGTACAGACGATAGGCGCGGTCGCTTTCGCGTTTGAAGCCGGAGTATTGCGCCGGATCAACCAAAGCCGTTTCGCCAGCGCTGGTCTTGATCTTCAACTCGCCGTTGTCGAAATCAAAACCGATGACATCGGCCCATTTGGCGTTTGCCAGCGGCACGCTGTCATCGAGGAAAGCCTTGGCCCAGGCGATGACCCGGCCGCCGCGTTCCTCATCATAGCCACCCTTTTTGGGCAGGTCGCCGAGCGCGTCGGTTCCGTACAGCGCATCGTAGAGAGAGCCCCAGCGGGCATTGGCAGCATTGAGGGCGAAACGGGCATTCATCACCGGGACCACCAACTGCGGACCGGCGATCGCGGCGATTTCCGGATCGACATTCCGGGTCGAGACCTGCACGGGCCCGCCTTCGGGCAGCAGATAGCCGATCGATGCCAGGAAATCCTTGTAGACCTTCATGTCGATCGGGGCACCGTGTTCACGGTGCCAGGCGTCGATTTTGGCCTGCAGATCATCGCGCTTGGCAAGCAACGCCTTGTTCTTGGGCGCCAGATCATCGACAGCCTCACCAAAGGCCTTGAAAAAGCCTTCAGCCTCGACGCCGGTCCCCGGCATCGCCTCGTTAACAATGAAATCATACAGGTCGGCGCTGATCTGCAGGCCGTTGGTGTCAATTCTGTTCACATTGAATCTCCGCTATTCAGACATTCGCGTTGCCGCTCAAAATTTGGCCGGACCCTGCCGTAGCGGGCACTGCCTGTCAATTCGTCAAGGGTCACATGAACTTGCGGCCCGGAAAGGTCAACCGCCGGCGATGCGTGGTCGCCCAGAAGCGGCTGCCGTGAAGCGCGCCTCGATGAGTTTTTCGATGCCGTCGATCACCGGCTTGTCGATCTGCTCGTAAAGATCAACCACCGGATGGTCGGTGCCGCTGCGGATCGCCGCCTCGCGCGCCTGGGTTTCCGCTAACTGCCGGGCCAGTGCAAAGGCCGCGTCGCGGTCCTCCAGAATCTGTGTGTCGCCGACACCGTTAACCGCATACCCACCGTCTTCCGGTTCGGTGACAAATACCGTCACTGTCTCGCGCACCTGTCCGACCACCGCGCCGACGGCATTGGCGACGCCGGCATGCATCGGGATATGGCTTTCAATATCGAGCATTTCGGCAATCGCCGGGTAATGCACCGGCGCGGAAGCACCGAGCGCGACCAGCGGCCGGTCGAGTCTGAGGCCAAAACAGACAAAGCCCCGCTTTCGGCTCAGGGCCCGGTCGATCAACGTGGATTTGGCCGGGTCTATGCCGGTAATTCCCTCGTCGGCTAGCAACGCGGTCAGCACCGCCTCGCTGCTCTGGCGGGTAAGCCGGGCAGAAACCAGGTTTGCAAGATCGACCGGGGTTTGGGCTACCACCTTGCCGGACCCGGCCTTGCGGCGTGCGAAGATCTCGGCACCGTGCATCGCCGCTTCGGCATTCCACTGGTCCTGCTGGCCCAGCACATGCATGGCGTCGGAAGGTGTAAAGCCGGCGGTCAACACCAGACCGCGAGACATCAGCCGGTCCAGCGTGGCGCGCTGCCAGGTGCCCGACAAAAGCTCGCTGAGCGGCACCGGCTCCAGTCCGATTCGCTCGTAAAGGCCTGCTTCCTGGCCGGTCAAACCGGCGGTCAACGCCTCGGGAAGGCCGGTGCGCAGTGCAAAACGACCGTCCATTCTGCCGGGATAAGGCGCACGCAATTGCTTTTCGAGTACCGGCAAAACCGCATCCGGCCAGAGGTGAGCGGCCAGGCTCAGCGGCATCAGCCGGCGCGGGCCGAGCGTGATTCCCGCTACCAGGCCGCTTTCTTCAAGCCAGACCTCGGAATCACCGCCAAGGCCGAATGTATGCATGGCCACTGCCTCGACCATGGTTCGGTAGCGGCCAACAGTTGCGCCTTCACGGTCAAGCCGCGGGCGACCGTTGTCGAGCACGGCGATATCGGTGGTGGTTCCGCCGATATCGGAGATCACCGCGTTGTCGAGACCGGTCAGATGGCGGGCGCCGACCAGGCTCGCGGCCGGACCGGAGAGAATCGTCTCGATCGGCCTGAGCAACGCCTCGGCGGCGGAGATCAGCGCGCCATCACCGCGCACGACCATCAGTGGCGCATCGATGCCGCGTTTGCCAAGAAAGCCGCTGGTGGCGTCGATCAGCCTGGCCACCATGGAAATCAGCCGAGCATTGAGAAGCGTGGTCAGCGCCCGGCGCGGCCCGCCAAGCCGCGAAGACAGATCATGGCTGCAGGTGACCGGCAGTGAGGTGTGCTGGCGCAGCAAATCGCGCACCGCGATTTCATGGGACGGATTGCGCACGGCAAAATAGCCGGCAATGGCAACCGCCGACACTTCGCCCGGCAGCGACGACAACCGGTCTTCGAGCGGTCCGAGTTCAAGCGGAGTCTCGCGGCCATGCACGTCATGTCCGCCTGCCAGGTGAATCACCGGGTCACTGCCGAGCGCGTCTGCCAGGCCATCACGGGTCATGTCCTTGGGTGCAAAACCGATCATCACAAGCCCGGCACGCCCGCCCTGGCCCTCGACAAGCGCGTTGGTGGCAAGCGTTGTCGACAACGACACCAGCCTGATGCGCGCCGTCGCGCCGCCAATTTCGGAAAGCACCGACTCCACCGCACCGGCGACGCCGACGGCGAGATCGTGGCGGGTGGTCAACGCCTTGGCCGAGGCCAGCACGCCTTCGCTTTCGCTGTAGAGCACGGCATCGGTGTAGGTTCCGCCGGTATCGATGCCCAGAAAAAGAGGTGATGTCATTGCTGTCGTATGCTCCCCAGACGACCCTGATAGGCGGCCGTGCCACTGCGTATTAGGCCGGATTGTTGCTCCGCGCCATTGCCTTGTTCCGACGGATATCCGCCGCGGACAGGCTAACGCCGGTGGATCCGCATCGGCAATCCGCCTTCCGGCTGAGTGGTAAGCTTCTGCACCGGCCATGGATTGGTCTCGGCAGTGCAGTCAAACCGGTATCTCGACAACAGCACTCCGAGAGCGATCACGGCCTCCTGCAGCGCGAAGGTGGCGCCGATGCAGATGCGCGGCCCGACGCCGAACGGCAGATACTGATAGCGGTCGATCTTGCCGCGGTTTTCGGGCAGGAAGCGGGAGGGGATATAGGCGTTTGGCTGATCCCACAATTTGGTGTGGCGGTGCAGGGTCCAGGGCATCACCAGCACGGTGGTGCCGGCCTCGATGGTGACGGTTTCACCCTCGCCGTCTTCCCACCGGTCGTCGGCGATCGCAGCCCGGTTGATCGAGGGCGCCGGAGGATAGAGCCGCATCGCCTCCTCGAAGGCGGCCCGGGTCCACGGCATCATCTCGAGCCATTTGACCGGATCAGGCTCATGCGCCAGCACATGATCGATCTCGGCCTCGACCTTTTGCCGGTCAGTCGGCGAATTGGCCAGGCAATAGAGCGTCCAGCCCAGCGCCCGCGCGGTGGTCTCGTGGCCGGCGCCGATGAAGGTGATGATGTTGTCCTCGATCTCGTCAAGGGTGAGGCCATCAGGGCCCTGCTGGCGGATCAAGAGGGTGAGGAAGTCTTCCGGCACGGCATCGGGGTTGGAGCGCATCAGAAGCTGCCGATCGGCCATGGTCTGCTTGACGATGTTCCTGAATTTGGCCAACACCTTGCGGCCAAGCACTCGCCGCAAGCGCGGCACAAAGGACGGCGCCTTGAGCAGATCCATCGGATCGACCCTTCCCATGGTCGACAACAACCGTTCGATGTCGCCGGCAAACTCGACCTCGCTGCCGGCGACCTGCCCGGAAAACAGCGTTGCGGAAAGAATGTCGAAGGTTAGTTCGGTCATGTCGACGGCGATGTCGCACACCTCGCCGCTGGTTGCCGCGACCTCGTAGCGAATGGCGAATGCGCGCGATTGCGCAAGCATCTTCTCGGCAAAACCCTGGGCATGGCGCGGTGTGAAAACAGGCGCCATGGCCTTGCGCGAACGGCGCCAGGTCTCACCCTCCGCAGTCAGCAACCCGTCGCGCAAGATCGGTCGCAGGATCAACTGCCTGATCACCGCCATCTTGTAGTTTGCGGCGTTGTCGACCAGCACGTGACGCACCAGGCCGGGGTGGTTGGCAATCAGCGTCCGTTCGTTGAAAAACTTCACCTTCATCCATTGCAGGCGAAACGACGGCTCGCCCCACAGTTCCAGCGGATTGCGCATGACGGTCCGGATGATCTCGAACCGCGAGGGCGGCCTGGTGCGGGGGACCGGCGCCGGCGGCACGAACGGGGCGAGCGGGGAAGACATTCGCGTTTCCTTTGGTTTGGCCTTTGATCTGGCGGGGCCTTGCTCCATATATGCACTGTAAGTTCCACAATTCCATGGCCTCGGCGATTTGGTTTTCACCCTCCCGACGCCTATAGTGGCGTGCTATACGCGTGGTGATTCGCCGCCGCGATTTTTGACGTTTCCGCCGGTAGACCCGGCTTGGACTGAAAGACCCTGCATGATGAATGATACGCCCGAGACAATCCCGACCGTGGAGGCCGAATACGGCGCCGAATCGATCAAGGTTCTCAAGGGCCTGGATGCCGTTCGCAAGCGGCCGGGCATGTATATCGGAGATACTGACGACGGTTCCGGCCTGCACCATATGGTCTATGAGGTGGTTGATAACGCCATCGACGAGGCCCTCGCCGGACATGCCGACCGCGTCACCGTGACGCTCAACCCGGACGGATCGGTGACAGTGACCGACAACGGCCGCGGGATTCCAACCGATATTCACAGCGGCGAAGGTATTTCGGCGGCCGAAGTGATCATGACGCAGCTTCACGCAGGCGGCAAGTTCGATCAGAATTCCTACAAGGTCTCCGGCGGCTTGCATGGCGTCGGCGTTTCCGTGGTCAACGCGCTTTCGCTCTGGTTGAAGCTTGTGGTCCGGCGCAAAGGCAAGATCCACCAGATCCGGTTCACGCACGGTGTAGCTGATGCGCCACTTGAAGTTCTCGGCGATTGCGGCGACGAGACCGGCACCGAAGTTACCTTCATGCCAAGCACCGAAACCTTCACCATGACCGAATTCGATTTCGGCACGCTGGAACACCGGCTGCGGGAACTGGCGTTCCTCAATTCCGGCGTACGCATTCTGCTGGCCGACCGGCGGCATTCGGATGTGAAGGAACTGGAACTGTTCTACGAAGGCGGGCTGGAGGCCTTTGTCCGCTATCTCGACCGCTCGAAGAAGCCGCTGGTCGCCGATCCGGTGACCTTGCTGGGCGAAAAGGACGGTATCGTTGTCGAACTCGCCATGTGGTGGAACGACAGCTACCACGAGAACGTGCTGTGTTTTACCAACAACATTCCCCAGCGCGACGGCGGCACCCACATGGCCGGGTTCCGCGCGGCGCTGACCCGGCAGATGGTATCCTATGCCGACAGTTCCGGCTTGACCAAGAAGGAAAAGGTCTCGCTCACCGGCGATGATTGCCGCGAAGGCCTCACCGCGGTGCTGTCGGTCAAGGCGCCGGACCCGAAATTCTCGTCACAGACCAAGGACAAGCTGGTTTCCTCCGAAGTCCGGCCGGTGGTCGAGAACCTGGTGAACTCGACGCTGAGCGCCTGGCTTGAAGAACACCCGGCCGAATCGAAGATCCTCGTCGGCAAGGTGATCGAAGCGGCCTCTGCGCGCGAAGCCGCCCGCAAGGCGCGCGAATTGACGCGCCGCAAGGGCGTGCTCGACATCTCCTCACTTCCCGGCAAGCTTGCAGACTGTTCGGAAAAGGATCCTGCCAAGTCCGAACTGTTCCTGGTGGAGGGCGATTCCGCTGGTGGCTCCGCCAAGCAGGGCCGCTCACGTGAAACCCAGGCAATTCTGCCGCTCAGGGGCAAGATCCTCAATGTCGAGCGGGCCCGGTTCGACAAGATGCTGTCGAGCCAGGAAATCGGCACACTGATCATGGCGCTCGGCACCGGCATCGGCAAGGACGAGTTCAACGCCGACAAGCTGCGCTACCACAAGATCATCATCATGACCGATGCTGATGTCGACGGCGCCCATATTCGCACGCTGCTGCTGACTTTCTTCTTCCGGCAGATGCCGGAACTGATCGAGCGCGGGCACCTCTATATCGCCCAGCCGCCGCTCTACAAGGTAGCGCGCGGCAAATCGAGCCAGTACCTCAAGGACGAAAAGGCCATGGAGGAATACCTGGTCACGACCGGTCTGGACGAGGCGGCGCTGGAACTGTCGAGCGGCGAAGTGCGCACCGGTGCCGACCTGAAGGATACCATCACCGACGCGCTGAGAATGCGGGCGCTGCTTGAGGGCCTGCATTCGCGTTACGACCATTCGGTTGTCGAGCAGGCGGCAATTGCCGGCGCGTTCAATCCGGAACGGGCGACCAATGCGGTCGAAGAAGACGCCATGGTCGCCGAAGTCGCGCGACGGCTCGACATGATCTCAGAGGAGTCCGAGCGCGGATGGACCGGTTCCACCACCGAAAATGGCGGGCTGAAGTTTGAACGCGTGGTCCGCGGCGTCAAGGAATCGGTGCTTCTCGACGCCGGGCTGATCGGCAGCCAGGACGCGCGCATGATCGACCAGATGAATGCCAAGCTGCGCGATGTCTACAGCGCGCCGCCGGTACTGCGCCGCAAGGAAGGCGGACAGCAGATTTCAGGGCCGCGCGAATTGCTCGACGCGGTGTTCGCGGTCGGCCGCAAGGGCCTGACGCTGCAACGCTACAAGGGTCTGGGCGAAATGAACGCCGAGCAATTGTGGGAGACAACGCTGGATCCGCATGCACGCTCGCTGCTGCAGGTTCGGGTCAATGACGCAGTTCATGCCGACAGCCTGTTTTCGCGGCTTATGGGAGATGAAGTCGAACCGCGGCGCGAGTTCATCCAGGACAACGCGCTGTCGGTCGCTAATATCGACACCTGACGCGACCACCATTTTAGAGACAAGGATTACGCCGCCCCCCCGATCTGGAGTGGCGGCGTTTTGTATCCCACATTTGTTTTCAGCGCAGCCGCGACGCTTCCACCGCACCAGCCACCTCTTAGCCATCCACATCAGGATATCGAAGCTGTCGCTGGTGATGCCAAGGATCTGCCATTTCGACGCGTTGTGCTGTCAATTTGGCGTTCTTTCGCTTCGTTATTGCGCCGATAGGATGAATCCGACCAAACCGGCCCCCGAAGCCATAGCGCCAATTTGGCCGTGAAAACTGCGTCCGTTTTGATTATCAGCCTCAGGTCTTTGGTTTCATTCGAGTTTTCTGGCCATATAACAGATATGGCTCTGGCCCTATTCTCGTGGCACGAACTTCGGCGATGGTTTTGCCGCTAGGGGTTTGCCGAAACCTGTAATTTCCGGGAGGAGCCCGATCATGAATCTGTCCATCCAAGCCAATGATATCCAGGCTGTCATCGAAGCCGACCGGGCGCATGTCTGGCACCATCTGATCCAGCACAAGCCGTTCGAGACGATCGACCCCAGGATCATGGTCGAGGGACGCGGCATGCGGGTCTGGGATGCCACCGGCAAGGAGCATCTGGACGGAGTTTCGGGCGGGGTCTGGACAGTCAATGTCGGCTATGGCCGCGAAAGCATCGCCAATGCGGTGCGCGACCAGTTGATCAAGATGAACTATTTCGCAAACAGCGCCGGCTCGATTCCCGGTGCGCTGTTCGCCAAGAAACTCATCGAAAAAATGCCGGGCATGAGTCGGGTCTATTACTCGAACTCCGGATCAGAGGCCAACGAGAAGGCCTTCAAGATGATCCGGCAGATCTCGCATCGGCATCATGGCGGCAAGAAATACAAGATCCTCTACCGTGACCGGGATTATCACGGCACCACGCTGGCCGCGCTGTCGGCCGGCGGGCAGCCACAACGGGTGGAACAATACGGACCACTGGCGCCCGGTTTCGTGATGGTGCCGCATTGTCTTGAATACCGCAGCCAGTACCCGGACGCCGAAAGCTATGGCGAGGCCGCAGCCAACGCGATCGAGGAGGTGATCCTGCGCGAAGGCCCCGAGACCGTAGGCGGCTTGTGTCTGGAGCCCATCACCGCCGGTGGCGGCGTCATCACTCCGCCCGCCGGCTACTGGGAGCGGGTGCAGGAGATCTGCCGCAAATACGATATTTTGCTGCATATCGATGAAGTGGTCTGCGGTGTCGGCCGCACCGGCGCCTGGTTCGGCTATCAGCATTACGGCATCAAGCCCGATTTCGTGACCATGGCCAAGGGTGTCGCCTCGGGCTATGCGGCGATTTCCTGTACAGTGACGACGGAAGCGGTGTTCGACCAATTCAAGGACGACGCGGGCGACCCGATGTCCTATTTCCGCGATATCTCGACCTTCGGCGGCTGCGCGGCAGGGCCGGCAGCGGCGCTGGAAAACATGCGGATCATCGAAGACGAGAAGCTGATCGACAACACCCAGGCGATGGGCCATCGGCTGTTTGACAACCTGCTGGCGCTTCAGGAAAAACACGCGGTGATCGGCGAAGTTCGCGGCAAGGGGCTGTTTGTCGGCGCCGAACTGGTCGAGGACCGCCACAGTCGCACGCCGGCGGAGGAGAAAAGAGTTCAGGCAGTGGTGGCCGATTGCATGGCGCAGGGTGTCATCATCGGCGCCACCAACCGGTCGCTGCCTGGCTTCAACAACACCTTGTGCCTGAGCCCGGCGCTGATCGCCACGGCATCCGACATCGACCAGATCACCGACAGCATCGATCAGGCACTGACACGGGTGTTCGGATAGATGCAGGAATGATCGGAAAGAAGGGGCGGCACCCGACGAACGTGCCGTCCCTTCCTATCCGTCCACGCTACCGATATGCTGGCCCGAACTGGCCAGATATCCAAATGTCGATTCCGATAGACACATTTTTCCTCGATCCAAAATTCGAGGGGACACTGCAACAGAAAATCCAGAGGATGATCAGCGAGGGCGTGCTGTCCGCGCGCTTTCCTCCCGGTGCCAAACTGCCATCAAGCCGCAAGCTGGCGGCGCATCTAGGCGTCAGCCGGATTACGGTGACGCTAGCCTATAGCGAACTTGTCTCCGACGACTATCTGATTGCCAAGGGACGATCGGGTTACTATGTCTCGCCGACCGCGCCGCAGCGTACCCGGTTCGACCTGCCAAAGGCGGCGGGCCGGGACTCAGTGGACTGGAGCCGGGCGATCGGGCAGCGCTATTCCAACCAAATAATGCCCGAAAAACCGGTCGACTGGCGTAGTTACCCCTACCCGTTCATCTACGGCCAGGCCGACGAGAAGATTTTCGACCACAGCAATTGGCGGCAATGTGCCCTTCAGGCGCTGGGCAAGCGCGAATTTTCCACCGTCACTGCTGACAGCTACGAGCGCGATGACCCGGAACTGGTCAAATATATCGCACTCAACACGCTGCCGCGGCGCGGCATCCATGCCCGGCCGGAACAGATCCTGATCACCATGGGCGCGCAGAACGCGCTGTGGCTGTGCGCCCAGGTGCTGCTCAATCAACGGCGCACGGCGGCGATGGAAAATCCCGGTTATCCGGGACTTCGGGTGGCGCTCAACCTGGCGCGCTGCAATGTGGTGCCGGTGCCGGTCGACGAGGCCGGCATGCAGCTTGACGCGCTGCCGGTGGAAACCGATGTGGTGTTTACCACGCCGAGCCATCATTGCCCCACCAATGTGACCATGCCGCTGGAACGGCGGCACGCGCTTCTGGAGATGGCGGCACGGCATGATTTCCTGATCGTCGAGGATGACTACGAGTTCGAGATGTCGTTCCTCAATCCACCTGAACCGGCGCTCAAATCGCTCGATGAGGAAGGTCGGGTGATCTATATCGGCTCGTTCTCGAAGTCTCTGTTTCCGGGCCTGCGGCTCGGCTACATGGTTGGATCGGAAACCTTCATCCGCGAAGCGAGGGCTTTGCGGGCAGCGATCCTCAGACATCCGCCGGGCCATCTGCAGCGCACTGCTGCCAACTTCCTGTCACTCGGCCATTATGATGCGCTGGTGGCGCGCATGGGCCAGGTCTATCGCCAGCGCCGCGAGGTCATGCAGACGGCGATCGCCCGCTGTGGCCTGCGGACAGCCGGCGTCGACGTTTCGGGCGGCTCCAGTATCTGGATGAAGACACCTGCGCCGATCAGCGCGCAGGATCTGGCGGTGGCGCTCAAACAGCGCGGCGTGCTGATTGAACCGGGCCACGTGTTTTTCGAAAATCCGCAAGACGGCAGTCGTTACTATCGCATCGCCTATTCGTCGATCGAAAGTGCCAAGATAGACGCCGGCATCACCATCATCGCCGAGACGATTGACAGTTTCCGGAATAACTGACGCGGGCACGCGCCCCAGGGAGGCCTGCATCGCGCCCGAACTGCTATGATGCGCCCTGTTGCGGCTGCATGTCGTCGCGGCTGATGCCGGCTACCACATTCGGTTTCTTCATCGCATCCCGTCGGAACGGTTCGCCGAGTTCCTGGTTAAGCAGAACCTCGATGAAGGTGGTTTCCCCATCTTTCATCTGCCGCTCCACCGCGTTCTGCAGTTCTTCAGTCAGGCCCTGCTGGTCGCTGACGACGACGCCGCGGGCGCCGCAGGCCTCGGCGATCGCCGCATAGGAGGTGTCGCGGTCAAGTTCAGTACCGACGAAATTGTCGGCATACCACAGCGTCGTGTTGCGCTTTTCCGCGCCCCACTGGTAATTGCGGAAGATCACCATGGTGATTGCCGGCCACGCGTCGCGGCCGCAGGCGGTCATTTCGTTCATGGAAATCCCGAAAGCCCCGTCGCCGGAAAAGCCCACGACCGGAACATCGGGCTGGCCGATCTTGGCGCCGAGAATCGATGGAAACCCGTAACCGCAAGGGCCGAATAGGCCAGGCGCGAGGTATTTTCGGCCCTGTTCAAAAGTCGGATAGGCGTTGCCGATGGCGCAGTTGTTGCCGATGTCGGACGAGATGATCGCATCGCGCGGCAGGGCCGACTGGATCGCCCGCCAGGCTTGGCGCGGCGACATCAGATCGGCGTCACGGGCACGGGCCTCTTCGTTCCAGACCGTGCCGGGATCGTCATCCTCGTGATCGAGCGAGGAGAGTTCCTGGGCCCAGCGGGACTTGGTCAGCGACACCAGATTGCGGCGGTCTTCGCGGCCGGCATCCCCTGCGTTGTCGGCAAGCTGGCCGAGAATGGCGCGGGCGACCTTGGCGGCATCGCCCTCTATGCCGACGCTGACCTTCTTGGTCAGGCCGATGCGGTCGGCGTTGATGTCGACCTGGATCACTTCGGCGTCTTTTGGCCAGTAATCGATACCATAGCCCGGCAGGGTCGAGAACGGATTGAGCCTGGTGCCGAGCGCCAGCACCACATCGGCCTTGGCTATCAGTTCCATCGCCGCCTTCGAACCATTGTAGCCGAGCGGTCCGACGGCAAGCGGGTGCGAGCCGGGAAAGCTGTCATTGTGCTGGTAATTCGAGCAGACCGGCGCATCAAGGCGGTCGGCCAGCGCGACAACGTCAGGGATGGCGTCGGACAGCACCACGCCGGCGCCAGACAGAATCACCGGAAATTTAGCTTTCGAGAGCATCTCAGCGGCTCTCGCAATGGCCCGTTCACCGCCGGAGGGGCGTTCGAAGCGGACCACCTGCGGCAGCTCGACATCGATTACTTGCGTCCACATGTCGCGTGGCACATTCATCTGCGCCGGGGCCGAACCGCGCCAGGCCTTCATGATCACCCGGTTGAGCACTTCGGGAATGCGTGACGGGTCACGCACTTCTTCCTGGTAGCAGACGCAATCGGCAAACAGCCGCATCTGCTCCATTTCCTGAAATCCGCCCTGACCGATGGTCTTGTTGGCCGCCTGCGGGGTAATCAGCAGCATCGGCGTGTGATTCCAGTAGGCGGTCTTGACCGGGGTGACGAAGCCGGTGACGCCGGGCCCGTTCTGGGCAATCGCCATCGCCATCTTGCCGGTGGAACGGATGAAGCCATCACACATCAACCCGGCATTGGTTTCATGGGCACAGTCCCAGAAGGTGATTCCGGCCTGCGGGAAGAGATCCGACACCGGCATCATGGCCGAGCCGATGATGCCGAATGCATGTTCGATTCCATGCATCTGCAGAACTTTGACGAACGCTTCCTCGGTGGTCATCTTGGGCATCGGACATTCCTCCTTGTTGCGGTCTAGAAACCACAACTGGCCCGATGTGCTCTAGAGCCAGTTTGGCTGCTTCACAACGCCAGATTCGGGTCTTGGCCGCAACGCTTGGCGCTTTGGAGAAGAGACTGCGGCGGGAACCGTGTCATGTCTGCTGACACCGCGCCGGCCGTCGGTAGCGGCAATATGCCGGTCAATTGACCAAACACGCCGCGTGACCGGATATCTTTAGTTGCATACGCACGTGCGAGATTGGGGTGGCAATCGGCGGACGGGACGCCTACATGCAGAGCCCGATCAGCGGCGCCCGCGGGTGGACACTCAAGAAATTGCGACCTGCCTCGTCAGGCGCCTGCAGACGAATGGCGGCGCCGAACACTGCAGGCGCCGCAAACAACAGCCGACGCAACAGAAACACTGAACTTAAAAAACTCGAAATTGAGGGCGTACCTCTCATTGGTCATCTGATTCATTCGATATCCTTCGCACCCACAGGTCTTGCAGATCATGCAGGTAAAAATCTGACTCTGGAGAAACCGTGCCGAAATCCGACGAACGCATTGCGACAAATCTGAGAACGCTGCTCATTCTGGAAGCTATCGGGAAGGCCGCCGAACCGCTGACGCCAACCGAAATCAACCAGTCGATCGGACTTCCCAAGCAGACTATCCACCGGCTTTGCGCCACCCTGGTTGAGGAAGGATTCCTGCTTTACGAGCCCGGCGGCAAACGTCTGCGGCCGACACGGCGGGCCCGGACGATTGGCGCCGGACTACTGCATTCCTCACGTGACCACATATTGCGGCGGCAGATCCTTCTGGAACTGGCGTCGAAAATCCGGGAGACCGTCAATTATGTCGTCCCCGAGGACGATGGCATGAATTATCTCGACCGGGTCGAGACCGACTGGGCATTCCGGGTGCTGTTGCCGATCGGAACGCATGTGCCGTTCCATTGTACAGCCAGCGGCAAGGTGTTTCTGGCGAGCCTGGATGCCCGCAAGCGCAAGGCCTATGCCCAGGCGCTGACACTTGATCGCCGGACGGCCAACACCATCACCGATCCCGACGATCTGCTGCGCGAACTGACGCTCGTGAGCAAACGCGGTTTTGCTTTTGACAATGAGGAATTCATGGACGGCATGATCGCCATAGCCGTGCCGGTGCTCGACAGCGATGGGCGGTTCCTGGCAGCGCTCGCCTGTCACGGGCCAACCGTGCGGATGACGCTGGACATGCTCGAAAGCTTTGTTCCGGAGTTCGATGCCGCGGTCAAGAAAATGCAGATCATGCTGTGCTGATAGCGGCCACATTCCCGGACTTTGCCGATTGATCAGAATACACTCCGCAGCGTGAACTCGTTTGTGCAATGGGCGATGATCACAGCCCGATGGCGGCAATCCTCGGAAGAATAAGAGGGCCAGCGTCCTTTGCGCGTCCAATCGGATGCGCGGCGCGGCGGCCGGGCCTTGCGTCAGATATCAAGGCCAGTTTTGCCGCGCCAATGGGTGGCAGGCAGAGGCGGCGATATCGGCCGAAACCGTCAGGTTGATCACTCAAGCGGGCAAATTTGACCCTGTTTTGCCGCACCGCACGCGTTGCTGAGCGCCGGAAACGTGTTTTCTGCCGCATTGCGGCAGAGCGTAAACCCATGAAACCATGAACCTATCTCATCCATTGGTCGAATGAGATGGCGGTTTACAACAGCGGCGTTGTTGCCATGCAACAAAACCGTGCTACGCTTCGCCCCTGCTTTCGCGGTGCACCACGCCAGACTGCCGCAAGCTAAAGCAACGTAAGATGGCAAGCGCCCACAGCCGGGTCGGCCAGCAAAAGGGACTACACATCATGTTCTACCAGATGTACGAGCTCAACCATGCGGCTCTGGCGCCGATGCGAGCTTACGCCGATGCGATGCGGATGACTTTCCGCAACCCCGTCAACCCGATGTCGCACACCTCCTTTGGACGCTCCGTAGCCGCCGGTTTCGAAATGTTCGAACGAACCACGCGCCGTTACGGCAAGCCCGAATTCGGCCTTGAACAGACCACGCTGAAATCCGGCCCGGTCTCGGTGCACGAGAAAATCGTCTGGTCGAAACCCTTCTGCAACCTGATTCATTTCGAACGCTGCCTGCCCGCCAACCACCCGCAAGACCCGAAGATTTTGGTCGTAGCGCCGATGTCGGGGCATTACGCGACATTGTTGCGCGGTACGGTGGAAACATTGCTGCCCGATGCCGAGGTCTATGTCACCGACTGGACCGACGCACGCATGGTACCCGTCAGCGACGGTCGCTTCGACCTCGACGATTATATCGATTACATCATCGAGATGCTGCATGAACTTGGGCCTGAAACCCATGTGATTGCCGTCTGCCAGCCATCGGTTCCGGTTCTGGCTGCCGTGGCATTGATGGAAGAAGACGGCGACAAGTTCGCGCCTTCATCAATGACGCTGATGGGCGGACCGATCGACACCCGTATCAACCCGACCGGCGTCAACGAACTGGCGCAGGCCAAGCCGCTGGAATGGTTTGCCGATAACGTGATCATGCAGATCCCGTGGCCGCTGCCCGCCTTTACCCGTTCGGTCTATCCCGGCTTCCTGCAATTGTCGGGCTTCATGACCATGAATCTTGACCGCCACATGATCGCGCAGAAGGATTTCTACCTGCACCTGGTCAAGGATGACGGCGATTCGGCCGAGCGGCATCGCGATTTTTACGACGAGTATCTCGCGGTGATGGATCTGACCGCCGAATTCTACCTGCAGACCGTCGATACGGTGTTCATCAAGCATTCGCTGCCCAAGGGCGAAATGATGCACCGCGGTCGCAAGATCGACACTACGGCGATCCGTTCGGTGGCGCTGCAGACTGTCGAAGGCGAGAACGACGATATTTCCGGACTTGGCCAGACCGAAGCGGCACAAACCATCTGCCCCAACATTCCCGATGCCATGCGGCAGCATTACGTGCAGCCGAAGGTCGGTCATTACGGCGTGTTCAACGGCTCGCGCTTCCGTGCCGAGATCGCCCCGCGAATCATCGAATTCGCCCGCGCCAACGCCCGTGCCGATCGTGGTACGAAGCCTGGGCCGAAGCTCGTCAAGGGTGGCCGCAGCCACTGAAAACGAAAATCCACCGCATTTTAGTAATCCGATAATTCTGTTTTATACCAACAGGTTATCGGATAACTGCGGGCATTTTCTTGAATCGACGGTTGATCCATACCACATCATTTACACAGGGAAACGCCCCCGCTTTCCTTCAAATGATGAGGTTTTCACCAATGACACAGACCGCAATGATCCGCCCGGCGTGGACGCCGGCAACCATCGCCCTGATGATCCTGGGGTTCATGGTTTTCTGGCCGCTGGGTCTGGCCATGCTGGCTTACATCCTGTTTGGTGACCGGCTTGATACGTTCAAGTCCGATGTCAACCGCGCCGCAGACGGCTTCGCCTGCTCGTTCCGCAGGAGCACCCATGCGCCGCGCACGAGCACCGGCAACGTGGCGTTTGACGAATGGCGCGACGCCGAGATGGCGCGGCTTGATGAGGAACGCAAGAAGCTTGATGAAATGCGCCAGGAATTCGACCAGCACATGCGCGACCTTCGCATGGCCCGTGACCGCACCGAGTTCGAGCAGTTCATGGCCGACCGCAAGGCAAGCCAGAACAAGTCCAAGAAGGGCCGCTCTGTCCCTGAAATCGACGGCTGAACGGCCGCAACATGACCTCCCTGGAGGGCGGCGCTCATCGCGCCGCCCTTTTTGATTCGGGTTGGTTCAGCCAGCGTCGATCTCGGTGAAACGGCCGCGGAAGAAGCGCAGATATTCGGGCTCGTGGGTAAAGCGCAGGCCCTTGATCTGATCAGCCTGCCGCATCACCCGCGCGACACTTGCAACCACCACATCCATATGCGCCTGGGTGTAGACCCGGCGCGGCAGGGTCAACCGCACCAGTTCAAGCCGGGGCATGATGTTCTCGCCGGTCTGCTTGTCGCGCCCGGCCGAAACCACGCCACGCTCCATCACCCGAACCCCGGCGTCGACATAAAGCGCGGCAGCCAGCGCCTGGGCCGGGAATTGTGATTGTGGAATATGCGGCAACGTTGCCCGTGCGTCGATGAACACCGCGTGACCGCCAATAGGCAGGACGATCGGCACACCCAGGCTTTCGAGATTGCGGCCGAGATATTCCACCTGGCCGACACGGGCACGGATATGCTCGTCATCCACGCTTTCGGTGATCCCGATGGCCAGCGCCTCCATATCGCGACCAGCCATGCCGCCATAGGTATGCAGACCCTCATAGACGACCACCAGATTGCAGGCTTTTTCATACAGCGCCTCATCATTGAGCGCCAGAAATCCACCGATATTGACCATTGCGTCCTTTTTCGACGACATGGTCGCGCCGTCGGTCAGCCTACAGATTTCATGGACGATCTCGCGTACGCTCTTGTCGGCATAGCCCTGTTCCCGCTGCTGGATGAAATAGGCGTTTTCGGCCACCCGGGTCATGTCGTGGATGATCAGGATTCCGTGGCGGTCGCACCAGAGGCGCACCTGCCGGAGATTGTCCAAAGAGATCGGCTGGCCGCCGGCCATGTTGACGCAGGTGGCGATGCAGACATAGGGAATTCGTGCGGCGCCGACCCGTTCGACCAGGGCGTCGAGTTTGGCGATATCAACACTGCCCTTGAAGGGGTGGAGCGAAGCCGGGTCATGGGCCTCGTCAATGATCACATCTACGAAGGTGCCGCCGGCGAGTTCCTGGTGCAGCCGTGTGGTGGTGAAATACATGTTGCCGGGAACATGATCGCCGGGCTTGATCAGGATTTGCGACAGGATGTTTTCAGCCCCGCGGCCCTGATGGGTGGGAACAGTGTAGGTGTAGGAGTAGTACTCCGTCACCGTTTCACTGAGATGATAGAAATTGGCGCTGCCGGCATAGGCTTCATCGCCCCTCATCAGCCCTGCCCATTGCCGGTCGGACATGGCGCCGACGCCGGAATCGGTCAGCAGATCGATGTAGACATCATCCGAGCGCAGCAGAAATGTATTATAGCCTGCCTGCCGGATTGCATGGCGGCGCTCCTCAAGCGTGGTCTTCTTGAGCAGTTCGACCATCTTGATCTTGTAGGGTTCCGCCCAGGGATCGGCGGAAGCGGCATTGGTGAAAACGTTCATGTTCAGTCCTCAACGTGAAGTGATGTTGCCGTTGTTACGGTCATCTTCCCGTGGGTCCGAACCAGAAGCACCACGGGAAAACCCGTGGCGTTTCATCCCTTGGCGCGGTGCACATCAGTGCCTCCGTCAAGTGGCCATGCAAATCGTTACATGTGCAACCGCGCCCCTGCAAGCGGATAATTGTCGCTCTCAAAACGCTCGAATCGGTTATGAGAAACCATGTTCGGATTAGGCCGCCCCACCCGCAGATCGCCCGCGCCACGGCCACAAGCCGTGAGCGTCAATGGCCGTGAGTTGCCGCTGACGATCCGTGAACACGCCCGCGCCACTAGGATGACGCTGCGGATAGAGCCCGGCGGGCATGCCTTGAAGCTGACCATTCCGCCTGGTTTGCCAAGCCCCGAGATTGACGCGTTCCTGACCCGTCATCACGGCTGGCTGATGACGCGGCTTGCCCGGGTGCCCGACACCGGACCGCTCACCGAGATCGGCAAAATTACCATTCGCGGGGTCGTGCACCGGATCGAAATGACCGGCAAATTGCGGGGGCTTGCAGAAGTAACCGAGATCGACGGCGAGCCGGTGCTGCTGGTTTCGGGCAATCCCGAACATGCCGGCCGGCGGGTGTCGGATCACCTCAAGCGGGTAGCCCGGGCCGAACTCGAGGTTCTGGTGGCCGGCCATGCGGCCGATCTTGGCAAGAAGGTGCGGTCGATTTCCTACAAGGATACCAAGAGCCGCTGGGGATCGTGCACGTCGGAGGGAAACCTGTCGTTTTCCTGGCGGATCGCCATGGCGCCTGACTTCGTCATCGATTATCTGGCCGCCCATGAGGTGGCGCATCTGGCGGAAATGAACCACGGACCCAATTTCTGGGCGACCTGCAAAAGGCTCTGCCCGCGCACCGATGAGGGCAAGCGCTGGCTCAAGCAGAATGGATCGCGCCTGTTTGCGGTGAAGTTCTAATCCAGCGGCAGTTTTGCGGGCTGAATGTTTCCATTGCCGGAGCGGTCTTTGTCGCGGCTTTGACGCATGCCCGTCTCGACTCCGCCATGGTTTTGTGCGAGTTCAGCCGCATGAAAGCGATGATCAAGATTTGCGGCCTGAGCACGCCCGAAGCGGTGGATCGCGCGGCCGAATTGGGCGCCGATATGGCGGGTTTCATTTTCTTCGAAAAGAGCCCGCGCCATGTCGCCGTCTCCACCGCCACCGGCCTTGCCCAGCAGGCACGGCGCCGAGGCCTGAAAACGGTCGCGGTGACCGTCGACATGGACGATGCCGGCCTTGACGAGATCGTCGCGCAAATGAAGCCCGACTGGCTGCAACTGCATGGTGGCGAAAGCCCCGGGCGCGCCGCGGAACTGAAAGCGCGGTTCGGCCTGCCGGTGATGAAGGCATTTGCCATCCGCGAGGCCGCAGACCTTGCGCGGATCGCCCCCTACCAGGGCATTGCCGACCGGTTTTTATTCGACGCCAAGCCGCCGAAGGGATCCGATCTGCCCGGCGGCAACGGCGTCAGCTTCGACTGGCGTCTGCTTGCCAAGCTTGACGAGGCCGCTAGTTACATGCTTTCCGGTGGGCTGACAAAAGACAATATTGGCGAGGCGCTGGCGATCAGCGGCGCGCCGGGCGTCGATGTTTCGTCGGGCGTTGAAAGCGCACCGGGCATCAAGGATCTCTCTATGATGGACGGCTTCGTCCAGGCGGTTCGCGATGCGGACAAAATTCGGTCTCAGGAGTACGTGAAGTGAACCAGCCAACCACCCCGAATTCATTCCGCACCGGCCCTGATGAACAGGGCATGTTCGGTATTTTTGGCGGTCGTTTCGTTGCCGAAACACTGATGCCGCTGATCCTCGAACTGGAAGAGGAATGGGCCAAGGCAAAAGCCGATCCGGCCTTCCGCGCCGAGCTCGACTATCTCAACACCCATTATGTCGGGCGGCCCTCACCGCTGTATTTTGCCGAGCGGCTGACCGAGCATCTGGGCGGCGCCAAGATCTATTTCAAGCGCGACGAGCTCAACCACACCGGCTCGCACAAGATCAACAATTGCATCGGCCAGATCCTCTTGGCCAAACGCATGGGCAAGACCCGGATCATCGCCGAAACCGGCGCCGGCCAGCACGGTGTCGCCACAGCCACGGTGGCGGCACGTTTCGGCTATCCGTGCGAAGTCTATATGGGCGCCACCGATGTTCAGCGGCAGGCGCCCAACGTATTCCGGATGAAACTGCTTGGCGCCAAGGTCCATTCGGTTACATCCGGCCATGGCACGCTGAAAGATTCGATGAACGAGGCGCTTCGCGACTGGGTGACCAATGTCGACGACACCTATTACCTGATCGGCACCGCGGCGGGCCCGCACCCCTATCCGGAAATGGTGCGCACCTTCCAGTCGGTGATCGGCGAGGAAACCCGTGAACAGATGATGGCTGCCGAAGGCCGGTTGCCGGACATGCTGGTTGCAGCTGTCGGTGGCGGCTCCAACGCGATCGGTCTGTTTCACCCGTTCCTTGACGACAAGGATGTACAGATTGTCGGCGTCGAGGCTGGCGGCAAGGGGCTGAACGGCGAAGAACATTGCGCCTCGCTTACCCTCGGCTCGCCGGGCGTGCTGCATGGCAACCGCACCTATCTGCTGCAGGATGGCGACGGCCAGATCAAGGAAGGTCACTCGATCTCGGCCGGTCTCGATTATCCCGGCATCGGGCCCGAGCATTCATGGCTGAAGGAAGCCGGCCGCGTCGATTATGTGCCGATCATGGATACCGAGGCGCTTGACGCGTTTCAGCTGTTGACCCGGCTTGAAGGCATCATCCCGGCACTGGAGCCCGCGCACGCGCTGGCCGAGGTGATCAAGCGTGCTCCGAAAATGGGCAAGGACCAGATCATCGTCATGAACCTGTGCGGCCGCGGCGACAAGGACATCTTCACCGTCGGCAAGATCCTCGGGATGGAGCTCTGAGCATGGTTGAATATTCCGATCTGAAGGCGCTCTTCATCAACACCACGCTGAAGAGCACCGCACAGGGCGAAAGCCACACCGAACGGCTGATGCGCAATTCGATGGCGATCATGCAAACCAATGGCGTGCAGGCCGACTATTTGCGTGCCGCGGACCATCATATCGCTTTCGGCGTGCAGCCCGACATGCGCGAGCACGGAGCTGACCGCGACGACTGGCCGGAGATTTTCTGGCCGAAAGTGCGCGATGCCGACATTCTGGTGATCGGCACACCGTTGTGGCTGGGCGAGGAATCCTCGCTGTGCCGGGTGATCATCGAGCGGCTCTATGCCCATTCCGGCCAGCGTAATGACCGCGGCCAGTATATCTATTACGGCAAGACCGGCGGCTGCGTGATCACCGGCAACGAGGACGGCGTCAAGCATGCCTCGATGACCTGCCTGTATGCCATGCAGCATGTCGGCTACACGATTCCGCCGCAGGCCGATTGCGGCTGGATCGGTGAAGTCGGGCCGGGCAAGTCCTACGGCGACGATGGCGCCGGCTATGACAACGACTTTACCAAGCGCAACACCACCTTCATGACCTGGAACCTGATGCATATGGCCCGTATGCTCAAGGACGCGGGCGGCATTCCGCGGCACGGCAACGACGTCAACGCCTGGAATGACGGCGCGCGCTTTGACCACCCCAAGATCGGACAAGCTGAATGACCACTCGCATCGACACCCGTTTTGAAAAACTCAAGGCCGAGGATCGGCCGGCGCTGGTGACCTATTTCATGGGCGGCGATCCGGATTACGACACATCGCTTAAGATCATGGAGGCGCTGCCGGGTGCGGGCTCCGATGTGATCGAACTGGGGATGCCGTTTTCCGACCCGATGGCCGACGGTCCGGCGATCCAGATGGCCGGACAGCGGGCGCTCAAGGCCGGGCAGTCACTGAAGCGGACGCTGGATCTGGCGCGCGATTTCCGCAAGACCGACAATGAAACGCCAATCGTGCTGATGGGCTATTACAACCCGATCTATATCTATGGCGTCGAGAAATTCCTGGTTGATGCACGTGAGGCCGGTATCGACGGGCTGATCGTGGTCGACCTGCCGCCGGAAATGGACGAGGAACTGTGCCTGCCGGCGCTCGAGGCCGGGCTCAACTTCATCCGGCTGGCGACACCAACCACCGACGACAAGCGGTTGCCACGGGTGCTGAGCAACACGTCGGGCTTTGTCTATTATGTCTCGATGACCGGGATTACCGGATCGGCGATCGCCGATACGTCCAAAGTCAACCTTGCGGTCGAACGGATCAAGAGCCATACCGACCTGCCGGTCTGTGTCGGTTTCGGCGTCAAAACCGCCGAGCAGGCACGTGTCATCGGCCAGTCGGCTGATGGCGTTGTGGTCGGCACCGCCATCGTCAACCAGATCGCCAACACACTTGACGCCAACGGTGCGGCCACCGCCGATACCGTCGAAAGCGTCGCCACCATGGTCCGCGGACTGGCGACTGGCGTGCGTGCCGCACGTCTTGCGCCGGCGCAATAGCACCCCCACATTGGTGGAGAATTCGGAGATGACCCCGTGAACTGGATCACAAATTACGTCAGGCCAAAGATCAACTCGATACTCGGCCGCCGCGAGGTGCCGGAGAATCTGTGGATCAAGTGCCCCGAAACCGGGGAAATGGTGTTTCACAGCGATCTGGAAGAAAACCATTTCGTCATTCCCGCCTCCGGCTACCACATGAAAATGTCGGCCGAAGCGCGGCTGAGGCACATTTTTGGCGGCAGTGAATACGAGGTGCTGCCGTCACCGAAAGTGCCGCAGGACCCGCTGAAATTCCGGGATTCGAAGAAATATGCTGACCGGTTGAAAGACAGCCGCACCAAGACCGGGCTCGAGGATTCAGTGGTTGCCGCCCATGGCGCGGTGCGCGGGGTCGATATCGTCGCCTGCGTGCATGATTTTGCCTTCATGGGTGGTTCGCTCGGCATAGCTGCCGGCGAGGCCATCATTCAGGCGTTTGAAGCAGCCATTGCCCGCAACTGCCCCTTGGTGATGTTCCCGGCCTCGGGCGGCGCGCGGATGCAGGAAGGCATCCTGTCGCTGATGCAATTGCCGCGCACCACGGTGGCGGTGGAAATGCTCAAAGAAGCCGGGCTGCCCTATATCGTGGTGTTGACCAACCCGACCACCGGCGGGGTTTCCGCATCCTATGCGATGCTCGGCGACGTGCATCTGGCCGAACCCGGCGCGGAAATCTGCTTTGCCGGCAAACGAGTGATCGAACAGACCATTCGCGAAAAGCTGCCCGAGGGTTTCCAGACGTCGGAATACCTGCTCGACCACGGCATGATCGACATGGTGGTGCACCGCCACGACCTGCCGGAAATGATTTCGCGACTGCTGCGGATTTTCCTGAAGATGGACGCTCCCGCGCCCATGGAACTTCCCGCTCAACCGGACGACGAGGCGGCAACAGCCGAGATCGCCGCCGACGAACCTGCGGAAGCCGCACAATAGGGCTGACGCTCAAAGGCGGCGGCAACAGGAATACGCCACAATGACAACACGAGAACCGGTGACGTCGGCGGCCGAACGGGAAATCAACGCACTGCTGGCGCTGCATCCGAAGGGCTTCGACCTGTCGCTCGGGCGGATCACGCGGCTGCTCGAGCGGCTCGGCAATCCGCACCACAGGCTGCCACCGATCATCCACATTGCCGGCACCAACGGCAAGGGTTCCACCAGCGCATTCTGCCGGGCTATCCTGGAGGCGCAGGGGCTGAAGGTGCATGTCCATACCTCGCCACACCTGGTCAACTGGCACGAGCGGTTTCGCCTCGGCGCCAAGGGTGGCGGCCGGCTTGCCGATGACGAAGTATTGGCCGACGCGGTGCGGCGGGTGGCAGTCGCCAATCAGGGCGAAATGATCACCGTTTTCGAGATCCTGACGGCGGTGATGTTCGTGCTGTTTTCCGAACACCCTGCAGATGCCGCCATCATCGAGGTGGGCCTCGGCGGCCGGTTTGACGCCACCAATGTGATCGAACGGCCGGCGGTGGCGGTGATCATGTCGATTTCGCTCGATCACCAGGCCTATCTGGGCGACCGGGTGGAACTGATCGCCGCCGAAAAGGCCGGCATTCTCAAGCCCGCTGTGCCGGTGGTGATCGGCGCGCAGCCGGAAGAGGCAGCGCGCGAGGTGCTGACCGATATCGCCGCACGGCTTCGCTGTCCACTCAATCTGTTTGGGCAGGATTTCTTCGCCCATGAGGAAAACGGCCGGCTGGTCTATCAGGATGACGAGGAACTCATCGACCTGCCGCTACCGAGACTTGCCGGGCGGCACCAACAGGCCAATGCAGCGGCGGCGATCCGGGCGTTGAAGGCGGCAGGCTTTGCCCTAGATGAACAGGCGATTGCCGCAGGGCTGACCAATGTCACCTGGCCGGGACGGTTGGAACGGCTGGCTCCGGGGCTGATGGCCCAGGACGCCATGGACGGACTCGAAATCTGGATCGACGGCGGCCACAACCCCGGCGCCGGGCGGGTCATCGCCGAAGCCATGGCCAATCTCGAAGAACGCGACCCCCGGCCGCTGTATTTGATCACCGGCATGATTAACACCAAGGACCCAATTGGCTATTTCCACGCCTTCGCCGGCATGGTTCGGCACGTGTTTACGGTTCCTGTGCCGGATTCAGAAGCTGGACTCGACCCGGAAGTTCTGGCCGACATCGCCGACGAGGCCGGACTGACCGCGGAAGCTGCCGATGACGTGGAAACCGCGATTTCCGCCATCTGCACCACCACCAACCCGCTGGAGCCGTCGCCGCGGATCCTGATCGGTGGCTCGCTCTATTTGCTGGGCGACGTTCTCAGACAAAACGGCACCCCGCCGGATTGAGAATTACATCCGTATCCCGCGCATTAAAAAACCCGCCCGGTTGCCCGGACGGGTTTTGTCATAATTGTTGTGGCGCGAAGAATTTACGCGACAGCGCTGGAAATCCAGTTCGACAGCGCGGTCTTCGGCGAAGCACCTACCTTGATGTCGGCGACGGCACCGCCCTTGAACATTGCCAGCGTCGGGATCGAGCGGACGCCGAACTGCGATGCAAGCTCAGGATTCTCGTCGATGTTGAGCTTCACGACCTTTACCCTGTCGCCCATCTCGTTGGAAATTTCCTCAAGGCTGGGCGCGATCATCTTGCACGGACCGCACCATTCGGCCCAGAAGTCGACGACAACCGGAACAGTGGATTCGAGCACTTCGCTCTGAAAATTGGTGGCGTCTACTTTCATGGTTGCCATGCTGGGCACTCCTTTGGTGACTGCTTCAGGGCGCTGCGCATCGAACCAGATGCAAACAGGCAGCTCTTGCGTGTTAAATCTGCGCATCAGGCTTTCCGGATAACCGACTCGGTCGTTCCGGCCAATGCTGTGGCTGAGCATTATGTGATGATTCGGCCATGGGTATTCAAGGCTTTTTGCTGGCCATCACCGAGCCGTGATCATTGGGCGCAGGGGCTCTATCTGCGGCAGACCCCATGAATGGGGTAAATTTGACCATTCAGCACAGAATCTAGACCTGTTTTGCAGAGCCACCCGGTTGCCAGCCCTGCAGCCGGGCAATGGCGGCATCGAGCGTTGCGGCCTCGATTTCGACCAGATGCGGAGCCGAGACATAGACCAGTGCGGCGTCAATCCGCCGATCGGGATAAAGCGGCGCCAGAAGCGCGCGGTAAATCGCCAATTGCGCCACATGCCCCTGCGGTGCGGGCTCACCGGGAGCGGGCGCCAGGCCGGTCTTGTAGTCAATGATCAGCACCCTGTCATCGCTCACCGCGATACGGTCGATGCGGCCGGAGACGGCGCGGTCCTCGCCGCCGATGCGCAGGGTTCCCATCACCGACACCTCGGCTTCGCCCGGTGCATCGAACACCGGGGAAAAACGCGCGTCGCCAATCACCGCCAGAATCTGGGCTTCGGTCAGATCGGCCTCCGACCGATCCGGGCCGGGCAATGCGCGAGCAAGATAGCGTCTGAGCGCAGCCTGTCGTTCATCGGCCGCTATCGACGGCAACACCTGCAAAAGTCGATGGATCAGGCTACCGCGCGCCAGCGCCAGGCCAGAATGGGCGGGTTGGTCGGCAAACGGTGACCGCGTCGTCACCTCGGCGCTGTCCTCGAGCACGGCGCTGACGCCCGATGGCGCCAATGGCCGGGGCAAGCGCAACGGTGGCGGCAAGGGCGTAGATGGAATCTCCAGCACCGGCGCGAGGGGCGTTGCCTGATCCTGCTCGGGACTTGCTTCGGCGGCGCCCCCGGTCCGGTTTTTTTGCAACCTGAGGACTGAAAAGGGCCCGCCGTCGGTCTGGCGTTCGACTTCCGAGACGACAAAATCGCCATCATCAGCCTGAGCCAGCCCGTCGGCGACCATCGAATGCCAGGTCGCGGTCTTGACCTCGCGCAGGCCGCGATAGCCGCATACCACCAGCCGGTCGGCGGCGCGGGTGAGCCCGACATACATCAGCCGCCGGTATTCCTCCTCGGTCTGCGCGCGAAGAGCGGCGCGCACCGGTTCGGTGGCCTCGCTCTCGTGGGTCTTGTCGGGCAACCACACCGGAACCGTCGGAGCGGAAGCGCCCGCTTGCGCCGGAAGCAGGCACAGCCGCGGCTGGTGGCTGTGCTGAAACGCCTCGCCACCGGAATCGACCAGAAACACTACCGGCGCCTCCAGCCCCTTGGCGGCGTGCACCGTCATGATTCGCACCGCGCCGGACTGGCCGTCCATTTCGCGCTTGATCTCCGGCGCATCATTTTCCAGCATCGCCAGAAACGCCTGCAGGCCCGGCAGCCCGGCCAGTTCGTGATCGAGCGCAAGACCCAGAAACTCGTCGAGCACGTCGCCAACCTCGTGGCCGAGCCTTGAGAGATAGGCGCGGCGGCCGCCATCGGGTCCGAGCACGGCGGCGTAAAAATCATGCGGCGGCAGCTGCGAAGCGGCAACAACCCAGTGATCAAGCCTGTCGCGGGCAGTAGTAAACCGCGGGTCAGACCCGGCCAGTTGCCTGAGCCGTGCCGATACCGACATGGTCTTGGGCCGGTCGGCGGTCAATTCATACAAGGCGTCTTCATCGAGCCCCAGCAACGGGCTCTTGATCAGGGCTGCGAGCGAGAGATCATCATCGGCCAGCAGCGTATACCGACCAAGCGCGATCAGATCCTGCACGGCGATATGATCGGTCAGCCGCAGGCGGTCGGCGCCAGCCACCGGAATATCGGTGCTGGCCTTGAGCGTGCGCAGCAGGGTGGGCACAAAACCGTCGCGCTTGCGCACCAGCACCAGAATGTCGCCCGGCGTGATCAGCCGCAATTTCCCGGTCTTCTGATCCTCGATCATCTCGCGGCCGACCCATTGGTCGAGCACCGATGTGATGCGGCGCGCCAGTTGCGCCGACGGGGCGGTTTCGGGCACCTCGTCGAAAGCCGCAGTCCAGTCCTCGTCGCTGTCCGATGGCTCTCGGGCGATCATCGGCCATAATTCAACCAGACCGGGGGCGCGGCCGCGGGCGGTTTCGTGGATCACCGGCTCATCTGGATCCCCCATGCCGCGTTTGGCGTCGGCACGGGCAAACACATGATCAACCAGCTTGAGCACTTCGTTGCAGGACCGGAACGAGACCCGGAGTGCCACCTGCTCAAAATCGATGGCGGCGGAGCGTGCCCGATCCGCGACGCGCTTGCGCTCCTGGGCAAAGCGTTCGGGCCGTGCACCCTGGAACGAGTAGATCGACTGCTTTTCGTCGCCCACGGCAAACAGTGTGCGCGTTGCCGGGCGCGCTCCTTCGCCGGCGAAGAATTCCTCCGACAATTGGCCGATCACATTCCACTGCAAGGGTGCCGTATCCTGCGCCTCGTCGACCAGCACATGGTCGATACCCTGATCAAGCTTGTAGTGAACCCAGGCGCTGGCGCCGCTTTTTGACAGGAGCGCCTCGGTCGCAGCGATCAGATCGTCATAATCAAGCAGCGCCTGCCGGGTCTTAAGCGCCTCGAACCCGCCAATATAGCGCCGCGCCAGACGGTAGGCGGTCAGCGACGCCGTCAACGCCTTGAGCCGCGCCAGACGGTCGATCACGGTGATCACCTGCGCCTGTGCCTCAACCACCCGGTCAGCCAGATCAGGGAGGCTGCCTGCGACCGACGCCGTCATCACGGTGCCGAGTTTGGCGGGTGCCCCGGCCTTGGTCAGAAACACCTGCTTGAGCAGATCAAGTCGCGCAGCCGGATCGGGTTCGGAGCCGGCTGTGAGCAGACCATAGGCGAGATTATAGGCTTTTGTCGCCGATTTTGCGGTTTCGACGAAATCCGACAATGCCCGGACATAATCGACCGGCAACGCCGCAAGCGGCCAGGCCTTACCGATGACCGCGGCTTCATCCTCATCCGGCCTCAACCCCAGCGCCGATCTGATCAGGATTTCGGCACCAGTGACATCACCGGCGACAGCATCAAAGGCCAGATAATCGCGGCGGCGATCATAAAGCCCTGCCAAAAGCTTATCGAAGCTGGCTTCACCGCCGATATCAAGCGCCGCCATGACCGCTCCGGCGAGATCGGGATCCTCATCGAAAGCGCGCGCCGACATCAGTTGCCGCCGCGCCTCGGCCAGCAATTCGGCCGCCTTCTGGTCGTCGAGAACGCTGAAATGACCGGCAATATTGGCCTCCAGCGGAAACCGGTGAAGCACCGCCTCGCAGAATGCATGAATGGTCTGGATCTTGAGACCGCCCGGCGTTTCCAACGCGGTGGCAAACAACCGCCTTGCCTGCATCAATTGCCCGGCTTCGGCCTCTACGCCTTCCAGCTCGGCAATTTTTGCGGCCAGCGCCGCATCATCAAGCCGCACCCAGTCGGCGAGTGTCTTGAACACCCGATTCGACATCTCGGCGGCAGCAGCCTTGGTGTAAGTCAGACACAGGATCGACGACGGCCGCGCGCCGCGCAACAACAGCCGGATCACCCGGCGCGCCAGCACATGGGTCTTGCCGGAACCGGCATTGGCCGACACCCAGGCCGACAGCGTCGGCGTTGCCGCCCGGTTCTGCCTAAGCGTGGTTTCCGATACGGCGTTGTTGTCACCGGCGTCAGCCATCGCCATCGCCTCCCTCCGCCTCTACCACGGTGTGCCATTCGGCCACCCGGGCGAGATGATCGTAGTCGCCGCCATATTCGCGTGCGCTTCTGGGGATGGCGCGGGAGAGAAAGCCGCGCTTGCCCGAGCGCAATAGCACCACCAGCCGGGTCAATTCCGCAACCGCACTGCCAGCCAGGTCTTCGGCGGTCAGCGGTTCGGTCTTGCCCGTCTTGCCGGGATCATCATCGATGCGTTCGGCAAACGGATCCTTGCCGGTCAGCCGCAGATAGAGCAGCGCCGATGGCGAAACCGCCTCGAGACCGGAAAATCCGCCATGGCTCAAGGCATGGGCTTCGAGCGCCAGTTGCGGATCAAGCAGAATCCGGGCTTCCTTGCGCGAGGGCGTGCCGCCGGTCTTGTAGTCAATGAGCCAGGCGCTGCCATCGGTGCGCAGATCGATACGGTCGGCCATGCCGGTGAGTTTGACGCCGGCGTCGGGCAGTTCGAGACTGGCGCGAACCTCGACCAGCGAACGAACCAGATCAGTGCCAGTTTCGGCTTCCCATACCACCACCGCCGCGGCCGCCTTGTCGAACCGCATGCGCCAGACCAGCGCAATCGGATAGGGCAGTTGTGCTGCGGCAAAATGGGTGTCGGCAATCTGGCTCAGCGTTTCCAGCGTGCGGTCACCGGGTTCACATGACGAGATGAAGGCTTCAAGGATCGCATGGTAGAGCGTGCCGCGTTCGCGCGGACCGGGATCGGCCAGGAATGGATCAAGCGGATCGAGTCCGAGCACCCGGCGAGCATAGATTGCATAGGGATCGCGGCGCAGCCGGCCAACCTCGGAGAAGGAATAGCTTGCCGGTTGAACCGAAGCCGGCGGGCACGGTTCGGGTCGCGCGGCCGGTGGTGTGGTGGGCCCGCTGTCGAGGTCGCGGGCATGGGCAAGTAAGGCGTCGCCGCGGGCGCGAAGTTCTGCCGAGGGCTCCGGGCCAAGCACCGCCAGAAGCCGCTGCAGCCAGCGCGAAGCCACCGTCGGCGCCTTGCCGGCGCGGAACGAGCGCGACAGCACCACCTGCGGCGCGCCCATCGCCATCTGGAAATCATGGGCAGCCTGGCCGATGCGCCGCTCCGGCGGTTCCAGACCGATGGCTGCCTTCATCGAGCGGGAAAGGAACGGATCCTCCTGCCCGGTCTGCGGCCAGATACCTTCGTTGAGTCCGCCCAGCAGCAACGTATCGACATGCTGTAGCCGGGCTTCCAGCGCGCCCCAGATGAACGCCCGGGGATGACCGCCGGCGTGCGGCTTGACCATGCGGCCGCCCATCAATGCATCGAGCGCGCCGATCCACTCACGGCCGGTCATGGCGAGCGTCGAGCCACTGTCGCGGGTTTCGAGCAGCAGGCTGGCGAGATCCGCGCCTGCCTCGTCTCCCCACAGGCTTTCCAGCGAACCCTGATCATCGATGCAGATCCGTTCCAGCGCCTGGGCCGTCAGCCGGGCCAGCTCACCGATCGACATCATCCCGGATGCGTCGGAGTCCGGCAGCACCGAAGTCAGCGGCGACAGCGCATCGGCAACGCGGCGAGCAAATTCGCGCGCCTGCTCGGCCTGCTGGTCACCAATACGAGCCAGCCAGCGCGGGGCGTGGCGCTCGAGCCGGGCCTGATCGCGTGCGCTCAGCAAGACCTCGAGGCGGTTGATATCTGCCTGGCCGCTGCCGCCGCGAAGGGCGATGCGTTCAACCAGACCCGCCCCGGTGATCGATGCCTGACGGTCAAGCCCGAAGCGCGCCAGCGGATGCTTGATCAGGGCGGCAATCGTCACCGCATCGCCGGGCGCAAAGGCTGCCTGGAGCGCCAGCCGCGCCAAGCCGCCCTGGGGGCTGCTGATCAGCAGCGCGCCGCCCGAATCATTGGCGTCGATACCGTAGCGACCAAGCTCGGTGACCACCCGGCGGGCAAGATTGCGGTCCGGCGTCACCAGCGCAACAGTGGGTTCGGGATTATCAGTGCGCGGTTCCAGCGCACGGCGCATTGCCACCGCCAACGCGGTGGCTTCCTCGCGCTCATTGCCGGCCTCGATCAGGCTGACATCGGCAAAGGCCGGCAGCAGCGCCGGCGCCTCGGGCAAGAAGCCGCTTTCGCCCCAGGCCTCGGTGGCGAGGGCGGGCAGCAATGCGGCGGAGACAGCGGTGCGACGCATCGCCATGTCGGCATCAAGCGCACCAATTTCCGGAATGCTTTCGATCTGATCGACACCCAGACCACAGCTCTCGACCAGCTTGAGCAGGCCATATTGCGGGTGACTGCGGACGGCCACATCGAACGCGCCCAAGCCATCGGCCGAGCGGATTGTCACGGCAGCAGTGGCAAGCCGGTTCCAGTGTTCGGGCCGCATGGCGTGGTCAAGCCCGGGAAGGACGACGGCACCCTGCGGCAAGCGCGTCACCATGGCGATCAAGCGCGCGGTGGACGGCCGGGTACCGGTCGAACCGGCAACGATCACCGGCCGGTCCGCGGCGTTTGCGGCGAGCGCCTTGGTGAACACATCGATCATCGCGTTATGATGCTGCGCGGGGCTCGAGCGCGAGATTTCAGCAAGCAGCGCCGGCCAATAAGACCGGGCAATCAACAGAAACTCGCGTGTCAGCTGCCACCATTGCTGCAGATCATCGGCAACGACGCCATCAAGATCGGCGAAATTGCACTCCTCGGTTTCCACCGCCTGGATCAGATCGAACAGGCTGCGCCCGAGCCAGATCGCATCGGCCGGATTGGCCGGCGCCACCAGCGGTGCACCGTCGAGGTGATCGCGGACGGCGGCCGGCAATGCCTGTTTCCAGGCCAGCACCAGATCGGCCAGCCGCAGCATGGCGGCGGTCTGCGGAATCGGCGGATCAAACGCCAGTGTCTCGGGATCGGCGGATTCAAGGAAACCTGCGTCCTCATCGGTTTCGCCCAGCGCCCGGATCGCGGGCAGGATGGCCGATCCGGCGCCGATCCGGTCGGTAAGCTCCGATCGGAGTACCCGCGCCGCGCGCCGGGTCGGCACGAACACGGTGGCGCGGGCCAGCGACAACGGCTCATCAGCGCTGTAGGCAAGGCCCGGCACCAGGCCGCCGGAGAGGATCTGCTCGGCAAGCACCGACAGGAATGGCGCGCCCGGCGCAATCGTCACGATCCGGGGCGGCGATGCTGTCATGAGGGTTGCCCATCGAGATACTCGCGCATCGCTGTTTCGGCTTCGCTGATCGCCTCGGGCGTGCCGACCGTGAGCCAATGTCCGCGCATGGGTGCGCCGTACAGACGGCCAGCTTCAATCGCTGAGTCAAAGCAGCGATTGAGCGAAAATCGGGGCTCGGTAATGCTTGCGAATACACGTGGATGAAGCACCAGCACACCGGCATAGATCACTGGCTCACCGGTGCCGCGGTAGCGCGCCAGACGACCATCCGCGTCAATGGTGAAATCACCGGCGCCGGTGTGTCCGGTGGCCTGGTCGGGCCGCGCCGTCATCACCAAGATGTCCATCGCGTGCGGATCGAACTGCCGGGTCAGTGTGGCGAGATTGTCGTCGCGGGCACCGGGTTCTTCGAGCCAGAAAGTATCCGCATTGAGAATCAGGAACGGCTCGTCGCCTAGCAGCGGCAAGGCCTTGACGATGCCGCCACCGGAATCGAGCAACACATCGGTTTCATCGGAGATGGCGATATCGGCTTCGGGCCAGGCCTTGAGCCAGTCAACCATCATTGGCGCAAGATAATGGACATTGCACACGATGCTGGAGACGCCGAGCCGTCGCAGCGCCTCAAGCCCGTAGGCGATCAGCGGCTTGCCCGCCACCTCGACCAGCGGCTTGGGCCGGGTATCGGTAATCGGACGCATGCGCGTTCCGAGCCCGGCGGCAAGGATCATGGCGGCATTGATGGTCATCGTCTGGGGCGCCCTGGTTCATGATTCGGTCAGGCCGATACCAGCCTTTGCGAACCACGAGCGCAAGGGGTGCAAGGCCGGATGCGCCAGCGATTTGGCGATGTAGGCCTCCATTCGCGGCAAATGCCGCAAATAACCCGGTTTGCCGTCGCGCACATTGAGGCGAACGAAGATGCCGAGAATCTTGGCCGCGCGTTGCGCCGCCATGATTGCGTAGGCCTCACGAAACCCAGCCTCGTCGAAATCCTGATTTGCGGCCCGGCGCGCGGCGACATAACGGTCGAGCAATTCCTCGGCCAGATCCGGCTCGACCGTAACCCGCGCATCCTGGCACAGCGATGCCACATCATAGGCCGAGGGGCCGATCATGGCGTCCTGAAAATCGATAATGCCAAGCCGATCGAACCCGGAGCGGTCGTCGCGCCAGATCAGGTTGGGCGAATGATAGTCGCGCAGCACCAGTGATTTTTCCGATTTTTCCAGACGCACGATCAGGTCGCCCCAGAGATCGAGATATTGCTGCCGCTGCGGCTCGGTCACCGGTTCGCCACTCTGCCGCGGCAGATACCAGGCGGTCAGCAGTTCGACCTCGATCAGCATTGCGCGGGAATCGTAAGCCGGCACCAGATGCTGCTGATCGCCCACTGGCAGACCGACAACAGGTGGGGCCTTCATATGCAGCCGCGCCAGGCAATCAATGGCAAGCCGGTAGCGTTCAGGGTCGGGACGGCCCTGATCATCGAGGATGCCTGAGCTGCCGAGATCTTCAATAAGCAGGAAGCCCTGGTCCAGATCTTCGGCAAGGATTTCCGGAGCGGCAAACCCTTCCGCGCGGAGCCAGCGGGCGATGGCGACAAAGGGAATGACGTCTTCGGCCAGATGGGCGATCTGCGAATAGGGCAGACCGTCGCGAATTGGCGGGCCATCGGGCTGGCGCGGCGCGTTCATCAGGATCAGCGGCGCGCCTTGCGTCGGGCGGATGCTTTCATAGGTCCGGGTCGAGGCGTCGCCCTGCAGATAGCGCCGCGCAGCCAAGCCAAGGTTAGCTTTTTTAAGGAACCGTCGCGCGGCACGCGAGCGCTCAAGTCGTGACATGAATTCTTCCGGTGCCGTAACGGTGGCGGTGCGGCTGTCACCGACCCCGTCAAGCCGGATCGTAACGCAATTGCGGGGGAGGCGATCCCGCGCTTTTTCCGGCCATTCGACCAGTGCCGCACCATCGGTCAGCGCATCATCGAGCCCGAGTTCATCAAGTTCATCGGCGGAACCGATGCGGTAGAGGTCTAGATGGGCAATCGACAGGCGCAGCTGATAGCTCTGCACGAGCGTGAAGGTGGGACTTGGCGCCTCGAGATCGGGGTCATCGGCCACTGCGCGGATCAATGCCCGTGCAAAGGTCGATTTTCCGGCGCCGAGGTCTCCCGACAGGCACAGGCAGTCCCCTACCTTCAGCGCCAGCGCCACATCCTCGGCAAAGCGGCCGGTGGCTGCCAGATCCGTCAGTTCAATGGTCGTGGGCGCCACCGCAACAGACCTTCACTGGGCCGCTTGACGGGCCAGTGGCCGGTCGGTGGGAAACCGGCAGACAATGGTCGCGCCCTCGGCCTCTCCGCCCTCGATCGAAACGGTTCCGTGGTGCAGCCCGACAAAGCTCTGGACGATCGACAGGCCGAGCCCGGCGCCACGGCGGCGGCCGCCCTGGCCGTGAGTTTCGAACCGAGCAAACACATCCTTGCGGGCTTCCTCGGGAATGCCGGGGCCGGAATCGGACACGGAAAAGACGATTGAACCATCGTCCTGGGAACAGCCGAGCCGCACCACCGAGCCATCGGGGGCGAAATTGGCGGCATTCATCAACAATTTGAACAGGATCTGCTTGAGCCGTTGATAATCGCCGACCATCTCGGCAGGTGCGTGGGTGGTGTCGATTTCGAGCCGCAGGCTGTTTTCCTTCAGGCGGTCGGTGATCTGGTCAGCCGCCTCGGCAAACAGCCTGGCAATGTCCACCGTGGCCGCATCAAGTCGCATGATGCCGGCATCGACGGTGGCAAGATCAAGAATATCGTTGACGATCGTCAAAAGCACCGAAGAAGACGTCGAGATATGATCGAGATATTCCGCCTGACGCTCGTTGAGATCGCCGGTGCCGGGTGTTTTCAGCAAATCGGTGAAACCGATGATGTTGGTCAGCGGCGTGCGCAATTCATAGGAGACGTGCTGGACGAACTCGTTCTTCAACGCATCGGCCTTGCGCAGCGCCTCATTCTTTTCGGTCAACATGCGTTCGGCACCGACGCTGTCGGTGACATTGACGAAGGCGATCATGGTCTGACCGTTGGGCAGCGGAACCATCGCGTAATCGAGGATCAGCCCGGTGGCGAGTTCGATACGGCCTTCGCGCGACCGGCGCTCTTCCTCGAAGCCGGTTATTTCACCGGCGAAGAATTTCCATCCCTCCGGCCCGTGGTAGGACGGCTCGCAGGTCTGGGCAATCTTGCGGATGTGGGTTCCAGGAGTGACTTCCTGCTCGTTCAGGCCCCACAGCGCCCTGAATGACGGATTGGACAGCCGGATCTTGCCATCGGGGCCGAACACGGCAACCCCTTCGGCGAGTTGATCAATAGTCTCGCCCTGAACCTGCAGCAAGGTGTTGTACTTGGTCTGCAGATCGACCTTTTCGGTCAGGTTCTCGAACACCCAGGTGACCCCTCCCTGAGGATGGGCATTGGCGAAGACATTGAGGGTCTGGCCGTCGGGCAGATGCCACAGATGCGGCGTCGTCTCGACGGCGCGGTAGACCGAAAGCACCTGTTCCTTCCAGTCACGCCAGGAATGTGGTTCCGGCAATTTGCCGTCGACGCGGAGACGTTCGAGAAATTCGCCATTGTCGGGCCGGCTGGCGAGAAACGGCGTGTCGAGTTCCCACAGTTGCTGGAACGCCTGATTGTGAAACTGAAGCCGTTGATCGCGGTCAAAAATCGCCACCGGCGTGGCCAGATGGTCAAGCGTTTCGGCGTGGCTGCGAAGCGTGCGCTTGAGTTCTTCGCGCAGTTCCTCTGCAATCGAGATATCCAGCGCCAGCCCGGCATTGCCGACCTGGGTCCTGACATCGGCAACCTCGAGAAAACGGCGATGGCCATGAATGACGGTCGACAGCTTGTCGATAAACGGCCGTTCCGGGGTCACGCTGGCGCGCACCCGTTCGCGCGCCGCGGTCCCCAACAGCTCCAAGCTGCGATCGATCACTTCCTGACGGTCGCTGCCTTCAACGGCATCGACATAGGCATTGTTGACCCAGAGCAGTTGCGAATCGACGCCGCGCAGCCAGACCGGCATATCGATAACGTCGAGAAGCGCCTGGAAGGTATCAAGCGAGGCCAGCAAGCGGTCGCGCTCGCTCTTGAGCGTGGCCAGTTCGGCACGGACATTGGACAGAGCGACGAAGCGGACAAAGGCCCGACCACCCGAAACCCGGCCCTGGGCTTCGATGACGTGCCCGCGAACGGTCTCAAGGATCAGGTCGAAATGCGCGGCCTGGGTGCGCAAGGTGTCGACCGCCTCGTCGAGACCGGCGGCAGATCTCGGTTCGAGCCAGCGGCCAAAGGCCAGAAATTCACTGGGCTTCTGCGGTGCTCCGGTCTCCGGGGAAAGGTTTCCCAGCACCTCGGCGGGCATGCCGACTCCGTCCCAAACCACGATTTGCCGGTCGCGGTCGACGATCAGCGCCTGGTAGCGCGACAATTTTGCGTTGGTATCAGCCAGCGCTGCGCGCAGCCCGACATTCTCGTTGTCGATCTTGCCGCGTTCGCGAATCAGCCAGATGGCGGAAATCATCGCTGCCGAGATAGCGCCGATGACCATGGCGAAATTGACCACTTCAAGCGTCGAAAGGCTAACCCTGCCGGATGATTGCGCCAGCGCCTGGCCCGCGAACGCGCAAAGGCCACCGCTGACAAGCGCGGTCCCGGTCAGGAGAGAGCGCCAGATGCGCTTCAAACCGTCTGCCATGGTCCGCTTGTGACCGGACGCCTGCTTGCGTCCGAGTGAATCGGTATTCCCCGGCATGTCCCCGTCCCCTCGTGGCTGTTTGACAAGACATCGCCGATCCGCCGTCCGCGCCGCCGCAACGCCAAGCGAATCATCTTCCCAAACATAGCTGCTTCGCGAATCACGGTGAAGGGCAACGGGCGCAAAAAGAAACCGCACCCTTGTTGTCAAGGATGCGGTTTCAATATCTTGTGGGTAGTGGTTAAAAAATCAGTACCGGTAGTGTTCAGGCTTGAAAGGACCTTCAACCGGCACGCCGATGTAATCGGCCTGTTCGGACTTGAGTTCGGTCAGGCGGGCACCGATCTTGTCGAGATGCAGGCGCGCGACCTTCTCGTCGAGATGCTTGGGCAGCACATAAACCTGGTTTTCATACTGGTCGCCGCGGGTCCAGAGCTCGATCTGCGCCAGCACCTGGTTGGTGAAGGAAGCCGACATCACGAAGCTCGGGTGACCGGTGGCATTGCCCAGATTGAGAAGACGGCCTTGGCTCAGCAGAATCATGCGATTGCCCGAAGGCATCTCGATCATGTCCACCTGGTCCTTGATGTTGGTCCATTTGTGGTTCTTCAGCGCGGCAACCTGGATCTCGTTGTCGAAGTGGCCGATGTTGCCGACGATGGCCATGTCCTTCATCTCGCGCATATGCTCGATCCGGATCACGTCCTTGTTGCCGGTGGTGGTGACGAAGATATCGGCCGACTTGACCACATCCTCGAGCAGGACCACTTCGAAGCCATCCATTGCCGCTTGCAATGCGCAGATCGGGTCGACTTCGGTGACCTTGACGCGGGCGCCGGCGCCGCGCAGCGAAGCTGCCGAACCCTTGCCGACATCGCCGTAACCGCAAACGACGGCAACCTTGCCGGCCATCATGGTGTCGGTGGCGCGGCGGATGCCGTCGACAAGGCTTTCCTTGCAGCCGTACTTGTTGTCGAATTTCGACTTGGTGACGGAGTCGTTGACGTTGAAGGCCGGGAACGGGAGCAGGCCCTTCTTCTGCAGATCATAAAGACGGTGCACGCCGGTGGTGGTTTCTTCCGACACACCCTTGATCGCATCGCGCAGCTTGGTGAACCAGCCGGGGCTTGCCTTCATGCGCTTCTTGATCTGGGCGAAGATTGCTTCTTCTTCTTCCGAAGTCGCAACCTCGATCAGATCGGTTTCGCCGGCTTCGACCCGCGCACCCAACAACACGTAGAGCGTGGCGTCGCCGCCATCGTCGAGGATCATGTTGGCGCCTTCGGGGAACTGGAACGAGCGATCAAGATAGTCCCAATGCTCGACAAGCGACTGGCCCTTGACCGCAAACACCGGAACGCCGCTCTTGGCGATGGCGGCGGCGGCGTGATCCTGGGTCGAAAAGATGTTGCACGATGCCCAACGGACGTCGGCGCCCAGCGCTGTGAGGGTCTCGATCAGCACCGCGGTCTGAATCGTCATGTGCAGCGAACCGACAATACGCGCGCCCTTCAAAGGCTTGGCAGCACCATATTCTTCGCGCAGAGACATCAGGCCCGGCATTTCGGTTTCAGCAATATCGAGTTCCTTGCGGCCAAATTCGGCCAGCGCGATATCTGCGATTTTGTAATCTGTAGCTGTCATGTGTGTTTCCCAGGGGTTTTCCCGGCCCCGACGGGGCCGGCCAGAGTCTATTGGCGGTGCCTTAGCAGGAATCGCTCAAGCTGGCAACGGAACATAAAGATGTCTTTATGTGAACTGGAATCAGTTTTCTTCGCCAAAACGGTCATCGACCAGCGCCTGCAGGGCATCGAGCACCTCCAGGGCCTGGCGGCCTTCGGCTTCAACCAGGATCGCGCAGCCGGGGCTCGCCGCCAGCATCATCAGACCCATGATCGACGTGCCGCCGACGGTAGATCCCTCGCGGGTAACGCGTACGGTCGCATCATACCCTTCCACCGTCTGGACGAATCGCGCCGAGGCGCGGGCGTGCAGGCCGCGTTTGTTGACAATTTTGAGAGACCGTGACCGCGCAGGCATCGATGTCGTCATTTCCCGGTCAGCAGGCGGCTTGCAACATTGATGTATTTGCGGCCTGCGTCCTGAGCATCGGCAAGTGCCTTCTGCATGTCATTGCCACCACGCACGCCGGCAAGCTTGATCAGCATCGGCAGGTTAACCCCGGCAATCACCTCGATGCGGCCCGAATCCATGACCGAGATCGACAGATTGGACGGGGTGCCGCCGAACATGTCCGTGAGAATGATCACACCATTGCCGCTTTCGACGCGTGAAACAGCCCCGACAATGTCAAGTCGGCGCTGGTCCATGTCGTCTTCTGGCCCGATGCAGACTGTTTCGAGGGCTGTTTGCGGGCCAACCACATGCTCGAGTGCATGCTGGAATTCTTCAGCGAGCTTGCCATGGGTGACAAGCACCAATCCGATCATTTTGCCTCCAACAGCATGCTGTGCTCCGAAATGGAGCCAAGGCATGCGGATTGCTTCGCAGCCGCGAAATGTTTCAAGATTTCATCTTGGACAGAAGAGAACGAAGTTCAAGCCAAAAATCGCCACATTGGGGGCAATCTTATCCCATGGGTGGCTCAAATGCCAAAAAACTTGCCGGCCGGAGCGCACACAGCATTGAAAGTGGATCCGCAGCGCCATCGCGCCACAAACGCAGAAGTGGCGTCGAGATACCTTGGCACGCAAAGGTTTCGTCATCTGGCGGCAGACGCGTTGCTGCGGAGGCCTCGCCCGGAGCCACCGCCAGATGCATGACGGCACGCTCCATCCGGCGCAGACGGACGATGCCGCTGCCACGGATTTCGAGCAGGCCGCCAATCGGCTTCGGGCAGGACGCGATCAGCCGTCCGCCGGCGACGGCAAGACAGGTTCGGTCATCGGCGATCAGGGCGGCATTCCAGCCACGGTAAAGGGCTGATTGCAGACAGGCAAATGCCATCCCGCTCTTGCCGGAGCCGGAGGGGCCGACAAACAGCAGGCCGGTCTGGCCCACCACGATCGCGGTGGCGTGAACGGTCTCCGTCGCGCCATTTGCCACCTCCATCATCGCGGTTCGACCGGAAGTTCGATGGTAAATCGTGCGCCGGCCCATTCGCCATCTTTCCGACCTGGTATGTTCTCAGCGGTGAGGGTGCCGCCATGGGCCTCGATGATCTGCCGGCTGATTGACAGGCCAAGGCCGGAATTCTGGCCAAAATCCTCGCCGTCGGGACGGTCTGTGTAAAACCGTTCAAACACCCGTTCGATCACCTCGGCGCGGATCCCCGGGCCGTTGTCTTCAACCATCACCTGGATTGAGTTGCGGCTGCGCTTAAGTCGGACGGTGATCCGACCGCCACTTTCGGGCACAAAGGAGCGCGCATTCTCGATCAGATTGGTGACCACTTGGCCGAGCCTGAGATCATGGCCCAACACGAGGAAGCCGAGCCTGTCAGAAGTGCCAGGCTCGATCTTGAGGTTGATGGCGACCTGCTTGCTGCCGGCGCGAACCTGGCGAGCGATATCAACCAGATCCGTGAGCAATTGGCGCATGTCAACTTTGGCGCCATCCTGGCGGGCGAGCTCTGCATCGAGCCGGGAGGCGTCGGAGATGTCGCTGATCAGGCGGTCCATGCGGCGCACGTCGTGCTGGATCACGTCCATCAGCCGTTGCCGGGAATGCTCGTTGCGGGCCAGCGGCAGGGTTTCCACCGCGCTGCGCAGCGATGTCAGCGGATTCTTGAGCTCGTGGCTGACATCGGCAGCAAAGCTCTCGATCGCGGCAATCCGGTCATACAGCGCGTTGGTCATGTCACGCAGCGCCACCGAAAGGTTGCCGATTTCATCCTGTCGCGCGGAAAAATCGGGGATTTCCTCGCGCACCTTGGAGCCACGACGAACCCTGACGGCGGCGGCCGACAAACGTCTGAGCGGCGTTGCGATGGTTGAAGCGAGCAACAACGACAGCACGATATTGACCATCGCGGCCACGCCGAACACCCGGAAGATCGCCATCCGTTCGGCATGCACGATCTTGTCGATGTCGCCAGCCTGGGTGGACAGCAACAACACCCCGAGCACCGCCCGGAAACGCTGAACCGGCACTGCCACCGAGACGATCAGTTCACCCGCTTCGGTGACCCGCACAACGGCGCCGCGGCCACCGGTCAGCGCGTTCATCACCTCGGGATAGATGGTGCCGTCGGAGCCGGGCGGCTCGCGGTAGAGCGGCAGATCCCTGCGCTGAAAAAGCCGGTTGAACCAGGCCATCGCCATGTCTGTGAGGCTCAGTGGCTTGGGCTCTGCCGGTGGCAGATCGTAGCGCAGCACCTGGCCGCTTGTGTAAAGATAGCGCGAATCCAGGATCAGGCTGGCATCGTCATCATAGATCCGGGCGCGGGTTCTGGTCGGCGAGATCAGCCGCCTGAGCACCGGGGCTACCCGTTCGGGATTGATCGGAAAATCCAGATTCTCGTTGGAATTGGTCGGCGAGATGGTTTGCCCGGCTTGCAGTTCCAGCAGTTTTTCCGGGTCGATGGTGATCGAATTGGTATCGACGCTGGCCGAGGCAGCAACCGCGCCTGCAATGATTTCGCCCTGGGTCAGCAGGCTTTCAACGCGGGCGTCGATCAGGCCTTCGCGGAACTGGTTGAGATACATGATCCCCGACACCAGCACGATCAATGCTGCGAGATTGAGAAACAGAATCCGCCGGGTCAGGCTGGAAAAGATCAGATGGCCGAAGATCCGGCGCACGAGCGTGACCGGATTGATCCATTTGCGTGCGCGTTTGCGCCCGGACGAGGCTTCGTCCTTGCCGCTCACACTGTCCTCGGTTTCAATCGCCATATCGCCTACGCCGCACGCGGCGGCCTGTTCAAAGCAAGATGCCGGTCATGCCGCTTCGCGAAAGCGGTACCCGACGCCATACAGTGTTTCGATCATGTCGAAATCATCGTCAACCATCTTGAACTTCTTGCGCAGCCGCTTGATGTGGCTGTCGATGGTGCGGTCATCAACGTAAACCTGCTCGTCATAGGCGGCATCCATCAATGCATCACGGCTTTTGACCACGCCGGGGCGCTGCGCCAGCGACTGCAGGATGAGAAACTCGGTGACGGTCAGGGTTACCGGCTCGTTCTTCCAGGTGCAGGTGTGACGTTCCTGGTCCATTACCAGATTGCCGCGCTCCAGCGACTTGGTGGGCGTCGAGGCCGTGCGGCCAGGCGTGGCCACGACATCGCGGCTTGCGGCGCGGCGCATGACCGCCTTGACCCGCTCGACCAGCAAACGCTGGGAGAACGGCTTGGTGATGAAATCATCGGCGCCCATCTTGAGGCCGAACAATTCGTCGATCTCTTCATCCTTGGATGTCAGGAAGATCACCGGAATATCGGATTTCTGCCGCAGCCGTCGCAACAACTCCATGCCGTCCATACGCGGCATCTTGATATCGAAAATCGCCAGTTGCGGCGGCCGGGCCAGCAATCCATCCAGCGCGGAGGCGCCATCGGTGTAGGTTTCAACACGATACCCTTCGGCTTCGAGCGCAATCGAAACCGAGGTAAGGATATTGCGGTCGTCGTCAACGAGCGCGATTGTCTGCATGGTTGTCGTCTCCGTCATGGTCTAGCACACCTCTGGAATATGCCCCCGCATCAACCCGGATCTTGCGCCAGTTGGCGCTGCCGCCGGGTTCCACCGTCATGTCCATGAGGATAAAGTGAGAACAAAATGTGGCACAGTTCGCCGATGGTGTCATTCTCTCATTCCCGTGCAGGTTTGCAGGTAATCATCAATTGAACCGATTTAAACCGTTGCTCGGTTTTTTAAATCGATTAATACTTTGATTTCATTAATCTTTCCCTGTTTTTCGTGTTGTTTTCTGAAATTCGTGACCCTATGGTCCGGCGAAATTTAATCCTGCCCCGCGCCTGAACAACAAGAGGAATCCAATGATCGAGGATCTGGGAGTACGTAACCCGTCGGCCGGTTTGGCCCTGTGTGGCCTGACTGGCACCGGCGCAGTGCGCTACAATACCGGCGAAGCCGAACTGGTCGAACTCGCCGTGGCGCGAGGCGAAGCGACCCTGACGGCACATGGCGCGCTCAGGGCACTGACCGGCCAGCATACCGGCCGTTCGGCCAAGGACAAATATGTGGTCCGCGATGCCGCCACCACCGACCAGATCTGGTGGGACAACAACAAGGAAATGTCGACCGACGCCTTTGACGTGCTTCACGCCGATATGGTCGCTCACGCCAAGGGGCGTGAGTTGTTCGTTCAGGACCTGATTGGCGGGGCCGACAGCGCCAATGCACTCAACTCGCGGATTATCACCGAATTTGCCTGGCATGCGCTGTTCATTCGCAACCTGCTGATCCGGCCGGACCGCGCGACGCTTGATACCTACATGCCGGAACTGACGATCATCAACCTTCCATCGTTCCGCGCCGACCCGGCGCGCCATGGCTGCCGCAACGAGACCGTGATCGCGGTGAATCTGAGCAAGGGGCTGGTGCTGATCGGCGGCACTTCCTATGCCGGCGAAATGAAGAAGGCAGTGTTTACGGTGCTGAACTACCTGCTGCCGGCCAAGAGCGTGATGCCGATGCATTGCTCGGCCAATGTCGGCCCCAAAGGCGACACGGCGGTATTTTTCGGCCTGTCGGGTACCGGTAAAACAACCCTGTCGGCCGACCCCAAGCGCACCCTGATCGGCGATGACGAACATGGCTGGGGCGAAGACGGGATCTTCAACTTCGAAGGCGGCTGCTACGCCAAGACCATCCGGCTGTCGCGTGAAGCGGAACCGGAAATCTTCGGCACCACCGAACGATTTGGCACGGTCCTCGAGAATGTTGTGCTGGATGAACATCGGGTCCCCGATTTCGATGATCAGTCCCTGACCGAAAACACCCGTTGCGCCTACCCGCTGCATTTCATCCCCAACGCCAGCGACAGCGGCCGCTCGGGTCATCCGCACAACATCATCATGCTGACGGCGGACGCCTTTGGCGTGATGCCTCCAATCGCCAAGCTGACACCGGAACAGGCGATGTACCACTTCCTGTCGGGCTACACCGCCAAGGTTGCCGGCACGGAAAAGGGCGTCACAGAGCCGGAAGCAACGTTTTCAACCTGCTTTGGTGCCCCCTTCATGCCGCGTCATCCATCGGAATATGGCAATCTGCTGCGCAAGCTGATCAATGATCACCAGGTCAGCTGCTGGCTGGTCAATACCGGCTGGACCGGTGGTGCCTATGGCGAAGGGACACGGATGCCGATCAAGGCAACCCGGGCGCTGCTCAGTGCGGCACTCGACGGAACGCTGGAAGATGCGGACTACCGGGTTGATCCGAATTTCGGGTTTGCGGTGCCGGTTGCGGTCGACGGTGTCGACAGCGCCATTCTCGACCCGCGTTCTACCTGGGTCGACAAGGCCGCCTACGATGCCTCGGCGCAACGACTGGTCGGCATGTTCATCGACAATTTCGAGAAATTCGCTGCTCATGTCGACGGCTCAGTGCTCGATGCGGCACCCGGCCTGAAGGCCGCCGCCGAGTAAACCAGATCGTCACATGAAACGAACTTTGACCGGCCCCGTTGACCCAGCGGGGCCGGTCGCGCATTTTCTGCCAGCGCGCCACCGTCGCAGGAGATCCGTTTGATGGCCAAGACCACCGAGACCATTGCGCTGACGCTGCCGCGCAAGAGCGATGCGGAGATGCGCGCCGATGCGCAGGCCTTTTTCGAGCAGATGCAATCGCGCCGGACGGTGCGGGACTTTTCCGCAGATCCGGTGGATCCGGAAATCATCAGGCTGGCTGTCAGTACGGCTGGCACCGCACCATCGGGCGCCAACCAGCAACCTTGGCGCTTTGTCGCCATCAGCGATCCTGAAACCAAACGCGCCATCAGGCTGGCCGCGGAAGAGGAAGAGCGCGCGTTTTACAATGGCCGTGCCGGCGAGGAATGGCTCGATGCGCTGGCGGCATTGGGGACCGATCCCGAAAAGCCGTTTCTGGAGACCGCTCCCTGGCTGATTGCGATCTTTGCGCAGCGCTGGGGCGTTGACGCGGATGGTCGCAAGATCAAGCACTATTATGTGCCTGAATCGGTCTCCATCGCCATCGGCCTGCTGATCGCCAGCCTGCATTCGGCAGGACTTGCCACCCTTACCCATACGCCATCGCCAATGGGCTTTCTCAACCAGATCTGTGGTCGGCCGGACAATGAGAAGCCACTTATTCTGCTGGTTGTCGGTCATCCGGCCGAAAATTCCCGTGTGCCAGCCATCAGCCGCAAGGACATCGACGACATCCTGTTCTGGAAGACCGAACCATGAGCACCGACCCGTTGCATGGCGCACGCGGCATTGTCATTGCCGGCTGGGAACTCAGTGAAAGCTTCATCCGGGCGTCGGGCCCGGGCGGCCAGAACGTCAACAAGGTGGCGACCGCGGTGCAGTTGCGGTTCGACATTCGCAATTCGCCCTCCTTGCCGGAGCGGGTCAAGAAGAACGCACTGAAGCTTGGCGGCAGCCGTGTCTCCAAGGATGGCGTGATCATCATCGAGGCAAATCGCTTCCGCACCCAGGAGCGCAACCGCGCCGACGCGCGCGAGCGGCTGATCGAACTGATTGACCAAGCTTCGGAGCCACCACCGCCGCCGCGACGAAAAACCCGGCCGACCAGAGGCTCTGTGGAGCGGCGCCTGGCAGCAAAATCCGGTCGTTCGCAGATCAAGAAAGCCCGCGGCAAGGTCGAAGATGATTGATTGCGGGCTGCGAGATCACATGAGGATCATAGCCCGCTCAGTTTTTAGGGCAGGTCCGGAGCATTTTTGGAAAGAGTGCCTGCCAAATGGTGGTGGCTGATCAGGCGGGTTGTCGCAAGCCGTGGCTCAGCCGTCGGGCACTTTCAACGGCGGCGTCGCCATAGAGCGACCAGCTTTGGGTCAATCCCTCAATGATCAACGTCAGATCAACTTCGCGTCCGGGCAAGCCGGTGGCAACGGCTGCGCGTTCAGCCACTTCCATCTTGTGCCGCTGCAAAAGCGCGCGCAACGCCTGGTCATGCGGGGCAGCAGCAACGGCTGCGTGAAACAGGCAACCATGGGATGCCTCGCGCCGCATCCATTCGGCGACCCGATCAAAGATCGAGGACAGCGCCAGCTCTGCATCGGCGGGCAGTTCGGTAAACACCTGTGCGATGTAACGCTGGTGCCGATGCTCAAGTGCCATGCGCACCATCTGCTCGCGCGACGGGGTGTATTTATAGAGCGTGCGCAGGCTGACACCGGCGGCATCCCTGAGGTCCTCGACACTGGGTTCGGCAAAGCCGTGTTCGGCAAATGCCCGCTCCAGGCCGGCGGCTATTTTCTGCTGCATATCATTCATGCTTGACGATGTAGAATGATCCCTCTACCTACGCAAGTAGAATGAACGTTCTACACAGGAGACCGGTATGACACTTCCCGAAACAATGCGCGGCATGATTCTCTCCGGCCATGGCGGCCTGGAAAAACTGGAATGGCGCGAGGACCTGCCGGTGCCGGTGCCTGGTGCCGGCGAAGTGTTGATCCGGATTGGCGCGTCGGCGGTCAACAACACCGATATCAACACCCGCATCGGCTGATATTCCAAGAGCGTGCGCAGCGACACCGCCTCGGGCGCAGCCAAGGGATATGCGACAGAAACCGGCGAGGACGGCAGTTGGTCGGGCACGCCGCTGACGTTTCCGCGGATCCAGGGGGCTGATTGCTGCGGGCGGATCGTCGCCGTGGGAAACGGCGTTGACGTGGGCCGGGTGGGAGAACGGGTTCTGGTGCGACCGATGCAGCCCCGCTCGAGCGCCGGCGAGGAACCAGCGACAGTAACCTTCGGGTCCGAATGTAATGGCGGCTTTGCCGACTATACGGTGACCGGTTCGAGCGACGCGATTCGGGTGGAATCCGGGCTCAGCGATGTCGAGCTGGCGAGTTTTCCCTGCGCCTTCTCGACCGCCGAAGGCATGATCCAGCGATGCCGGCTGGGGGCGGAAAGGGTGCTGATCACCGGGGCCTCCGGCGGGGTCGGCTCGGCGGCGATCCAGCTCGCCAAACGGCGCGGTGCCCATGTCACGGCGCTGACCACGGCAGCCAAGGCGGAGGAATTGAGGGCTTTGGGCGCCGATCAAACCCTGGACCGCGATGCGCCGCTGCCCGGCTATGGATTTGACGTGGTGCTTGATCTGGTCGGTGGGCCGCGCTGGCCGGACCTGATCGACAGCCTGCGCAATGGCGGTCGCTACGTGACTTCCGGCGCGATCGCCGGGCCGATTGTCGAACTGGACCTGCGAACGCTGTATCTTCGCGACCTGTCGCTGCTGGGCAGCACCCATCAACCGGCCAATGTGTTTACCGATCTGGTCAGCTATATCGAGGCCGGCGACATCCACCCGGTGCTGGCGGCCACCTATCCGCTTGCCGAATTGCGCGCCGCGCAGACAGCGTTCGCCGGCAAGACCCATGTCGGCAAGATCGGCATCACGGTGGCCGACTAAATCCAGCCGGACGCGATCAAATGAACCGATAAAAGTTTCGGCGGAGCTTTCTGTCGAGCACGCGTTTTCCATGGTGTTCCAAGCCAGATCTCTTTGCCGGAGGTGCTTGCAGTGGACGCGGAAAGGCTGTCACAGACCCTACCCCGCCGGGCGCAAGACCGGCGGGAACAGTTTTTATAGAGCTTTCAGTTGGTAGTTTGCGCGCAAATGCCTATGTTCTGAACTACCAATCACGGAGACGAGTACTTATGGGCATTTTTGATTTCATCAAATCGGCAGGCAAGAAAATCGGAATCGGCGGCGATGACGACGCCCCGGACGCAGATGCAGTCAAGAAGGAACTGGATTCGCACAAGCTCGGCACCGACAAGGTCGAAGTCCGGGTTGATGGCGACAAGGTGGTGCTTTCGGGAGTCGTCGAGGACCAGTCGATCTTTGAAAAAGCCATCGTTGCCGTCGGCAATACGCTCGGCATTTCCAAGGTCGAGGCGGCGGAACTCTCGGTGGTCGTTCCGGATTCGGGGCTGACGCTGGCTTCAGCCGACATGACCGATCTGGTCAAGGCATCGACACCGGCCAAGCAGCCGCGTTTTCACACCGTGGAAAAGGGCGATAATCTCTGGAAAGTCGCCGAAGCAGCCTACGGCAAGGGCAAGGGCTCGAAATACACGGTGATCTTCGAAGCCAACACGCCGATGCTGTCGCATCCCGACAAGATCTATCCGGGCCAGGTGCTGCGCATCCCCGATATCGAAACCGCCTGACACGCCAGATCGAACGACAAGGCCGGACATGCTGGTTCTACCCAAGGGACTGCGCCACATTCCCGACCATATCGATCGCGCCGGGCAACAGGCCTTGCTCGAGGAAATCCGGGCGGTGGTGCGGCAAGCGCCGCTCTACCGCCCGGAAATGCCCCGCAGCGGCAAACCGTTCAGCGTGCGCATGTCCAATTGCGGCGATCTCGGCTGGGTCGCCGACCGCAATGGCTACCGCTATCAGACCCGCCATCCGGTCACGGATGCGCCCTGGCCGCCGATTCCGCAGCTACTACTCGACATGTGGCGGGAACTGACCGGCGATCCGCGCCCACCGCAAGCCTGTCTGATCAATTACTACGACACCTCTGCCCGCATGGGGCTGCACCAGGATCGCGACGAAAACGATCTGTCGGCGCCAGTGCTGTCAGTATCGCTGGGTGATTCCTGCCTGTTCCGGTTCGGCGGCACCGAACGGACGCAGCCGACCAAATCATTCCGGCTGGAAAGCGGCGATATCGTTGTTCTGGGTGGTGAAAGCCGGCTGATCTTTCACGGTGTCGACCGGATCCATCCGATGACATCGACACTGCTTGCCGATGGTGGCCGGATCAATCTGACATTGCGGCGGGTCGGCGACCGCTAAAGCTTTCTGAGCGCCACCTGCCTGATCAGATGATCGGGTCCCTTGCCCAGGATCAGATCGGCGCGTGGGCGGGTCGGCAGAATGTTCTGCCGCAAATTCTTCAGGTTGATGTTTTCCCAGAGGCTTTCGGCAATGGCGCGGGCGGCGTCCTCGCCGATGGCGGAATAGCGATGGAAGAAAGAATCCGGATCCTTGAACGCGGTCTGACGCAAGTTCATGAAACGGTCGACGTACCATCTGTGGATGTCGGCCTCCTCGGCGTCGATATAGATCGAAAAATCAAAAAAATCGGAGACGAAAGGAATGATCTTGCCGTCTTCGGGCAGATCGCGCACCTGCAACACGTTGATACCTTCGAAAATCAGGATGTCGGGACGGTCGATAACCTGGTATTCGCCCGGCAGCACATCATAGGTCAGATGCGAATAGCACCGGGCCCGGACATTGTGCTGGCCGGCCTTGATGTCGGATAAGAACCGCAGCACCGCGGCGACATCATAGCTTTCCGGAAACCCCTTGCGGTCCATCAGATTTTCGCGGCGGAGGATTTCGTTGGGGTAGAGAAAACCGTCAGTGGTAACCAGATCGACCTTCGGGCTCGAAGGCCAACGCGCCAGCAATTCGGCCAGGACACGGGCGGTAGTGGACTTGCCGACCGCCACCGATCCGGCGATGCCGATGATGAACGGGGTCTTGGCGACATCCGAGAGATTGAGAAACTTCTTGCGCTGCTCAAACAGCAATTGCGAAGATTCAACATGGGCGGACAAAAGCCGCGACAGCGACAGATAGATCTGTCGCACCTCGTCAAGATCCACCGGATCATTGAGCGAACGCAGCCGGCGAACCTCGTCCTCGCTCAGCGTCAGCGGCGTATCGGCGCGGAACTCCGCCCATTTGTCGGCGGTAAAGAACCGGTAGGGGGAAAAATCGTCGCCTGAAAAATGGTCCAGGGCGCGTGGCTGACCGTCGGACTGATCCATGATCACTCCGCCCTGCGCCCGGCCTTCTCAGCCAGACCGGATTGGGATGTCCGCCGCTCCAGCTCCGCCATGATGTCACCCAGCGGAATATCGGCGATGCGCAGCACCACCATGAGATGGTAAAGCAGATCGGCGGTTTCGGCGACCAGCTCTTCGCGCCCCTGGGCGGTGGCGGCGATGACTGTTTCCACCGCTTCCTCGCCCAGCTTCTTGGCTGCCCTTTGCATGCCGGCAGCCACCAGTTTCGCGGTCCAGGACTGGTCCGGATCGGCGGCGGCCCGGGCGGCAACAATCCGCTCAAGATCGGCGAGATTGAAATCGGTCATGGCAGATGGTTCCCTTCTCAGGCCTGTTCAGACCATGCGCATATCAAGTCCGGCATCAGCCATATACTGCTTGGCCTCGCCGATCGTATAGGTTCCGAAATGGAAAATCGAGGCGGCAAGTACGGCCGTGGCGTGGCCGTCGCGGATTCCCTCGACCAGATGTTCAAGCGTACCGACGCCGCCGGAGGCGATTACCGGCACCCGAACCGCATCAGCGATGGTGCGGGTCAGTGCGAGATCATAGCCGCCCTTGGTGCCATCCCGATCCATCGAGGTCAGCAGCAACTCGCCAGCGCCGCGCTCCACCATCTGCTCGGCAAACACAACGGCGTCGATGCCGGTTGGTTCCCGGCCACCATGGGTGAAGATTTCCCAACGGTCGGCCTCACCCGGTGCAGAGACCTTTTTCGAGTCGATCGAGACGACGATGCACTGGTTGCCGAACTTGTCGGCTGCCTCGGCGACAAAATCCGGGTTTTTGACCGCGGCGGAGTTGATCGAGACCTTGTCGGCGCCCGAGAGCAGCAGCTTGCGAATATCGGCTACCGTGCGGACACCGCCGCCAACCGTCAGCGGCATGAAGCAGTGCTCGGCGGTTTGCGCGACGACATCGAAAATGGTTTCGCGGTTGTCGGACGAAGCAGTGATATCGAGAAAGCAAAGCTCGTCGGCGCCGGCCGCATCATAAGCCTTGGCTGCCTCAACCGGATCACCGGCATCGATCAGGTCAACAAAATTGACACCTTTGACGACGCGGCCGTCTTTCACATCCAAACAGGGGATGACACGGGATTTCAGGGTCATGAGCGGTTCCCTTGCTCGAATTGCGCGGGCTCCACGGTGAGCGATCCGTTGAGTACCGCCAGCGCCTGGGCCGGATCGATGCGGCCATCATAGAGCGCACGGCCGGAGATCGCGCCCTCAAGCCGGGCGGCGTCAGGCATTTTCATGCGGACAATGTCGGCAAGCGAGGCAAGACCACCCGAGGCAATGACCGGGATCGACACCGCATCGGCGAGTTCGATGGTCGATTGCCAGTTGATGCCGGCGAGGATGCCATCGCGATCAATGTCGGTGTAGATGATCGCCGCCACGCCGGCGCCCTCGAAACGCCGAGCCAACTCGATGACGCCGAGTTCGGAAGCCTCGGCCCAGCCTTCGACCGCCACCTTGCCGCCCTTGGCGTCGATGCCAACGGCGACACGGCCGGGAAACAGCTTGCAGGCCTCACGCACCAGATCGGGATTTCGGACCGCAATGGTGCCGAGAATGACCCGGGCGAGGCCCTTTTCCAGCCAGGCTTCAATATGCGCCAGCGTGCGGATACCACCGCCGAGCTGCACCGGGTTTTTGGTCGCCTTGAGAATTGCCTCGACTGCGGAGCCATTGACCGACTGACCTTCGAAAGCGCCGTTGAGATCGACCACATGCAGCCATTCAAAACCCTGGTTCTCGAAGGCCAGGGCCTGGGCCGCGGGGTTCTCGTTGTAGATCGTGGCTGAGTCCATTTCGCCCAGCTTGAGCCGAACACACTGGCCGTCTTTGAGATCGATGGCGGGAAACAGGATCATGTCAGGGCTTCCATTTGAGGAAATTGGCGATCAGCGCCAGACCCAGCGTCTGGCTCTTTTCCGGGTGAAACTGGGTGCCGGCCTTGTTGTCATGAACGACAGCGGCGGTCACCGTGCCGCCATAGTCGGTTGTCGCCAGCACATCACCGGGATTGTTTGCCGCCAAATGATAGGAGTGCACGAAATAGGCGTGCAGTCCGCCAGGCCCGGTCGGGATACCGTCAAACAACGGGTGCTCAGCCTTGAGATCGAGTGTATTCCAACCGATTTGCGGAATCTTCAAAGCCGGATTCGATGGCTTGATCTCGACCACGTCGCCGGCAATCCAGCCAAATCCCTCGGTCACCGTCTTTTCCAGCCCGCGGCTCGACATCAGCTGCATGCCGACGCAAATGCCGAGAAACGGCCGCGCCTTGTCCTCCACCGCATGACGCAGGGCGGCGTTCATGCCGTCGATGGCATCAAGCCCAGTGCGGCAATCGGCATAAGCGCCAACGCCCGGCAATACCACCCGGTCGGCGCCAGCGACAACATCCGCTTCGGCGCTCAAAATGACCTGTGCCGTGACGCCAGCTTCGCGCGCGGCGCGCTCGAATGCCTTGACCGCGGAGCGCAGATTGCCCGACCCGTAATCTACAATGACCACCCGCATAGCACTCATGTCCTTTCAACCGGCACAAGGCCAATGGCGCCCTCAGCGCCTGCTTCCATCCGCCCAGCCTTAAACACAGGTTGCGGGCGGCGGGGTTGTTCAGCCGTTTGCCCGGCCCGGGCGGCATGGATATCGAATGCAGTTTCAGCGTCACCGGCCTCGACCAGATCGGCAAAGCGCCAACCGCGCCGCAGCAAGGCCGCGGCGCGCCAGTTGCGCCCTTCGAGACCGGTGATCAGTGAAACTGCCAGCCCAAGAACCAGGCCGGGCCAATAGAAAGCGTCGCTGGCAATCATCAGTACAGACGCGAAAAGCACCACGATGGCCGACAGCGCTTCCAGCCACAGCCGATTGAACAACAGCCAGAACACCGGAAACGCGAAGGCCAGTGGCGCGAAGCTGTCGTTTAGAACCACCGACCCCTCATCGGGAACCGGCGCGCCTGGCCTGGCAAAAACAAGATAGGTACTCATCAATTTTCCCCGTTCAGGCGCAAGCCCGAAAGCTCAGGCCAACGACCCCTTGGTCGACGGAATACGGTCTTTCTGCCGCGGATCGATCTCGCAGGCGGTGCGCAACACGCGGGCCACTGCCTTGAAGCAGGTCTCGGCGATATGGTGATTATTGGCGCCATAGAGATTGGTCACATGCAGGGTGATGCCGCCATGCTGGGCCAGCGCCTGGAAAAATTCGCGCACCAGTTCGGTGTCAAAAGTCCCGATCTTGGGTGCGGAGAAATTGACATCCCAGACCAGAAATGGCCGGCCGGAAATATCAATGGCGGCGCGGGTCAGGGTTTCGTCCATCGCCAGGTCCAGCGAGGCATAACGACAGATACCCTTGCGGTCCCCAAGCGCCTTTGCCAGCGCCTGGCCGATGGCGATGCCGGCATCCTCGACGGTGTGGTGATCATCAATGTGCAAATCGCCCTTGGCGCTGACATCAAGATCAATCAGCGAGTGGCGCGAGAGCTGCTCGAGCATGTGATCGAAAAATCCGACCCCGGTCGCAATCGATCCGGCGCCGGTTCCATCCACACGGACGGATACGGAAATGTCGGTTTCATTGGTTTTGCGGGCAACAGAAGCGGTGCGCGCGGTCTCGGTACTGGCCATCTGGCATCTCCGGGAAATGGGATCGGCGCTCAATACCAGCCCGCGCGGCAAATATCCAGAACGGCTTTCGAAGGGTACTGCCCGGCACCGCGCCGTATTTGCAATCGTTCGCCGGACGCTTACATACAGCAAAGCTTTGGAATTTACGGCCAGGTGTGCCGTTAGAAGGAAAGGACGCCCGATGAGCGAGCACAATCCGTTTGGCCAGATGCATGCGACCACGATTATCACCGTGCGCAAAGGGCAGCAGGTGGTGATGGCCGGCGACGGCCAGGTCAGCCTTGGCCAGACCGTGATGAAGGGCAACGCCCGAAAGGTCCGCCGCATCGGTAAGGACAACAATGTGATTGCCGGCTTTGCCGGCGCCACCGCCGACGCGTTCACGCTGCTGGAGCGGCTTGAAGCCAAGCTGGAGCAATATCCCGACCAGCTGACTCGCGCTGCCGTCGAGCTAGCCAAGGACTGGCGCACCGACCGCTATTTGCGGCGGCTGGAGGCAATGATGCTGGTGGCCGACAAGACGGTGACGCTGGCGATCACCGGCAATGGCGATGTGCTGGAGCCCGAACACGGCACGATGGCAATCGGTTCCGGCGGCAATTTTGCCTATGCCGCAGCACGGGCACTGATGGACAGTGACCGGACCGCCGAGGAAATCGCCCGGCGTGCGATCGAAATCGCCGGTGATATCTGCGTCTATACCAACGGCAATATCGTGATCGAAACCCTTGATCTCGAATAGGCTGGTGCGCGTCGAGTTGCCGTGGCCGAGTGTTTCACGTGAATCGTTCGGCGAGGGCATCAATGCCAGATCATTCCTCAACCTGACGCCATCCGGCGAAAACACCGATAGCGAGACCTTCGCATGATTGATGACGTGACGCTTGATCGCGCAGTCAACGCCGGCATTCTTGATGCCGCGCAACGCGATGCCCTTCTGGCGATGGCGGGCCAGGGCCGCGACGGACAGACGCTTGAGGAAACCACCGCCCCCTCGGTCGATGACCAGATGCGGCTGGTTGGCGGCGGCAATGATATTTTTGTCACCGTCGGCGTCACGCTGTTGTTTGCCGGTGCGCTGTTTGCGCTCCGGTCGGTATTTGTCGAAGGCAACACGGCCATCGCCGTGGCCATCGCGCTCGGCAGCTGGGTGGTTGCTGAAATCGTTACCCGGCAAAAACGGATGCGGCTTTCAAGCACGCTGCTGGCGCTGATTTTCATGGCGGCGGCGCTGTCGCTGCTGATTGAAGCGGTGATGAACCGGGTCAACCTGCCCGGTGATCTCAATGCCTTTGCACTGCTGGCGCTCAGATCCGAAGCCGGTCCGGTGGGGCTTATCCTCGGTGGCGGCCTGATTGCTGCCGCGGGGCTTTATTTCTTCCGCTTCAAGGTGCCGATCCTGGCCGGTGTGGCCGCCATCGCCGCCACCGGGCTGGCGTTTCTGGGCGCCGTGGTTTTCTACCATGACCAAATGGTCAGCGGCGCAGTCGCTGCACCTTTGCCGGAACAGTTGGCCGACATCCTCGCCAATGCGCTGGCGGTGCCGCTGGTCTGCGGACTGGCAATATTTCTGGTCGCGGTCTGGCTTGATCTGCGCGACCGTGAACGCCAGACGGTCTGGTCGGACTGCGCCTTCTGGCTGCACGTGGTGTCGGCGCCGCTGCTGGTGCATCCGCTGTTCATTCTCGCCACCGGCCAGGAAGTGCTTTCGGGCCAGATCGAACCGGGCCTCAGCGCCAGCGTTCTGCTGGGGCTGATGATGGCCGTGTTCGTGCTGGTGGCACTGGCAATCGACCGGCGCTCGCTGCTGGCGCCAACGCTGGCCTATTTCGGCTCGGTGGGCATCTACTATCTGGTCAATGGCGCTGCCAACACCACCGGAATTCCACCGTTTGCCCTGATCCTGATTGCCATCGGCGCCATGGTGATCCTGTTCGGCGCAGGCTGGCAGCGGATCCGGCGCTTGATAATCCGACCAATTCTTCCCACATCCGTCCTCGACAGGCTTCCACCTATAAAGGCATAATCTTCACATGAGCAATTTTTCCCCCCGCGAAACCGTGACCGAGCTTGACCGATTCATCATCGGCCAGAACGACGCCAAGCGCGCCGTGGCGATTGCACTGAGAAACCGGTGGCGCCGGCAGCAACTGGATGGTCCGCTGCGCGAAGAAGTGATGCCCAAGAACATCCTGATGATCGGACCGACCGGCGTCGGCAAAACCGAGATTTCGCGGCGGCTGGCACGACTGGCGGGCGCACCGTTCATCAAGGTCGAGGCAACCAAATTCACCGAGGTCGGCTATGTCGGCCGTGACGTCGAGCAGATTATCCGTGATCTGGTTGAAGTCGGTATCACCCTGGTGCGCGAACGCAAGCGCGGCGAAGTGGAAGCCAAGGCACGGCTCAATGCCGAGGAGCGGGTGCTCGACGCGCTGGTCGGCGGAACTGCGTCGCCGGCGACGCGGGATTCGTTCCGCAAGAAATTGCGTGACGGACTGCTCGACGACAAGGAAATCGAGATCGAGGTGGCCGACACCGGAAACGGCATGCCGCAATTCGAATTGCCGGGGATGCAGGGCGGCAATATCGGCGTGCTGAATATCGGCGATCTGCTGGGCAAGGCGATGGGCGGGCGCACCCGCAAGATCAAGACCACCGTAAGCGAATCCTATGCCACCCTGATCAACGATGAATCCGACAAGCTTCTCGACATGGATCAGATCCACCAGGAAGCGGTAAAATCAGCCGAGGACGACGGCATCGTTTTCCTTGACGAGATCGACAAGATCGCCACCCGCGAAGGCGGCATCGGTGCCGGTGTCTCCCGCGAAGGCGTGCAGCGCGACCTGCTGCCGCTGGTCGAAGGCACCACGGTGGCGACCAAATACGGACCGGTGAAGACCGATCACATTTTGTTTATCGCGTCGGGCGCTTTCCATGTCTCGAAACCTTCCGACCTGCTGCCTGAGCTCCAGGGCCGGTTGCCGATCCGGGTGGAACTCAGGGCGTTGGACAAGGACGACTTCCGCCGCATCCTGACCGAAACCGAGGCCAGCCTGATCAAGCAATATGTGGCATTGATGGCCACCGAGGACATGACGCTGGTCTTTACCGAGGATGCCATCGACGCGCTGGCCGAGGTCGCCGTGCACCTCAACAGCAGCATCGAGAATATCGGCGCGCGGCGTTTGCAAACGGTGATGGAGCGGGTTCTCGACGAGATTTCTTTCACCGCGCCGGATCAGCCGGGCTCGACAATCACGATTGATTCAGACTATGTCCGGGAGCACGTTGGCGACCTTGCCCAGAATACCGATCTGTCGCGGTTCATTCTGTAACCGGCGATAAAATTCGGTTCCTCGCGGCCATGATGTCGGCCAGTCAAGCCGCAGCGATGTGGCGCAACCTGAAGATGGCGCCACCAAAGAGGATCACGATGGGACCCAGTTTCAAGCTCAAGACAATGGTTGCGATGTCGATCGCGCTTGTCATGAGCTTGACGCCGGCCGTGCAGGCGGTTGCTGCTGATCTGGTGCCGCCTGGCAACCGCAGCGCCGAACAGCCCCCCATTCCCGGGGCATCGAAACGCCGTACGAAGGCAACCAAATCGAGCTTTGACGCAAAATATGAGAAAATCCGCGATCTGATCGCCGGCGACAGCAAGCTCAAATCGAAAATCCGCAAGGTGTCGGCGCTCTACAAGATCGATCCGATCCATATTGTCGGTGCGCTTGTGGGCGAGCACACCTACAATGTCGACGCCTATGACCGATTGCAGACCTATTACATCAAGGCAGTCTCCTATGCCGGCGAGCGGTTCCGTTTCGAGCATGATGGCGAGAGTGTCGTCACTTTCGTCAAGCGGCCGGAATTTGATGACTGCAAGGAAGCCTCGGGCTCGGCGGAAGTCTGGACCTGCCGCGAGGAGGTTTGGGAAAACCACTTTCGGGGCAAGACCGTCGGCGGCAAATCGTTTCCCAACGACCGTTTCGGGGCAGTGTTCTTCCAGCCATTCTACGCCGGCCAGACCTTTGGCCTCGGCCAGCTCAATCCGCTGACAGCGTTGGTCCACAGCGACCGCGTCAACAAGGTGTCGCGATTGAGAAAGCTCAGCGCGGGTAACGCCGCCCAGGTCTATGAGGCGATCATGGAGCCGGATTCAACGCTTGCCTATATGGCTGCATCGATTGCCGAATCGATCGACAATTACCGCGACATCGCCGGTTTCGACATTTCCAAAAATCCCGGCGTGACGGCGACGCTCTACAATGTCGGCAATGCTGCCCGCCGCGCCGCGGAACTCGCCGAAGAAAACCAGAAGCGCAAGAGCCGGGGCCAGGAACCGCTGTTGCCGCGCGAAAACTATTATGGCTGGCTGGTCAACGACCATGAACAGGAGCTACGCGAGATCATCGCCGATTAGCGCCGTCTCGCGCACTGGCGCTTGCAAATTTTCGGATTTTTCAATTAACGCGGCAGCTTGTCGCCCCGACCGGGCGGGATCGGCTGCACCGGACGCGGGTTGTCCCCGTCAGTCTCTCCGGTTTCGATCAATTTGCCAATCTGTTCCAGCGTGTCGGCGTCGAGCCGAGAAATGGCTGCGGCCAGTCGGTTGGCAACCTCGGTGGCTTTCGGTGTCAGCCCGGCGGTATCGATGGTTACTTTCGGCCGCGACAGCCCGCTAAGCGCCTGCAGTTCCTCGGCCTCGTCCCAGATGATGTTGAAATAGCCGATCACCCGCTGGACAAATTGCCAGCTCGGTTCGGAGCGCTGGCCATGCTCGAGCGCCGACAGATAGGCCGGAGACACGCCAATGGCCTTGGCCATCTCGCGCTGGGTCACGCCGCGCTCGGCGCGCAGCCGACGAAGGGCTTCACCAAACGGGGTCATCACGGCTTCTCCCGGATGCGGCGCAGCCTGATGTAGAGAGCGCCTTCGCCACCATGGCCGCGCGCCGCATCCTCATATCCGGAAATAAGAAACCGGAATTCCGGCTTGGTCAGCCATTCGGGCACGTGCCGTTTGAGCACACCGGCGCCGCCGCGGGACGTGCCCTTGCCGGTGATCACCAGCACATGGCGAAGGCCACGCTCATGGGCGCGGGCCAGAAACCCCCAGAGAAGATTGTGGGCCTCACTCTGGGTCAGGCCATGAAGATCGATGCGACCATCGATCGGCAAGCGGCCGCGGGCCAGCTTGCGAACCACCGGCTGCTCGATCGGCTGAACCTTTGGCCGGGGCGCGGGTTGAAGCTTGCGCGGCATCTCCGGCCGGGCGGGTGGTGCGGGTTTATCTGGGCGCATGGCCTTGGGCTGCGGTGTTTCGACGGCAAACCAGTCGTCTCCCTCAACGCTCTTGCCGGGGAAGGCCTCAACGGTCCGGGCCACCTGCGCCCAGATTATCCGGTCTTCATGGCTGAGCTTGCGCTTGTCATCTTTCATGACCGGCCCGCCGCGCACATTGAGATCCGGCCGGCGCCAGCAGGGTGAATGACGCCTTGTTCCTGATGGCGCCCGCCTTGTCGCCAGCCACCGGCCCCGATCCGGCAAAAAGATCGCCGCGCGTCGCACCAACGATTGCGGTGCCGGTGTCCTGGGCTATCATCAGCCGCGCAAACGGCCGGTCGGCGTCAAAATCAGCCAGATCCGGCGCATTGATGAAAAAAGGTGTTCCGAAGGTATGTATATGCCGGTCAACGGCCAGCGACCGTCCCGGCTCAAGCGGCACCTTGGCGGCAGCCACCGGGCCAAGCCGCGGGTCATCGACATCAGCCTCGCGAAAGAAAATGAAAGAACGGTTTTGCCACATCAGTTGATCGGCGTGCTGCGGATTGGCAGCAAGCCACTGCCGGATCGCAGCCATTGAAATGTCGCTCGCGGCAATCTCGCCGCGTTCGACCAACAATCCGCCGATACCGGTAAAGGGGTGACCGCTCTTGGCGGCATAGGTGATTCGGCGGTTGCGGCCATTGGGAAAGGCGAGACGGGCGCAGCCCTGGACATGGGCAAAGAAAACGTCCGCGCGCGAGCCAGCCCAGGCGATCTCGAGACCCTGGCCGCCGAAGGCTCCCGTTTCGATGGCCTGCCGGTCCGGGCAGACACTGCCCTCGCCGTTCTGCTCGAGCATGAACGCATAGCCGTCGGGGATCCCTACCGGCGGATTGTCGGGATCCGACACCTTCACCAGGTTGTCGGGTTTGCGCAAAAACGGGAAAGCATGATCTGGATCGGCTGTCGCGGTGACTTCCAGCTCAGGCTCATAATAGCCGGTTACGAACCCAGCACCGTCATCAACATCAATTCTTACCGGGCGGAACCATTTTTCAAAGAAGGCGCGCGCCTCGCCTTCGGATACTAAGCCGGATTCGGTAGCCTGCAAGGTGAGTGCGGCATCATAAGCCGGCTTGAATCCTTCAGCGGAAAGGCCCAGCGCACCGGTCTTGTAGAGGCCATTTTGAGCAACATACCGGGCTGAACGGCAAAATGCTGCAAGGGCTGCGGCGGGCGCATCGTCTGCCCAACCGGGCAGCGATGCGAATTCTTCCCGCCGAAGCGACACATTCATTACTGATCAGCTTCCGTCGCGATCAGACGCCAGTTCGGATCCTTCGACCGTGTATCCCGGGAGAAAGTCCAGACATCATTGACATCGGTAACGTCGACCAGATCGCCTTCGATCACCTTGTCGTCCTTGTCGAGCGTCGCGGAAATCAGCTGGCTGATGATGCGCAGGGTGATATTGGCTTCCGTCCCCTTCATCTCGGCCTGGATGATGTTGGCCTTCTCGATGCCTACAAAGTTTGACCGGACGGTCTCACCACGGGCTTCGCGTTCATCGATGGCGGCAACAAAGCCGTCGAAGACCTCGCGCGACAACAAGCCCTTCAGCGCCTTGCGATCACCGTCAGCATAGGCCGAGACGATCATCTCGTAAGCCATGGTAGCGCCTCCGACGAACTCCTGAGGCGTAAACGACGGATCGGCGGTGACCACCTCGCGCAGACCCTCGTTGAGTTCACTGCCCGGTTCGGCATAGGCATCAACTGCAGCAAACATGTCCGGTTCGGCATTTTCCCGGCCGCGGCGGGGAAGTGTAACCACTTTCGGATCGTCCATTCCGCCTTCAGTGCCTGCCTGTTCACGGCGGGCCGTCTGCTCGCGCGGCGGGCGTTCGCTGCCGGTGCGCTTGCCAAGCACCGACCGCAGCTGGATGAAAATAATCACCGCCGCCACAAAAAAGAAGAACGTCACAAAATCAAAGGAACCCATTCCCGCCTTCTTTCGGTTTCATCATCGGTAAGGATGCATATAATGCCCCCGGGCCAATCAATCAAAGGGTTGTGGCATTCTATTTCATGCGGGCGGCAATCCTGACCCGGCATCAAGCTCGGAAACCTCTCTATGCGCTTCTCCCTGATCCCGTTTTTGCTTCTCGCCATACCGCTGGCCGAGATCGCCGCCTTTGTCGTCATCGGCGGCCAGATAGGGGTTTGGGCCACACTTGGCATGGTGCTTCTGACCGCCGTGGTCGGCAGCTTCCTGTTGCGCTGGCAGGGAATCGGGCTGTTCAATCGCATCAACTCGGAAATGCGTGCCAACCGGGTTCCCGGACGCGAACTGGTTCATGGCGTGATGCTGCTGGTGGCGGGCGTGCTGCTGCTGACGCCTGGTTTCGTCACTGATTCGCTGGGCTTTCTGCTGTTCGTCCCGGCTGTTCGCGACAGGGTGTGGCGACTGGTCAAGAACCGGGTCGTGGTTCAGACCATGAGCAGCGGCTTCAGTTCCGGGCCGCAAGGTGGACCGCGAACACCAGACGGCGTGGTCGATCTCGACGCCGACGAATATGAGCGTCAGCCGGGCAATTCACCCGGCAATGGCGACACCGACAGGCTGTCGGACCATCGCAGGAACGGCAAGGGCGGCGTAAACGGGTTGTAAGCTTTGTGACGAAATGCTAGCCCAAGCGCGAACAATTTACCGGAAAACCGCCCTGGCGGACGAAAGAATGGGAAAAGGCCACATGGCAAAGGATACTACCGGCACAAGCGGCGCCGCCGCAGGCGAGGCGAAGGGCAACGGCGAAGCGCCAACGCTCAATGTTCTGGCACAGTATGTGAAGGACCTGTCGTTTGAAAATCCGGGCGCGCCAAAATCGCTCGGACCGCGCGAGAAGGCACCGACCATCAACATCAACGTCAACGTCAACGCCAATCCACTGGGCGAGACTGAATTTGATGTGCTGCTGACCATGAACGCCGAAGCCAAGAGCGGCGATACCGTGGTGTTCAACGTCGAGCTGGTTTATGGCGGCGTGTTCCGGGTTGTTGGTTTTCCGCAAGAGCACATGCTGCCGCTGCTGTTCATTGAATGCCCGCGCATCCTGTTCCCGTTTGCCCGGCAGATCGTTGCCGACGCCACCCGCAACGGCGGTTTCCCGCCGCTGCTGGTCGATCCGATCGATTTTGCGCAGATGTTCCAGCAGCGCATGGCCGAAGAGCAGACCAAGGCGAAGATTGCTACTCCACCGGTCAACTAAACCTCGGAATTTCAAATCGGGAAAAGCCGCCTGCAGGCGGCTTTTTTTATGCCAGAATGCCTGTCGCAACAATCACGTTTCGCCGGGCGTCTTCAGCCAAAGTGCATTTTCGCCAATACGGGCGACCAGCTTGGAATGAGCCTCGAGGTCGACCACGGTCAGGCGCTCGGGCAGCGGGCTTGGGCGGTGGCCGATCTCGACCACCACATGCTCGGTGGTCTCGACAACATTGGCATCTTCGACATCCGACAACCCAAGGGCCGCCTGGCGACCGCCCAGCATCTCGATATAGACATCCGTCAGCAGTTCGGCGTCGAGCAGCGCGCCGTGCTTGGTCCGATGCGAATTGTCGATTCCATAACGGCGACAGAGCGCATCGAGGCTGTTGGGGCCCATCGGATGGCGGCGGCGAGCCAGCGCCAGCGTATCGACGACCCGGTCGGGCTCCACCGCTGGCAGATCGATCCGCTGAAACTCCGAATTGAGAAATCCCATATCGAAATTGGCGTTGTGAGCGACGTAACGTGCACCATCAAAAAACGCGACGATTTCTTCGGCAACTTCGGAGAACGCCGGCTTGTCGGCCAGAAAGGCATCGGTGATGCCGTGAACGGCAAGCGCATCGGGATGCACCTTGCGGCCAGCCGGATTGATGAAAAGATGCAGCGATCTTCCAGTCGGAAACTGGTTGTCGAGCTCGATGCAGCCGATTTCAATGATCCGGTCAGCCTTGTTGTCGAGGCCGGTGGTTTCAGTATCGAAGACGATTTCACGCATGCCGCTTGCCTTAACCCTGTTTGCTGGCGCCGAGCGCCGCAATGATGTCTGCGACCTGACGACGGGCCGGTTCCAGCCCCTGGCCGGTATCGATGATATGATCGGCGCGCGCGCGTTTCTCCGCATCCGGCACCTGTCGCGCCAGGATAGCCTCGAATTTTTCGACCGTCATCCCTGGCCGCGCCATGACGCGCTGGCGCTGGATATCGGCATCGCAGGTGACGACAACAACCACATCGACCCGGTTTTCGGCCCCGGTTTCGTAAAGCAGCGGAATGTCGACCAGCACCATGGCATGGCCGTCCGCCCGGGCCTGATCGACAAAGGCCTCCTCGCGGGCGCGCACCAGCGGGTGAATAATGGCTTCAAGCCTTTCAAAACCGGTCGGATCGGCAAGAAGCGTGCGCGACAACGCCTCGCGATCAACCGCACCATCAACCGTTGCTCCCGGGAAAGCGGCTTCAATCGGCTGCACTGCTTCGCCGCGGTAAAGCTCATGAACGATCTCGTCGGCGCTGATTACCGGAATACCGGCATTGCTGAACATTTCGGCGGTGGTCGATTTTCCCATGCCGATCGAACCGGTCAGGCCAATGACGATCATGCGTGCTGCTCCATGTCGGCAATTACCAATTGCCGAAGTTCGGTGGTGACTTCGGGCCTGATTCCAAACCATTTTTCAAAACCGGGCACGGCCTGATGCAACAGCATGCCGAGCCCATCGACAGTGGCAAGTCCCTGAGCGGCCGCCATCTTCAGAATCGGCGTTTGCAGCGGCACATAGACGATATCGGTTACCAGCGCGCCTGGTGCCATGGCTATGAAATCGAGTTCGGGAACCGTGGTTCCGCCCATGCCCAATGAGGTGGTGTTAACGAACAGGCCGGTTCCGATGAGGAGTTCCGGAAGATCCTCCATGGCGTGCGCGGAAACGCGCGGGCCGAACCGTTCGGCCAATTCACGGGCACGCGATTGGGTGCGGTTGACGATCCGCACCGAACCGAAGCCGCGCGCCAGGAGCGCATGAATGATGGCCCGGCTGGCCCCGCCGGCGCCCAGAACCAGCGCCGATTGGGTCTTGTCCCAGCCGGGTGCGCTGGCATCGAGATTGGCGGCAAATCCGTGCGAATCGGTGTTGGTAGCTTTGAGTTGGCCGTCCTCGCGCCAGACCGTGTTGACGGCGCCGATCTGTCGCGCAGTTTCGTCGGTTGTATCGACCAGTTCGGCGATGGCCTGCTTATGAGGAAGGGTGACATTACCGCCGGCGAAACCCGCAGCGCCATCCTTCAGACGGGCCACGAACTCCGGAAGATCTTTCGGTTTAATCTCTACCGGATCATAGCTGCCACCAATTCCGGCATTTGCCAGCCAGTAGCGGTGGATCAGTGGCGAACGCGAATGGCTGATGGGGTCGCCGATAACAAAGGCGCGCGGTGCATTCATTGCGACATCAACCATCGATGACTGCCAATTCGCGCAAATGGGCTAGTAGCGGCAGCAACGGCAGACCGACGATGGCGAAATAATCACCTTCGATGCGCTCGAACAACTGGATGCCCTCGCCTTCAAACTGGTAGGCGCCAACCGACGACAGAGCGCGGTCTCCGACATTGGCGAGATGACGACCGACAAAACCCGGGTCGAGTTGGCGCATCGTCATCCGCGCCACGGAAACATGACGCCAAAGAGTTTCACCATCCCTTGCCAACACCACCGCGCTGTTGAGCAAATGGGTGCGACCAGAAAGCTTGAGCAGCCGGCGCCGGGCCTGATCCATGTTTTCAGGCTTGTGGAAGATTTCACCGTCAAGCGATAGCGTCTGATCGGAACCGATGACGACGGCGCCGGGATGACGACTGGACACATCCTGCGCCTTGGCTTCAGCCAGAATTGTCGCCAGATCTTCAGCGTCCAGACCTTGCACGGTCTCTTCAACGGCGCGTTCGTCGATTTGCGCCGGCTGTGAAACAAATTTCAGGCCGGCGTTCTGCAGCAGCATTTTCCTGAAAGGGCTCGCCGATGCAAGGATGAGGTCGGGCGTCATGGGCACTCCTTCAATATGTCTTGCCGGGTCACCGGAACTAGTGCCACTTGGGCCGCAAGGCAAGGATTGCCGCGGCGGTTTCCTCGATCGAGCGGCGGCTGACGTCAATCACCGGCCAGTTGTGCCGTTCGCACAGCATGCGGGCATATTTGAGTTCCTCGCTGATCAGCGCGCGGTCAGTGTAGTGCTCACCATGATAGTCCGCGGTCGTGCCCAGCACCCGATTCTGCCGAACATGGGCAATGCGATCGACAGAGGCGACGAGCCCGACGACAAGCGGCTTCTTGGCTGTGATCAGGCCTTCGGGAAGCGGCACACCGTGAACAATCGGGATGTTGGCGGTCTTGACGCCACGGTTGGCGAGATAGATCGAGGTTGGCGTTTTCGAGGTGCGGCTGATGCCGAGAATGACAAGATCGGCCTCCTCGAAATCCGGCGGTAACTGGCCGTCATCATGATCAAGTGTGAAATTCAGCGCGTCGATACGCTTGAAATATTCCTCGCCCATGGCGTGCTGGGCGCCAACCCGACGACGGGACGGGGCACCGAGATAGGACTGAAACACATTGATCACCGGTTCCAGCACCGACACGCTGGGCAGGCCCATGTCGCGGCATTTGAGTTCGATGATTGAGGAAAGCTCTGCGTCGACGATGGTATAAAGCACGATGCCGGGGGCGCCATCGATGGCATCCAGCACCGCAAACAGCTGTTTGCGGGTTCTGATTAGCGGGTACACATGCTCGAGCGCCTGCGCGCCCTGGAACTGGGCGGCGGCAGCGCGGCCAGCGGCCATCAGCGTCTCGCCGGTCGAATCGGAGATGAGATGCAGATGGAAATAGTTTTTGGCCTGCTCCACAGGATTCTCCGATGGCTGTTGATAACCGGGGACAGGCTTGAGCTAAGTGAGCGGGCCCCCCGATGGCAAGGGACAAAGTGGGGTTTTATCCACAAAGGCGATTTCCGGGAGAGGCTCGGACGTTGTTTAGCCGGATTTGGGGACAAGCAATTAACCATGGACATGGCGAAAATGGGTTGATCGGGTGATATCTCTGAATCTGCAGCTTTATTCCCGACGGGCCCTGCCCCATATCCAACCAGGAGGCATGTTCATATAGGACGGGATTGGCTGAACAAGCTGTGGACAAGTTGTGGATAAAAGCCAATCCCCGTAAAACACAGAGTCATAGAATCAGAATCCTTTTCAGTAAGGATTTTCTTTAAGGGATAGACCATGGAAAACCCCGGTGATCGCAAGGTAATGAAGGTGCTGAGCGGAGAAACCGTGTTCCCGCCACCGATATGGCTGATGCGCCAGGCTGGTCGCTATTTACCCGAATACCGAAAGACACGGGCAACAGCGAAAGGGTTTCTCGATCTCTGCTACACGCCGGATCTGGCTGTGGAAGTGACGCTACAGCCAATCCGCAGGTTTGGCTTTGATGCAGCGATCCTTTTCTCCGATATCCTGGTGATCCCTGATGCGCTTGACCGCAATGTTCGCTTTGTCGAAGGTACGGGCCCATTGATGGATCCGATCTCCGCTGAAGAGATTGGTCGCTTGGATGGCAGTGGCATGCACGCACACCTGGCGCCGGTCTACGAGACGGTGCGGCGGCTGCGGGCGGAACTACCCACGGAGACCACCCTGCTCGGCTTCTGCGGGGCGCCTTGGACTGTGGCAACCTATATGATTGCCGGGCACGGAACCCCCGACCAGGCCCCTGCCCGGCTGTTTGCCATGCAGCATCCGGAAAGTTTTATGACGCTGCTCAAACTGTTGGCCGAGATGTCGGCCGATTATCTGATTGCGCAGATCGATGCCGGCGCAGACGCGGTACAGATCTTTGATTCCTGGGCGGGCGTGCTGTCAGAGGCAGATTTTTCCCGGTTCGCAATCGGGCCGATGAAGCGGATCGTTGATCGCATCAAGGCCGAACGGCCGGGCGTACCGGTGATTGGTTTTGCCAAGGGCGCCGGAGCGATGCTGGAAAATTACCGTGTGGCAACGGGCATCGATTGCGTTGGGCTCGACTGGACTGTGCCGGCAAAGCTCGGGCAAAAGATCCAGGAAGGCGGCGCGGTGCAGGGCAATCTCGACCCGCTCTTGATGGTGGCTGGTGGGACGGCGCTCGATCGGGGCGTTGACACGGTGCTGGAAACACTTGGCGGCGGGCCGCTGATCTTCAATCTCGGGCATGGCATCACCCCGCAGGCCGATCCTGAAAACGTCACACGGTTGATCAAGCGGGTGCGCAGCGCAGGCAACAACTGATGGGTCTCAAGGCGACAAGCGCCAGCGAGGGCCGCAAGGCACGGATCAAGGCTTCGATGTCGATTGCGGTTGTGGTCGTGCTGGCTTTGCTTGGCTGGTGGTTTGAACCTGACTGGCTCTATGGCTGGCTCAAGGTGCTGCATGTCGTGGCGGTGATGTCGTGGATGGTAGGGCTGTTTTACCTGCCGCGGCTGTTTGTCTATCACGCCGACGCTGTAGCGGGAGGTGAGGTGGCCACCACCTTCGTGGTGATGGAGCAACGGCTGGTCAAAGTGATCATGAACCCGGCGATGATGGTTTCCTGGGGGGTGGGTCTCTGGCTTGCCTGGAGCGGATTTTCGTTTGTCGGGCTTTGGTTGTGGCTCAAGATCGCTGCGGTAATCGGGCTGACGGTGTTTCACATGTATCTCAGCCGCTCGGCGAAGCGTTTTGCGCAGGGTGAAAATACCCTGACAGCACGGCAATGGCGGATGGCAAACGAGATTCCCACGGTGTTGATGATCGTTGTGGTGATCATGGTGATCATCAAGCCGTTCAGCTGAGGCTCGTGTTTTCTTCACTCGATCGGGCCTGCAGGCGCAAATGTCGCTGTTTCGGGGCTTGCAGCGTTTCACGTGAATCGCTATCTAACAGTCAACGCCTTCCCTAGGCGGGCGCCAGTCACAATCTGGTTGGCTTTCATGGCCGCGTCTAAATGCCCGTCTTTCCCCACGAATTTACATTCTAGACTTGGATTTCCCATGCAGGAAATGAAGCTTCAAGAGCTCAAAAACAAGAGTGCAACCGATTTGCTGGCATTCGCCGAATCGGTTGAAGTAGAAAATGCTGGTGTACTTCGCAAACAGGAACTGATGTTTGCTATCCTCAAGCAACTCGCAGCGCAGGAAGTCGAGATAATCGGCGAAGGTGTTGTTGAAGTCTTGCAGGACGGCTTTGGCTTCATGCGTTCTGCCAATGCAAACTACCTGCCTGGCCCGGATGATATCTATATCTCCCCTTCGCAGATCCGCCGTTTCTCGTTGAAAACCGGTGACACGGTGGAAGGCCCGATTCGCGGTCCCAAGGAAGGCGAGCGTTATTTTGCGCTGTTGAAGGTCAACACCATCAATTTCGAGGATCCTGAAAAGATCCGCCACAAGGTGCATTTTGACAATCTGACGCCGCTTTATCCCGATGAACGGTTCAAGATGGAAGTCGACAATCCGACCACCAAGGACATCTCCGCACGGGTAATCGATCTGGTAGCACCGATCGGCAAGGGCCAACGCGGGTTGATCGTGGCACCGCCGCGCACCGGTAAAACCGTGCTATTGCAGAACATTGCCCATTCAATCACCGCCAATCATCCGGATTGCTACCTGATCGTGCTGCTGATCGACGAACGGCCGGAAGAAGTGACCGACATGCAACGCTCTGTGAAGGGCGAAGTGGTGGCTTCGACCTTCGATGAGCCGGCAGTTCGCCACGTTCAGGTCGCCGAAATGGTGATCGAAAAGGCCAAGCGCCTGGTCGAACATGGCCGGGATGTGGTCATTCTGCTTGATTCGATCACGCGTCTGGGTCGCGCCTACAACACCGTTGTTCCGTCATCAGGCAAGGTTCTGACCGGTGGTGTTGACGCCAATGCCTTGCAACGACCGAAACGCTTCTTCGGTGCTGCGCGTAATATCGAAGAAGGTGGCTCGCTGACAATTATCGCCACGGCGCTGATCGATACAGGTTCGCGCATGGATGAAGTGATTTTTGAAGAGTTCAAGGGCACTGGCAACTCCGAAATCGTGCTTGACCGCAAGGTTGCTGACAAGCGGATCTTCCCGTCGATGGATATTCTCAAATCCGGTACCCGCAAGGAGGACTTGCTGGTTCCACGTCAGGATTTGCAGAAGATTTTCGTGCTGCGGCGTATTCTGGCTCCAATGGGAACCACCGATGCGATTGAGTTCCTCATCGACAAGCTCAAGCAGACGAAGACCAACAGCGATTTCTTCGATTCAATGAATACCTGATAGACCGCAGAATCGGTCTATTCGATTCGGATCCGGTACTATTATGCGAGAAACCATCTTTGCGTTATCGACCGGGGCGCCGCCAGCTGGCGTCGCGGTCATCCGCATCTCGGGTCCACGGGTACAAAGCGCGCTTTTGACATTGACGGGCAACGTGCCGCCGGCACGTATGGCGCGTCTCTGCAAAATCATCGGTGCCGATGGTGCGGTGCTTGATCAGGGTCTCGCTCTCTTTTTTCCTGGACCACACTCATATACTGGTGAAGACGTCGCGGAATTGCAAATTCATGGCAGCCGCGCGTCGATCAATGCCGTGCTATTAGCCCTTTCTGCACTTGAGGGCTTGCGAGAAGCCGAGCCCGGTGAATTCACCAGGCGTGCGTTTGAAAACGGCCGAATGGATCTGACAGCGGTTGAGGGATTGGCAGATCTGATCCAGGCCGAAACCGAAGCCCAGCGCAAGCAGGCACTTGGCCAGTCCGACGGCAACCTCAAGTCGCTTTATGGTAACTGGGCAAAGCGGCTTACCCATGCACGGGCGATGATTGAGGCAGAACTGGATTTTTCGGATGAGGAAGATGTTCCGGGATCGGTAACGGATCGGATCTGGCCGGACCTCGCATTACTGATAAAGGAAATCGAGGCGCATCTATCAAAAGCAAAGGCCGCAGAAATCATCCGGGAGGGATTTCGGATTGCTCTGATTGGCCCACCGAACGCAGGTAAATCGTCGCTGTTAAACTGCCTGGCGCAGAGGGATGTGGTGATTGTGTCGGAGACACCAGGAACCACCCGGGATGTGGTCGAGGTCCGGCTGGATATCGGGGGTTACCTGGTTTTGCTGCAGGACACCGCCGGTCTTCGGGAGACTGAAGACGCGGTGGAGCAGGAAGGTATCCGCCGCAGCATGGCGAGTGCTGACCAGGCGGACCTGGTGCTTGAATTGGTTGAGCCCTGCGCTTCCCCCTCTTCCGAATTACCACTAAGAAACCGGAAGGCCTTGCTTACGGTCAGAACCAAAATTGATCTTGCGGCTGATGATACTCCAGATGCTTCATCGACAGAATTGGCAGTATCGAGCAAGACCGGTTTCGGAATTGATGCTTTACTCGGCAAAATCGCCAATCGGTTATCCAAACTGGATTCTGAGGGTGGCTCTGGGCTACCAACGCGGTCCCGGCATGTCTTGTTGCTGGATCGGTGCCTATCTGATTTGAGGAAGTCGCTGAGAGAAGATGAATTGCCGATTGAAGTGCGTTCGGAACTGTTGCGAAGTGCGGCGACCCATATTGGCAGGATTACTGGTGCAGTGGACGTTGAAGACCTTCTAGATGTTATCTTTTCTGAATTCTGCGTCGGGAAATGATTCACGTGAAACACCTGATGGATTGGTCACCGTTCTAGGGCGTGACTCACGTGAAACACTACGACAGAATGAACTTCTTGTTTCTCCTACCGGCCGGATTTGTTTCACGTGAAACGTTTCTGACTTGACTTGAGGCTCCGCATCACCAAAAACCCTTCCATCCGGAGAATACCCATGCGTTATGATGTGATCGTGATTGGCGGTGGCCACGCAGGCAGCGAAGCGGCTGCGGCATCTGCACGCCTTGGCGTTAAAACGGCGCTGATTACGCATCGTCGCGACACTATCGGTACGATGTCGTGCAATCCGGCTATTGGCGGTCTTGGCAAAGGTCATCTTGTCCGCGAGATCGATGCGATGGATGGGTTGATGGGCCTCGCCGCCGACAGCGCAGGAATCCAATTCCGGATGTTGAACCGGCGCAAGGGGCCCGCTGTCTGGGGCCCGCGTACGCAGGCGGACCGCAAACTCTATCGTAAAGCTATCCTGTCTTTGCTAGAATCGACTGAGAACCTGGATATCATCGAGGGTGAAGTTGACGACCTGATAAATCCTGACGGGCAGGTTCAGGGCGTTTGCCTGAAGGACGGACGTCAAATTGAGTGCGGTGCCGTGGTACTAACGACCGGGACATTCCTGCGTGGACTGATCCATATTGGCGATCGCAAAATTCCGGCTGGCCGCATGGGCGAAGACCCCGCGCTGGGTCTTTCGGAAACACTGGAAAAGGCGGGGTTCGCGCTGGGGCGGCTTAAGACTGGCACGCCGGCGCGGCTCGATGGCAAGACGATCGATTGGGAAAAGGTCAGTTGGCAGGAAGCAGATGCCGAGCCTGTGCCCTTTTCCTTCATGACGGAGTCCATCACGGTTCCTCAGATCCGTTGCGGTATTACACGAACCAACACGGCTACCCACAAGATCATTCAGGATAATATTCATCGGTCTGCGATGTATTCAGGCCAGATCGGTGGCGTTGGCCCGCGCTATTGCCCGTCGATAGAAGACAAGATCGTGCGCTTCGGTGAGCGCGATGGACACCAGGTGTTTCTGGAGCCCGAAGGTCTCGAGGACGACACGGTCTATCCGAACGGCATATCTACATCATTGCCGGAAGATGTTCAGGACGCTTTTCTCAGGACGATGGCAGGGCTTGAGAATGTACGCATCATTCAACCCGGCTACGCGATTGAGTATGACCATGTTGATCCGCGTGAGCTGGGACAAACGCTTGAGACCCGCCGCATCGGTAGATTGTTCCTTGCGGGACAAATCAATGGCACAACTGGATATGAGGAAGCCGGCGCCCAGGGGCTGGTGGCCGGTTTGAATGCAGCGCTGCTGGTTCAGGGTCGGGAACCTTGTGTGTTCAGCCGCACAAATTCCTATATTGGCGTGATGATCGACGATCTGACCACGCGTGGAGTAACAGAACCGTATCGAATGTTTACGTCCCGGGCGGAATATCGTCTGTCGCTGCGTGCCGATAATGCGGAACAGCGGTTGACGCCCCTGGCGATCGAGCTTGGCTGTGTGTCAACGACTCGCCAGAAAAGGTTCGAGATCTATTTCGATTCGCTGTCGAAATGTTTGTCCGATTTGGAGACCCGTACGTTGACGCCGAACGAAGCTGCGAAGCATGGTCTGGTTCTCAACAAGGATGGAATGCGTCGGTCGGCGTTTCAGTTATTGGCTTTTCCGGAAGTATCACTTGAACAGATCCTGCGTGTCTGGCCGGAACTGTCCGCGTATGATCCCGGTATTCTGCGCGCTGCCTCGGTGGATGCCGCTTACGCGGTTTATCTTGTCAGACAGCAGCAGGATATTGTCGAGCGACGCAAGGAAGAGGGCAGATTGATTCCGTCGAACTTTGAATTCGAGGATCTTCCGGGCTTGACGACGGAATTGAAGCAGAAGCTTTCGCGGATCAGGCCGCCATCAATTGGGCATGCCGAGCGGATAGAGGGAATGACCCCTGCGGCGATCGCCTTGATTCTTGCTTATCTAAAGCGCGAAGCGAACTGCTGTTCGAAGAAGGTGGCATCGCTATGACAACGGGTTCCAAACAGATCTTGAGGGAAACCGAATCCGGCTTTGTTTCACGTGAAACAATGGATCGGCTGGAACTTTATGCAGCCCTGATCAGGAAATGGCAGCCTGCGATCAATTTGATCTCCCAGAAGACACTGCCGCAGCTTTGGGATCGGCACATTCAGGACAGTTTGCAGTTGTTTCGCTTGCAGCCGGCACCTCTCACCTGGATGGACATGGGCAGCGGTGCCGGTTTTCCGGGCGTTGTCATGGCGATCTGCCTCGCGGAAAAGGGTGCGGGTTGGGTGCATCTGGTGGAGAGCAACTATAAAAAGGCGTCTTTTCTGCGCCAGGCAGTTGCCCAAACCGGGGCGAGAGCCACTGTCCATCCAATGCGAATCGACGCCGCAAGGGAAAAGATCGGAAAAATTGATGCGATTTCCGCTCGCGCACTGGCCCCGCTGACCGATTTGCTTGGTCATAGCGCCGCTTTTGCGGCAGATAATGCGGATATCCAGTTATGGCTCCACAAAGGCTTGGATTACCCCGATGAAGTGCGTTCGGCACGTGACCATTGGACCTTTGATCTGATAGAACATCATAGTCTGCTGCAGGACGGATCAGCCATCCTTCAGATCAGCAATTTTTCCAAGCGCAACTAGTCGCGGACAATAGTCGATGCCAATTTCGAAAAACCGGATCATTACCATCGCCAACCAGAAGGGCGGCGTCGGCAAGACCACCACTGCCATCAATCTTGCCACCGCGCTGGCCGCGATTGGCGAGGAAGTGCTGATTGTCGATATTGATCCGCAGGGCAATGCCAGTACGGGGCTCGGAATTGACCGCAAGGACCGGGAGTTTTCGGCCTATGATTTGCTGACACAGAATGCCAGCGTCAGCGAAACGGTGATGCAGACCGCGGTACCGCATCTGAGTATCATCCCTTCGACCATGGATCTGCTTGGCGTCGAGATGGAAATCGCCGGCATGCCGGACCGGGTGTATCGCCTGCGCAAAGCGCTGCAGGCCGAGGATGCCAAAGCCTACAGCTATGTGCTGATCGACTGTCCGCCCTCGCTCAACCTGCTGACCATGAACGCCATGGCCGCCGCCCATTCGATCCTGGTGCCGCTGCAATGCGAATTCTTTGCCCTTGAAGGACTTAGCCAGTTGCTGGAAACCGTGGGGCAGGTCCGGACATCGCTCAACCCGACGCTGGATATCCAGGGCATCGTGATGACGATGTATGATTCGCGCAATAATCTTGCGTTGCAGGTCGTGGACGATGTCCGCGCGCATCTCGGCGACAAGGTCTACCGGACACTGATTCCGCGCAATGTGAGGGTTTCCGAAGCGCCGTCCTATGGCAAACCGGCAATCCTGTATGATCTCAAATGCGCCGGAAGCCAGGCCTATCTGCAATTGGCGTCGGAAGTAATTCAGCGGGAACGCAATCGTAAAGCTGCCTGATTCGGTTACCGGAACAGCGAGGGAATGGATTTGAGCATGTCAGAAGATGTATCCAGAAAGCGGCTCGGAAGAGGTCTCGCGGCACTGATCGGCGAAATCGACCAGCCGGCGACGCAGCAATCCAAGCCCTCGGTTTCGGCGGACCGTCTGGTGCCGATAGAACACGTGATCCGCAATCCGCGTAATCCGCGCCGCAACTTCAATGCGTCCGATCTCGAGGATCTGTCGCGCTCGATCCGGCAACATGGCGTGGTTCAGCCGGTGGTGGTGCGCAATGCCGACGGTGATCGCTATGAAATCATCGCCGGGGAACGCCGCTGGCGGGCCTCGCAGATGGCTGGTCTCGTGGAAATCCCGGTCATTGTGCGCGATGTTGATGATCGCACCGCGCTGGAAATCGCCATTGTCGAGAATGTGCAACGGGCCGATCTCAACGCCCTTGAGGAAGCTCAGGGCTATGAACAACTGATTGCCCAGTATGATTATACCCAGAACGATCTCGGTGAGGTGATCGGCAAAAGCCGCAGCCATGTTGCCAATTCGCTCAGGCTGCTGAAATTGCCCGAACAGGTGCGCACGATGCTGGCTGAGGGCGCATTGTCGGCTGGGCATGCGCGAGCCATTGTCTCGACCTCTGACCCGGTGGCGCTGGCCAAGCGTATCATCGATGGCGGCCTGTCGGTTCGCGATGCGGAACGGTTGGCACAGAAGGATGCCGAGCAGGCAAACCGGCCCGAGGGAACGGAACCAAAACCGGCGGATGCGAAAGATCCCGATACGTTGGCGCTCGAAAAAAGCCTGTCGGATGTGCTGGGTCTGAAGGTCCAGCTCGCCCACAAGGGTCAGGGCGGACAGCTTCGCGTCGAGTACAAGACGCTTGAGCAACTCGACGAGCTGTGTCGGCTACTTGGTAAAACAAACCATTAGAACCAATAGTTTATAGTTATCGGCTGAGCAGACAAGTGCGGAGAAGCGCTTGCCGGGCGATCGACGCTTCCAGCTGTGGGCGCTGTCGGGTAGCAAGCACGGCGTCGGACAGCCGCCGCATTTCTGCATTGATGGCGGCCAGCCGCCAATGCCTCAGCGCGCGCTCGACCACCGGCTTGCGCTTGAAATGGATTCCGCGGCCTCGCTCGGCCAGCACCTGGGCGGGCTGGCGCGACTGATTTTCTACCATGGCGCGCATGGCATCGAGTTGTTCAAACTGGGCTATGCAGCCGCGCAGGACCAGATAGACCGATGTCTTGGACGCAAGGATACGCGACAGCGCGGCCTCCAGCCGGACAGGATCGCCGGCAAAAACCGCGTCAATCGCATCATCGACCGACAATGCGGCGACATCGCCGATGGCCTCGATGATGTCCTCGTCGGTCACCGTGGCTGCGCCATGACAGTAGAGCGCCAATTTGCGCAGTTCGGCCCGGCTTGCCAGTCGGTCGCCACCCAGAAGCTGGGTTAACCGTTGTCGGGCATCACCCTGGATGGTCAGCCCGGCTGTGCCGAGCTCTTCATCGATTAGTGCCTGAACCCCGCGGGCGTCGTCAGCGTAGCAGGGGATAGCCAGCGCGGTCTTGGCGTTTTCGACTGCTTTGCGCAAGCCGCCGCCCTTTTTGAGATCACCGGCCTCAATCAGCAGATGTGATGAGCCCGGATCGGTATCCGCCACAGCCGCAAGAGCCTCGATCAGGCCGCGGTCGTTGCCGGCGTTCTTAATCCACACCAGCCGGTCACCGCCGAACAGGCTGATGGCGCCGAATTCATCGGCGAGACGACCTGGATCACCGGACAGATCCGAGGCCTCGAGCCTGAGAACCGCGAAATCATCCTTGAGATCAACGCCAGTCTTTGCCGCCACCTCGGCGGCGCGCTCGGAGACCAGGCCGCGGTCCGGGCCGTAGACCAGGATGATCCGGTAGGGTGTGCCCTGACGTCGGATGAAGCCTGCAAATTCATGAGATTTGATCTGGGCCATGCGTCGCCTGGTAACGGTTGGGGGCTACAGCGCCAGATGCTCACTCAAACCCGCAAAAATTGCTGTACCACGTTGAAATATTGTATGGTTTCGCCTCGACGAATTTGCCGAAAACGCCATATTCTACTGTGCGAGCGCAGCAGCGATATCGGCGCGGACAAGGGCTGCAGCCGAATGTGCCGCCCGATCTTCAGATTCCTGCCTGGCGCGGGTTTGCGCAAAGCTCTGGGAGGGAAGATCGAGTTGGGCATCGGCAAACCGCGACCCTGACTTGATGATTTCGCCGGTTTCCGCATCCTTGAGTGCATAGGTGGCGGTTACGGTCGTCCGCGCTGCGGAAAATTCGTTATCGATACCGCCTGGCAGAAGGCCGCTGGTTGATGCTCTAACGTTAAGATCAAGATCGTATCTGGCCGCCGTCTTTTCGCCGCCAAATCCGAGCACGAGCTCGTTGCGGACGATGCGCTCGACCCGATTCGTTGCCGGCGCTACCGCCACGGACTGATCCTGCCCGTTGTTGGTCGTGCCATAAAGTGGCCGCGCCTGACAACCAGCCAGAAGCGCCAATCCCAAGGTCAGTGCCACGAGCCTTGAGGTACGGCTCGACCCGAAACTTTCAGATGACAACATTGACGATCCTCTGGGGTACGATAATGAGTTTTCGCGGCGGATTGCCGCCAGTTGCGGCGTGGACGAAATCAAGCGCCAGAACCGCCTGCTCGACCGCAGCTTGATCGGCATCGCGGCCAATTGTCAAATCCCCACGCTTCTTGCCATTGATCTGAACCGGAAGCGTGACCTGATCGTCAGTCACCAGCGATGGATCATAGACCGGCCAGAGCGTGGTGGCTACCATGCCGTCATTGCCAATCAGGGTCCAGCATTCTTCCGCCAAATGCGGCATCATCGGCGCGATCAGGACGATCAGTTGATCTACAGCCTGTTTGCAGGCGGATTTGAGCGCCGGATCGGCCTTTGCCGCGGCAATGTCGGAAAGCGGCGCGGCGAGGCTGTTGACGAGTTCATAGAGCCGCGCCACTGCCTTGTTGAAAGCGAGCTTCTCTAGGTCTTCGCCAACCGCCTTAACGGTCTTGTGGGCTGCGCGTGAAATCTCAAGCGCCCTGCCCGTAGTTCCGGTCGCGGCTTCAACACCCTTGAGTTCCGGCGCAGCCTCGCCAATCAGGCGCCAGATCCGCTGGACAAAGCGATGGGCGCCCTCGACTCCGGATTCCGTCCAGATGACGTCGCGGTCAGGCGGCGAATCGGAGAGCATGAAGAAACGCGCGGTATCAGCGCCAAATCCGTCAATTATATCATCGGGATCGACCACATTCTTTTTCGACTTCGACATTTTCTCGATCGAGCCGATTGCAAGCGATGCTCCGGTTTGGGCGTGGCGGGCACTGCGCTTGCCGTCCTGCTCCTCAATCAGCACGTCCGCAGGCGCCACCCATTCGCCCTTGCCGCCACTTTCGGCCCGGTAGGTCTCGTGAACCACCATGCCTTGCGTAAACAGACCGCGGAACGGCTCCTTGAGATCTATATGGCCGGTCTTGCGCATAGCGCGGGTAAAGAAGCGGGAATAGAGCAGGTGCAGGATGGCGTGCTCGATACCGCCAATGTACTGATCGACCGGCAACCAGGCGCTGGCCACAGCCGGGTCAGTCGGGGTTTGGTGCCGTGGGGCGGTAAAGCGGGCAAAATACCAGGATGAATCGACAAATGTGTCCATCGTGTCGGTTTCCCGCCGCGCATCCTTGCCGCATTTCGGGCAGGCGACATGACGCCAGGTCGGATGATGATCGAGCGGGTTGCCTGGCGTGTCGAGGGTTACATCCTCCGGCAATTCAACCGGCAGATCCGCGACCGGTACCGGAACCACGCCGCACTCATCGCAATGGATCACCGGGATAGGCGCGCCCCAGTAGCGCTGACGGGAAAGTCCCCAATCGCGCAACCTGTAGTTGGTCTTACGGGCAGCCTGAGGTTTGCCACCGAGTAGCCGGTTTTCGAGCAGTTTAGTGACCTTCTCGAAGGCTGCTGCCGGTGTGAGCCCATCAAGATCGCGTGAATTGATCATTACGCCGTCGCCGACATAGGCTTCGTCGGTAATCACGAAATTGGCGGCATCTTCGCCCGCAGGCATCACCACCGGGGTGACCGGCAAATTGTACTTGCGTGCGAAATCGAGGTCTCGCTGGTCGCCTGAGGGGCAGCCGAAAATGGCGCCGGTCCCATAATCCATCAGCACGAAATTGGCGATGTAAACCGGAACTGTCCATTCCGGATCGAGCGGATGGATCACCCGCAAAGGCGTCTGCATTCCCACCTTTTCGGCGGTTTCAAGTGCTGCCAGCGAGGTACCGGCGTGGCGGCACTGGTCACAGAAGGCTGCAATCTTCGGGTCCTTGGCGGCAAGCTCCCGGGCGAGCGGATGATCGGCTGCAATTGCCAGGAACGAGGCGCCATACACCGTGTCGGGGCGGGTGGTGTAAACTTCGATATCGGTAGCCCCGCCAGCAGCGGCAGGATCGGTGATCTCCCAGCGCAGCGACAGGCCTTCGGATTTGCCGATCCAGTTTTTCTGCATCAGCCGGACCTTTTCAGGCCATTGATCGAGTTCATCGAGCGATTGCAGCAGATCCTCGGCAAAATCGGTAATGCGGAAAAACCATTGCGTCAGTTCTCGCTGTTCAACCAGCGCTCCGGAGCGCCAGCCGCGGCCGTCGATCACCTGTTCATTGGCGAGCACGGTCATGTCGACCGGGTCCCAGTTGACCTTGGAATTGCGGCGGTAGATCAGGCCGGCGGCAAGGAAATCGAGAAACAGCGCCTGCTGTTGCTTGTAGTATTCGACGTCGCAGGTGGCGAATTCGCGGCTCCAGTCGAGCGACAGGCCCATGGATTTGAGCTGGCGGCGCATCGCGTCGATATTGGCGTAGGTCCATTCGCGCGGATGCACCTTGTTCTGGATGGCGGCGTTTTCGGCAGGCATGCCGAAGGCGTCCCAGCCCATCGGGTGCAGAACATTGAAGCCGCGGGCACGCTTGTAGCGTGCCACCACGTCGCCCATGGCGTAATTGCGGACATGGCCCATATGGATCCGCCCGGAGGGATAGGGAAACATCTCCAGCACATAGTATTTCGGATCGGGACTGTCGTTGTCCGTCTCGAAAATCCGCGCCTGTTCCCAGGCTCGTTGCCAGCGGGTTTCCGCCTGTTTGGGATTGTACCGTTCAATTGCCATGTTGGATCACCAAAACCCTGTCCATTTTGGTCGCGACCTTCACCATGAAACCCGGCAAGCGTCAACCACTGAGGGGGTATTGTGGCACCATTGAACCGGCATTGACGGCGCTCGGGCGCAAAGTTGATGGGTCAGGATCGTTTGAGCCGGATCGGCAAGGACGTAAAACGCGATTTTTGATCGCCACATTGGCAAGTGCGGCAGGCTGGGCTAACACCTGAGAAGGACATGACCGACATGAGGAGCACAGTTTGAACGCGCAGGAAAACCTTCAACGAGTGCGGGCAGCAATCGCCGCTGCGGAAGCCGAAGCAGGCCGGGCCAGCGGCTCGGTGCGGCTGGTGGCGGTCTCCAAGACCAAATCTGCTGCAGAGATCATGCCGGTGATCGAGGCGGGTCAGCGGGTGTTTGGCGAAAACAGGGTCCAGGAGGCGCAGTCGAAATGGCCGCAACTCAGGCAAGATATGACCGATCTTGAACTGCACCTGATCGGTCCGCTGCAATCCAACAAGACTGCCGAGGCGGTGGCGCTGTTTGACGTGATCCAGACTGTTGACCGGGAGAAGATTGCCCGCGAAATTGCCCGCGAAATCAACAAGCAGGGCCGAAGCCCGGAGCTTTATGTCCAGGTCAATACCGGGTCAGAGCCGCAGAAGGCAGGTATTGAGCCGGATTCGGCCACGACCTTCATCGATCTCTGCCGGAACGAGTTGGGCCTGCAGATCAGCGGCTTGATGTGCATTCCGCCGGTCGATGAAAACCCGGGGCCGCATTTTGCACTGCTTGGCAAGATTGCCGACCAAGCCGGAATCGCGCGGCTGTCGATGGGCATGTCTGATGATTTTGAAACCGCGATAGCCTTTGGAGCGACAGAAGTACGGGTGGGATCGGCGATCTTTGGCTCGCGGTAATGGGCGCTACGCGCTGTTGTAATGCGAACCTGCATTGACTCTTTGATGGAATGGATGGAGCGCCCCGGCCGGGGCATATAGAAAAAGTGAACAACGCTAATCGATTTGATGTGATTTCCTAGTCCAATGTCTAGTTTCCGGCATGGTCTAGCCCGCCTAGGGTGGCGGCAATCGAGACAGACCAGTCTGTGGGAGGATGGTGTGATGACAAGCAGTTATGGTGAGGTTTATGGGAGCTGGCGCAAGGATCCGCTGGCATTCTGGATGGATCAGGCCGCGGCAATCGACTGGTATACCCCGCCTGAGACCGCCTTTGATCCGGATATGGGCCCCTATGGCGGCTGGTATCCCGACGGGGTGACCAACACCTGCCACAACTGTCTGGACCGCCATGTGGCGGCGGGGCGCGGCGAGCAGGCGGCGATCATCTATGACAGCGCGATTACCGGCGCCAAGCGTACCATCAGCTATTCGGCGATGCTTGCCGATGTCGAGGCGTTTTCGGGTGCACTTTCAGACAAGGGCGTTGGCAAGGGTGACCGGGTGATCATCTACATGCCGATGATTCCCGAAGCGCTGGTAGCGATGCTGGCCTGCGCGCGCCTCGGGGCGATTCACTCGGTGGTATTTGGCGGCTTTGCTGCTTCGGAACTTGCCACCCGCATTGAAGACTGCGAGGCAAAGCTTGTGATCTCGGCCTCATGCGGGCTCGAGCCGGGACGGATTGTCGCCTACAAGCCGTTGCTTGACGCGGCGATTGAGCAATCAGCCCACAAGCCTGAGGCAACCATCATTTTCCAGCGCGACGAGCACCGCTGCGAGTTGATCGAAGGCCGGGACTTCGATTATGCGGAACTGATGCAGGCCAATGTCGGCCGCAAGATCAGCTGCACCCCGGTGGCGGCAACCGATCCGCTGTATATCCTTTACACGTCCGGTACCACCGGACAGCCCAAGGGCGTGGTCCGCGACAATGGCGGCCATATGGCCGCGCTGTACTGGTCGATGCATGCCATTTACGGCGTGAAACCGGGCGAAGTGTTCTGGGCGGCCTCTGATATCGGCTGGGTGGTCGGCCACTCCTATATCGTTTACGCGCCGCTACTGCACGGCAACACCACCATCCTGTTTGAAGGCAAGCCGGTGGGCACTCCCGATGCCGGAACCTTCTGGCGTGTGATCGCCGAACATGACGTCGCAGTGCTGTTTACCGCTCCAACGGCGTTCCGGGCGATCCGCAAGGAAGATCCGCAGGGCAGCCTGATAGGCAACTACGACCTGTCGGGTTTCCGGGCACTGTTCCTGGCGGGTGAACGCGCCGATCCTGACACGATTCAATGGGCCGAACGGGTGCTCAAGGTGCCGGTGATTGACCACTGGTGGCAAACTGAAACCGGCTGGACCATCGCCGGCAATCCGATGGGTCTGGGGCTGTTGCCGGTCAAGTACGGCTCGCCGGCCGTGGCGATGCCAGGCTATGATGTCCGGGTGCTCGACGATGAGGGACACCCGGTGGCATCGGGTACGCTCGGCAATATTGTCGTCAAGCTGCCCTTGCCACCAGGCTGCCTGCCGACGCTGTGGCGGGCTGACGAGCGGTTCAACGACGCCTATCTCGCTGAATTTCCCGGTTATTACAAAACCGCCGATGCCGGATTTGTTGATGATGACGGCTATCTGTTCATCATGGCCAGGACCGATGACATCATCAATGTGGCCGGCCACCGGCTGTCGACCGGCGGTATGGAGGAAGCCGTATCCGGCCATCCCGATGTTGCCGAATGCGCCGTCATCGGCATTGCCGATGCGATGAAGGGACAGATTCCGGCGGGCTTCATTGTCATCAATTCCGGTGTTGACCGCAGCGATGACGAGATTGAGCGTGAAGTGGTCAAGCTGGTGCGCGACAAGATCGGCCCGGTGGCGGCATTCAAGATGGTGATGGTGGTCAAGCGTCTGCCCAAGACCCGGTCCGGCAAAATCCTCCGGGCCACCATGCAGAAAATCGCCGATGGTGAGAGCTGGAAAATGCCGGCGACGATCGATGATGCAGGCGTTCTCGAGGAAATTTCCGAGGTGCTGACAAAGCGCGGGATCGCCAAGATCGGCGATTGACCTAGCCTGCCGGTCGGGCCACTGTCCCGCCGCCCCACAGGAGCAGCGTCCCGACACCCGCGTTTGGTTGTCGGGCGCGCGCGCGTGTGGGTTGAACAGGGTATGGCGGTGTTGGCGCCTGTGCACCGAGGTGCAGAGGCCGATGGAAGGAATCGACGATGAGGCTGGATGGACGAACCGCGATTGTAACCGGCGGCGCCAAGGGAATTGGGCTTGCGATTGTGCAGCGGCTTGCAGCGGATGGCGCGCGGGTGATGATTGCCGATATCGACGAGGCCGCCGGTGCAGCGGTCGTTAAAGCAGCCGCCAATATCGGAGAGGTGCAGTTTACCGCCACCGATGTGTCCGAACGGCTTGATGTTCACAATCTCCTGGCCAAGACGATCGACGCCTTTGGATCGGTCAACGCGCTGGTCAACAATGCCGGCATTGTGCACAAGGCGGACTTTCTCGATCTCGAGGTCGCCGATTTCGACCGGGTTCTCAATGTCAATTTGAAGAGCGCGTTTCTGTGCGGACAGGCCGTTGCGCGGCACATGGTTGATCAGATCAGCAAGGGCGAGGAGCCTGGTTCGATCGTCAACATGTCGTCGATCAACGATACATTCGCGATTGCCGATCAGGTTCCCTATTCGGTGTCGAAGGGCGGGTTGAGCCAATTGACCAAGGTAATGGCCTTGTCGCTGGCGCCGCACGGTATCCGGGTCAACGCCGTCGGACCGGGCTCGATCATGACCGACCTGCTGGCGACGGTGGCCGACAAACCGGAAGTGCGCAGCCAGATCCTGTCGCGGACGCCGCTGGGCCGGATTGGCGAACCTGCGGAGATTGCCGCGGTGACGGCGTTTCTGCTTTCAGGCGATGCGAGCTACATTACCGGGCAGACGATCTATGCCGATGGCGGCCGGATGCCGCTCAATTACACGGTGCCGGTCAAGGAATAGCACCCGACGGGCATATTATCGGGCTGAAAAGTAAAATCCCGGGCAGTGCCCGGGAATTTTTCGCAAGGATCAGTGCATTGATCCGGCCCTAATTCTGGTCTTCTTCTTCGGGTTCGGTGCGCTTCATCGACGAGAGCTTGGCAAACACCGCATCCGCGTCGATTTCCTTCTCGCCATTGTCATCAAGCGGTTGGGCGGCCTCGGTCTCACGGGCCGATACCAGGACGCTGCCCTGCTGATCTTCCGGAGTGGCGCCACGGTTCTTGGCGGCGCGTTCAACCTCGAGGTCAAGATCGATCTGGGTGCAAAGTCCCAGGGTCACCGGATCCATCGGCGCCAGGTTGGCAGCGTTCCAATGGGTGCGGCCGCGGATCTGCTCGATGGTCGACTTGGTAGTGCCGACCAGACGCGAGATCTGGGCATCCTTGAGTTCGGGGTGGTTGCGCACCAGCCAGAGGATTGCGTTGGGCCGATCCTGACGCTTGGACACCGGCGTGTAGCGCGGGGCCTTGCGTTTGGTCTCGGGCACCCGAACCTTGGGTTCGGACAATTTCAGCTTGTGCTCCGGATTGGCTTCAGCAAGGCTGATCTCTTCGCGTGAAAGCTGCCCGGTGGCGACGGGGTCAAGTCCCTTGATGCCCTGCGAGGCTTCGCCATCGGCGATCGCCTTGACCTCCAACGGGTGGAGTTTGCAGAACTGGGCGATCTGATCGAAGCTCAACGCCGTGTTGTCGACAAGCCAGACGGCGGTCGCCTTTGGCATTAGTAGCTGCTGTGCCATGAATACAATCCTCCTGTCCGTCCGCGCCGGGGCCGCGGGCCGTGGGTGAAACCACTATTTCCGGGAAATCGGCGTCCTTATAACCGCAAGGCCTCTCAATTGCAATTCTCGCCGTTCGCTTTCGCAAAACCGACCCAAGGTCTAATTGCAGCATCTATTTGTGATGCTATTAATGGTCGCCAAGAGCAGCGCCATGCGCTTAGTATGGCGCTTTAAGTGCGTTCGCCTGTGAGGAGGTCCAGATGTCCCAGAAAACCTATAAAGTCCTGAATGATGCCAAATCGCGGGCGTTGATCGATAATGAAACCTACGAGAAATGGTACGAGCAGAGCATCAATGATCCGGAGGCATTCTGGGGCGAGCACGGCAAGCGAATCGACTGGTTCAAGCCCTATACAAAGGTCAAGAACACCAGTTTTGAAGGCAATGTGGACATAAAATGGTTCGAGGATGGCCTCACCAATGTGTCGTACAACTGCATCGATCGCCACCTTGAGAAGCGCGGCGACCAGGTGGCAATCATCTGGGAAGGCGACAATCCCTATGATGACAAGAAGATCACCTATCGCGAGCTCTACGATCATGTTTGCCGTCTCGCCAATGTGATGAAATCCAATGGCGTGAAGAAAGGTGACCGGGTCACGATCTACATGCCGATGATTCCCGAAGCTGCCTACGCGATGCTGGCCTGCACCCGTATTGGCGCGGTTCACTCGATCGTGTTTGGTGGATTTTCGCCCGACGCGCTGGCCGGCCGGATCAGCGACTGCGAATCAACCTTTGTGATTACCGCCGACGAAGGACTGCGCGGGGGCAAGAAGATCCCGCTCAAGCACAACACCGACCTTGCCATCAAGATCGCCGAACGCGACGACGTGGTGGTCAAGAAGGTGCTGGTGGTGCAGCGCACGGCAGGCAAGATCGAATGGTTTGACGAGCGCGACATCTGGTATCACGAAGCCGTGGCCAAGGCGGAGCCCGATTGCCCGCCGGCCGAGATGAATGCCGAGGATCCGCTGTTCATCCTCTACACGTCGGGATCGACCGGCAAGCCCAAGGGCGTGTTGCACACCACTGGCGGTTATCTGGTGTTTACGTCGATGACACATGAATATGTGTTCGATTATCACGACGGTGACATCTACTGGTGCACCGCCGATGTCGGCTGGGTCACCGGCCACTCCTATATCGTCTATGGGCCGCTCGCCAATGGCGCGACCACGCTGATGTTTGAGGGCGTGCCGAACTACCCGACGCCGAGCCGGTTCTGGGATGTGATCGACAAGCACCAGGTCAACATCTTCTACACCGCACCGACGGCGATCCGGGCGCTGATGGGCGCGGGCGACGACCATGTGAAGAAGACCTCGCGCGCGTCGCTGCGTACCCTCGGGTCGGTGGGCGAGCCGATCAACCCGGAAGCCTGGGAATGGTATTATGATGTGGTTGGCGACAATCGCTGTCCCGTTGTCGATACCTGGTGGCAGACCGAAACCGGCGGTATCATGATTTCGCCGCTGCCGGGCGTCACCACGTTGAAGCCGGGCTCGGCAACGCGGCCGTTCTTCGGTGTTGCGCCGCAACTGGTCGACAATGATGGCGATGTGCTTGCAGGCACAGCCTCGGGCAATCTGTGCATGATTGATTCCTGGCCGGGGCAGATGCGCACGGTCTATGGCGACCATGAGCGCTTCATCCAGACCTATTTCTCCACCTACAAGGGCAAATACTTCACCGGCGACGGATGCCGCCGTGACGAGGATGGCTACTACTGGATCACCGGCCGGGTCGATGACGTGATCAACGTCTCGGGCCACCGGATGGGCACGGCGGAAGTCGAAAGCGCGCTGGTGTCGCATGATTCGGTCTCGGAGGCCGCGGTTGTCGGCTACCCGCATGATCTGAAGGGTCAAGGCATCTACTGCTACATCACCCTGATGCAGGGTCAGGAGGGTGATGATGATCTGCGCAAGGCGCTGGTCAACCATGTCCGTCACGAGATCGGACCGATTGCCTCGCCCGACAAGATCCAGTTCTCGCCGGGATTGCCGAAAACCCGGTCCGGCAAGATCATGCGGCGAATCCTGCGCAAGATCGCCGAGGATGATTTCGGCGCGCTGGGTGATACCTCGACGCTTGCCGATCCGAGCGTAGTCGATGAACTGATCGAGAACCGGCAGAACAAGAAAAGCTGAGGTTCGTCGGCTTTTCGATCATCAGTCTTGCTTTCGGCGCAGACCCGATACACATTGGGGTGTGTTTAACGAACGAGAGGAGGTGATCTGATGTCGAGTGATTCCCAAAAGCCGGTTCGGTCGATCCGGATCACCGGTCTTCGGAGCAGCCTCTGAAGTTCCGGTGTTACCGACAAGTCCCGGCCTTTTGACAGGTCCGGGCAGGCGTCCAACCGGCGCTGGAATTCACGAAGGCCACCCGCAAGGGTGGCCTTTTTGCATTGTCGAAAGTCATGACCTTCACGCCTTCACGTTTGAGGATCGGTGCATTTCACCCGCTGTCGCTTGCCGCCCTGATAAGGCCTGGCCAAGCCGCTGTCGAGCATGGCGCTGGCGATGTCGCGCGGGCCGGCCTTGATATCGGCCAGCACCCGGCCATAGTATTTTCCACCCGAGACGTTGATCAGTTCGAGGGTCTCAATCCCCTCGACAAGCCGTTCAAGCTCGACACGGGCCCTGTCTGCAGCCAGGCGTTCGGATTTGCAGCGGGAGCGTCGTTCGGGCGTGTCGATGCCACGCAGACGCACCGACACCCGTACCGCCTGTCCCGGCCAGGGATGGGCGTCGACGACCAAGGTGTCGCCGTCAATGATCCTGACGATGCGAGCGGGCACAGGTCCGGGAACGGATTTCCACTGGGATTCAGCCGAGAAGGCAGGGACAGTAGGGCAGGCCGCAAACAAGGCCAGGATGAAAGCAGCAGTTTGCGATGGAATTCGAAGAGACATACAAAGGAATATATTCCTTTGTCAGGTACAGGGCAAGGATAGGGAACCTAAAAGTCGATGGCCCGGCCCTTGATCTCCCAGTCACCATAGCGCGCCGGGTCGTTGCCGCCACGACCGCCGATCTCCCGCTCAGGCTCGCCGGCGACAGCGGCCGCTTGACGCCGCGCTTCGGCTTCGGCGAGGGCACGTCGAGCGGCGGGGCTGAGTGCGCGCTTTGCAGGCTGTACGGGCTGTTGCGCGCTGGCTTGGGTCTGGTCTTCTGGGATGGACATCGGTCACCTGGAGGGCATTGGCATTGAACAATAGCTTGAATCTAACCATCTTTAACGTCACAAGCGGCAAAATCCAATCGTGGATTTGTTGCCGAGACCATTTTCACCGTGAGGAGATGCACATGAATCTTGTTCGTACAGCCATGCTTCTGGCGCTGATGACGGCGCTGTTCATGGGCGTCGGCTACCTGATCGGTGGCACTGGCGGGATGATGATCGCCTTTGTGGTTGCAGCCGGGATGAACCTGTTTTCCTACTGGAATTCCGACAAGATGGTGCTCAAGATGCACAACGCGGTGGAGGTCGATGCCCGCAGCGCGCCGGAATACTACCAGATGGTAGCCGACCTGGCCGCAAATGCCGGCCTGCCGATGCCACGAGTCTATGTGATCCGCAATGCCCAACCCAATGCCTTTGCCACCGGTCGTAACCCGCAAAATGCGGCTGTCGCTGCTTCCACCGGGCTACTGGAGAGTTTGAGCGAGGAAGAAATCGCCGCGGTGATGGCGCATGAGCTGGCGCATATCGAGCACCGTGATACGCTGACCATGACGATTACCGCGACCCTTGCCGGGGCCATCTCGATGCTCGGCAATTTCGCGTTCTTCTTTGGCGGAAACCGCAACAACAATCCGCTCGGCTTCATTGGCGTCCTGGTGGCAATGCTGGTCGCGCCGCTGGCGGCGATGATAGTGCAGATGACCATCAGCCGCACCCGCGAATATGCCGCTGATCGGCGCGGCGCGGAAATCTGCGGCCATCCATTATGGCTGGCCTCGGCGCTCAAGAAGATCGCCGCAGGCGCGGGCCGCATAGTCAACGAGGAGGCCGAACGGAACCCGGCCACAGCACATATGTTTATCATCAATCCACTGAATGGCAGGCGCATGGACAGTCTATTTTCAACCCACCCGGCCACGGAAAACCGAATTGCGGCGTTGCAGGCAATGGCGTCTGAATTTACTGCCGTCAACGACCCGCGCCCCGAACCTCGCCGGGCCAGGCCTGCGCAACCGGGGCCCTGGGGCCGCGATGGCTCTGGCCGCAAGGGGCCGTGGTCTTGACCGGGGCAGAAAGCGGGCGGTCGCGCGCGCGGGGCGGCTCCAGGCATTCCGGTTCGCCCGCGGACCCGCTCAAGCCTGGTCTTGCTGCACGGGTGGCGGCGGCACGGCTGCTGGCGGCTGTTACAGAGAGCCAGGCCTCGCTTGACGGGCTGCTCGATCCGGTTGGCGGCAATCCCGCCTTTACCGGACTTGGCGATCAGGATCGGCTACTGGTCAGGGCAATCCTGCTCTCGGCGTTGAGACATCTGCAGCTGATCGACGCCTATATCGACCAGATGGTCGACAATCCGCTGCCTGACGGCGCCAAGGCGCTTCGTCAGGTGCTGCGCGTTGGCGCCGCGCAGATTCTGTTCCTCGACGTCCCGGATCGTGCCGCCGTCGATCTGGCAGTCACGCAGGCCAACGCGGATCCACGAAACCGGCGCTTTGCCGGCCTGGTCAATGCCTTGTTACGGCGGATGGGGCGCGAGAAAGAAAGCCGGCTACCGGTTTTGATGGCGGAGATCGCCGCGTTCCCCTCGTGGTTCGAAAGCCGGATTCACGCGTCATATCCAGCTGATGCCGCGGCGATTCTGTCGATCCTGTCGGAACCGCCGGCGATCGACCTTACCGTCAAGAGTGATGCGCAGGGCTGGGCCGAACGGTTGGGCGGCGTGGTGCTGTCGACCGGGTCGGTGCGGATTGCCCGGCCGGAGGGGCCGGTTTCTGGGTTGCCCGGCTATGACGAGGGAGCTTGGTGGGTGCAGGACACGGCAGCGAGCTTGCCGGCGCAAATGTTTTCGCGGCTCGAAGGGCTCGAGATCGTCGATTTGTGCGCGGCTCCCGGCGGCAAGACCGCACAATTAGCGCTTGCCGGTGCGCGGGTGACGGCCTGTGACCAGTCAGCCAACCGGCTCGAGCGGCTGCGCGGCAACCTGACACGGCTGGGGCTCGATGTTGCCACGCAGTTGAGCCGGGCGCAGGACCTGATCGCGCCCGAAGGCTTTGACGGCGTGCTGCTGGATGCCCCGTGTTCGTCGACCGGAACGGTGCGCCGCCATCCCGACATTCCCTATACCAAGAGCCATGACGACATTGTCCGGCTGGCACGGGTACAGCGCGACCTGCTCGATCACGCTGCCGGCCTGGTCCGGCCCGGCGGCGAGCTGGTGTTTTCCAACTGCTCGCTTGATCCGATGGAAGGGGAAGAAATGGTGGCAGGGTTTCTTGCCGATCATCCGGCCTGGCGGATCAAGCCGGTGGACGCCTCGCGCTGGCCGGGACTGGAATCGGCCGTCACCGCTGCCGGCGAAATCAGAACCCATCCGGCCATGCTGGCGCATGATGATTTACGGCTTGCCGGACTTGACGGGTTTTATGCCGTGGTCCTGACACGGTCCTGAAGTGACCGCAGGGCCAAGACAGTGATGATACGACGGGTATATTCCGTTACACCTGCAGGATCGATCTGGCACAAGTAATTCGTGGTTTTGCGGTGGAAGCGTGAATGCTTCGTGCAGGATCATGAGCGTTTGAACAATTTGTTTACTATGGTATAAATCTTGACCGAAAGAAAACCGGGACCGGTTTCAGGAAACTTTTGCTTGGCATTTTCATTGATCGATTCGCGGCGCCCGGCATATCTGTACGGGGTGGAGATTTGGCGACGCTTTGTGCGCCGGACCGCCTTGGGGCGGATCAATGCCATGCGGTTTGCCGGGGTAACGCCGGACCGGCTGGTGGTGGCGCCAATTGATCTGCGCATTGCCGATTCGCATCTTGCTGCGGAGATCTATTCCGGACGATTCGCACTCAGTGGCAGGATGGTCGATACCGAAGGCGCGAGCCCGTTTCAGATGGACTTGCCCAACGATACTTTCGCGCGCAGCCTGCATGGATTTGGCTGGCTGAGACACATGCGGGCGGCCGATCACGATCTGGCCTTTGCCAATGCGCGGGCGCTGGTCGATGACTGGATTACGGTGGAAGGCCGCAATCTTGGCGGGCTGTCGCACGAGCCCGGTGTTATCGCCACCCGGCTGATAGCCTGGTTTTCCCACTCGCCGATCGTGCTCAGGGGCGCCGATCACGCATTCTACCGACGTTTTCTCAAAAGTATCGCGCTGCAAAGCCGGTACCTGCGCCATGTCAGCAGTGCGATGCCGTGCAATGCGACAAGGTTCAAGGCGCGAATCGCATTGGCGATGGCGAGCCTCTGTCTGCCGGCAAGCCCCGGCGCGGTGCGCGCGGCGGCGCGTTGCCTTGACGACGAGTTCAGCCGACAGATTCTGCCCGATGGTGGCCATGCCTCGCGCAACCCGTTGGTGTTGATTGATCTGCTGACCGATCTGCTGCCGCTGAGGCAGACCTATGTCAATCTCGGCCAGAAGCCACCGCGTAACATGATTGCCGGCATGGACCGGATGTTTTCGGGCTTGCGGTTCTTCAGGCACGCCAATGGCGAACTGGCCCTGTTCAATGGCGCCTCGGCGGTGTCGGCCGACCGGCTTCTGGGCGTGTTGCGCTATGACGAGACCTCGGGAACGGCGTTCCGTGAAATGCTGCATTCGCATTATCAAAGATTGGCAATTGGCGACGTGGTGCTGATCGCCGACACCGGGCCGCCGCCAAAGGGACCGATGTCGACCGCCGCCCATGCGGGATGCCTGTCGTTCGAGTTGTCGTCGGGCGCCAACCGCTTCATCGTCAATGCCGGCGCGCCGGTATTTTCGCACGAGATGCACGGTGAATTTGCGCGGCTGACCGCGGCCCACAGCACGGTGACGTTAAATGACACCTCGTCGCTGCGGATTTCGCAATCGCCGTTTCTCGGCTCGATCGTCACCGGCGGGGTGCGGCATGTTCAGGTGGAGTCGCTTGACGAAGATGGCCACCATCTCGGCTTCAGTGCCACACATGATGGTTATTCGGGCAGTCTCAAGCTTTTGCATCGCCGCACGCTGCGGCTGTTGTCCTCCGGCCATGAGGTGGAGGGCCGCGACCAGTTTCTCAGGCCCGGCGGTAATCCGCCACGACCGGAAGACGGCACCACTGCGGTCGCCCGGTTCCACATCCATCCGTCAATTACTGCCACTCAGGGAGAGGATGGTGTGATCCATCTGACCGCCGGGGATGGCGAGAACTGGGCCTTTGTGGCCCATGATCTGGCGCCGCAAATCGAAGAAGACGTGTATTTTGCCGACCTTGCCGGCGCCCGTACCAGCAAGCAGATCAGCATCAGCTTCGTTGTTGGCAAGACGCCCCATATCGACTGGAAGCTGGTGCGCACCGCGCTGCCACGCACGGGCGTCTGAACCGGCCCAAAACCACGTGAAATGCGGCCAATCTGTCCGGTGAAACGCCGATTGGATGTTTTGTCACATCGCCACCTGTGCTAACGCAGGCCGCGCCGGTGGGCTCGCCGGCAATCTTTCGTGAGGATTATCCATGGCCGTCGTCTCCAAAAACCACCCCGCTCCGGAACTGGTGCGGATCCGCAGGGCATTGCTGTCGGTCTCCGACAAGCGTGGCCTGGTCGATTTTGCCCGCGGGTTGGCCGATGCCGGGGTGGAGCTGGTTTCGACCGGCGGAACCCGTAGCGCGCTGGAAAAGGCCGGGTTGAAGGTGCGCGACGTTTCCGAATTGACCGGGTTTCCGGAAGTCATGGACGGTCGCGTCAAGACCCTGCATCCGGGTGTGCATGGCGGCCTGCTTGCCATTCGCGACGACGTTGAGCATCAGGCAGCGATGCAGGAGCATGGGATCGTCGACATCGACCTGGTGGCGATCAATCTCTATCCGTTCGAGCAGACCGTGGCGGGCGGCGCCGACAAGGCGACGATTGTTGAAAACATCGACATCGGCGGCCCGGCGATGATCCGAGCGGCTGCCAAGAACCATGCCTATGTGACAACCCTCACCGATCCCGACGATTACGAGCGGGTGCTCGCGACGCTTGCCGAACAGAACGGTAGCCTGCAGCTGGCGTTGCGTCAGGAACTTGCCGCGCTGGCGTTTGCCCGGACGGCCGCTTATGACGCAGCGGTGTCGGGCTGGTTTGCACAGGACCTGGCCCTTGAGGCGCCGCGCCACCGGGCGTTTGGCGGGAAATTGCATGATGTCATGCGTTATGGCGAAAATCCGCACCAGCAGGCAGCGTTTTATACGACCGGCGATCCGCGTCCCGGTGTTGCCAGTGCTACCCTGCTGCAGGGCAAGCAGCTGTCCTACAACAACATCAACGACACCGATGCGGCATTTGAGCTGGTCAGCGAATTCGATGCGGCCACTTCGGCTGCCTGCGCCATCATCAAGCATGCCAATCCCTGCGGCGTGGCGGTTGGGGACAATCTTGGCGACGCCTACCGGCGGGCGCTGGAATGTGACCAGACGTCGGCCTTTGGCGGCATCGTCGCCTTCAACCGGCCACTTGACGCACAGACCGCTTCCGAGATCGTCAAGCTGTTTACCGAGGTCATCATTGCGCCCGATGCCAGCGAGGAAGCCCGGCAGATCCTGTCGGCCAAGAAGAATCTGCGGTTGATGATCACCGGTGCCATGGCCGATCCGAAAAAACCCGGCATGATGGTCAAATCGGTTTCCGGCGGATTGCTGGTGCAGGGTCGCGACAACGGCCATGTCGCGCCAGAGGATTTCAAGGTGGTGACCCGGCGTGCACCCGATGCGCGCGAACTCGCCGACATGGCGTTTGCCTTCCAGGTTGCCAAGCACGTCAAGTCCAACGCCATTGTCTACGCGCTCAACGGCGCTACGGTGGGCATCGGCGCCGGACAGATGAGCCGGGTGGATTCCGCCCGTATCGCCGCCCGCAAGGCGGTGGATGCGGCCGAGGTGCTGGGGCTCGAGGTACCGCGAACCAAGGGCAGCGTGGTCGCATCCGACGCGTTCTTCCCGTTTGCCGACGGGCTGCTATCAGCCATCGAGGCTGGCGCTACCGCGGTGATCCAGCCGGGCGGGTCGATGCGCGATCAGGACGTCATCGACGCCGCCGATGAAGCCGGCGTGGCGATGGTGTTTACCGGCATGCGCCATTTCCGGCACTAAGCTGCAGTTCTTGCGGCCGGACCGTAGTGTCCGGCCTGTTCACGCCACGTTGGCGGGTTTGCCGCCGGGCTGATCCGCCGGATAGGGAGTGGACCACAACACCGCGAAGCCTGCGGCAAAGAAGATGATGATGGTGGCCATGCCAAGCCGCGGCGATCCCGAAAGGGCGGTGACTGTGGCCACCGTGAAGGGAGCCAGAAAGCTGGTGGCGCGCCCGGCCAGCGCATAGATGCCGAAATAGCGCCCTGCTTCCTCCTCGGTAACGCTGCGCGCCATATAGGCCCGCGAGGAAGCCTGGACCGGTCCAAAGGCAATGCCGATAAGCAGACCGAAGGCGATATAGGCCTTTTCCGAGGCGGTGCCGAACAGGCCACCTGAATCGACTGCGCCGAGCTGCAGCGCACCGAAGAAGGTGAATCCCGGCCCGGTGGAGACGATGCCGGTGGTGGCCGTCAGCAGCAGGAATATGGTGATCAGCACCACTACTTTGGAGCCGAGCCTGGTGTCGAGCCGGCTGGCATAGAGGCAGGAAAAAATCGCCACCACATTGAGCATGATGCCATAAATGCCGATTTCGGTGATCGACCAGCCGAACATTGCCGCGGCGAAGCCGCCCCCCAACGCCAGCAGCGCATTGACGCCGTCCTGATAGATCATGCGGGCGATCAGAAACCGGAAAATGCCGGCACGCTGGCGCACTTCACCGATGGTGGATTTAAGTTCTTTGAGCCCATCGCGAACTGCGTCGCCCATCGCCCTGCGGCCACCGGCATCGGGCGTGTAGAGAAACATCGGCAGAATGAAGATAGCGTACCACAACGCCGATATCGGCGCGGATGCGCGTGCGTCCTCGCCCTGCAGCGGGTCGAGCCCGAACAGCGGGCTGATGCCGATCAGGGTCTTGCCAGTTTCCGGCGAGGCGGCGAGAAAGGCGATGATGAAGACCAGCACGATCATACCGCCGAGATAGCCAAGTCCCCAGGCCAGATTGGAGATCCGGCCAATATCGGCCTTGGGAACCAGCCGGAGCAGCATCGAATCATTGAACACGATGGAAAATTCTGCGGCCACCGAGGCGAGCGTGAACAGGGCTACCACGGCGACGAGATTGGAGCCGGGCGCCGCAAACCAGAGCCCGCAGAGCGCGGCGATCTTGATGACGGCAAAAAATCCGATCCAGGGTTTGCGCGGTCCGGTCTGGTCGGCAATCGAGCCGAGGATCGGCGACAGAATGGCAATCAGTGCCCCACCGAGCGCAATACCATAGCCCCAGGCAGCCTGGCCTGTGGCGGGATCGCTGGCCATGCGGCTGATGAAATAGGGTCCGAAGATGAAGGTGGTGACGACCGTGAAGAACGGCTGTGCCGCCCAGTCAAACATCATCCAGCCATACACGCCCTTGCGCGGTACGCCGCCACCCTGGCCGGGACCCGCTGACAACTCATGCGCCATGCGGGTCCCCTGTTGGCGAAGACTTCGTCACGCGCGAAGGGAACGGGCAAGATCGCTCATCATGCCGGCAGCCACGGTGAGCTTGGCGACCGACAATTCGCCGCTGTCGGTCAGAGACAGGATCTGGTTGCGGACATGGGAGATGCGGCCGCTGTTGGCCTCAAGCCATTCGCCGGCCGGATCGGAAGCTTGCGGATTGGCGTCGAGCGCGATGCCTGAAATGATCCGCCGGGCCTCGGATATCTCATCCAGGCTGCGGGCCAATGCCAAACCTTCAAAATGGTCGGATACCGGAATGCGATCGACCGCAGCGACGATCCTGCCAAGTCGGAACGCTTCCGTGACGGCAAAGAAGGTGCCCGTCGCCCGGCCCAGGTCGGTGTTGGAGAGCGCAGCGACATTGCAGATGTCGGGTGCCAGCGTCATGCCGCCAAGGGCTGCTATTTCGCCGGCCAGCGCCTCGGGCACCGCCTGTGCGATCAGTTCGGCGCTTACTGCTGCTGCCTCCTCCTCCATGGATTGCGGCATCGCCGCAGCAAGCTTGCCGCCCAGGCTGGCAACGCCGTCGCGCATTGATTTGACGGCGGCGCCAAGATCGCCCTGGGCCGCGCCGGTCTTCAGCGCCCAGCTGGTGACGGTCCGCAGCGCATCACCGACATGGGCGTAGAGCTGGTTTTGAACAGTGCCTGGCACCTTGGTGTCGAGCGCGTCGATCTTGGCATAGAGCTGGTCGAGCGACAGCCCGTCGCGGGCCAGTACAAAGGCCTTGACGATATCGGCAGCTGTGGCGCCCGATTTGTCGCCCAGGCCGATGACGAAGGCTGGCCCGCCACGGTTGATCGCATCATTGCCGAGCAGGGTCGAAATGATTTCCCGGCGCAACCGGTGAGTGGCGATGTCGCCCGCGTGATCCTTCAGCATGCGCTTGGGGAAATAGGATTCCAGCGTATTGCTGAAATAGGGCTCATCGGGCAGCGAACTGGCGACGATTTCGTCAAACAGCACCAGCTTGGCATAGGACAGCAGCACGCCTATCTCGGGGCGGGTCAGCGCCAGCCCTGCTGTCACCCGCTCGGTGACGAGCGCGTCGTCAGGAAGATCCTCTACCTTGCGGTTGAGCAGGCCGCGGCCTTCGAGGCTGGTCATTACCCGGTTGAGTTCTCCAACGCCGGAGACGCCCTGGGCCTGGGTCAGCGAGATGGCAAGCGACTGCAGGTAATTGTTGCGCAGGACCAGTCCGGCGACTTCGTCGGTCATCGTTGCCAACAAGGTGTTGCGCTTGGGCCGGGTCAATCGCTCTTCGCGCATGGCGTTGGCCAAGGCGATCTTGATATTGACCTCGACGTCGGACGAGTTGACGCCGGCGGAATTGTCGATGGCATCGGAGTTGCAGCGGCCGCCATTGAGTGCATAGGCAATGCGGCCCTTCTGGGTGACGCCGAGATTGGCGCCTTCGCCGATCACCTTGGCGCGCACCTGCCGCGCCGTCACCCGGATCGGATCATTGGCGCGGTCGCCGACATCGGCGTCATTCTCGCGCGCGTCCTTGATGTAGGTTCCGATACCGCCGAACCAGAGCAGATCGGTTTCCATCGACAGGATCGCTGACATGATTTCCTGCGGTGTCGTCTTGAGCCCTGACAATCCGATCGCGGCGGCCGATTCAGGGGTCAGATCGACCGATTTGAGCGTGCGCGGAATGATCATGCCGCCCTTGGACAATTTCGATTTGTCGTAATCCTGCCAGCTTGAGCGGCCGAGATCGAACAACCGGCTGCGTTCGGCAAAGCCGGCGGCGCAATCGGGATCCGGATCGATGAAGATATCGCGGTGGTCAAAGGCAGCGACCAGACGGATCTTTTCGGACAACAGCATGCCGTTGCCGAACACGTCGCCAGACATGTCGCCGACGCCCGCCGCGGTGAACGGCGTGGTCTGGATGTCGATGTTCATTTCACGGAAATGCCGCTTGACGGCTTCCCAGGCGCCGCGTGCGGTGATGCCCATCTTCTTGTGGTCGTAGCCGGCGGAGCCGCCCGAGGCGAAAGCATCGTCAAGCCAGAAACCCTGTTCCTGGCTGAGCGCGTTGGCGGTGTCGGAGAACGTGGCTGTGCCCTTGTCGGCGGCAACCACGAAATACGGATCGTCTTCATCGTGACGGACCGTGTCCTGGGGCGGGACAATGGCATCCCCGACGATGTTGTCGGTAACCGAGAGCAGGGTGCGGATGAACAGCTTGTAGGCTTCGCGTCCAGCCTCGAAGATGGCGTCGCGGCCGCCCTCGACGGGCAGACGTTTGGGATAGAAGCCGCCCTTGGCGCCAACCGGCACGATCACCGCGTTCTTGACCTGCTGTGCCTTGACCAGGCCCAGCACTTCGGTGCGGTAATCCTGCGCCCGGTCGGACCAGCGAAGGCCGCCACGGGCAACCGGTCCGAAGCGTAGATGCACGCCCTCGACCTCGGCGCCATAGACGAATATCTCGCGGAACGGTCGTGGCTCAGGCAGACCCTCAAGCGCCTTCGGATCGAGCTTGAAGGCCAGCGCCGGACGGTGCGCGCCGTCGGGCCCGGTCTGGAAATAATTGGTTCTCAAGGATGCCTGGATGGCGTTGACGTAGCGTCTGAGGATGCGGTCGTCGTCAAGGCTGGGGACTTCTGTGAGCGCGGTTTCGATCGCTTCGACCAGCATTGCTTGCTGTTGCTTGCGGGCTTCCGGATTGACGCCGATTTCAAACCGTGTGTGGAACAATTCGTGCAGTTTGGAGGCTATCGCGGAATGACGGTTGAGGCATCGGGCCACGTATTCCTGTGAATAGGGAATTCCGGCCTGGCGCAGATAGCGGGCATAGGCGCGCAGCACCATGGCTTCGCGGACCGTCAGGGCAGCGTTGGTGACCAGCCGATTGAAGCTGTCATTGTCGGTGTCGCCATGCCAGACCGACAGGAATGCCTGTTGCAGCCGATCGCCATCGGCCTTCAGGTCGATGATCCGGTTGTCCTCGTGGGCGATTTCCATGTCATGGACAACAACGGTGCTGGCCGAACCGGCCTGCTCGTCAATAAAGATGTCGTGGGTCTGCTCGCTGATGACCTTGAAACCGAGGTTTTCAAGCAGCGGAACCCGGCGCGACAGCGCCACTGGTTCGCCGGCATGAAAGATCTTGAGCGCCAGACGGTCATCCGGCGTGTCATCGTTGCGGTAGAATGCAATCCGGATGGTGCCCGGCTTGGCGCAGGCGAGAATGTCGCCGAGATCGGCCAGCGCTTCCTCGGGGCTGAAGCGCTCCTTGTAGGACTGGCTGACGCTGATGCGTGCCGCGCCGTCGCCGCCAAGCGTGGCGAACTGGTCTTCCCAACGGGTAACGATCGAGCGGATATCGCGTTCGAGTTGTTCCTGCGGGATTTGTGGCGTCTTGCCTTCGGAGCGTCCGATGATGAAATGCACACGGGCCACGCCGCCTTCGGGGAAGGCCGGATAGTAAGCCGACACACGACCGTTGTACACCGTCTTGAAATAGGCGCCGATGCGTTCGCGGGCGATCGAATCATACTGATCGCGCGGTACATAGACGATGAGCGAGACAAATCGGTCAAACCGGTCGATTCGCGGCAGCACCCGAACCCGGGGCCGGTCGGCGAGTTCGTTGATCTGCATGCAGAAACGGGCCAACAACGGGGCGTCGATCTGGAACAGGTCGTCGCGCGGATAGGATTCCAGCGTGTTGAGCAGCAATTTGCCGGAATGGCTCTCGGGATCGTAGCCGAATTCGGAAATGACGGCGTTGACCTTGGAGCGCAGCAACGGAATTTTGGTCACCGATCGGGTGTAGGCGGTCGACGTGAACAGACCCACCACGCGCAATTCGCCGATCACCTTGCCCTTGTGGTCGAAGCGCTTGATGCCGATGTAGTCCATGTAAGCACGGCGGTGGATCACCGAGCGGACATTGGCCTTGGTGACGATCAGAAAATCCGGTCCCTGCAGGAAATCGAGGATTTCCGGGGTGGTGGTGACCTGATCCTTGCCGAATCGCAAGACCCGCAGGTCGGGATCGGCGAGAATGCCCAAGCCCTCGGTCGACGCCCGACTCAATGCCGCCTTGTCGCCCTCGCCGGTGTAGACATATTCGCGCATTCCCAGGAAGGTGAAATTGTTGTCGCGCAGCCAGGTGATGAAGGCCTGTGCCTCCTGTCGCGCCGGTTCGCTCTTCTTGTCGACATCCAGGGCCACCAGGTCGGCGGCGCTGTGGTCGAGCATCGCCAGCATTGCCTTCCAGTCGGTGACTGCCGCCTGGACCTGATTGAGCACATGGGTGACGCCGTCGGTCAGGTTCTTGGCCGCGGCCTCGCCAAGTCGCGGCATGTGGATCTGGATATGACTGACCCGATCCGCCGGATCGCTGCCATCGTCATGGGAAAATAGCCGGGTGGGTGCCTTGTCGGCGACCACCAGGATCGGGTGCAGCGCCATGAAGATGTCGCGCACATGCGATGTAACCTCGCCCATGACCGAATCATAGAGGAAGGGTTTGTTCCGGGTGGTGATCAGCAGCACCGAGACGGCCTGACCATCCTTGGTGGTGTGGTCGGCGTCGATCAGGCTCATCCGAGATGTCTTTCCGTCCCAGGCACGGATTTCAGCTTCCGCGAGCACGGCCGAATGCGCCAGGCTTTGCGGCGGGAAATGCACGAGATCGTCCATACTGACGCGGAAGAACAGGTCCTCCGGTTTGACGTGCGGCTTGCCGCCCTTGGCTGCGATTGTCGCTGCTTCTGCGAGCAGCGGTTCTGCCTTGCGGCTATTCTTGACACCCATTCCAGGCCTCCAGGACTTGATCTTTGGCCGAAACCTAGCAGAAGTGGCATGCAATGCGACCAGATTTCGTACCGGATAACAATAATTGGAGAATTTGTGATGACATCTGCACCAGAAGCCGTGATCGCGCTGAATCTTAAGCAGGAAATGCCGCTGAGCGATGCCATGACCAGCTATTTCGCCAAATGCGAGGAAAAGCTCGGAATGGTTCCCAATGTGCTGAGAGCCTACGCCTTCAACAACAACAAGCTGGAAGCGTTCGCGGCCTTCTACAATGACCTGATGCTGGCCGAATCCGGCCTGAGCAAACTCGACCGGGAGTTGATTGCGGTGGCGGTCTCGGCGGTCAACCGGTGCTATTATTGCTTGACCGCCCATGGCGCCGCGGTGCGGGTGTTGTCGGGAAAGCCTGAGCTGGGCGAACAGATGGTGATGAACTATCTGGTGGCTGATCTTGAGCCCAAGCAACGGGCGATGATCGATTTTGCAGTGCTGATGAGCGAAGATCCGGCCCGGATCGAAGAGGCGGACCGGCAGGCGCTGCGTGATGTCGGGTTCAGCGATCGGGACATCTGGGATATTGCCGCAGTGGCGTCGTTCTACAACATGACCAACCGGATGGCGTCGGCCACTGATATGCGCCCCAATCATGAATATCATGGTATGGCGCGCTGAGCCCGAAAGCCGATGCCCGGTGAACCTGGCACGGGGTTCGAGTGTCTGCGGTGCGGTTCTGGCAACGCGATGATAGGGTAAAACCGTGTGCAAGACCCACAGAAAGCAGATGTCATGAAAGACGATGACAAGACCGTTCGCGACGCCAAACGCGCACTGGACCGGCTCGGCGAGGAGGGCGGGCTGTCGGCGACGCCGATGATGAAATCTGCCGCCAACAGCGTGCGCGATCATTTTGCGGCCAAGGACGCCGACAAGACCGATGCAGCGGAACTGTGGGGCACGCGGATTGCCCGCGGCCTGGCGGTGCTGGCGCTCCTGGGTTTGGTGTGGTGGCTGTTCGGGCAGATCTCGGGATGACTCAGGGCAATCAGAACAAACCGGGGATCCACCCGGCGGTGATCGTCATTTCCAGCCATGTGGTGCGTGGGTCGGTGGGCAATCGTGCGGCCGTATTCGCGCTTGAAACACTGGGGTTTCCGGTTTGGGCAGTGCCAACCGTGATCCTGCCCTGGCATCCGGGCCACTCGCGGGCCACCCGCATTGTCCCCTCGAGAGAGGATTTCTCGGCGTTGATCGATGATTTGTGTCGCGCGCCATGGCTTGGTGAAGTCGGCGCAGTGCTCAGCGGCTATCTCGGGGAAGCGGGTCAGGCCGAAGACATCGCCCGGCTGGTGGGCGCGGTACGCGAGGCCAACCCCGGCGCGCTCTACATGTGTGACCCGGTAATTGGTGATACGGGCGGTCTCTATGTCCCGGAAGCCACTGCCACCGCGATTGCCAATAAACTCATTCCGGTTGCCAGCATCGCCACTCCCAACGTGCACGAGCTTGGCTGGTTGTCGGGTGCCGAGGTCAAGGATACGGCATCGACGCTGGCGGCGGCGGAAACGCTGGGACCGGCCCGGGTGCTGGTCACTTCGGCGATCGCCATGATGGCGGGTAGCACCGGTAACCTGCTGGTCAGTGGCGGTGAGGCGCACATGGCCGAACACCGCAGCATCGCCAATGCGCCAAACGGCCTCGGCGACCTGATGTCGGCTACTTTCCTGGCGCGGTTATTGGAAGGTGTGGCTGAGGAAAAGGCCTTGCAGATGGCCACCGGCGCGGTGTTCGAGATCCTGGCCCGGACCGCACGGCGCGGTGCCGACGAACTGACGCTTGAAACCGATGCGCAGAGCCTGCGCACGCCAATGGCGATGGTCAACATGCGGCGGGTTCTCTCCCGGACCGACCGGAAAAAACCGTAGAACCGGGCGGTCGATGCGCGATTTTGGGTCCGTTTCAACGTCGCTTTCGGCATTTTTTGCCTCAACTGCGGGCATCGCCTAAAGGATGATTGATCTTCGGCCCGCGCGCGTTTATGTGCGTTGCCATGTCGACATTTCCATCCAGACTTCTTGAAGGCTACAAAACATTCATGAGCGGCCGCTATACGGCCGAGAGAGATCGTTACAGACAATTGGCCGAGACCGGCCAGGAACCGCATACGCTGGTTGTTGCCTGTTGCGATTCGCGTACCGCACCCGAGACGGTTTTTGATTGTGGCCCGGGCGAAATGTTCGTGATCCGCAATGTCTCCAATCTGGTGCCGCCCTATGAGCCGGATGACAATCTGCACGCCACCTCGGCCGCGCTCGAATTTGCAGTGCAGGCCCTCAAGATCCGGCAGATCGTGGTGCTTGGCCACGGTCGCTGTGGTGGCATCAAGGCGGCGCTCGATCCGAATGCGACGCCGTTGTCGCCTGGCGATTTCATCGGCCACTGGGTCAAGTTGCTGAAACCGGCAGCGCAGCAGATTCAGGACAGTCAGCTGATGACCAGCGGTGAACGGCAGATCGCGCTGGAGCGGATTTCGATCCGCAACTCGATCTCCAATCTGCGTACCTTTCCTTGCGTCAAGATCCTCGAAGACCGTGGCAAGTTGAAAATCCACGGCGCCTGGTTTGATATTTCGACCGGCGAGTTGTGGATCATGGACCCGCAAACTGGCGATTTCTACCGGCCCGACCTGCCCCTCGCTTGACAGCGGCCCCTGTACTCCGGTTCCATGATGGCGGCGCGCTGCCACTCTGGAAGCTGTGCCTGCGGGGGAGCCTTCACATGCATTTGATCCGAACAGTGCTTATTGCGGTCACCATGCTTTTCGCGATTCCGGCGGTGGCCGGCGCTCAAAAGTCCAGCTCTCTGCTGGAGCGATGGTATACGGCGCTGTTTGACGTCAACCGGGTCGCGCTGACCGATCTGCTGGCAGAGGATGCGAAAATCGAACTTGGGGATCTGGAGGTGATTCAGACCAAGAAGGAGTTCGTCGAAGCGCTGGATGAATGGGAAGAGATAGCCGCCACGGCCAATTTTGCCTGGCAACTCGACCCCGAGGCGAAGATCGACGACACCACTGCCACGGCGCTGGTGTGCTACCAGTTCCCTGAAAACGAGCTGCTGATCCGTGAAGCATTCACCTTCGAGGGCGGCAAGATCATCCACAGCGTGCAAACCACGGTGGACGAAAGCTGCGACGAGTTCTGACGTCAGCGATTATGGCGGGACCGGTAACGGTGCCGCGGTCGTGGCCCGAAAAACCTTGGGTCAACCCGGTCCGCGGTGCCCGACGCGGACCGTCTGCTCCAGTCTTTAAAGCCAGAATTCAGCCGTCGATGTCCGCGCCGATCTTGGCGATGGCCTTCTGATAGACGCCGGCGGCGTTCCAGCCCTGAATTGCCCGGTGGTTGCCTTCTCCCGGCTGATAGCCGCCGCCGCGGCTCCAGCCATGGGCCCGGAGAAAATTGGCGGTCGAGGCCAGCGCATCGGCAGAGGACGCCAGATCGATACTGCCGTTGCGGTCGCCATCGACGCCGAAACGCACCACATTGGCAGGCAAGAATTGAGTCTGGCCGATTTCACCATGGGCAGCTCCCTTGAAATCGGGGCTCAGCCAGCCTTTCTGAATGAGCTGCAACTGGGCGTAAAGCTGCTCGGTGAAAAATGCCGAGCGGCGGCAATCATAGGCGAGCGTCGCCACAGCCGACATGGTGTGCTGGTTGCCGGAAAAGCGGCCAAATCCCGATTCCATGCCCCAGATCGCGAGCAGCGGACCAGCGGGTACGCCGTATTTCTTCTCGATCGCATCGAACATTCCGGCATTGCGCTTCTTGAGCTTCTTGCCCTGGGAAATGATCGTGTTGGCGCCGCGCTTCTGCATGAACTGGTCAAAGGACAATTTGAAGCTGCGCTGATTGCGATCCAGTGAAATCGTCTTTGTGGCGTAGCGGACATTGGCGAAAGCCCTGTCGAGCGTGCGCTCGGAGATGCCGGCACGGGCCGCTTCCTTCTTAAACTGGGTGATCCAGGCGGGAAAGCCCTTGGAGTTGTTGCCGCATTGTGCGGCAACCGCCGGTGTGGCGAAGCCTATCATGATGAGCGCGGCAACGCCCGCTGCGGTCAGTTTTCCACCCGTGTCGTTCATGCGTCATCACCTTTGTATCGTGAAATGGCCGAGGCGGAGCTTGCCAGCGATTCGGTAAAAAGTCACGGCCCGCCGAATCCGTGCTCCAATAAAAAGGCCCGCCGATGGGTTCCACCGGCGGGCCATCCAAATGGCTCGATTGCGATCAGGCGGCGAGCCGCGGCTTGATCAGCCGCCGGTTGACCAGCAGTTCGGCGATCTGAATGGTGTTAAGAGCAGCACCCTTGCGCAGATTGTCAGAAACGACCCAGATGTTGAGGCCGTTTTCGACAGTTGCGTCCTCGCGAATGCGCGAGATGAAAGTTGCGTCTTCGCCAGCGCATTCATAGGGCGTGATGTAGCCGCCGTCCTCGTGCTTGTCGATGACCTGGCATCCCGGTGCGTCGCGCAGGATATCGCGGGCTTCCTCGGCAGAAATCTCGTTTTCAAACTCGATGTTGACCGATTCGGAGTGGCCGATGAACACCGGGACGCGCACGGCCGTGCAGGTGACCTTGATCTTCGGGTCCAGCATCTTCTTGGTCTCGGCCAGTACCTTCCATTCTTCCTTGGTGTAGCCGTCTTCCATGAAGTCATCGATATGCGGGATGACGTTGAAGGCGATGCGCTTGGTGAATTTGTGGGTCGAGATCGAATCGGCGACAAACACGGCGCGGGTCTGGTTGAACAGCTCGTCCATGCCGTCCTTGCCGGCGCCGGAAACCGACTGGTAGGTCGAGATCACCAGGCGCTTGATCTTGGCGTGATCATGCAGCGGCTTGAGTGCGACGACCAGCTGTGCCGTCGAGCAATTCGGGTTGGCGATGATGTTGCGCTTGGTATAGCCGGTGATCGCGTCCGGATTGACTTCCGGCACGATCAACGGCACGTCGGCGTCGTAGCGCCAGGCCGAGGAGTTGTCTATGACGATGCAGCCCTGGGCGGCGATCTTGGGTGACCATTTCTTGCTGATCGTGCCGCCGGCCGACATCAGGCAGAGATCGGTGCCGGTAAAATCATAATTTTCGAGATTCTTGACCTTCAGGGTCTTGTCGCCGAAGGAAACTTCGGTGCCCACCGAGCGGCTCGAGGCAAGGGCTACGACTTCGCTGACAGGGAAGGCGCGCTCTGACAAAATGTTGAGCATTTCGCGGCCGACATTGCCCGTCGCACCGACAATTGCGATTTTGAAACCCATGGTTTCCGTGCTCCTCTCTCCCCTTGTTAGCGGTCAAGCGCCACTCTTCCCGCCCCGGGGAGAGTGAGGGGGGCGGAACGGGTCAGATCGCGGTCTTGGTTTTGATCGTGGTGCGCATGGTGGCCGTGTTTTGATTGAAGTGCGCTGAAATGTCAATTCGTTCCGTGCGGTCGCCTGCTCACAACGGTATGTGCCGGATCGCACGGTTTGCTGCGTTTCTGTTGGACAGCAAGGCAGGCGATATCCCGATCCTCCTTTTTCAGTCAGAATGCGAATATTGCTGCAAGGCCTTACCAGATTGGGCCAAGGGGATGCCTCATGACCGATTTTCTGCTGCTCGCGTTTGTTTTTCTCATTGCGGGCGTTTTCGCGGTTCCGATTGCCACGCGGCTGGGGCTGGGGTCGGTGCTTGGCTACCTGATCGCCGGTATTGCGATTTCGCCGGTGCTGGCGCTGCTCAAGGTTGATGTGCTGTCGATCCAGCATTTCGCCGAGTTCGGCGTGGTGATGATGCTGTTTCTGGTCGGCCTCGAGCTCGAACCGAAGATGCTCTGGCAGATGCGGATGCGGCTGATCGGGCTTGGGGGCGCGCAGGTAGCGGGCAGCACGTCTCTGGTGATGATCGTGGCGATGGCGCTGGGCCAATCCTGGACGGTAAGCCTGGCAATCGGGCTGGTGCTGTCGCTCTCGTCAACGGCCATCGTGCTGCAATCGCTCAATGAAAAAGGACTGTTGAAAAGCGATGGCGGGCAATCGAGTTTTTCGGTGCTGTTGTTTCAGGATATTGCGGTTATCCCGATGCTGGCGCTGATCCCGCTACTGGCGCTGCCGGAGCTGCTTGAAGCCAATCATGTCGCCAGTGCCGCGCAGGGTTCAGGCGGCGCCGACCATGGCGCGACCATCAGCCTGGTGGCCGGGCTCAATGGTTGGCAGACCACGCTTGTTACCTTGGCCGCGGTGGCCGCCGTGGTGTTGATCGGTAGCCGGTTGACGCGGCCCCTGTTTCGTTTCATCGCCATCTCGCAATTGCGGGAACTTTTTACTGCCACCGCGCTGCTGATGGTAATCGGTATCGCCTTGCTGATGTCGCTGGTCGGTCTGTCACCGGCACTCGGCACTTTTCTTGCCGGTGTGGTGCTGGCCAACAGCGAATACCGTCACGAACTGGAATCCGACATCGGGCCGTTCAAGGGGCTGTTGCTCGGGCTGTTTTTCATGAGCGTTGGCGCCGGCATCAATTTTGCACTGCTGGCCGACAACACGGGGCTGATCGTCGCTCTGACCCTGGCTCTGATCGCCATCAAGGCCGGCGTGCTCTATCTGCTGGCGCTGGTCTTCAAGCTGCGTGGCGCTGATCGCTGGCTGTTTGCATTGGGATTGGCGCAGGCCGGTGAGTTCGGCTTCGTGCTGTTGTCGTTCACGGTGGCAAATTCGGTGATCCCGGCCGTCATCGCCGATCAGTTGCTGCTGGTGGTGGCGCTGTCGATGGTGCTGACGCCGGGGCTGTTCATTCTCTATGATCGGGTGATCGCGCCACGCTTTGTCGAGGCCGACGGGCGGCAAACTGACCAGATCGATGAGCAGAACCACATCATCATCGCTGGCCATGGCCGCATGGGCGGGCTGATCCAGCGGATGCTGTCGGCGGCCGGCTACAGCTCGACGGTGATCGATTTCAACTCCAAACGCATCGACATGATGGGTCGTTTCGGGCTGAAATCCTATTATGGCGACGCTACCCGGCCCGAACTTTTGCATGCGGCTGGTATCTCCGAGGCCAAGCTGATTGTCATCGCCATCGATGACCGCGAGCAGATCACCGAGATGACCAGATATCTGCAGCAAACCCATCCCGGCGTGCATGTGCTGGCACGTGCTGTTGACCGGGACCATGTCTATGATCTCTGGGCCGCGGGTTGTCGTGATATCGTCCGCGAGACCTATGACAGCTCGATCCGTATGGGCCGATCGGCGTTTGAGGCGCTGGGGATTTCAACGCCGCATGCGCACGCCATGGCCGATGCGTTCGACCGGATGGATCGCAAGTCCATGCTCGAAGTGGCGAGCGTCTATGACCCCAAACTGACGCTGGCTGAGAACGAGCCCTATATCCAGAAGGTTCGCGAGATGATGGGGCCATGGCGCGCCGAACTGGCCCGACAGATAGAAGAAATTCGCCGTTCTGACACCACCTGACCAGCCGGCAGGGTTCAACAAAAAACCCGGCCGGGCGCGAGCCGGGCCGGGTTGAACTTGGGTCACCGATAGTGCGGTGATGCTTATCCTGCGTAAGCGGCGACGATGGCGTCGCCCATCTCGGCGGTGGTCACCTTGGTGCAGCCGTCCGACATGATGTCGCCGGTGCGCAGCCCCTGCTCAAGCACGGTGGCGATGGCGGCATCCAGCCGTTCGGCCTCGGCCACCATGTCGAAGGAATAGCGCAGGCACATGGCAAAGGAGGCGATCATGGCGATCGGGTTGGCGATGCCCTGGCCGGCGATATCGGGTGCCGAGCCGTGCACCGGCTCGTAGAGCGCCTTGCGCTTGCCGGTCTTCGGATCGGGTGCGCCGAGCGAGGCCGAAGGCAGCATGCCCAGCGAGCCGGTCAGCATGGCGGCGACGTCTGAGAGCATGTCGCCAAACAGATTGTCGGTGACGATGACGTCGAACTGCTTGGGCCAGCGCACCAGCTGCATACCGCCGGCATCAGCCAGCATGTGGCTCAGCTTGACGTCGGAGAAGCGCGCCTTGTGGGTGGCCGTCACCACTTCATTCCACAACACGCCGGATTTCATGACGTTGCGCTTTTCCATCGAGCAGACTTCGTTCCTGCGGGTGCGCGCCAGTTCGAAGGCAACCGCTGAAATGCGTTCGATTTCGTAGGTGTCATAGACCTGGGTGTCGATGCCGCGCTTCTGGCCGTTGCCGAGATCGATGATTTCCTTGGGTTCGCCGAAATAGACGCCGCCGGTAAGTTCGCGGACAATCAGGATATCGAGACCCTCGACAACTTCGGGCTTCAGCGAGGACGACGCGGCCAGCGCCGGGTAACAGATCGCCGGACGCAGATTGGCAAACAGCTCCATGTCCTTGCGCAGCCGCAAGAGGCCGGCTTCGGGACGTACTTCGTAAGGCACGGGATCCCATTTCGGGCCGCCAACCGCACCGAACAGCACGGCGTCGGCGGCCATCGCCTTTTCCATGTCGGCGTCGGAAATTGCCTGGCCGCAGGCATCATAGGCACATCCGCCGACCAGTCCCTCGTCGGTGACGAAATCCGTTCCGTGCTTGTCATTGAGATGGGCGATGACTTTGCGGACTTCGGCCATGGCTTCCGGGCCAATGCCGTCGCCGGGAAGCAGAAAGAGAGAACGAGACGTCATGGATCATGCCTTTCAAAAGTAAAAATCGCAGCGTGTGGGTGAGCATTACTGCCGGCCCGGCGATTTTTCAACCAACCGGTGGGTGACGGTATTAAACCCGCTTCAGCGCCACGACAGCATTGGTGCCTCCAAAGGCGAAGGCGTTGGAAATGGTGATATCGACTTTCTTTTCCCGGGCTTCGTTCGGGGTGATGTCGAGATCGCACAGCGGATCGGGGCTGGTGAAATTGATGGTCGGTGGAATGACGCCTTCGCGGATCGCGTTGACGCAGGCGATCATCTCGATGGCACTTGATGCGCCCAGGCAATGGCCGTGCATGGATTTGGTCGAGGATACCGACACGCTGTCGGCGGCGGAGCCGAAAACCTGGCGGATGGCGCGGGTCTCGGTCTGGTCATTGGCCTGCGTGGCGGTGCCATGGGCGTTGATATAATCGACCTGGTCGGCGGAAATTCCGGCGTCGGCAAGGCAATTGCGCATCGCCGCAGCGGGACCCTCGACGGTGGGGTTGACGATATCGGAGGCGTCGCCGGTCAGGCCGACACCGACGATCTCGGCCAGGATATTGGCGCCGCGGGCAATCGCGTGCTCATAGGATTCGAGAACCGCAATGGCTGCGCCGTCGCCCAGCACCAGGCCGTCACGGTCAGCTGAAAATGGTCGGCAGGCTTGGCGGGCGAGGACGCGCAGCGATTCCCAGGCCTTCAGCGGGCCGTAGACCAGCGACATCTCGGCGCCGCCGGCAAGCATCACGTCGGCGCGGCCAAGCCGGATCTGGTCGACGGCTGAAATGAAGGCGTGGTTGCCGGATGCGCAGGCCGAGGTGACGCCGAATACCGGACCTTTGAGCCCCAGATCAATTGACACATGGCCAGCTGGCGCGCCGGGCATGACCCGCGGCACGGTGAACAGATGCGGGCGTTTCTTGCCCTCAACAAACACATCGACATAGCTCTGATCGACGGCATCGGTGCCGAAAATGCCGACGCCGACAATCGCGCCGGCCCGCAGTTGGTCGAAATCGTCCGAGGCCAGGCCCGATTGTGCCATCGCCTCACGCGCAGCAATCACAGCGATCCGGCTGATGGCGCTCATGGTCATGCGCTGGCGCTTGTCGATGCCGTCGTCTTCGGGATAACCGGTGAGACCGCAACCGATACCGATCTTGAGGTCGCGGGTGACGATCGATAGCGGGCCGCAACCGTTGCGGCCTTCCTTCATGCCGGTCCAGATGTCACCGGCGTTGCCACCCAGCGCGCAAATTCCGCCGAGGCCGGTTACGACGACACGCTGCCGGGCCATCCTAGGTCCGCGCCGCGATGAGTTTTTCCACCACAGCGACAATGTCGCCGACCGTCTTGAGAGATTGCCAGGCTTCGGCCGTGTTGAGATCAATCTCGATGTTGTTTTCGTCCTCGATGTCCATGACGATCTCCGTCAAGACCAGCGAATCGACCTCCAGATCAGCCAGTTCGGTCTCGCGCGTGATCTCGCTTGCTTCCATTTCGCTGGCAGCCGCGATCAGAGCAACGATCGAGGTTTCGATATCGGTCGACATTGAGGCATCCTTCAACTCTCGTCTAAGCGCAAAATCGCCTGTTCAGTCTGGTCGAAAACGTGCGGGAGTCCGACTAGAGCCAGGGACGGGTCTCTGCCGCCTTGGTTTCGTAGCTATCGATTGCGCTGGCCTTCTCGAGAGTCAACGCAATATCGTCGAGACCGTTGAGCAGACAATGCTTTCTGAAGGGGTCGACGTCGAAGGAAATGACCCCGCCGTCGGGACCGCGGATTTCCTGAGCTTCCAGGTCAATCGACACGGTGGCGTTGGCGCCGCGCCGTGCGTCATCCATCAGCTTGTCGAGGTTTTCCTGGCTGACGACGATCGGCAGGATGCCGTTCTTGAAGCAATTATTGTAGAAAATGTCGGCAAAGCTGGTTGAGATCACGCAACGGATGCCAAAATCAAGCAGCGCCCAAGGTGCGTGTTCGCGCGAGGAGCCACAGCCGAAATTGTCGCCCGCCACAAGAATCGAGGCGTTGCGCCAAGCCGGCTGGTTGAGCACGAATTCAGGTATTTCGGAACCGTCTTCATTGTACCGGGCTTCGGCGAAAAGACCCTTGCCCAATCCGGTGCGCTTGATGGTCTTGAGATAATCCTTGGGGATGATCATGTCAGTGTCGACATTGACAACCGGAAGGGGTGCTGCAACGCCGGTGAGACGGTCGAATTTTTCCATGATGTAGATATCCTGTCTGTCTTTGCCGCAGCATTTAACAAACATGGAACGGAAAAAGAAGAGCCAGCGGGTTAGTTGGTCCTAATTAGGCCGTTAAACCGCATTTCTTACATGTCGATGATGGTGCCGCGACCGTCATTCCAGACACGGTACTGGTTCTGCGATGTCCGCTGATCGGGCTTTGAAGCGGCTGCTCTTGCCATGGCGGGTTGCAGACGGCCTGTCAGCCGGCCGACAAATACCGCGCCAGCAGCGACAGTACCAAGCACCAGAGCCAGTGCGATGCCGGCGATGGCAGCTACCAACAAACCGAGACCTGCGACGATTGCGAAGAGATTTCTCATGACTGCGTTTCCTTGATTACCTTCCCTAATCTGGGGATTGGCTTGGGTTTGTTCAATAGCCAAGGGCTGATGGAACGGGCGGCAAAGCCCCTTGCAAGCCGGGGCCGGTGGAGGCAATAGATGGTCGATGAGCCAGATTTCCCATTCCCGCCCGGTCCGGCCGCGGCGCTCCGTTCTCTACCTGCCTGCAGGAAATGTCCGCGCGCAGAACAAACTCGCCGGCCTTGATTGCGACAGCGTGATTTTTGATCTCGAGGATTCCGTGGCGCCTGGCGCCAAGCAGGATGCCCGCGAGGCGATGCGCGACTTTTTCAGTGATGGCCGTGCCGCAGCTCTGCCAGCCGGCATGGAAACCGTGATCCGGATCAATGCTCTGTCCTCGCCCTGGGGTGCGGAAGATCTGCTGGCGGCGCGTGGTTGCAAGCCCGATGCAATCCTGATTCCCAAGGTTGACGCGCCTGAAGACATCACCGCCGTCGAAGACGCGCTCGAGCAGACCGATGCGCCGGCAAAGCTGAGAATCTGGGCGATGATCGAGACGCCGCGCGGGGTGATGAACGCCGGACAGATTGCCCGACTTGCTCGCACCGACGGCGCCCGGCTTGATTGCTTCATTACCGGAACCAATGATCTGATCAAGGAAACCGGCATCAGCGCGCTGCCTGGCCGGCCGTGGCTGGCGACCTGGCTGATGCAAATCGTGCTTGCGGGGCGGGCCTACGGGCTCGATGTGCTGGATGGCGTTTACAATGATTTCAAGGATCATGCCGGACTGGCGACCGAATGTGGCGAAGGCCGGGCGATGGGATTTGACGGCAAGACGCTGATTCATCCCGCGCAAATCGGCCCCGCCAACGAGATTTTCGGAATCGAGCCGGCGGAACTTGCCAACGCCGAGGCCATCGTTGCCGCCTTCGCCGAGGATGAAAACCGGGACCGTGGGGTGATCAGTCTTGACGGGCGCATGGTCGAACGGCTGCATTTGCACATGGCCGAGCGGCTGATTGAAAAAGCCAGGCGCATTGATGCGCGGATATCAGGAGACAAGACGACATGAAGCTATACCGATTTCTGACCGGACCCGATGACAATGCGTTCTGCCACAAGGTTAGCCTGGCACTGTCCAAGGGCTGGGAGCTGCACGGCTCCCCGAGCCTGGCTTTCAATGCCGAGACCGGCCTGATGCAGTGCGGTCAGGCGGTAACCAAGCAGGTCGAGGGTGTGGACTATGATCCCGAGATGAAGCTCGGCCAGCAATGAATTCAGCCTCGCTTGCCTTCGATGAAGCGGTGATGCCGGACCTGGTGGCGTTGCGTCGACAGTTGCACCAGGCACCGGAAGTCTCGGGTGAAGAAACGGCGACCGCAGCCCGAATCAAGGCATTTGTCGAGGCGTTGAAGCCTGACGCCCTGCTAACCGGGCTTGGCGGCCATGGCGTGGCTGCGGTGTTCGACAGCGGTGCGCCCGGCCCTTCGGTGTTGTTTCGTTGTGAACTCGATGGTCTGCCGATTTACGAAACAGGCAGCATCGATTGGCGGTCGCGGATCCCCGGCAAGGGCCATCTTTGTGGCCATGACGGGCATATGGCGATCATTGCCGGACTTGCCGGGGCGATGGCAGCACGGCGGCCGGTGCGGGGCCGGGTGATCGTGCTGTTCCAGCCGGCCGAGGAAACCGGCGCCGGCGCGGCTGCGGTGATTGCCGATCCGGCCTTCAAGGCGATTGAACCCGATTTTGCCTTTGCGCAGCATAATCTGCCCGGCGTGCCGCTTGGGGCCGCGGGCATTCGCGCAGGCGCCTTCAATTTCGCCTCCGAGGGATTGTCGATCCGGCTTGAGGGTAAAACCGCCCATGCGTCGCAGCCCGAGGCGGGATTGAGCCCGGCTGCGGCAATGTGCGAGCTGATCACCGGGTTGCCGGCCTTGCCGGTGCGGATTGGGATGGCGCCGGAGGATGCGCTGGTGACGCTGGTGCATGCGCGGCTGGGCGAGGCTGCCTTCGGTGTCGCGCCGGGTGAAGCCGATGTCTGGGCGACGCTGCGGAGTATCGACAACGACCTGCAGGAGCGGCTGATGGCATCGGCGCGTGAACTGGCGACGGAAGTAGCGGCAAGGCATGGGCTGGAACTGACGCTTGCAACCCGGGACCGGTTTTATGCCTGTCAAAATGACGCAGAGGCAACGGCACTGGTCGAGCGCGCCTTCGCGGCCGAAAGAGTGGCGGTGCATCGAGTGGATGCGCCATTCCGCTGGTCCGAGGATTTCGGGCTGTTCGGATCGGTCGCCAAATCGACGCTGTTTGTGCTCGGCGCGGGCGTTGACCATCCGCGGCTGCACAACCCCGATTATGATTTTCCCGATGTGCTGATTGGGCAAGGGGTGCGGCTGTTCGAGCGGGTGGCGCGGGAACTTTGTGGCTGAAACCGAATCGATGGTTGGGGTGCGGCTTTAGCTGACGCTTGTTCTAGCTGACACCGGCCTCAATGTGCTCCATGTCGTCATCGGACAGGCCGAAATGATGGCCGATCTCGTGAATCAGCACATGGCTGATGATGTCGCCCAGGGTTTCCTCGTTTTCGGCCCAATAGTCGAGAATCGGCCGGCGGTACAGCATGATCCGGTTGGCGAGGTCACCGGTTTCGATGGTGAAACGTTCAGACAGGCCGCGACCCTCGAACAGGCCAAGCAGATCGAACGGGGTGTCCAGTCCCATGTCCTCGAAAATCTCGTCGTCGGGAAAATCGGCGACCACAATCGCCAAATCACCCGAGAGATCGCGGAAATGGCCGGGAAGCCGGGCATAGGCGTCAAGTGCAAGCGATTCGAATATCGCCAGACTCGGTGCATACCGGTCCTGCCAATCTCCTGTTTGATCTATCCGCGCCATGGTCCGTCCGTCATTCGAGCATGGTCGTCACCGACCGCATCCGTGCTCATATAAGTAAAATTACGGTGTTTTCGAGGGGCTTATCGCAGCGCGGGACAATCTGCGCGCGCGAATTGGCGCCAAGCCTGTCGCGCCACCCCCCTTGGGGAGAAGGCCTTCACACTGATCATCTGAAGGGAAACTGGAGCGGGTGAGGCGATTCGAACGCCCGACCCCAACCTTGGCAAGGTTGTGCTCTACCCCTGAGCTACACCCGCTTGACCGTAATGTCCGTGGGTAACCGGACCGGCTGTCCAAGCTGTTTCGGCCGGACCGGCGCTATATGGCGCAACCTGCTTTCAATTGCAACAGGGAATTTTCACTGGCGGGCAGCGAATTTAGATTGTGACCCGCCAACAGGGTGTGTCTGAACGGGTTGTGGCCGATTTAGGACCCGCTCAGGCCAGCCTGCGGATTGCCCGGCGTCTGAGGATCGGTGGCGGCGGGCATTGCACACCCTGGTTTGGTTGCCTATCAAGAAGGCCTTAATACATGCGGGGTGAACCGCGTTCATAACGCACGCCCGGTCCCGTGTGCCTAGTCAGTTAGCAATGATGGTGATGTGATGCCGAAGCCCCCGAAAGATCTGTTTGAATGTCTCGATGCGCTTGGCATTGCCCATAGCACTGTCGAGCATCCGCCGGTTTTTACCGTCGCCGAATCGCAGGGCTTGCGCGACCAGATCCCCGGCGGGCACACCAAGAACCTGTTCCTCAAGGACAAGAAGGGCGCCTATTTTCTGGTGACAATGGAAGAGAACGCCGAGGTCAATCTCAAGTCCATTCACACGCTGATCGGCGCCAGCGGCCGGGTTTCGTTCGGAAAACCCGAAGTTCTGATGGAAAAACTCGGGGTGGCGCCGGGATCGGTCAGCATCTTCTGTGCCCTTAATGATGGCAGCCATGATGTGACGATCGTCATTGACGCGCCGCTGTTGGAGCACGACATTATCAACGCGCACCCGCTGAGCAATGACGCGACCACCTCGATCGACCGTGAGGAGTTGATGCGCTTTCTCGCCCACACCGGACACGAGCCGTTGATCTTGAAAGTCTCGACCTAAAACACGACCTCTTGAACACGACATCCTTTTTGCAGCCACGGAACCAGACCCATGAGCGACTTTGACAATCCTTACGCCCCGGCCTCCGGCGGCCAGATGAGCGGCACGGTGACGTTTGGCGACAACGCCGTATCTGCTGCGACCCCGAATGCGACCCTTGGCGGCACGGCAGCGGGTGACCTGATCAAGGACACCACCACCGCCGATTTTCCCGCCGACGTGATCAATGCCTCGCAGGAAGTCACCGTACTGGTCGATTTCTGGGCGCCTTGGTGCGGTCCGTGCAAGCAACTGACCCCGATCATCGAAAAGGCAGTACGCGAAGCCAATGGGCGGGTGCGGCTGGTCAAGCTCAATATCGATGATCACCCGGCGATTCCGGGGCAGATGGGGATTCAATCAATTCCCGCCGTTGTGGCGTTTTCAGGCGGCAAGCCGGTGGATGGTTTCATGGGCGCGGTACCTGAAAGCCAGATTCGCGAGTTTATCGACAAGGTAGCCGGCCCATCGGCTGAAGCGGCGGCGCAGGAACAGCTCGAGCATGTGCTGAGGCAGTCGCGCGCCGCACTGGCTGCGGGCGACCTGAAGGGCGCCGCACAGGGCTTTGCAGCCATCATGCAGACGGATCAGACCCATGCCGGCGCGGCAGCCGGGATGGCGGCCTGCATGCTGGAAATGGGCGATCTGGACCGGGCCGCGCAGATGCTGGAGATCGTTGACGAGGAAGGTCGCAAGGATCTTGAGGTAGCCGCCGTCATCAAGCGGCTGGAAATGGCCCGGGAAGTGGCGGAACTCGGCGATCCGGCGGAGTTCGAAGCGCGGCTGGCCAGCAACCCCGACGATCATGAGGCACGCATTCAGATGGCCAAGATCCTCAACGCCAAGGGCGACCGCGATGCGGCGGCAAATGAATTGTTCACGATCATGCGCAAGGACCGTGCCTGGCAGGATGAAGCAGCACGGAAAGCCCTGCTGGAATTTTTCGAAGCCTGGGGCCCAAGCGATGCGGCAACGCTGTCAGCGCGGCGTCAACTGTCATCCCTGCTGTTCTCGTAGCGCGCCGATTTTTCGATCAACCCTTGAGATTCGGCCGCTTCGCTCCACATTGGGAGTAATGTAGACAGCAAGGCGTACAGGCATGCAGGTTGGCAACAAATCCTATCGGGCGGCTGCTGATATTCCCAAGCAGGTACCGATTTTTCCGTTGTCGGGCGCATTATTGTTGCCCGGCGCGCAATTGCCGCTCAATATTTTCGAACCGCGCTATCTGGCGATGTTTGACGAAGCACTGAACGGTGATCGGGTGATCGGCATCATTCAACCAGCGCTGGAAGGTGGTGCGGCCGTTCAGCAACCGGTCGAGGATCTGTGCGCGGTAGGCTGCCTGGGCCGGATTACGTCGTTTGGCGAGACCGGCGACGGCCGCTATGTGATGTCGCTTGGCGGCATATGCCGTTTCCGGGTGCTTAAAGAGCTGGATCCGGGTGATAAACCCTACCGGACCTGCGAGGTATCGCCGTTTCTGGGCGATCTGGAGCCAAGTGACGATGCCACATCGGTGGATCGCAAGGCCTTGCTCGACAGCTTCCGGGCCTATCTCGATGCCAACAATCTCGAAGCTGACTGGAGTTCGGTGGAACGCGCGAGCACCGCGTCGCTGGTCAATTCGCTGTCGATGATGTCGCCTTACGGGCCTGCGGAAAAACAGGCGCTGCTTGAGGCCGATGACCTCAAGACACGGGCGGAAACGCTGGTTGCCATCACCGAGATTGCGCTGGCGCGTGATTCCGATGATTATGAGCGCGTGCTGCAATAGGCGATTGATCCCGCGATGACAGACAATACCCAAAGAGCCAGGTCCGTCCGGACAGCCGGCGCGGTTGACGTCAAGATGCTGGAACTTCTGGTCTGCCCGCTCACCTACGGTTCGCTGACCTATGATGCTGAGACCCGCGAGCTGATTTCGAAGCGCGCCAATCTCGCCTACCCGGTGCGTGATGGCATCCCGATCATGCTGGTTTCCGAGGCGCGGCAACTTCCCGAAAACGACTGATACAGAGCGATTAGTGTGCTGGTTCTGACAACAGATTCTGGCCCAGGCCAAAACTGCGTCGGGATTGGCAGGCCTGATTATGTGCTTTATGAGTTATCTGACCAAATAATTCAGGTGGGAAGATGGCCAGGAAAGGCGACCAGAAGCGTGAAGCCATTGTCGCGGCGGCGGCGCGACTGTTCTGGATGCGCGGCTTTTCCGCCACCAGCATTGCCGACATCGCCCGCGAGGCCGAGGTGCCGCAGGGCAACATGTTCTACTATTTCCGCAGCAAGGCGGATCTGGCGCTGGCGGTGGCAGATGTGTTTGTCGAGGAAACCCAGTCGCTGATTATCGAAGCTGAAGCGGCGGCTGCCGATCCGCGCCAGAGAATTCTGTTCCTGCTGCAGCGGCTCGGGCAATCCAACCGCAGCCGGGTCGAGAATGGCTGCCCGATCAGCTCGGCGGTCAGGGATTTCCGGCTGGCCGCTCCAGAAGCATCGGCACGGGCCGCCCAGAGTTTTGAACTGCTGGTCAGCTTCATTGCTCGCGAACTTCAAAAAACCGGGCCGCGACCGTCCATCGCCATGGCTCGTGCCCGCTCTGTGGTGGTGGAATGGCAGGGCGGCATCGCGCTTGCCCACGCCTTCAACGACATGACGGTCCTGGCCGAAAGCCTGCGCCGGGCCGAACAAAACCTGCGGATTGCGCCCTAGGCTGATGCGGCGAAACGTTTCGGTACCGCTTGGTTAAGGCTGATGCGTTCGATCAGATGGTTTCGCCGCGCAGCAATTTTGGGCCCGAGGCATCGGGAATGCCGGCGGCTTGGTCGATGAAATAGCGTTTCATGGCCGGCATCCGGTCGACCAGGCTGAGCCCGAAATCACGAACCAGCCGCAATGGCGTGATGTCGTTGGAAAACATCCGGGTGAGCAGATCGCTGGTAACGCCCATTCGCACCGTGTCGAAGCGGCGCCAGCTCTGGTATCGCTCCAGCACCGCCAGCGAGCCGATATCGAGGCCGAGGCGATTGGCCTCGACGACGGTTTCGGCCAGCGCCGCGACATCGCGAAAGCCGAGATTGAGCCCCTGTCCGGCAATCGGGTGAATGCCGTGGGCAGCGTCTCCGGCCAGCGCGAAGCGGGGCTTGATGAAATCCCGTGCAAGCGTCAGGCCAAGCGGGAAGGCGCGGCGACCGCCCTCGATGCCGAGCGCGCCGAGATGATGGCCGAAACGGCGCTCGAGTTCGGCCTCGAAGATAAAATCATCCTCCTTGACCAGCCGCTCCGCGTCGGCAGTGCGCTCAGTCCAGACCAGCGATGACCGGTTGCCGGTGAGCGGCAGGATCGCAAATGGCCCCGATGGCAGGAAATGCTCTTCGGCGCGGCCATTGTGCGGGCGTTCATGGGTGACGGTGGCAACGATGCCGGACTGGCCGTAATCCCAGCGCTGGGTCTTGATGCCGGCCATGTCGCGCAATCGGGAGTTGACGCCGTCGGCGGCAACCACCAGCCTAGCCGCGAACTGGCGTCCGTCGGCGGTTCCGACCCGGGCCTCGTGTTCGAGCAGTTCGAGACTGGTTGCGGCCGCGGCCTGATGAACCGCCACGCCGATCTCGGCGGCCTTTTCGCGCAGGGCTGCGACCATGGTGACATTGGGAACCATATGGGCAAAGGGTTCGTCATCCTCAATGGTGCCACCGAAGGTCAGGAATACCGGGCGCACGGGATCGGAGGTGCGCGAATCGGTCACCACCATGTCGTTGATGGCCTGGGCATGGGGTTCTATCGCCTGCCAGACGCCAAGCGTGGACAGCAATTTGCGTGCGCCGGCAGCGACGGCCGATGCGCGCTGGTCCTTGCGCCAGACTTCCGGCGGGGCAGCGTCAATTACGGCGATGTGCAAAGACGGTGCCGCGGCTTTCAACGCCACGGCGGCCGACAGGCCGACATAGCCGCCGCCGCATACCAGAACATCCAGGATCTTTGTCGTCATTGCATCATTCCTTCAAGCCGGGCCGCCAATCCGCTGGCGGTTCGTCGCACCGGGTGACGGCGGACTTTGCAGCGGCCTTTCAACACCGTATACCGCATTGTCGCCTTTCAGCCCACCATTCGCGAAAGTACCAAAATGTCGCGCACCACACCCACAGCCATGGCCCAATTGGTGGCCAGTCTCGATCTCGAACCACTTGAGCAGGACCTGTTTCGTGGCACAAGCCCGCAGGTGGGCTGGCAGCGCGTGTTTGGCGGCCAGGTGATCGGCCAGGCGCTGGTGGCCGCACAGCGCACGGTACCGCAGGACCGACCTGTGCATTCGCTGCACGGCTATTTCATGCGGCCGGGTGATCCGGCTGCACCGATCATCTACACGGTCGACCGGATGCGCGACGGGCTGAGCTTTTCCACACGGCAGGTGATGGCTATCCAGCATGGCAAGGCAATTTTTTCGCTCTCCGCGTCGTTCCAGAAGGAAGAGCAAGGGCTCGAATACCAGGCGCCGATGCCTGCCGGGGTAACGCCACCCGAAGATTTGCCGGGCAAGGAAGAGATGAGCGCAGCCTTCCTGACCGGTGCGCCCGATCATATCCGCAGCTATTGGGAGCGCGAGCGGCCGATCGAAGTCAGGCCGCTGTCGCTGGAACATTACATCTCCGACCACAAGCTCGATGCCGAGCAAAAGGTCTGGGTGCGGGTTACCGGCCCGGTTCCCGACGATCACATCATCCAGGCGGCGATCCTGGCTTACCTGTCTGACATGACGTTGCTCGATACGGCACTGTTTGCACATGGCCGGTCGGTTTTTGATCGCAATCTGCAGGTGGCAAGCCTTGACCACGCAATGTGGTTTCACCGTCCTTGCAAGCTCGACGACTGGCTGCTTTACAGCATGGATTCGCCCAATTCCAACGGAGCGCGCGGCTTTACCCGTGGCAGCCTGTACCAGCGTGACGGGAATCTGATTGCTTCGGTGGCGCAAGAAGGTCTGATCCGTGATCGGGCGCAGCCTAAAAAATAGGCTTTGATTATTATTTAGTCGTTTTCCGTTATACCGCAATGCAGCAAAATCCGTGACAGGATTGCCGCATCACATATTCGTGCGCAGATTCAATACTGTAGACGATTTTTTCCAAACTGGCACGGCGCTTGAATGTCTTCTCTCGAGCGGGGTGCGCTGGCGTTTGCCGTCGACCCTATTCTCCGAGACGGTGCAAGCCGTGACAACAAGGATGGGAAACCAGATGAAAATTGTGATGGCCATCATCAAGCCGTTCAAGCTGGACGAGGTGCGCGAGGCGCTGACCTCGCTCGGCATTCAGGGCCTGACTGTGAGCGAAGTGAAAGGCTACGGCAGGCAAAAGGGGCACACCGAAATCTATCGCGGCACCGAATACGCCGTGAGCTTCCTGCCCAAATTGAAGATCGAGATCGCGGTTGCCACCGACCTGGTGGATCCGGCTGTCGAGGCGATCGCCGCGGCGGCCAAGACCGGCCAGATCGGTGACGGCAAGATCTTCGTCTTTTCAATCGATCAGGCGCTGCGCATCCGCACCGGCGAAACCGACGCGGAAGCGTTGTAAGGTTCAAGGAGACACCCATGACAGTTCAGATGTCACTCAAGTCCGGCATGATGGCCGGCCTGACCGCAGCCGGCGCGCTGGCAGCCTTCACCTTCCCGGCGCTTGCGCAGGAAGCAACCGAAACCGCGGCCGCTGCCGTCGCTGCACCCGAATTTGCAACGGCCAAGGAAACCGCCTTCATCTTCAATACGCTGCTGTTCCTGATCGGCGGGTTCCTCGTGATGTGGATGGCGGCGGGTTTTGCCATGCTGGAGGCTGGCCTGGTGCGTTCCAAGAACGTCTCCATGCAGTGCCTGAAAAACATCGCGCTCTATTCGATCGCTGGCCTGATGTTCTGGGTCATCGGCTATTCGCTGATGTACACCGACGTCAATGGCGGCTATTTCGGCACACCGCTGCCCTATAGCTGGCCCGATGCCGGCACCGCCAACGAAGGCGATTATTCGGTGGCTTCCGACTGGTTCTTCCAGATGGTGTTCTGCGCCACCACGGCGTCGATCGTTTCGGGCACGCTGGCCGAGCGGATCAAGCTGTGGCCGTTCCTGATCTTTACCGCCATCCTGACCGGCGTGCTCTATCCGATCACCGGTTCCTGGCAGTGGGGTGCCGGCTGGCTCAAGGTCGCAGGCTTCTCCGACTTTGCCGGCTCGACGCTGGTTCACTCGGTCGGTGGCTGGGCCGCACTCGCGGGCGCCCTGATCCTCGGCGCACGCAAGGGCAAGTATGGCGCTGATGGCAAGGTCACCCCGATTCCGGGTTCGTCGATGGCGCTTGCCACGCTCGGCACGTTCATCCTGTGGCTCGGCTGGTTCGGCTTCAACGGCGCATCGCAGCTGGCACTTGGCAGCAATGGTGATGCATCCGACATCAGCAGGATCTTCGCCAACACCAATCTTGCTGCCTGTGGCGGCGTGGTCGCGGCGATGATCCTCACCCAGGTCCTCTACAAGAAGGTCGACGTCACCATGGTACTGAACGGCGCTCTGGCCGGTCTCGTGTCGATCACCGCCGAACCGCTGATGCCTTCGCCGCTGACGGCGATCGTCATTGGCGCCATCGGTGGTGTGATCGTGGTGTTTGCCGTGCCGATGCTCGACAAGTTCAAGATCGACGATGTGGTCGGCGCCATTCCGGTTCACCTTCTGGCCGGTATCTGGGGCACCCTGATCGTGCCGTTCTCCAATCCCGATACTTCCTACGGTACCCAGATCCTCGGTATTGTCGCCATCGGCGCCTTCACCTTCGTTCTTTCGGGCGTGGTCTGGTTCATCCTCAAATCGACCGTCGGCATCCGCGCTTCCGAAGAGCAGGAAATGATGGGCATGGACATGGCCGAAGTTGGTGTCGAAGCCTATCCGGAATTCACCAAGGTGTAAGCGCTCCGATGCCGGCCGCATCCGGCCGGCATTGCCGATCAATGTGGCGGCGCCGCCGGTTGGCGCCGTCCCACTCAAATCCGTCGGGATGAGTTTCATCCCAAACTTGGGGCCCGGAAATCCGGGCCCTCTTTTTGTATTCTGGCCTGCCTTTGGGAGCCAGAGGCGCCTTCGGCTGGATTGGCGCGCAAAATGGCAGTGATGAAATTCGCGCCAAAAATGGCCCGTTTTTTGCCCAAGGAATCGCCATTTTGCTGTCGAGAGCAGCCATCTGCATGCTCAATCGGCTGAATTTGCCCGGAATTGCCGTTTGGCACGGCATTTGTATCTGTTGGGTCAAGCGGGGTGGGTTGGCGTGTACCAATGGCCCTTTCTTTGAAGCGGCGGATGCCGTGGCAACAAGGATGGAAACCAGATGAAAATTGTGATGGCGATTATCAAGCCGTTCAAGCTCGACGAGGTGCGCGAGGCGCTGACCGCGATCGGCATTCAGGGACTGACCGTGAGCGAAGTCAAAGGCTATGGCCGGCAGAAGGGCCACACCGAGATCTATCGCGGCACTGAATATGCGGTGAGCTTTCTACCCAAGTTGAAGATCGAGGTCGGGGTGGCATCCGATCTAGTCGATGCCACGGTCGAGGCGATCGCCGCGGCGGCCAAGACCGGCCAGATCGGCGACGGCAAGATCTTCGTCTTTTCAATCGATCAGGCGCTGCGAATCCGCACCGGCGAAACCGACACCCAAGCCTTGTAAGGTTTCAGGAGATACCCCCGATGACTTCCTTGATGACAAATCCGACATTGCACAGGTCAGTCATGCTGACCGGCCTGAGCCGAACCGGCGCGCTCGCCGGCGCAATGGCCGCCTTCACGCTTCCCGCTTTCGCCCAGGAAGCGGCCGAGACCGTGGTCGCCAGCATCGACAAGGGTGATACCACCTTCATGGTGATGTCGACCATTCTGGTGTTGCTGATGATCCTGCCCGGACTGGCGCTGTTTTACGGCGGGCTGGTGCGCAGCAAGAACATGCTGTCGGTGCTGATCCAATGCACCATGATCACCGCGATGGTGATGGTGATCTGGGTTCTCTACGGCTATTCCTTTGCCTTCGGTGGCTCGGAAAGCGCTTTCTGGGGCGGAACCGCCAAGATGTTCCTGTCTGGCGTTACGCCTGCCAGCGAAGCGGCCACCTTTACCGAAGGCGTCAATATTCCCGAATATATCTTCATCGCCTTCCAGATGACCTTCGCCTGCATCACTCCGGCGCTGATCGTCGGTGCCTTTGCCGAGCGGATCCGGTTTTCCGCCGTGATGCTGTTTGTCGCGCTGTGGGTTACCTTCGTCTACTTCCCGATCGCCCATATGGTCTGGGACGCCAACGGCCTGCTGTTCAAGATGGGCGCGCTGGATTTTGCCGGTGGCACCGTGGTGCACATCAATGCCGGTATCGCCGGTCTGGTCGGCTGCATACTGGTTGGCAAGCGCATTGGTTTCGGCCGCGACATGATGGCCCCGCATTCGATGACGTTGACCATGGTTGGCGCCGCGCTGTTGTGGTTCGGCTGGTTCGGCTTCAACGCCGGCTCCAATCTCGAGGCCAATGGCGGCGCTGCGCTGGCAATGATCAACACCTTTACCGCCACCGCCGGCGCGATCCTTGCCTGGACGCTGATCGAAACCCTGCATCGCGGCAAGGCATCGTTGCTGGGCGCCGTATCGGGCATGATCACCGGCCTGGTGGCCGTCACCCCGGCAGCCGGCTTTGCCGGTCCGGTGGGCTCGATCCTGCTGGGCGCGGTGGCTGCGGCCGTCTGTTACTATTTCGTCGCGGTGGTCAAGAACAAGTTCGGCTATGACGATACCGCGGACGTGTTCGGCATTCACGGCATCGGCGGCATCGTCGGCGCGCTCGGGACTGCGGTGGTCAATCTGCCGAGCCTCGGCGGCGCCGGTGGCGCTGACTATGCGGTCGTCCCGCAACTGATGATCCAGGCTACGGCCGTGGGCATTACCATCCTGTGGTGCGGCGTGGCTTCGCTGATCCTGTTCAAGATCGTCGACATGACGCTTGGTCTCAGGGTCAGTGTCGAGGATGAACGCCAGGGTCTCGATCTCGCCTCGCATGGCGAAGCCGCCTACCACAACTGATCTGAAGATCGCTCGAGATGACAGACGCGGCCCTGGTCAGGGGCCGCGTCTTGCCGTTCAGGCACCCGGATTTCGGTGCTATGGAGCTCGCAGTACGTGCATGGTTAATGCGCCATTAACCCCGCGTCGGGTAGGTTTCGCTGGAGATGGGTCCGGTTGGGCCCAAAACCCGATTCGGACATGTTGTGACCATGCAGACAGGCTCATCTACCCTTTCGTCAGGCGTTTCACCCCGCGGGTCGTTTCTGAGCGGGCTGTTCCGCCGGCAGCTTCGCTTCGCGGCTGGCATGGCGATCCTGACCGGTCTGGCGCTGGCAGTGGCTGCACTTGCCACCTGGACCGTGTCCGATCCGAGTTTTTCCAATGCCAATGGGGCTACACCGGTCAATGCGCTGGGTTTCAGCGGCGCAGCTTTTGCCGATCTGGTCATGCAGTTTTTCGGCCTTGCCGGGGTGATCGGCCTTTTGCCGGCGCTGTTCTGGGCAATTGCGCTGATGCGCAACCGGCCGGCTGACCGGCTGCCGCGGCGCGCAGCTGCCTGGTTTGGCGGCGCATGGCTGACAGCGACGTTGTTCGGCCTGATGCCGAGTTCCAATGACTGGCCGCTGCCAAACGGGCTTGGCGGCGTGCTTGGCGACATGGCACTGAAAATTCCGTCGGTGTTCATTGGCGGTTTTCCGTCGGGTATCATCGCCGTCATCCTTGGTCTGCTGCTGGTGTGGCCGGCCCTGTGGCTGATGCTGTTCGGTGCCGGGTTGATCCGTCGGGCTGCGATTGCTGTCGATGATGAAGCAGATGACGCCGAAGCCGATGGCGAGGACGACGATTTGTCGGAGGGATCGCTGATACTTGGTGCGCTCACCCATGCCTGGTTCACGTTGCGCGGTCGGGTGCGGCGGTTGTTCCGTCTTGGCGTCTCGCACCGGAGCCACGCGACCCCGGATGAACCGCTCGACCTGAATGACGATTTCGATGGGCCGGGCGGCCGCGCCGCACCGCCCACGCAGATGGAGCGGGTTGAACCGGGTTTTGGCAGTGCACCGCAGGCTCGGCGTGCCGCCGTAATCGATGATGCGTCGCCGTTCGATATCGATGATGAACCCTTGCCCGACGGCGTGCTGTCTGACGATATGGGCGATGATGAAGATCCGGCTGCCGACTGGCGCCCGCAGGCGGCGCCTGCTGCCGCCGCGCCGCGCCGCACCACTGTTTCACCGCGAATTTCGGCTCCGGCCGACCGACCCAAGCCGGGCGCACGGGTTCAGCGTGATGCGCAAGGCACGATGCTTGAAGAAAACGGCTTCTCGCTGCCGTCGGTGCATTTGCTCAACGAAGCGCGTAATGTGGTCAAGGACGCTACGCTGTCGCCCGAGGCGCTGGAGCAGAATGCCCGCATGCTGGAAGGCGTGCTGGAGGATTTTGGCGTCAAGGGCGAGATCATCCATGTTCGGCCCGGCCCGGTGGTCACGCTCTATGAGCTTGAACCCGCGCCCGGCATCAAGTCCTCGCGGGTGATTGGCCTCGCCGATGACATCGCCCGTTCGATGAGCGCCATTGCCGCCCGCGTCGCGGTGGTTCCAGGACGTAATGCCATTGGCATCGAATTGCCCAACCAGAAACGCGAAACCGTCTATCTGCGCGAACTCATCGCCAGCCGCGATTTCGACAATTCAAAGGCCAAGCTGGGGCTGGCGCTGGGCAAGACCATTGGCGGCGAACCGGTGATCGCCGATCTGGCCAAGATGCCGCATTTGCTGGTTGCCGGTACCACCGGCTCGGGCAAGTCGGTGGCGATCAACACCATGATCCTGTCGATTCTGTACAAGATGGACCCGTCAAAATGCCGGTTGATCATGATCGACCCGAAAATGCTCGAACTGTCGGTCTATGACGGCATTCCGCATCTGCTGACGCCGGTGGTTACCGACCCGAAGAAAGCGGTCGTGGCGCTGAAATGGACCGTGCGCGAGATGGAAGAGCGCTACAAGAAAATGTCGAAAATCGGCGTGCGCAACATCGACGGCTTCAATGCGCGGGTGGAACAGGCAGCAAGTACCGGCGAACCGCTGACCCGCACGGTGCAGACCGGGTTTGACCGGCACACCGGCGAAGCGGTCTACGAGACCGAGGAATTCGACCTCACGCCACTACCTTACATTATCGTGCTGATCGATGAGATGGCCGATTTGATGATGGTCGCCGGCAAGGACATCGAAGGGGCGGTGCAGCGACTGGCGCAGATGGCGCGTGCCGCCGGCATCCATGTCATCATGGCGACGCAGCGGCCATCGGTTGATGTTATTACCGGCACCATCAAGGCCAACTTCCCGACCCGGATCTCGTTCCAGGTGACGTCGAAGATCGATTCGCGCACAATTCTGGGCGAGCAGGGCGGCGAGCAGCTTCTGGGTATGGGCGACATGCTCTACATGGCCGGTGGCGGCCGCATTCAGCGTGTCCACGGGCCGTTCGTGTCCGACAAGGAAGTCGAGGATATCGTTTCCTTCCTCAAGACCCAGGGCGTGCCCGAATATCTCGATGCCATCACCGAGGATGATGACGAGGGCGAGAGCGGCGGCGGGCCGGCCGGCACCTCCAACCTGGCCGGGTCGGATGATCCCTATGACCAGGCGGTGGCGATCGTGCTGCGCGACGGAAAGGCCTCGACCTCCTATATTCAGCGGCGGCTGGGGATCGGCTACAACCGTGCGGCCTCGCTGATCGAGCGGATGGAAAATGAAGGCGTGATCAGCGCCGCCAACCATGCCGGCAAACGGGAAATCCTGGTGCCGACCGAGGACGATATCGATCCGCGCTGAGATGTGAGGAGAGCCGCCCTGGCCGGGCGTCACACTGGCGCCGCAGTCTTGGGCCAGACGAAGGCTGAATAAACGGAGATAGACATGCCGAAACAAGCCGCTTCCACATTGCTCGATCCGCAGACCCCGACCCGTCGCATGGTGCTGGGTGGCGGCCTCGGGCTGGGCCTGTCACTGATGGCGGCCGCCACCGGCCTGACGGCGTTTCCCGGCGGTGCTTTCGGCCAGGAAGCAGCGCAGCGGTTGGCTGACCATTTCTCGTCGGTCAAGACCATGACCGGCGAATTCATCCAGTTCGGCCCCAATGGCGAGCAGACCGGCGGCAAGTTCTTCATCGACCGTCCCGGCAAGTTGCGGTTCAACTACGAGGCGCCCTCGGCGGTAAGGGTGATTTCCGACGGCAAGGCAGTGGTGATCGGCAACCGCAAGCTTCGCACCTGGGATCTCTACCCGTTGGACAAGACGCCCTTGAAACTGCTGTTGTCGGAGCGGATCGACCTGTCGTCGCAGGTGGTGCACTCAGTCAAGGAAGATCCTGACCTGACGACCATCGTGCTGGGCAACAAATCGGTGTTCGGCGATTCGACCATCAGCCTGATGTTTGACCCGAAAAGCTTCGAGCTCAAGCAGTGGACCATCCGCGATGCCCAGGGCAAGGACACGTCGGTGATGATCTTCAATGTCCAAACCGGGGTCAAATTCGCCAGCAGCGTGTTCAAGGTTCCCTATGAAGAGGTTCACAAGAAACAGCGCGGCGGCTGATCAAAGCCGTTTTCAAGCTGATGATTGTGGATGAAGCCGCAAGCTGATCTGTCGCAGGGAGGATCGGGTTGCCCCGTTCTGGCTTGTCGGCCAGAAAAGGGGTCGTTCCTCTCCGACAAGGCGATTTGATTTTGGCGTTTTCCGTTTCCACCTGGAATATCAACTCGGTTCGGCTGCGGCTGCCGCTGGTGCAGCATTTTCTCGAGACTGCCGCGCCGGATGTGCTGTGCCTGCAGGAAACCAAATGCCCCAATGACGCGTTTCCAAGCGCCGCCTTTCGCAAGATGGGCTATGAGCATATGGCGATCCATGGACAGAAGGGCTATCACGGGGTGGCCATCATCTCGCGGTTGCCGCTGTCGGATGATCGCCGGCAAACCTATTGCGACATTGATCACACCCGCAACGTTTCGGCCATTGTCGAAGCGCCAGGCTCGCGGCGGATCCGGATCCACAATTTCTATGTGCCTGCGGGGGGCGATGAACCGGACCGCGAGATCAATGAGAAATTTGCGCACAAGCTCGATTTTGTCGAGGAAATGAAACTGCTTCACGCCGAAGCCGAACGGGCCGATGGTGTGTCTTCAATTCTCGTTGGTGATCTCAACATCGCGCCGCTGGAAACCGATGTCTGGTCGCACAAGCAATTGCTCAAGGTAGTCAGCCACACCCCGATCGAGACCGAGAGCTTTCTGGCGATGCAGAAAGCGGGTGCCTGGGTCGACCTGATACGGGCGCATATCCCGCCGGAAGAGAAGATCTTCACCTGGTGGAGCTACCGGGCCAAGGACTGGGAGGCGGCTGACCGTGGCCGGCGGCTCGATCATGTCTGGTCTTCGGCCGATCTGGCGCCATCGCTGTCGCGCATCGACGTGCTGCGTGAGGCGCGTGGCTGGGAACGGCCGTCCGACCATGTGCCGGTGACAGCGCATTTCGATTTTTGAGGGGCCGCCGCAGCTTCTGTCTCTGGCTATCTGTACCGGCTAATCGGCGAAGCGACCGGCGATCCTGTCCAGCCCGGCATTGATTTCAGCCAGGTTGACGGCAATGCGCTCGCGGACGATGTCGGCGATCTCCGGATATTCCTCCAGCATTCGCCGGAACAGCGGTCGGTTGATGCGAATCACCTCGGCATCGTCGAGGGCGATGGCGGTCATCGAACGATCGACGGATGTGACCATCGCCAGTTCCCCGAGCAGGGTCCCGCGTTCGGCGGTACCGATGGTTTGGGAATGACCGTTGCGGCCTGCGCGGGTCAGTTCGAAGCGCCCGCTGGCCACCACGAAGGCGCAATCAGCCGGGGTGTTTTGGCGAAACAGCATCTGCCCCGGCTGGAGCTTGCGCCGCTCCGCGCCAAAGGCAATCAGCCGCAGCTTGTCCTCACCGATCTCGTGGAACAGCGCTACGGTCGAAAGCAGGGCGATGTCGTCATTCAGCGCCACGGGTGCGCTCCTGTGACCGGGTCAAGGGATGATCTTGTAGCCACCGCTTTCGGTGACCAGAATCTCGGCATTGGACGGATCCGCCTCGATCTTCTGCCGCAGGCGGTAGACGTGGGTTTCCAGCGTGTGGGTGGTGACACCCGAATTGTAGCCCCAGACCTCTTCCAGCAGCACGTCGCGGGTGACCACTTTCTGATCGGCACGGTAAAGATAGCGGATGATCGCCGCTTCCTTTTCGGTCAGGCGGATCTTGCCGCCCTTCTCATCAAGCAGCACTTTCTGGCTGGGCTTGAAGGTGTAGGGACCGACGGTAAAGGTGGCATCTTCACTCTGTTCATGCTGGCGCAATTGCGCGCGGATGCGGGCCAGCAGCACGGCAAACCGGAATGGTTTGGTGACGTAATCGTTGGCGCCGGCCTCAAGCCCGAGAATGGTGTCGGAATCGGTGTCATGGCCGGTCAGCATGATGATCGGCGCCTTGAAGCCGCCCTTGCGCAGAAGCTTGACCGCCTCGCGACCGTCCATGTCCGGCAGGCCTACATCCATGATCAACAGGTCGATATGGTTGTTCCTGGCCGCCTGCACGCCCTTGGTGGCGGAGGCTTCCTGGAGGATCGAGAATTCTTCATAGAGCGAAAGTTGCTCAACGAGGGTCTCCCTGAGATCGTTGTCGTCATCTACCAGCAGGATCGAGCGAGCTGTCATTGCGGTTTTCCCTCTTCATGTGTGCGTCTGCGGCGCTGGCCGCGGCATGTGATGGTGTCAAATGACATTGCGTCCCTGTTTAGGCACTTTCGCGGCAACGGCAAAGTGCTAAATACCATTGAGAAGCCACGGATGGAGCACTTGATCGTGAGATTGGCGTTACACAAACCCCGATCGGAGCTGGTTTCGCCGCGCACGGTGATGGTGCGACGCTCGCCGCTGAACCCATTGCGGGCGGTGGTGCGATTCGGACCACTGTGCTTTCCGGCAGCCCTTGGCCGCGGCGGGGTGCGCAGCTTCAAGCACGAGGGCGATGGCGCCACGCCACGTGGCTCGATGCCGGTGGTTTCCGGGTTTCGCACCGGCTGCAAACGTTTCGCGGTGGCGTCGCCGGTTGCGTTGCGGCGGGTGGGCCGCCGCGATGGCTGGTGCGATGCACCGGCGCATGCAGCCTACAACCGCGCAGTCAGGCTGCCATTTGCCGCGAGCCACGAGACGCTGATCCGCACCGATGCGCTCTATGATGCGGTGCTGGTGCTGGACTGGAATTACCAAAGCCGGGCGCGCGGGCGCGGCAGCGCAATTTTCATGCATGTGGCCCGGCCCGGCTATACACCAACTGAAGGCTGCGTTGCGCTGAAATGGCTGGATCTGGTGCGGCTGCTCAAGGTGATTCGCCGCGGCGATGTGGTGCGGGTGGTGTAAGCGCGCCATCTGGCGCGGTGGCTTATGCCGGTTCGGCCGGAACCTGCCAGACCGATGTGCGCTTGATTTCGCTGTCCTCCAATGCCCGGCTGACTGGCACTTGGTAGGTGGTGAGCAAAATGAGTCCCTCGCGCGGACAATAGGCCCGGCCCGGGTCGCCGATGAGCACCAGCGCGCCGCGGGCTGCCAATTGCTGAAACCACGGCCAGACCAGCGCGGCGAAGGCGCGGTCGTAAAATACGTCGCCGGCAAGCACCACATCCCAGTTCTCGTAGCTGCCGATCAGGTCGGTTTGGCGAACATCGAAGGTCACCTGGTTTTCGCCGGCGTTGAGCCTTGCTGCCACCGCCGCCCAGGGATCGATATCGACGGCCATCACCTCGGCCGCGCCGGCCTTGATGGCGGCAATTGCCACCAGGCCGGAACCAGTGGCAAAATCGAGGATCTTGCGGCCCGCCACCAGACCGGGATTGTCGAGGATGTGGCGGGCTAGGCCCTGGCCGCCGGCCCAGGCAAAGGCCCAGAAAGGCGGCGGCAGGCCCAGCGCGTCGAGTTCCTCCTCGGTCTTGAGCCACAGGTCATGCGCCTCGTCTGCCAGATGCAGACGGATTTCGGGCACATGCGGCGGCGCCGACAGCGCGGTGTTGGCGCGGATGAAGCATTCCGGATCAGTTTTCATGGACCGAAAGCGCGCCCGCCCGTCACGCGGGAGAGCGCGGCGGGTTGTCGAGCCCGCCCATGCGGCAGACCTCGAGATATTCCGCTTCGCTGACCGGCTGCACCGACAGTCGCATCGAGGTGACCAGGCTCATCTGGCTGAGCGCAGGGTTGGCCTTGACGTCCTTGAGGGTGACCGGTTTGGGCATGTCGCAGACGGCGCGGATATCGACACATTCCCAACGCGGATCGTCGATGGTGGTGTCGGGATGAATGAGCTTACAGATCTCGGCGATGCCGACCACTTCAAGCCCTTCGTTAGAGTGATAGAAGAAGGCTTTTTCGCCAAGTTTCATCTCCCGCATGTTGTTGCGGGCCTGATAGTTGCGAATGCCGTCCCATTGCTCGCCGGCGTCGCCGCGGGCCTTCTGCATTTCCCAGGACCATTTGAAGGGTTCGGATTTGAACAGCCAGTAGGCCATATCAAGCCTCCGGATTCTTGAACACCCAATTGAAGGCGCGGATTTCCACATCAGTGAACAGACCGGCCTTGGCGTAAGGATCGCGAGCGGCGATAGTTTCTGCTTCAGCCTTGTCGGCGGCCGAGATCAGTACCAGGCTGCCGATCGGCTTTTCATCGTCGCCAAGCAATGGGCCGGCCATTTTCAGCACGCCCTGTGCGTCAAGGTCCTTGAGAAATTCGACATGGGCGGGGCGAACCTCCATGCGGGTGGCGAGAGCGCCGGGCTTGTCCTTGCACATGAGAGCGTAAAGCATGAAATCTCCATCGGGTAAGAGCGGGTTGAAAGGATTGGCCAATGCTATGCCCCGGTACGGCTTCCGATTCAATCCTTGGACAGGTGAAGGGGGCTCAGGCCTTGGCGCCGCGTTTGCCGTGACCGATTACCGCCGTTGCGTTCTGATCGAGCGGCCAGCGTGAGCGTGGAGCGAGATCGAGCTGATCAGCGGGCAGGCCTGCCGCCAGCCGCTCGGCACCGGCCCAGGCGATCATGGCGGCGTTGTCGGTGCACAGATTGAGCGGTGGGGCGATGAACCGGAAACCCGATTGATCGGCGCGGGTCTGCAGCGTGGCGCGAATCGCCTTGTTGGCGGCGACACCGCCGGCCACCACCAGCGCCGGCGCTTTGACATCGGGAAAGCGCTCGGAAAACCGGGTCAGCGCCATCGTCAGCCTGTCGTCAAGGCTGAGGGTTACCGAGGTCTGGAACGCCAGACACAGATCGGCGATGGTCTGACGTGACAGTGGCGCCTGCTCCTGGGCCATCTGCCGCACCGCCGTCTTCAGGCCGGAAAAGGAAAAATCCATTCGCGGGTCGCGGCGCATCGGCACCGGCAGTCGAAATTTCTTGGCTTCGCCTTCAAGGGCTGCCTGTTCGACGGCAGGGCCGCCGGGGTAGGTCAGGCCCAGCAATTTGGCGGTCTTGTCGAAGGCTTCGCCGAGTGCGTCGTCGATGGTGCTGCCCCAGCGCTCATACTCATTGACGCCCTTGATGAGAACAATCTGGGTGTGACCGCCCGACACCAGCAGCAGCAGATAGGGGAAGGCAACGCCGTCGGTCAGCCGTGCGGTCAGTGCGTGGCCTTCCAGGTGGTTGATTCCAAAAAACGGCTTGCCGGTGGCCATGGCGATTGCCTTGCCCGTCATCAGGCCGACCATCAGCCCGCCGATCAGGCCCGGCCCGGAGGTGACCGCGATCGCATCGATATCATCGAGCGCCACGCCGCTGTCATCCAGCGCCTGGGCGATGAGGTGATCAAGGGCTGAAACATGCGAGCGGGCGGCGAGCTCGGGCACCACCCCGCCAAAGGCTGCATGCAGGTCGAGCTGGCTCAGAACGACATCGGAGAGGATCTCGCCAGAGCCATCGGGCAGCCGGCGGACCACGGCGGCGGCGGTTTCGTCGCAGCTCGTTTCTATTCCCAAAATGTCGAGGCTGGTCTTGGTCATGTCCGGCTCTGATGTTGCGCTCGGGAAACGATCCCGGTACCTGTGCGTCGGTAACAACGGATCGGATATCTTGCAAATGAAACCTTATCGCATCGGCACCCGCGGCAGTCCGCTTGCGCTGGCGCAAGCCTTGGAAACGCGCGATCGACTGATGGCGGCGCATGCCTTGCCAGAAGACGCTTTCGAGATCGTGGTGCTGTCGACCAAGGGTGACAGGGTCACCGACCGGTCGCTGGCCGACATCGGTGGCAAGGGGCTGTTCACCGAGGAGATCGAGGAGCAGTTGAGCGACGGCCGGCTGGATCTCGCGGTGCATTCGTCCAAGGACATGCCGACAAAGTTGCCCGACGGGCTCGACCTGGTTGCCTTCCTCGAGCGCGAGGATGTGCGTGACGCCTTTATCGGCCGCACGGCTGCGCGGCTCGAGGATCTGCCGCTCAACGCGGTGGTCGGATCCGCCTCGTTGCGGCGGCAGGCGCTGATCAAGCGCCTCAGGCCCGATCTGTCGGTGATCACCTTTCGCGGCCAGGTCGAAACACGGCTGCGAAAACTCGATGAAGGACAGGCCGATGCCACCTTGCTGGCCCATGCCGGGCTGAAGCGGCTTGGCAATACCGAGGTCATTACCGAACTTCTCGACGCGAAACGGTTTCCGCCGGCGCCGGGCCAGGGTGCGATCTGCATCGAGGCGCGAATCGGCGATGACCATATTTCCGACCTGCTTGCGCCGATCAATCATGTCGACACTCATGTGGCGCTGATGTGCGAACGGGCCTTTCTGGGTGCGCTCGATGGTTCCTGCCGGACGCCGATCGCGGCTCATGCGACGATTGAGAATGGGCGGCTGTCGTTTTACGGCATGGCGCTGACACCGGACGGCTCGGTCTGGCACGATATTCGCACCGAAGGGCCAGCCGCTGACGCGGCCCAGATTGGCGCTGATGCCGGCGCCGATATTCGCGGTCGTGCGGGGCCCGCGTTTTTCGAGAGCTGGGTTTAAGGCTGCGGCGATGCGCGTGTTGCTGACACGGCCTGAACCGGGTGCGACACAAACCGCGGTGCGGCTTGAGGCACTGGGCCATGAAGCGGTGAAGATGCCGCTCTATGAGGCAGCGGTGACAGCGCGCATTGAAGATCTGCCACAGGCCGTCGCCATTCGTGGGCTTATTGCCACCAGCGCCCGGGCCTTCACCCTGTTTGGTGATGCTGGCGCATTGCCAGAAGGCTATTCGCGGTTGCCGGTCCATGTGGTCGGTCCGGCCACTGCCGCTGCCGCACGGGCTGGGGGATTTTCCGAAATTTTTGAGGGAGCGGGCACCGCCGCCGACTTGGCCGAAACACTGGCAGGAACGGTACTGGCCGGGCCCGAAACTCCGGATCGGGCCGGTTTGGCAAAGCCATGGCTCTATCTGGCGGGCGCTCCGCGTACCACGGTTATCGAGGACGCGATGGCGGTTGCCAAGGCGCCGGTCAGGGTCATTCAAGCCTATCAAATGACCGAAATAAGTTATCCAACTGACATTGATATTCTAGCCCTTTTGTCGCCCTCTCCCGATACCGTCGTGCTTTATTCACCCAATGCGGCGCGGCGGTTTTCGAGCCTGATTACAAGCAAAGACCTTGGTAAATTCGTCGAATCGACCCGTTTTATGTGTCTTTCACCGGCAATTTCCATGACGTTGCCGCAGGCTTGGCAGGCGCGGGCACTCGCGGCTGATCATCCCGATGAAGACAGTCTGCTTGCATCGCTCGCCCGGTTGGGCTGATTTGCCGGAACCAAGGCGCTGTATGAAGCATTGCGATCACGATACGCGGCTAGAACAGCTTCGCCCCAACCCGATACGCAGGAGACGTCATGAGCAAGGGCCCTACCCCGCGCCACTCCAAAGCACCTGAACCGGTCACGATCGACCTCGACGCCACCGATGTGACGCCAAAGGACGAACCTGGTACCGCCAAGAAGCCGACGGTGGATCAAGCTGCAGCAAAAGCCGTGGAGACAGCCGGCGGTGGCAAAACCGATGCGACGAAAGCGGAATCGAAGCCATCTTCGACGCCTTCCATCAAGAAGTCGGCGCAGAGCGCGCGTTCGGGTTCGGGTGCTGGCGAGGCCAGTGGCGACAAGCCCAAGGACGCAGCGAGCGGGAGCGAAAGGTCTGCTGATGTTAAATCAGGTAATGACAAGCCGAAGTCGGCCACAAGCTCTTCTGCCGCAGCCTCTAGCGCATCAGCGCAGTCATCAACGGCGCGGCCCGGTTCAAGCCCGTCAGGCTCTGCCAAACAAGCAGACACCGGGCGCAAGCGCGGCGGTAGTGTCGCTATGGTCGCTGCCGGGGTGATTGGCGCCGTGATCGCACTTGGAGGTGCTTACGCGCTGCAATCGGCTGGTGTGTTGCCGGTTCCCGGCGGTAGCGACGATCAGACACAGGCGTTGGTCACCAAAGTCGACGGGCTTGCCGGCAATGTCGAGGCGTTGTCGGAGAAGCTTGCTTCGCAAACAGCCGATGGCCCGGCTGCCCAATTGCTGGCGCGGGTCGGAAGCCTCGAGTCGGCACTGAGCCAGATGGACGCTGGCACAGGCGGCGGCAATGCCGAGCAGATTGACGCGCTCGTCAGCCGACTGGGCGAGATCGAGGGCCGGATTGAAGCGCTCAGTGCATCGGGTGGCGAAGGGGCCGATCCGGCACTGGCTGCTACCGTGCAGGAACTCAGCGCGGGTCAGTCTGGCGTCACCACATCCTTGAGCGAACTCCAGCAGCAGGCCACGGCGCTGTCTGAAAAGATCGCGGCGCTGGAGCAGGGCCAGGCCGAGCTGTCCAAGCAATTGCAAGACCGGCTGGCGACGCTGGAAACACGGCTCGACGAGCCGGCGCAGCAGGTTGACCTGGCCCGCGCCATCGCTGCAGCCGGGCTGAAGTCAGCGATCGACCGCGGTGGTTCCTTCGTGTCCGAACTCGAGGCTTTCGCCTCGGTGGCGCCGGATGACCCGGCGGTGCCTGAACTGAGGGATCTGGCGGCAAGCGGTGTCCTGAGCCGGTCGGACCTGATCGAACGCTTTGGCGATGCCGCCAATCAGGCCATTGCTGCGGCCGAACCCGCGGATCCGAATGCGGGTCTGGTTGACCGGCTGATGTCGAGTGCGCTGTCGGTGGTCAAGGTGCGCAAGGTGGGCGAAGTCGAGGGCGACAGTGCCGAGGCGATCGCTGCACGCGCTGAAGCGCGGCTGGTCAACGGTGATCTCGCGGGTGCGTTGGCTGAATGGAACGCGTTGCCCGAAACTGCACAGCTGGCCGCCGCCGATTTTGGCGCGGCGCTGGCGGCGCGGGTCCGGGCGGAAAAGCTGATCGGGGCGGCACTCACCCCCGCCAAGGCGACACCGACGCCGCAAACCTCATCCGACGCCTCAACCGAATCAGACACGCCGTCTGACGCCCCGGCGAACTAGGAGATCGATGATGATCCGCTTGCTATTCTTCGTCGCGCTGGTGCTCGTTCTGGGCTTCGGGTTTGCTTGGCTTGCCGACCGTCCGGGCGATCTGTCGATCGTCTGGCAGGATCGCCGCATCGAGATGTCCTTGATGACCGCGGTCACGGTGGTGGCATCGCTGGTTGCGGCGATCATGATCAGCTGGTGGCTGATTCGAACGATCTGGCTTTCGCCAAGGCTGGTGTCGCGCTATTTCCGCGCCAACAAGCGCGACCGCGGCTATCAGGCGCTGTCAACCGGACTGCTTGCCGCCGGCGCCGGCGATGCGGCCATGGCGCGCAAGATGAACAAGCGCACCAAGGGCTTGTTGAGCGCTGATCAGGAGCCCCTTATTCACTTGCTTGATGTTCAGGCGGCGCTGATCGAGGGCCGCAACGATGAAGCGCGCAAGCTCTTCGAAGCAATGGCCGAGGATCCCGAAACCCGATTGCTCGGCCTGCGCGGTCTCTATCTCGAAGCCCAGCGACAGGGCGCGGATGATGCAGCCCGGCATTATGCTGAAACCGCCGCCGAACAGGCTCCGCATCTGCCATGGGCAGGCGCTGCCGCGCTGTCCTATCGCACCCAGGAAGGCAAATGGGACGAAGCGCTGCACCTGCTTGATCGCCAGCGTCATGCCGGCACCATCGAAGCGGCAGCGGCCGACCGCAAGAAGGCGGTGCTGTTGACCGCGCGTGCCCGGGAGCGGCTTGACGCCGATCCGTCGTCTGCCCGTGATGATGCGCTGGCGGCACTGAAACTGGCGCCGGCTTTCCCGCCGGCGGCGATTGTCGCCACCAAGGCGCTTTTGCGGCAGGACAATCTGCGCAAGGCGGCGAAGATCCTGGAAGCCGCATGGAAGGCCAACCCGCATCCCGACATTGCCGAGGCCTATGTCCGGGCTCGGGTCGGGGACACGGCCATCGACCGGCTCAAACGCGCCGAGCGGCTGGAAAAGCTCAGGCCGATGCACCCGCAATCGTTCGATGCGGTGGCGCGTGCGGCGCTGGATGCGCGGCGATTCGATCTGGCCCGCGAAAAGGCCGAGGCTGCGGCGCGGCTGAGGCCTTGCGAAGGCATCTATCTGTTGCTCGCCGATATCGAGGAAGCCGAAACAGGCGATCAGGGCCGCATCCGGCATTGGCTGTCGCAGGCCGTGCGCGCGCCGCGTGATCCGGCATGGACCGCCGATGGCTACGTCTCGGAAAACTGGGAACCGGTATCGCCGGTGACCGGCAAGCTCGACGCTTTCGAGTGGAAGGTTCCGGTGGAACAGCTTGCGAGCCCGGCGCTCGACAACGAAACCCCGGCGGGCGCCTTTGACCGGGCGATGGCAAGTCTGCCGCCGGTGCGCGAACATGACGAGCCGGCGGCAGCCCCCACGGTTGTCGCAGCCGTAGCAGCACCTGCGGCTGACCCGATCGCGGATGCACTGGCGCCGGTGAACAACACCGAGGAAGGCCCGTTGCCTGTCACGGCTCCTGTTATTGAGGCCGAGCCGGAGCACGCGGCGCTGGCAGCAGCGGCGGAATCCGATGACCAGACCGGGAAGCCCGGTAACGAGGATAAACCCGAAGCAGTTGCGCCGATGGCCAAAAAGGTTGAAGCAGCGGTTATGGCAGACGATGTTGCCAAATCCGGGCCACATTCCGGGACCAAGCCAAAGGCCGGCAATCAGGAAACCGCCACGGTGGCTGCGGAAAAACCCGCTGTGGGGGAGTCTGAGGACGAAGCCCGCGCCAGGGAAGCTGCGTTTCTCAGCCACCGGCCGGACGATCCGGGCGTGCGGACGGGTGCTGCACCGGAAAAACCCGGCCGATTCCGGTTGTTTTGACAGGACCGGAAAGGATCAGAAATGCTTGAACAAATACGCAGCTTCCTCAGTGGATTGCGCGAGAACGGCAAACCTTCCGGTCCCGATACCAGTGATCCCGATGTGGCCGCGGCGGCGCTGTTCTTTCATGTGATTGGCGCAGATGGTGTGGTCGATCCGGCCGAAGCCCGTGCCCTCAGGGAAATGATCGCTGAGGAATATGCCGACAGCGAAGCGTCAAAAAAGGCGCTGATCGAGGCTGGCGCCCAGGCCGAACGCGAGGCGGTTGATCTCTATGCCTTCACCAGCGTGCTCAACCGCAACCTCGAGCCGGATGCCAAGGTGCATTTCATCGAGCTTTTGTGGCGGCTCGCCTATGCCGACGGGCATCGGCACGAACTTGAAGACCATGTGGTCTGGCGTATTGCCGATCTGATGGGCGTATCCAGCCGGGAGCGCGTGCTGGCCCGGCAAAGGGCGCTCGAAAGCGCCGGTATCAGCGATGCGGAGGGTGCGGGTGACGGGGTTTGAACTCAAGCCCGGGTCACGCAGCGGCCGCATTCTTATCATTCTGCATCAGGAGAACTCCAGCTGCGGGCGAGTCGGTCAGCTGCTTTCGCTGATGGGCTTTCAAGCAGATATCCGTCGCCCTGTGCTTGGCGATCCATTGCCTGACACACTCGCCAGTCACGCCGGCGTGGTGGTGTTTGGCGGGCCGATGTCTGCCAATGACGATATCGAGGCGATCCGCCACGAAACCCGGTTCATGGATACCGTGCTTGCATCCGGCAAACCGTATCTCGGGATTTGTCTGGGTGCGCAGATCCTGGTTCGGCATCTCGGTGGACAGGTGGCGTGCCGCGACGATGGCCTGGTGGAAATCGGCTGGTATCCGTTACAACCGACGCCCGCAGGCGAGGCGATGATGGCTTGGCCGTCAATGGTCTACCAGTTTCATCGCGAGGGGTTCGATCTGCCTGTCGGCGCGGAGCTGCTGGCCACTGCCGAGACCTATCCCAACCAGGCCTTCCGTTATGGCGAGAATGCCTGGGCGATCCAGTTTCATGCCGAACTGACGCTGGCGATGATGCACCGCTGGGCGGTTCGCGGCGCGCATCGTTTCGTTCTCCCCGGCGCCCAGCAAGGTGTGCAGCATCTGGGCGGGCGGCTGATCCATGACGCCGCGCTGCTGGATTGGCTCAAGCGTTTCCTGGACCGGATATTTCCGGTTTCTCAAGCTGCTGCTTGAGCTTCGCCCGGCTTTCCTCGGCGTCCTTGTCGAGCGATTCGATCTGTCTCAATGCGGGAAACCCGAAACTCCAGGCGACCGCCACGGCCAGGGTACCGACGCCGCCGAGCACCACCGCAAATACCGGGCCAAAAAATGCGGCCATGGTGCCGGCGCGAAATTCGCCAAGTTCGTTTGAGGCGCCAACAAATACCATGTTGACGGCACTGACCCGGCCGCGCAGGTCGTCGGGAGTCCATAACTGGATCAGGCTCTGGCGGACATAGACCGAAATCATGTCGGACGCGCCCATGATCACCAGCATTGAAATTGACAACAGTGGCGATGTCGACAGGCCGAAGACAATGGTGGTGGTGCCAAACAGCCCGACAGCGATCAGCATGGTGATGCCTGCGTGCTGCCTGACCGGCCGCGAGGCGAGGTAGATCGCCATGGCGATGGCGCCGATGCCGGGCGCTGCGCGCAGCCAGCCGAGACCGGCGGGGCCAAGCTCCAGCACATCCCGGGCAAACACCGGCATCAGCGCCACGGCGCCGCCCAGCAAGACGGCAAACATGTCGAGCGAGATGGCGCCCAGCACGACCTTCTGGTTGCGGACATAGCTGAAGCCGGCAAGCAGTGTGTGCCAACTCTGTGCCTGAACGCGCGAGCGCTTCAGCGGCGGCGGCACCAGCGAGATGGCGATGGTTGCCAGGATGAACAGGCAAAAGGCCGTGAGATAGGGCGCCAGCGCACCCAAACCGTAGAGCAGGCCGCCGGCCACCGGGCCGACGATGGTCGATGTCTGCCAGGATGTGGAGTTCCAGGCAATGGCGTTGGGCAGGTCGCGCGCCGGCACCAGGTTGGGCGCGAGCGACTGCGAGGCTGGCGAAAAGAATGCACGCGCGATGCCAAGCACCAGCAACACCGCGAAGATCGGTAGTGGTGAGGTCAGCCCTCGCCAGGCGAAATAGACCAGTGCTGCAGCAGAAGCGGCAATCACGATCTCCGAGACCATCATGATGGTGCGGCGGCCATAGCGGTCAGCGGCAGCGCCGGTAAACAGGATCAGCACCAGTGCCGGCAGAAACTGGATCAGGCCGACCAGGCCAAGGTCGAAAGGATCGCGGGTGAGATCGTAAATCTGCCAGCCCACCGCCACGCTGATGATCTGCAGGCCAAAGGTCGAGAAAAACCGCGTTACAAAATAGTAGGTGAAGGCGCGGTGCCGAAAAGCCGCAAAGCGGTCTTCGCCTTGAGTGAGGGGCTGCATGGGGCTGGTCCGGGTTGATGCCGTTTTGAGCGTTACCCTTCGAGCTATACACGAGCGGGCGGGTGACGCCATATTCTTGATCCGTCGGCGCGTCGGAGCATTGTCCTGTGCGCGGACAACTTGTTGAGGGGCTGCATGCGGCGGCGGTGACCTTGTGGTGTCTGTTCCTGCGCAGCGGCCCTTGCCGCCCGGGACGCGAATGTCTACATGTCGGTCACGTTATAACTGCCGGAGAAACTTATGATCGCAGTCTTTTCAACCATCGACATGGTACTTAGCCTTTACACTTGGATCATCATTGGCAGTGCCATTTTCTCCTGGCTCTATGCCTTCAACGTGGTCAATCCGGGCAATCGCTTTGTCGGCATGGTGGGCGAATTTCTCTACAAGGCAACCGAACCGGTGCTGAAGCCGATTCGACGGGTGCTGCCGGATCTGGGCGGGCTCGATATTTCACCGATTGTGCTGTTGATCGCGATCTTTTTCGTGCGCACCTTCATCGCCACCTCGATCGCGCCGATGTTCTTCTGAGCAACTGGTTCAAAACAGCTGACGGCGGGGTCGACCTGGCCGTCCGTCTGACGCCGTCAGCTGCCTCCGATGCGATTGACGGCCTGGTTGAGGATGCCGCGGGAACTGTCCGGCTGAAAGCGCGGGTTCGCGCGGTGCCTGAAAAGAGCAAGGCCAACCGGGCGCTGGAGGTGTTGATCGCCAAGCGACTGAGGCTGCCCAAATCGACAATCAGGGTGATCTCCGGCGAAACCAGCCGCAACAAGATCGTCCGTATCAGCGGCGATCCCAAGGATCTTGCCGAGGTGGCCGCCACGCTTGCCGACAAACCGTGACGGCTACGTCGCCGCATATCCTGTGGGATGCGCGCAGCATGCTGAATTCACTTGACTGAATCCATGTCGGTTATCGTTCAAATGAGTCCATTTAAACGATAACCGACATGGGTCAGCTGACGGCACTCAGCCCTTGGTCTTGGCGCGCTCGATGGCTTCGATGATCAACCCGCGCGCGGTCTCGGCGTCGCGCCAGCCGCCGATCTTGACCCATTTGCCGGGTTCGAGATCCTTGTAGTGCTCAAAGAAATGCTCGATCTGCTGCAGAGTGATCTCGGGAATGTCGGTGTAATCGGCGACCTTGGCGTAGCGCTGGGTCAGATGTGGCGACGGCACCGCGATGATTTTCTCATCCTGGCCGGCATTGTCTTCCATGATCAGAACGCCGATCGGGCGCACATTGATGACGCAGCCGGGGATCAGTGGTCGTGTGTTGCACACCAGCACGTCGATCGGGTCGCCATCGTCGGACAGGGTGTGCGGCACGAAGCCGTAATTGCCGGGATAGGTCATCGGCGTGTAGAGAAAGCGGTCGACAATCAGGGTTCCCGCGTCCTTGTCCATCTCGTATTTGATCGGGTGACCGCCAACGGGAACCTCGATGATCACATTGACGTCGTGTGGTGGGTTTTCACCAATGCTGATGGCATCTATACGCATGATCGCTCCATTCGGGTATCTGTGGCGCTGCACCGGTACCGGCGCGCGCAGGGGCGTGTAAAATGATTGTTGGCCGGGCTTGTCTGAGACCGGCTGGTGTTGACCTGTTGAAGGCGTTACGGGGGATTTAGAACCAAACCCGTCAGTGCGCAACCAGCCTTTCGGCGTGGATCGCGCGGGCCGGGGCCTTATTCCCAGACGAAGGCCACTTTCTTGAGAGTCTTGCCGTCGAAAGTCTCATGCCCCTCGGCCACGTCGCGGCCACCCTGGAAGTGGTAGAAATCCACAGATGGGTAATTTTCTTCCAGACACCAGACGGCAACGCCCTTGCAGCCGAGCGACGCCAGCAGTTGCCGGGCTTCGGCAAACAGCCGCTTGCCAAGTCCAACGCCCTGGTATTCGGGCCGCAGATAAAGCTCGTAGATCTCGCCTTCCTGAGGCAATGACCGGGCCCGGTTGAGGCCCAGCGTTGCGTAGCCGGCAATGGTGCCGCCGACATCAAGCACCAGGATCGAGGTAGCGCCGCGGACGGCCCGCCGCCACCAGGCGACATTGCGGCGCTCGAGCATCTGTCGCAGCGATTTGTGCGGCAGGATACCGGTATAGGCATGGCTCCAGGCCGCCCGGTGCGTCTGGGCAATCGCCTCGGCGTCCTGCGGCTCTGCGTGCCGTATGTCGATCGTCAACGTGTTCATGCGGCCATACTATCGGTCCCGAGTCGTCGGCAGAAGGCGCGAACAGCCCGGCTTCGGAATCTGCCCACAGCATTGTTCTGTGGACGGCGTCCGGAGAGTTAACCGTCTGTTAACGAATTATGCAAGGCCTGAAGGGTCTGCGTCGCCTGTCAGGTGTTGTCGCCGAAGCGGTCGAGATTTGCCTGGGCTGCCTCGAAGAACTGGCCCACCTGCAGGCCGTCGACCAGCGCGTGATGCACCTGCACGGCGACAGCGCAGCTCCAGCGGCCTTCGGCGTTCTTGATGAACTTGCCCCAGGAAAACCGCGGAATGCAGTCATCAGGCCCTGGAAGGGCGTTGTCGAGCGCGGTAAAATCGAGCCATGGCAGACAGGAAAGATAGGCCACATCGGAACGCTGGCCTGTGTTGGCGCCGAGATCGGAACCCTTGGCGGTTTCATCGATGATCGCCTTGCAGCTTGCAGCGAACTCGGCCCAGTCTTGGAAATAGGGAATATAGGCATAGCCGAAAGTGTCGCCAGGCCGGGGAACGGTGGCTGACAGAGAGATCGCGTCGTATTCGAGAACGCGGTCGCCCTCAAACCGCATTTTCAGCGCTGGCACGGCATGAACGCCGGCACCGATGGCGTAAATGAAGGCCCGGTAGGGCGAGACGCCCGCGGGCTTGCCGCGGGTCATCAGGGCGGTGATATCGACGCGCGCGGTAGCAGCGAAATGCGGCCGGTCATAGGTGCGGAACAAGTTGAACTGTCCCGCCCGTGACCAGGTCGCAAGCTCTATTTCGCGCGCGCCTGTCATATCAGGCCGCGTTGGCGCCGGATTTTCCCTGGCGCTTGCGGTCGGTGGCGTCGAGGAAACGCTTGCGCAGACGGATCGACTTCGGCGTCACTTCCATCAGTTCATCATCCTGAATCCAGGACAGCGAGCGGTCCAGCGTCATGCGGATCGGCGTTGTCAGCTTGATCGCTTCATCCTTGCCGGCGGCGCGGATGTTGTTGAGCTGCTTGGCCTTGAGCACGTTGACTTCAAGATCGTTGTCGCGGGTATGGATACCGATGATCATGCCCATGTAGACCTTGTCGCCCGGCTCGATGATCATCGGGCCACGGCTTTCGAGGTTGAACATGGCATAGGCCACGGCTTCGCCCGACATGTTGGATAACAGCACACCATTGGTACGGCCGGCGATGTCACCCTTGTAAGGCTGATATTCATGGAACAGACGGTTCATCACCGCTGTGCCGCGGGTGTCAGTCAACAATTCCGACTGATAGCCGATCAGGCCGCGCGTCGGCGCGTGGAACACCAGACGCTGACGGTTGCCGCCCGACGGGCGCAGTTCGGTCATTTCAGCTTTGCGCTCGGCCATCTTCTGCACGACGATGCCGGAATGTTCTTCATCGACGTCGATGACGACTTCTTCAACTGGTTCCAGCAGCTTGCCGTTCTCATCCTTGTGCATAACGACGCGCGGACGTGATACGGCAAGCTCGAAGCCTTCGCGACGCATTGTCTCGATCAGCACGGCCAGCTGCAATTCGCCACGGCCGGAGACGTAGAATGAATCCTTGGCGCTCGATTCCTCGATCTTCAGGGCGACGTTGCCTTCAGCTTCCTTGAGCAACCGGTCACGGATGACGCGGCTGGTGACCTTGTCACCTTCGGTACCTGCCAGCGGGGAATCATTGACCATGAAGCTCATGGTCACAGTCGGCGGATCGATCGGCTGGGCGGTCAGCGCCTCGGTAACCGAAGGGTCGCAGAACGTATCGGCAACGGTGCCCTTGGAGAGGCCGGCAATGGCGACGATGTCGCCTGCATGGGCTTCGTCGAGCGCAACACGCTCAAGACCGCGGAACGAGAGAATCTTGGAAATGCGTCCGGTTTCCACCAGGCTTCCGTCGCCATGCAGAACCTTGACCTGCTGGTTGGCCTTGACGGTGCCGGAATAGATGCGGCCGGTGATGATGCGGCCGAGAAACGGGTTGGCTTCCAGAATAGTGCCGATCATCCGGAACGGGCCTTCTTCGACCGTAGGTTCCGGCACATGCTCGAGAACCAGGTCAAACAACGGCGCAAGCGTTCCGCCATCTTCCGGGCGGTCGGGACCGGTCGACATCCAGCCGTTGCGGCCCGAGCCGTAAAGGATCGGGAAATCCAGCTGTTCGTCGGTGGCGTCAAGCGCTGCGAACAGGTCGAACACCTCGTTGATGACTTCATCGACGCGGGCGTCGGGACGGTCGATCTTGTTGATGGCGACGATCGGGCGAAGCCCGACCTTGAGTGCCTTGCCGACCACGAACTTGGTTTGCGGCATCGGGCCTTCGGCAGCGTCAACCAGAACGATGGCGCCGTCGACCATCGACAGGATGCGCTCGACTTCACCGCCGAAATCGGCGTGGCCGGGTGTGTCGACGATGTTGATGCGGTTGCCTTTCCAATCCACCGAAGTGGCCTTGGCGAGAATGGTGATGCCACGCTCTTTTTCGATGTCGCCCGAATCCATGGCGCGTTCCTGAACGCGCTCGTTTTCGCGGTAGACACCGGATTGCTTGAGCATTTCGTCAACTAGAGTGGTTTTACCATGGTCAACGTGGGCGATAATCGCAATATTGCGGAGGGACATAGGGCTGGTCTCGTTTTGGAGAATACAAAAGCGCCGGAACGGGATCCCGGCGCAGGCCGGCATACGCCGGAATTTGCCGGGCTTATACAGGGTTTTTTGCGAGTGCGAAAGAGGGGCTGGAAAGGTCGCGCCAATGAGTGCCTGATTCGGCGCGAATCGCAGCCATTCAAGTACTGATTCCGGAGGCGAAACATTTCTGACGGTGTTGTCGCCGGAAGTTTTACTGTTTCAGGGCGTCGAGCCGGCGGCGAAAAATTGGCGCCGCCGGTGGTTGCCTGGTCAGGCCAGGCCGCGCTTTTCAAGCATCGCCGTGGCATCGGGCATGCGCCCGCGGAAAGCCTGGTAGAGCACGGCCGGATCACGCGATCCGCCGGCCGAATAGATGTGGGTGAGCAGCTTTTCCGCGATTACCGGGTCAAACGGGCCGTCAGCCTCTTCGAAGGCGGCGAACGCGTCGGCGTCGAGTACTTCAGACCACATGTAGGAGTAATAGCCGGCCGAATAGCCTTCGCCAGAGAACACGTGCAGGAAATGCGGGCTGGCGTGGCGCATGACAATGGCTTCGGGCATGCCCAGTTTCTTCAGGGTCTCGGCTTCGAAGGTGGCGGGATCGCCCATCTCACCGCCGGTATGCCAGGCCATGTCGACCAGCGCGGAAGCGGTGAATTCGACGGCCGCAAAACCGGCATTGAAGGTACGGGCGGCCAGCACCTTGTCGAGCAGTGTCCGCGGAATCGGCTCGTTGGTGCGGTAATGGCGGGCGTGCTTTTCGAGGATTTCCGGCACGGTCAGCCAGTGCTCGTAGAGCTGCGATGGCAATTCGACAAAATCGCGGCTGACCGAGGTGCCCGACAGCGACGGGTAGGTCACATCCGAGAGCATGCCGTGCAGCGCATGGCCAAACTCGTGAAACAGAGTCTGGGCATCGGTGAGCGACAGCAAGGCTGCCTGGCCGGGGGCGGGCTTGGCGAAATTCATCACATTGGTAATGATCGGGATCTCACCCTTGGTGCCGTCCGGCATGGTGAGTTTGTGCTGGCTGCGCATGCCGCTCATCCAGGCGCCGGAGCGCTTTGAGGGCCGGGCGAAATAATCGGCAATGAAGGTGGCGAGTTGCTTGCCGTTTGCGCCGGTGACCTCGAACACCCGGGCATCGGCATGGGGCCCGCGAATGTCGGGGCGCTCGGTCATGGTGATGCCGAACAGGCGATGGGCGACGTCGAAACAGGCCTCGATCATCTTTTCCAGTGACAGATAGGGCTTGAGCTCGGCCTCGGAGAAATCGAACCGCTTGGCCTTGAGCTTTTCGGCGTAATAACGCCAATCCCAGGCGGCGATGTCGTGATTGCCGCCGGTTTCGGCAGCAACGGCTGCGAGATCGGCACGCTCGGCCTCGGCGCGCTCGACGGCGCGGGCCCAGACATCACCGAGCAGTGCTTCGACTGCCTCAGGCGTCTTGGCCATGGTGTCGTCAAGCTTGTAGGCGGCGTAGCTTTCATAGCCCAGCAGCCTGGCTTTTTCGGTGCGCAGGTCGATGATTTCGGCAATCAGTGCGGCATTGTCGGTGGCGCCGCCCTTGGCGCCGCGGGCAATCCAGGCCTTGAACGCGGTTTCGCGCAAATCACGGCGGGCGCTGGAGCTCAAGAACGGCTCGATGATCGAGCGCGACAGCGTCACGGCGAATTTGCCGGGCTGACCACGGTCTTCGGCCACGGCTGCCATGGCGGCGCGCAAATCCTCGGGCAGGCCCTCAAGATCGGCGCCGTCATCGAGCAGCATGATCCACTCTTTTTCATCGGCCAGAACGTTCTGGCCGAAGCGGGCGCCGAGCCCGGCGAGGATTTCGCCGATTTCAGCAAAGCGCTTCTGACCATCGGCATCAAGCCCGGCGCCGGACTTGATGAAGGATTTCCAGACCCGCTCGAGCAGACGGTCCTGTTCGGCAGTCAGGCCGAGATCGGTGCGTTTCTGGTAGAGACTGTCGATACGGTCAAACAGCGCCTTGTTCATGGCGATGGTGGAATAATGCCGCGACATGCGTGGGGCGATGTCGCGCTCGAGCGCCTGGATCACGTCATTGGTATCGGTGCCAGCCCGGTTCCAGAACAGCGAGGAGACCTTGGAGAGCTTGTCACCGGCCAGTTCCAGCGCTTCGAGCGTGTTGGCAAAGGTTGGTTCGGCGTCATTATCGGCAATTGTCAGGATTTCCCGCGTATGTTCGGAAAACGCTTCCTCAAAGGCCGGGGCGAAATCGGCATCGTCTATGCGGGCAAAATCGGGCAGGCCGAGCGGCGCGGTCCAGGCGAATATTGGCGATTCAGTGGCTGTCATGAGAGGCTCCTTTGCGTGGCCCTCATGTAGGTTTGATGGCGCGGGCGAACAAGGCGCACCGCCGCCGCTGGCGGTCAAATGCGCGACGCTGTGCTGATCGGCAGGCCGGATCGGATCTGTAACCATATAGATTTAGGGGGTGCGGTCGCGCGTAGCCAGCACACGGCGCCCGGCGTTGAAGCGGGAACGCGCCGCCGTAACAGCGCGTTCCCGAAATCGGATCCAGTGACCCGGCGTCTTATCGGTCAGCTGTTGCGGTTACGTGCCGCCAGCGTGCGCAGTCTCAGCGCGTTAAGCCGGATGAAGCCCTCGGCATCCTTCTGGTCGTAGGCGCCGCGGTCGTCCTCGAAGGTCACCAGCGCATCGTCATAGAGTGATTTCGGCGAAGCCCGGCCGGTGAGGATGACGTTGCCCTTGTAGAGCTTGAGTTTCACCGTGCCCTCAACCTCGCGCTGGCTGTGGTCGATGGCCGCCTGCAGCATTTCGCGTTCGGGCGAGAACCAGAAGCCGTTGTAGATCAGCTCGGCGTAACGCGGCATCAGCTCGTCCTTGAGGTGAGCGGCGCCGCGGTCCAGCGTGATCGATTCCATGCCGCGATGGGCGGTGAGCAGAATGGTGCCGCCGGGGGTCTCATAGACGCCGCGCGACTTCATGCCGACAAAGCGGTTTTCGACCAGGTCGATCCGGCCGATGCCATTGTCGCGGCCAAGATCGTTGAGGCGGGCCAGCAGGGTGGCTGGTGACAGCGGTTCGCCGTTGATCGACACAGCATCGCCAGACTTGAAGCCGATTTCGATCTCGGTGGCCTTGTCGGGCGCCTGCTCGGGCGACACCGAGCGCTGGTAGACATAGTCAGGTGCTTCGTCGTTGGGGTCTTCGAGAACCTTGCCCTCGGAAGAGGAGTGCAGCAGGTTGGCGTCGACCGAGAACGGGGCCTCGCCGCGCTTGTCCTTGGGGATCGGGATCTGGTGGGCTTCGGCAAAATTTATCAGATCAGTGCGCGACTTGAAGCTCCAGTCACGCCAGGGTGCGATCACCTTGATGTCGGGGTTGAGCGCATAGGCGGAGAGTTCGAAACGAACCTGGTCATTGCCCTTGCCGGTGGCGCCATGGGCGATGGCGTCGGCGCCGGTTTCCTCGGCAATCTCGACCAGACGCTTGGAGATCAATGGCCGGGCAATCGAGGTGCCAAGCAGGTAGACGCCTTCATAGACAGCATTGGCGCGGAACATCGGGAAGACGAAATCGCGGACGAATTCCTCGCGCACATCCTCGATATAGATGTTCTTTTCGGGGATCCCCATCAGTTCGGCTTTTTTGCGTGCCGGCCCGAGTTCGTCGCCCTGGCCGAGATCGGCCGTGAAGGTGACGACTTCGGCACCAAGTTCGGTCTGCAGCCATTTGAGAATGATGGAAGTATCGAGCCCGCCGGAATAGGCGAGTACGACCTTCTTGACGTCCTTGTGCGATGTCATGATTGAACGGTCCATGTGTGCGTGGCAGGTTTGGGAACCAAACCCTCAGGTTTGCCGCTCTTTTAGCCGGTTTGCGGCGTCATGCAAGTATTTGAGCGCTTGATGGCTGGATTGAACCATTCTGCCGTCAGACTTTCCTCCGCGGGGCTGTGTGGAAAGCAGCGCGATTGACGCGCGGCCGGCTTGCGCCCTATGGCTCAAGGGACAGGTCACAGCAAAGGAAGCGCACAATGGCTCATCTTCAATCGGTAATTGCCAAGGGCAAAGTCGCGGTGGTGACAGGCGCCGCATCCGGTATCGGTCTTGCTGCGGCCCGAACTTTCGCGGAAGCCGGCATGCGCGTGGTGCTGGTTGACGTCAATCGGGAAGCGCTGGCGGAAGCTGAAAAAACGGTAGGTGTGCTGGCCGAAAATACAGCCAGCGACATTGCGGCGATTGAAACCGATGTCAGTGATATCGAGGCTGTTGGTGCGCTTGAGCGTGCCGTTGCCGACCGGTTCGGGCCGGTTCACCTCATGATGAACAATGCCGGCGTTCAGCCCGGCAGCAGCCTGTTCGGCCCGCAGGCCAACTGGGACGTGGTGCTCAATGTCAATCTGATGGGGATCATCCATGGAACCCGCGCCTTCGGACCCCGAATGATGGCGCATGGTGAGCCGGCGATGATCATCAATACCGGCTCCAAACAGGGTATCACCACGCCGCCCGGTGATCCGGCCTATAATGTCGCCAAGGCTGGGGTGAAGGCCTTTACCGAAGCCTTGCAGCACGAACTGCGCAATACGCCGGAGTGCCAGGTCAGCGCCCATTTGCTGATTCCGGGTTATGTCCATACGGCGCTCACGGCCAGGGGGCGGACCGAAAAGCCGGCCGCGGCATGGACTTCGGAACAAACCGTCGACTTCATGATGGAGAGCCTCGAACGGGGCGATTTCTACATCCTGTGCCCCGACAATGACGTCGACCGCGCCACCGATGAGAAGCGTATCGCCTGGGCGGCGGGCGACATCATCGAAAACCGCCCGCCGCTGTCGCGCTGGCATCCAGACTATAAGACAAAATTCGAAGATTCCCTGAAGAAATAGTGCCGGAACTATCCATCAAAGAAGAACGGAGGACTGCTCGGCGGGTAAACCAGCGGTGCCGGGTATCGAAAATCGTGCTGGCACGACATGATGGGTGTTGCCGTTATGCTCCCATGTATGCCGCGATGATATTGGTCCAGCGGTCGAACCCCGAGCAAAGAATAAGGATAGATTGAGCCAGATAAGGCTTTGTCAGTTGACGCCACGGAACGCCAGGTTTGAGCGCGAAAGTTCATCAACTGAACGGCAGCCCATTAAACGCATATCTCTTTCGATCTCAGCTTTCATGAGACCAAGAGCGCGCTCAACGCCAGGCTGACCAGCGGCAGCCAGCGGGTAGAGGTAGAAACGCCCGCCACCAACAGCTTTGGCTCCGAGCGAAAGTGCTTTGAGGATGTGGGTGCCGCGCTGGATGCCGCTGTCCATGATGACATCAATCTTGTGCCCCACCGCATCGACAATTTCAGCAAGTGCATCGAACGGAGCACGAGAGCCGTCAAGTTGCCGCCCACCGTGGTTGGAGAGCACAATGCCCGTGCAGCCAATATCGACTGCTTTTTTGGCATCCTCAACACTCATGATGCCTTTGAGACAGAACTGACCGTCCCATTCCTTGACCATCTGAGCCACATCATCCCAGTTCATCGAGGGATCAAGCATTTCCGTAAAATAGCGGCCAATCGACAGGGCCCCATCGCTCATGTCCACGTGGTCATCGAGCTGAGGAAGCGCGAATTTCGGATGGGTGACGTAATTGATGCCCCACAGCGGCTTGATGGCAAATTGAGCCATGCCAGCAAGAGACAGCTTGAACGGGATTGAGAAACCGGTGCGCAGGTCGCGCTCTCTATTGCCTCCGGTGATGCTGTCGACAGTCAGCATCATGACTTCAACACCAGCTTCCTTGGCGCTTTCCATCATCGCCCGGTTCAGGCCGCGGTCCTTGTGGAAATAGAACTGATAGACTTGCGGGTTTTTGTATTTCTCGCGAATTTCCCTGAGGCTGACCGTGCCCAGAGACGAGACGCCGAACATGGTGCCGAATTTTTCTGCTGCTGCTGCGACCGCATTTTCACCATCGTGATGGAAAAGCCGTTGCAGCGCCGTTGGCGAACAATAAATCGGCATGTCGAGTTTTTGCCCCATGACCGTCACGGACATGTCGACGGTCTCCACCCCACGCAGGACATTCGGGATCAGATCGCAAGTATCGAAGCTCGCGGTATTGCGGTTATAGGTGACCTCGTCATCAGCTGCGCCATCGATATAGTTGAAAATCGGACTGGGCAGCCTGCGTTTGGCGAGAGTCCGGAAATCCTGGAAGTTGTGGCAATGCTTAAGCCGCATATTTTCTCACGCCCAATTTGCAATAATGAATCATTTCAGTTCGTCGAACTGAACAAACCAGGCGGGTTGGGGGCACTGCTGATTTGAACCAATGACCGGAGCATAAACCATCAGATCTTGCGCTGGTAGTGCCATCCGAGTTGTGGACGACAGATAACCCCAAATTTCCCAAAAGCGCTGCGCATCCAATTGGATGCGCAAAGGACGCTGGATCTCTTTGAATCAGTGCATGTACAGCTCATTCTTTTTTGCGTGAAGGCGTTCTCATTATGGTGGATCGTGTCCGCTGTCAGTCAGCGGGCCGAAGATACCCAGGGTCCGCTCCCGGCCAGTTTTGACGGTTGGTTGATCATCGGCCAATTCAATTCGCGGGACCCCGGTTTTGCTAACCATGGGTTCAAAGGGACATCTGACGATCTCCGCGGGCCCCTAAATACTGGCCTGGATAATGACCCGATTGGCGGTGCGCTGAAACTGGCATAAGACAGTGTCTCCGCTGATCAGGATCACCGACATGTTCATGGACTACATACCCGGCCTGCCCATCCTTGCTGCGTTTGCTCTTGCGACGCTTTTGCTGGCGATCACACCCGGCCCGGACATGACCTTGTGGATGAGCCGGACCATACGCGACGGTCGGGCCATCGGCCTGATGACCCTGCTCGGCACCAATCTCGGCATTGGCATACACACGCTGCTTGTGGCCTTCGGCGTGTCGGCGCTGGTGGTTGCCTCCCCGGTGGCCTTTCTGGTTCTGAAAACCGGAGGTGCCGGGTATCTTCTGTGGCTCGCCATTCAGGCTGTGCGCAACCGGTCGGTTCTCTCGGTCAAAACCACAGGCAAAACCAATGCGTCGATGGGCAAGGCATTTCTCAATGGCCTGTGGGTCAATCTGCTCAATCCGAAGGTGATCATCTTCTTCATGACCTTCCTGCCGCAATTCGTCAGCGTCAGTGATCCGCATGTGACCGGCAAGCTGATCTTTCTCGGGTTGCTGTCGATTCTGATTGCGCTGCCGATTGCCATTGTCGTTGTACTTGGCGCAAACGGGCTGGCGGATTGGTTGAAGCGCAAACCGCAGGTGATGCGGATCGTGGATTATGTCTTTGCGGCGGTGTTTTCGGTTTTTGCGGTGAAGATCCTGCTGACCCAAAGCCGCTGATCAGGTGTCACTCTCCACTGGTCCAGCCCGTTCGCTGGGCAGCCAGCGGCCGGCATTGCGGCCGGTCAGCAGCCAGTAGACGCTGGCGCCGATAATGGCGCAGGCGGTGCGAATGGCGATCAGCATGGCGGGCTCAAGCGTATCGGTGGTGTCGGTCGAATAGCCGGAGACGTAGGGCAGGCCGGCAATGGCAAGCGCCAGCACGGCGCCGGCAAGCGCATGGCTGAGCCAGTCGCGCAGCCGCATGAATTCGAACACGGCGATGATCGTCAGCGCCGGCAGCAACACCGCGCGGGCAAAGATGCTGGCAACGCCGAACACGCCGATGGCCAGCGTTACCGTGAGTTCAAGCTCGTCAATCCTGCCAAAATCGGCGGGCACGATCAGTCGGGCCAGAAATACATAGGCCAATGCCGCCGCCACACAGCCGAGGAAAAAGCCGAAAGCAATCGAAAACAGGCGGACGAGCAGGCGCATCATATCGCTCATGGCGGTGTCAGTCGGCGCCGTGGCCGGCGATCATCATGGCTTCGAGCGCCAGCCGATCGGTCTTGCGCATACGCTCGGACTCGCTCTTGAGCTGGCCGCAGGCGGCAAGGATGTCGCGTCCACGCGGGGTGCGGATCGGCGAGGCGTAGCCATTGGCATTGATGAAATCGGCGAATATCTCGATTGTCTCCCAATCCGAGCACTCATAGGCCGAACCCGGCCAGGGATTGAACGGAATCAGGTTGATCTTGGCGGGAATACCCTTGAGCAGCCGCACCAGTTCCTTGGCGTCGGAAAGGCTGTCATTGACGCCCTTGAGCATCACATACTCAAAAGTGATGCGGCGCGCATTGGAGACGCCGGGATAGGTCCGGCAGGCATCAAGCAGCTCTTTTAAAGGGTATTTCTTGTTGATCGGTACCAGTTCGTCGCGCAACTCGTCGCGCACCGCGTGCAGCGAAATCGCCAGCATGACACCGATTTCTTCGCCGGTGCGAACGATGCCGGGCACCACGCCGGAAGTCGACAGCGTGATGCGGCGGCGTGACAGGGCCAGCCCGTCGCCATCGGCGGCGATCAGCAGAGCCTTCTTGACATGATCGAAATTATACAGCGGCTCGCCCATGCCCATCATGACGATGTTGGTGACCTTGCGGCCTTCGGTCGGCACGATCGCGCCTTGGGGCGTATCCTTGTGGGGGAAATCGCCGAGCCGGTCACGGGCGACCAGCAATTGCGCCAGCACCTCGTCTGCGGTGAGGTTGCGCACCAGCTTCTGGGTACCGGTGTGGCAGAAGGTACAGGTCAGCGTGCAGCCAACCTGGCTGGAGATGCAAAGGGTTCCGCGGCCTTGCTCGGGAATATAGACGGTTTCGACCTCGACCGGCCGGCCGGCGCCGCGTGGCGGAAACCGCATCAGCCATTTGCGGGTGCCGTCGTTGGAAATCTGCTCCTCGACAATTTCCGGACGGGCAACCGTAAAATGGGCGTCGAGTTTTTCGCGCAGATCCCTGGAAATCGTGTGCATGTCGGCGAAATCCGAGGCGCCGCGGACATAGAGCCAGTGCCAGAGCTGGCTGGCGCGCATCTTGCGCTGCCGCTCGGGCACACCGGCTTCGGCCATCGCTGCAGCCAGTTCCTCGCGGTTGAGACCGACAAGGGTCGGCTTGCCGTCGATTGCCTGCGGGGAAGACGGGCGGACGGGGCGTGCGGAAGGGTCTGTCAGGTCAAGGGTAACTGGCATCAGGGGTTCGGCGCTCATGTTTAACGAAGGCCGGGTCCTATCAGGTTTTGCCGGGCGCGTCACCTCCATCCGCATGGGGTGCGCTGAGGCGCGCACTAGAGGCAGCCCTGATGGCGGTTGATGCCGTGGCAAGCCGGCCCAGCAGTTGCCGTACCAGCCGGGTTGGGCCATTGGACGGAACTGGCGGCGCGGTGTGGAGGGCAACGGCTTCGAAACAATGTGGAATGTGACCGTCACGGGTGTGCGTGGCAGTCTCGCGCCAGGGCCCCAGCTTCAGGGCCATCATCGTGGCGTGGTCGTAATAGCTCATATCCGGTCTCCTTGTTTCCGGATCAGACCAGATCGCTGCTGACACCCTGTTGTCAGGGGTGGGTGCTATACTGTCAGGAGTGGTCAGGGAGCCTTTGCCATGCGCCGATCAAACCGCCTGTTCGAAATCATCCAGATTCTGCGCTCGGCCGAACGGCCGATGACGGCCGAGATGCTGGCGCGGCAAAACGAGGTTTCGGCGCGGACGATCTACCGCGACATTTCCGCCCTGCAGATCATGGGCACGCCGATCGAGGGCGAACCCGGCATCGGCTATGTGATGCGCAAGGGCTACGATCTGCCGCCGCTGAATTTCGATCTCGAGGAAATCGAGGCATTGAGGGTCGGGCTGGCGCTGCTGTCGCGCACCGGCGACAGTGCCTTGCAACACGCGGCGCGGCGGATTCATGCCAAGGTTGACGCGCTGCATGGCCCGGCCGACTGGCTGCAGGTGACGCCCTGGGGCGCGCCGCTGGATGACCCGGCCAAGGGCTGTGTGTCAGTTTCAAGCCTGCGTGACGCCATTCGCAATGAACGCAAATTGCGGCTGACCTATCGCGATGACCAGGAACAGGAAACAGTGCGCACGGTGCGGCCACTGGCGCTGGTCTATCATCTCGAATGCATGATGCTGGCCGGCTGGTGTGAACTCAGGGCCTCGTTCAGGCATTTCCGCACCGACCGTATTTACGGCTGCGATGTTCTCGATGACCGCTTCTCCGGTCAATCCGAGGCGCTGAGGGCGATCTGGCTGGAGCAGAACCCGTGGGGCGAAGCCAGCGCCGGAGCCTGAATTGAAGGCGTAATCAGGAACGATCAGCTTTGCGCGAGACAGCGCTTGGCAAAGGCGGTGATGGCGTTGCCAGTGGTGACCCCGCGCATGACCGTGCCCTGTTCAGAGAAATGCACCGATATGCGCTTGGGAGGTGCGGGCAAGTTTACTGCGAGGAGATTTGCAATTTGCTCTGGCGACAATGGAGGGGTCAGCAGGATATCGTCTCCCTGTCGGCGACGCCAAATGGCGTCGCGGAAGAGAAATTGGGTATAGTTCTTGAGGTTCTCCGCAGTTATGACGCTGTCGGTCCGTATGTAAATGTCGGCACGCAGGGTCTCCGTCCAGCCGTCACGGACTCGGTCGACGGTGTTCGGGACCCACGTATTGAGGACAAACCTCAATTGCGGTCCCTTCGAGCAGATCATCCACAGGCCGGACCAATGCCTACCACCGCGTGCGATCCGGATGCTGTCGGTGGCGACGATATCGTCGAGCGGCGGCAGTGTTTCGCCGCGGTCATGCCAGTAGGCAATGACCAGGACGAGGGTAAAGGCAAGAATGCCGAAAAGAGGTTTTCTGACCTTCTTCCATCGCACGCCCAGTATCCGGTCGACTTTTTTGGTGTCGGGTTGATCATTGCGCTTCACGGCAATTCTCTCATGGGGCGGGTGACGTAGTGGCGGCAAACTATATCACCATCACCCGACACGCTGTGCGTGATCTGCGCGGTGGTTAACGCATGAGTGGCGATTGGCGGCGATCCGTCATTGCGGCGCCGGGGGCGTCAGTACGGCGTCGACAAAGCCCGAGATGTTGGTGGGAGTGAGCGCCGGTTCTGCGGCGAGTTGTTCCATGCCGATCAGCGCGGCATAGAGGAACGAGGCGCGCGAGCGGGCTTCGGGGCCTGTCAGTCCGGCGGCGCGCAGTTGCAGGGTCAGAAATGCCAGTCGTTCGGCATCGGCGTCACGGACAACTGCCTGAACCGCCGCATCGCCGCTGGCCCAGTGGCGGATCGCGGTTTCGGCCATGGCGCCGCCATAATCGCGCGCTGGAACATCGAGAACGTCTTCGAACAGCCGGATAATCAGCGCGCGCGGCGCCAGCTCTGCTGCTGTCAGCGACGTGATCAGGTCATGAGTTGCGACCTGTTGCCAGTGGCTCACCATCGCTGCCTTGAGTGCTGCCAAATCCTTGAAATGCCAATAGAACGAGCCCTTGGTGACATCGAGCGCGCGGCACAACAGATCAACCCGAATGGCGCTCGGGCCGTCAGCGGTCAGCAACCGGAAGGCTGCCTTGATCCAATCCTGTGGGGTGAGTCGCTGTTGTCGGGTCATAGTCAACCATACTCAAAGTATTGACAGGGGCAACAGGATTATGCTGGATAGAGTACATACTCAAAGTATGGAGAAAGCCGATGTATCAGACGATCAATCCGGGCCGGGCGGCCAGGACGGCGGGTTGGCTGTTGTTGTTGCTGGTGGCAAGTTTCATCACCCTGGTTCCCGGCGGGCCGGTTGAAACCCGCGATTTCAGCGCGCTTGGCGGCCCGGTGTTCTGGGGCTTCAACGTGTTTCTGGTTTTGCTGGGACTGATTGCCATCGGCGCGGCGATAGGCTTGCTCGGCGGAAGGCCGAAAGCTGCGTGGGCGGCGATTGCTGCCTGCTGGGGCTATGTGTTCGTGGTGCTGCTGGATCTTGGCGGCGTGTTTCCGCGCTCGCCGGATCCGATCCCGCTGATGCTGGGACTAATCGAGATCTTCGATCTGATTCTTGCCTTCTATGTTGGGCTTCTGAGCCACAAGGCGCTGGGGCATCTGTGAGCGGGCGATAAAGGCTGGTGACCCAATGCAAAAAAGGCCGGGGTCAACCGGCCTTCTCATTGCTGCGGAGCGGGTGGCTCGCGCTTTATTTGCAGCTGGCGATCTTGCTGAGCGCCGCGGTCACGCCCTTGAGCGAGTAGCTGTAGGAGGTGTTGGTGCCGCGTCGCGACACCGCCTTGACCGACATCGTCGATCCCGCCTTCATGGCAGCCACCAGTTGCGGCTCCTGGGCGGCGTTTTCGACCCAGCCGGAATTGCCACGGCTGAACATGGTGAAATTCCGACCGTCAATGTTGACGGTGATCTTGGAGGATTCCTGTAGCGGGTAACCCATCATCGCGTTCGGCTCGTAGCTGACATTCTGCCCCGGGCGTTGCGAAATCAGGAAAAAGATGTCGCCGTGATCGACATTGGTGGGGGCCGAACTAATCGGCACTGACAGCACATAGCAAACCTTGCCGCCCGCCGAATCGTACGAGTAGGCGCCCCAGGCGTCGAATTGCTGGATTCTGGTGGGCGATTGCGCCCACGCGGCGGCGGTCAAAGCAAAAAGCGCCGTCACTGCGGTTGCGATTGTCTTCCCAAACATGATTTTCCTACCAGTTCGTGGTCTCGTTTTGCGGGCCTCTGGCCCAGATAGTTCTCGCGGATGGCGAGTTGATTGGTTCATTTTGACTTAATCCTGGTTACCAAAGCGTCAATGAAACCCCATCAGGAGGTGAACGTGCCGCGATTTGGTTTTGTCGGGTCCCTTGCTCACCGTTTGTAACAACGTGAATCCGGCAAGAGTTTGACCTTTGCCAATTCCCGTGTAGGTGTTTGTCAGATGATTTCGGGTGCTGGCCGGTCGCAATCAGGCAACGGAGTTCTGCGCGGTGAATGTCGAATAATATGAAACAGCGGTTTGCCCGACTCACCGAGGCAGTGGCCGTCAGGCGGGACCAGCAGGCGTTCGCCGAATTGTTCGATTATTTTGCGCCACGGCTCAAATCCTATCTGCAGCGGCTTGGCATGGCCCCTTCACAGGCCGAGGAAATGACCCAGGAAGTGATGATCGTGCTGTGGCACAAGGCGGCAATGTTTGACCCGGCCAAAGCCTCGCTCTCTACGTGGCTGTTCCGTGTTGCCCGCAATCGCCGCATCGATGCGCTCAGACGCGACCGCTCGGACCTGCTCGATCCGCACGATCCGGCCCTGCAACCATCCCCGGTGGAGACTGCCGACGATATTGTCGAGGCCGAGGAACGCGACCAACTGGTTCGCGCAGCGATGCTTGAACTGCCTGAGGAGCAGGTGATGCTGTTGCAACAGGCGTTTTTTCTTGGCCGCTCGCACAGCCAGATCGCCGAAGACACCGGATTGCCCTTGGGCACTGTCAAATCCCGTATCCGGCTGGCGTTCGCGCGGTTGCGCCGCAGCTTGGAACAGGGCGACGGCGACATGACGCTGCATTGAGCGGGCTAATTCGGCCCGAAGCTGCCTGATTGGCTGCGATTTTGGCGCCCGAAGCCGGGTTTCAGCCGGTTTGCGCGTCTTCGCCCAGTTCGGCCAGCGCCTTGCGGGCGGCGGCGCGGTGAGCGTCGGTCATGTTGGAGCGGATGGTGGCGATCGCCAGCGTCAGCACGGCGATATCGTCAGAGAATCCGACCAGCGCCAGAAAATCGGGGATCGCGTCCATCGGCATGATGAAATAGGCCAGCGCGCCAAACAGCACCGCCCTCGACTTGGTCGGCGTCTGCGGGTCAAGCGCGCAATAATAGGCCGCCACCAGGTCCTCGGCAAAGGGGATCTGCCGCGCCGCCTTTTTGAAGGTGCGCCAGAAGCCGGCGCGCACCGAGGCCTCGTTGGCGGCCTTGTCCGATTTGCCGAATTTGGTTTCCGGCTCGAGAATTTCACCCTCAAGGGCATTCATGCGATGTCCTCCGGGACAGATGATCGATCTTTGCCATATGGGTATTTGGCGTGCCTGCTTCAACGTTTGGCGCCGGTCCCGGCGGCAATCCGGTCCATCGCGGTGGCGAGATCGAAGTCCAACCCGGTCAGGCCGCCGGCGTCATGGGTGGTCAGGCGCACCTCGACGCTGCGGTAGACATTTTTCCATTCGGGATGATGATCGAGCTTCTCGGCAACCAGTGCTGCGCGGGTCATGAAGCCGAAGGCCTCGCTGAAATCGGCAAACTTGAAATGTCGCGTGAGCGCGGTTTCACCTGCATCCACCGCCCAGTCGGGAACGCTGGCGAGCTTTTCTAAAACGGCTGTGCTATCGAGTTTCGGGCGCGACATGGGCTACTCCGGGGTCAGAGGAACTGTACAACTATGAAACAGACTAGTGCAGCGGGTGGCGGAAAAAAGGCTCAATTTTCGGTATTGTTCGTCTGCATGGGCAACATCTGCCGGTCACCGCTGGCCGAAGGCATTTTCTGGCAAGGCCTGATGGATGCCGGCCTGGACGAAATGGTCGCGGTCGATTCGGCCGGCACCGGTAACTGGCATGCGGGCGATGGGCCCGATCCGCGTTCGGTGGAAACCGCCGCCGGCCACGGGATCGATATCTCGATGCAGCGGGCGCGCTAGGTGGTGGATGGGGATTATGACCGGTTTGATCTGATTCTGGCGATGGACAGGGCCAATGAGGCGACCCTGCTGGCCCGTGCGCCGGCTGCCCGGCATGAGCGGATCCATTTGTTTCTCGAGTATGCTGTGGCCTCCCGCGCCGACATTCCTGACCCCTATTATGGCGGTGTTGATGGCTTCGAGGATGTCTATCAGTTGCTGCGCGACGGCTGCACCCAGCTGGTTTCCAGGCTCGGCACCGAGTTGCGCCAGCCGAGCGGATAGGCCTCCTCGACGATATAGGGCCCGCCGCCGACCGAATCGCGTGCCGACATCACCACGAAGCGACCGACATCGAAGGGCTGTGCGCGGAAATCGCCGCGGCCGCCGAGATAGTCGACCACATCGACAAGCCGCGGGTTCCTGAGTCGCGCCAGCGTCACATGAGGTGAAAACCGCCGCGGATCGGGGGCAAGGCCCAGCCGCTGGCAGATCCGCTCGATTTCAGCCTGCAGCGCCTTGAGTTCGATTGAGGGCGCGACGCCGGCCCAGATCGAATGCGGCTTCTTGGAGCCGAATGAGCCCATTCCCGCCAGTGTCAGCGGAAACGACGGCCGATCGATGCGGTCTAGCGCGCTGACCAGTTCGTCGGCGGTTGGTCCGTCGACATCGCCGATAAAACGCAAGGTGATGTGATAATTTTCGACATCCAGCCACCGCGCGCCGGGCAATCCGCCGCGCAAGAGGGAGAGCGACATAGCCGCATCCCGCGGGATTTCGAGTGCGGTGAAGAGCCTTGGCATCGTGATCTCCCCGAATCGTCGGATAGCTCAAGCGAATCATGAGACGGGGCCAAGAGCAAGCGCCGAATGCATGCCGTGCCCGAAAGGTGCTGCTTGCCCACCGCTATCGCCGGACCGGCCGGCCTCGCGGTTTCGCGCTTTATGAGCTGTGGGCAGGATGCGTGTTGTGGGGCGGCCCTCTCTACCCGCCCTTGATTCGTGCCAGGAACGCTTCGGCAACGGGTGCAAAACGCTCGACCATGGTGCTGATTCCTTCAGGGTTGGGGTGCATGCCGTCCGACAACTGCAGCGAAGGATTGCCAGCCACGCCATCGAGGAAAAACGGATAGAACGTCAGATCGTACTTGGCGGCGAGGTCGGGATAGATGGCGTTGAAGCTGGTTTCATAGTCAGCACCCATGTTTGGCGGCGCCAACATCCCGGCCAGCAGCACCGGAATGCCGCGTTCGGTGAGCCGGGCGACCATTGCCTCCAGGTTTTCGCGGGATTTTTCCGGTGGCAGGCCGCGCAGCGCGTCGTTGGCGCCAAGTTCGAGGATGACGCCATCAGCGCCATCGGGAATTGACCAATCGAGCCGCGCCAGCCCGCCCGAGGTGGTCTCGCCCGATACACCGGCATCGATGATCTCGACATCGTGGCCGCGGGCGCGCAATTCGGCCTCGAGCCGGGCTGGAAAACCGTCTTCTGCGGCAAGATTATAGGCCGCCATCAGGCTATCGCCGAAGCCAACCAGCTTCACTGCGCCCTCAGCCTTGGCCTGGCCAGACAGCGCGAAAACAGCGGCGATGGAAAACAACGCGGCGATCAAACCTTTAAAATGCATCAATGGGCTCCTAAGTGCTCGACAACAGTCCGTCCGTCGCCCGTTGCCTTTCCATATAGGATACCCTGCCCGTGTCTCAATCCATTGTTCAACTCCGGCAGGCGCATCTGACGCTTGGAAACGGGGCCTCGTCGGTGCATGTGCTCAAAGGCATCGATCTCGATATCGCCAAGGGCGAATCGGTCGGCCTCGTCGGCCCGTCGGGCTCCGGCAAGTCCACGTTGCTGATGGTGGTTGCCGGGCTTGAACGGCTCGACACCGGCGAAGTCCATGTCGCGGGCCACGCTCTGCACCAGCTCGGCGAGGATGCGGTTGCCGCCGTGCGCGGTCGCTCGATCGGCATCGTGTTCCAGTCCTTCCATCTCATTCCCAACATGACGGCTCTCGAAAATGTCGCGGTGCCGCTGGAACTTGCCGGCCGTGCCGATGCCTTCGAGCGCGCCCGGCGGGAGCTTGTGGCGGTCGGGCTTGGCGAGCGTCTGACCCATTATCCGGGACAGCTTTCGGGTGGCGAACAGCAGCGCGTGGCGATTGCCCGGGCGCTGGCGCCGGATCCGGTGCTGATTGTTGCCGATGAGCCGACCGGCAATCTCGATGGCGAAACCGGACGACAGATCGCCGATCTTTTGTTTGCAAAACAGTCCGAACGCGGCTCGACGCTGTTGCTGGTTACCCACGACGTTACCCTGGCTGATCGCTGCGACCGGCAGGTATCGGTGCGGTCTGGGCGGATCGTTGATACCGATGAAGAGGCTGCGGCAGCAGCAAAGGCAATCGCCTGATGGCCGCGGCCAATCGCCTGCGGCTCGGTCTCGCGATGCGGCTGGCGCTGCGCGAATTGCGCGGCGGGCTGTCGGGATTTTACATTTTTCTCGCCTGCGTGGCGCTTGGCACCGGCGCTATCGCTGCGGTGAACTCGGTTTCCGAGATGATGACCGGGTCGATCACGTCGGAAGGCCGGACAATTCTTGGCGGCGACATCCGCTTCGAGGTCGAGAACCGCGACTTCAGCGATGCCGAGCGAACTTATCTCGAATCACTCGGCACGTCCTCGTCGGGCGCTGGGCTGCGCACCATGGCGCGGCTGCCTGATGGCTCCGACCAGTCGCTGGTCGAACTGCGCGCCGTTGATGACGTCTACCCGCTCTATGGCGAATTGGTGATCGAACCGGCACTGACTTTGGATGAAGTGTTTGCCGAACAGGATGGCGTCTATGGCGCCATTGTGGCGCCGATCTTTCTCGACCGACTGGCACTAAAAATCGGTGACGAGGTTCTGGTTGGTCAGGCGCAGTTTGAAATTCGCGCTGCGATCATCACAGAGCCGGATGCCCTGTCCGAGGGTTTTGGCTTTGCGCCACGGCTGATGATTTCGCGGCAGGCGCTGGATGCCGCCGGGCTGGTCCGGCCGGGCAGCCTGGTTGAACAGAGCTACCGGATAAGGCTTGACGGTGACACCGATGCGCGCGCACTGGCGGCGCTTGGTACCGAGGCCGGAGAGCGTTTTGCCGATGCCGGCTGGCAGGTCCGCACCAGCCAGAACGCGGCGCCGGCGCTGACCCGCAATATCGAGCGGTTTTCTCAATTCCTGACGCTGGTCGGGCTCACCGCGCTGATCGTTGGCGGCGTGGGCATTGCTAATTCGGTGCGTGCCTGGCTTGAAGGCAAGCGCGGCGTGATCGCCACGCTCAAATGTGTCGGCGCACCGGCCCGGCTGGTGGTGGCGATCTACCTGATCCAGGTGATGCTGATTGCCGGCTTCGGTGTGGTGCTCGGGTTGATATTGGGTGCTGTGACACCGTTTTTCGCCGCCGGTGCGCTGTCGAGCGTGATCCCGATTTCGATCGATGCCTCGTTTTATCCCGGTTCGCTGGCCATCGCCGCCGGCTTTGGCCTGATGACGGCGTTTGCGTTTGCGGTGCTGCCGCTGGGCCGCGCCGGCGAAGTTCCGGCCACGGCGCTGTTTCGCCAGCAGGGGTTTGAAGCCAGCGGCCTGCCGCGCTGGCCCTATCTGCTGACCGCCGGGCTGACGCTTGCAGCCCTGTGTGCTGCGGCAATCTGGTTTGCCGACGACCGCCGCATTGCCGGCATCTTCGTTGCCGCCGTGGCGGTGGCGTTTGCCGTGCTCAGGCTTGTCGGCCACGCGGTGCAGGCCGCCGCCCGCCGGTTTCCCACCGTCCGCTCGACGCCGCTCAGGCTTGCCATCGGCAATATCCACCGTCCCGGTGCGCTGACCCCGTCGGTGGTGCTGTCGCTGGGTCTGGGGTTGGCGTTGCTGGTTACGCTGGCGCTGATCGACACCAATTTGCGGCGTGAACTCTCTGGCAATCTGCCCGATCGGGCACCGAATTTCTTTTTTGTCGATATCCAGTCGAGTGAAATCGACGGATTCGAGAAGGTGGTGTCGAGCCTGGCGCCTGAGGGCAAGATCATCAAGGTGCCGATGCTCAGGGGCCGGATTACCGAACTCAAGGGCGAAGCCGTCAGCGTCGACAATGTGCCGCCGCAGGCGCGCTGGGTGCTGCGCGGCGACCGCGGCGTCACCTATGCCAAGAACCTGCCGGAAAATTCACGGCTGTCGGCGGGGCAATGGTGGCCGGCCGATTATCAGGGTGAACCGCTGGTGTCGTTCTCGTCCGAAGAGGCCGGTGAACTGGGGCTCAGCGTCGGCGACACCATCACTGTGTCGGTGCTGGGGCGCTCGATTACCGCGAAAATCGCCAATCTGCGCGATGTAGAATGGGAATCGCTGTCGATCAATTTCGTGATGGTGTTTTCACCCAGCACGTTCGCCGGCGCTCCGCATTCCTGGATGGCGACGCTGTCCGATTCGGGCGCCGACGCGGCGCTCGAAGGCGAGGTGTTGCGCGCCGTCACCCAGGCCTATCCGACCATTACCAGCGTCCGCGTCAAGGACGCGCTGGAACTGGCCAACCGGGTGGTGGGCCAGATCGGCATCGCCATCCGTGCGGCAGCGCTGGTGGCGCTGGTGGCGTCGGTGCTGGTGCTTGCCGGTGCGCTGGCGGCCGGCAACCGCTCGCGAATCCATGACGCGGTGGTGCTGAAGACGCTAGGTGCAACCCGGGCAACGCTGATTCGTGCCTATGTCTATGAATATGGCCTGCTGGGGCTTGCCACGGCGTTGTTTGCGCTGGCGTTTGGCGGCGTTGCGGCCTGGTTTGTCGTCAGCCGGATCATGACGCTGCCATCAAGTTTCATGCCGGATATCGCGCTGGCGACGCTCGCGGGCGCGCTGCTGGTCACCGTCGGGATCGGCCTGTTGGGCACCTGGCGGGTGCTTGGACAAAAGGCTGCACCTGTTTTACGTGAGCTTTAGGGCCAAACCATCTTAATCATTAAGCATTTAGGCTGGTTTTTGTACGTCATGAATGATCAAGGGGCTTGCCGTGAGCGTTGATCATCCTCATATTGTAGTCAGGCATGCTGGAGCCCGGCAGCGGCGCCTGGGTTATGGAGCCCGACACCGTAAACAACACCAGGGCTTATAAAGAGGAAAACATGGCTGACTTTCGCAATTCGAATGTCCGCGTAGCCAATGGCGCCCATGCAGGCGCTGCCATTGATGAAGGCCTTCGCGCCTACATGCTGCGCGTTTACAACCTGATGGCAATGGGCCTCGGCATTACCGGTGTCGCAGCCTACGCGATCGCATTGTTCGCAACCACAAACGATCCGGCTGCCGCTGTGGCAACACTCGGCAACGGCAAGATGCTGACCGGCCTTGGCGCAGCACTTTATGGCTCCCCGCTGAAGTGGGTGGTCATGCTGGCGCCGCTGGGCATGGTGTTCTTCCTGAGCGCCCGCATCGAGAAGATGAGCGTGTCTGCGGCACAGACCACGTTCTGGGCCTTTGCCGCGATGATGGGCATCTCGCTGTCGTCGATCTTCCTGGTCTATACCGGGGCGTCGATCACGCAGACCTTCTTCGTCACCGCCGCTTCGTTCGGCGCGCTGTCGCTGTATGGCTACACCACCAAGAAGAACCTGTCGGCAATGGGCTCGTTCCTGATGATGGGTCTGTTCGGCCTGATCATCGCGATGGTGGTCAACATCTTCCTGCAGTCACCGATGATGCAGTTCGTCATTTCAGGACTTGGCGTGCTAATCTTCGCAGGCCTTACCGCCTACGATACGCAGCAGATCAAGGAAATGTATTACGAGGGTGATACCGACGCCACCGCCGGCCGCAAGGCGATCATGGGTGCGCTGCGTCTGTATCTCGACTTCATCAACCTGTTCATGTTCCTGCTGCACTTCCTGGGTAACCGCGAATAGCAGCAACACATCGGATCTCGAAAAAAGGCGGCCCTCGGGTCGCCTTTTTTGTTGGCGACGTTTCGCGCTGGCGCTAAACCGAAGGTCTGCCCTCACTGGACTGGTACCCGATGATCATCCGCGATGCGACTTCCGCTGATCTGCCCGCCATCACCCGGATCTATTCCGACAGCGTGCAAAACGGTGTCGCCAGCTATGAACTCATGACACCCGACGAGGCCGAGATGGGACGGCGAATGGCGGCGCTGCGGGAAAACTTCTATCCTTATCTGATCGCCACCGACGATGATGGCTGGGTTCTGGGTTACGCCTATGCCTCGGCGTTCCGGACCAGGCCGGCCTATCGCTGGCTGGTTGAGGATTCGATTTATCTGACGCCCGAGGCGCGCGGCCAGGGCGTTGGTCTGGCTTTGCTCGAAGCGCTGATAGGCCAATGCGAAACGCTGGGGTTCCGGCAGATGGTGGCGGTAATCGGTGGTGCTCACCCGGCCTCCATCGCGGTCCACCAGAAAGCCGGATTTGTCAGCGCAGGCATGATTGCCGGTTCCGGTCACAAGCTTGGCCTCTGGCTCGATACGGTGTTCATGCAAAGGCCGCTGGGCGAGGGCAAGGCCACCGATCCGGATCCCGACAGCTATCCAGGCACCCTGTTTGCGGGATAAGGCGGGGTCGCGTTTGCTCTGCTCTGCGTGCCAGTGGGTAACATCGCGCCGGGACAAACAAACTGTTTGCGATATCTACCGCACCAGCCGTGGCGCCTTGTCGAAATATTTCAGCACGATTTCGAGTTCCTGTCCGCGCTTGAGCACCAGCCCGGAGGCGGAAATGATCGAGAAGGCCCCCTGCTTGCGGGCGCGAGAGGGATCTTTCTCAATCCGGTAAAGCGGCACTTCGCTGGTACGGCGAAAGGCTGAGAAAATGGCACGGTCGTGCAAATGGTCGATGGCGTAGTCACGCCAATGCCCCTCGGAAACCATGCGGCCATAGACCCGCAGAATAAGATCGAGTTCGCGACGGTGGAAGGTCACCGGTTCGGGCGTGTTGCGGCGACGCATCTCTGCGAGATCCACGGTCGCGGTATGGGCCGCGGTTCCCTTGGGGCTGCGGCGTGTGGAGTAATCCGCTCCGTCCGCCATCAGGTGGCCTGCAAATCAATGTTCATGGCAGCAGTTTGCCTGACATGGGCGCGAATTCAAGGCGATGGAGGCGGTTTTTTGCCCGCCTGATAACGGCGCGATCATGCGGCAGTGCAGCATCACGAAACACATCAGCCGGTCGCCTTTGTTTACCGCATTCGGTCAGGAAACCGGCCGAAGGCATATTTGAGCCGCATTTTGGCCAAATCCCCGCCCGATTTGGCGTCAACTCTCTGCTCGTTGCCTCAAACGGTCTGAACCGGGGACTTCGGATTGATAGCCCCCCAGCCCCCTCGGAGTCCCCGGGACGGATCAACCGGCAGAAGTCGTTCCCGCGGCCTACTGCTTGGCAACTCCCAAACCCTGATTTTGACCGGCCTCTGGCCGGTCTCTTTTTTATCCGTATTCGTTGGCTTCAATCATTGCTGCGCCGAGGATGCGGCCGGGGGTGCCGTCCTTGCTAACCACCTGCAACAGGATTGCGCAGCCAACGCCGGGGTGGGCCGCGAGCACCGAGGGTGGCAGTTTCAGACTGATGGCGTCGCCGTCCCACATGCCCACGGTCTCAACCTCGCGCACGCTGTGCTTGTAGGTAATCTCGTGGCCGGCGTTCTCACCCTTCTTGATGTCGACGGTGGTGGCTTGATTGAAATAGACGATGACAATGCTGGCCTCGCCCTGGCCATCATCGATGGAAATGTTCAAACCATTGTCGTCAAGGCTTGCTTCGACACCGACCGTCAGCCCCTGGCCGGCGGCCGAGAGCTTGCTCAGAAGCGAGTCGACAGCAGCACCATCGGCGCCATTGGCGTGGTCCCGGCCATTGATCACGGCTTGAGGCGTGTAGACATTCTTGCGCTTGAGGCTGCGTGCGTAGCCATGCTGGCGCGCGGTGCTGGCAGCATTGGAAAGCGTGTCTGCCCAGCCGAGATAGTTCCAGTAATCGACATGATAGCTCAGGCCGAGAACCTCTCCGCTCTCGATCAGCCGGCCCAGTTCGGCATCGGCGGGAGGGCAGGATGAGCAGCCCTGGCTGGTAAACAGCTCGACCACGCCCCGGAAATTGCCGGCCGTGGCGGCATCTGGCTGAGCCACGACGAACATCCCCGTGAGCGCGGGGAGAGCGAGGGCGAGTATGAATGCGCGGGAAGTCATAAACTTGGGGTCCGTTGTAGCTGGCGTCATGATCCGTACTTCTCAAGGGATGTTATCCCCGAGCGACGGACACGACCAAATCACGTTGCGGTGACAGGCTCAAACGAAAAACGCCGGGGCAGTGCCCCGGCGTCTGATGGTGGTCGAACCGGAGTTCGGTCAGGCGGCAAGATCGCGCAGAACTGTCTGCAGGATGCCGCCATTCTTGAGGTATCCGAGCTCATCGAGCGTATCGACGCGGCAGATCAGCGGCACTTCCTTGACCGTGCCATCGGCAAAGGTGATCTTGGCGATCTTCTTCTCGCCCGGCTGGATGTTGGCCAGACCGTCGATGGTGACGGTCTCGTCGCCCTTAAGGCCGAGGCTCTCCCAGCTTGTGCCTTCCTCGAAGACAAACGGGATCACACCCATGCCGACCAGGTTGGAGCGGTGAATGCGCTCGTAGGACTCGGCAATGACGGCGCGAACGCCGAGCAGGTTGGTGCCCTTGGCAGCCCAGTCACGCGACGAGCCATTACCGTATTCGGCACCGGCGAAAATCACCAGCGGAACGCCTTCGGCCTTGTACTGCATGGCTGCATCGTAGATCGAAACCTCCTCGCGGGACGGGTAATGGAAGGTGTATCCGCCTTCACGACCGTTTGGTCCGAGCATGTGATTGCGCAACCGGATATTGGCAAATGTGCCGCGCATCATGACTTCATGGTTGCCGCGACGGGTGCCGTACTGGTTGAAGTCCATCACGCCAACCCCATGATCCATCAGATAGGCGCCTGCAGGCGACTGTGCCTTGATGGAACCAGCCGGTGAAATGTGGTCGGTGGTGATCTTGTCACCGAACAGACCCAGCACGCGCGCGCCCTTGATGTCGGATATGCCCGCACCGGTCTTGCCCATGCCTTCAAAGTAAGGCGGGTTCTGCACATAGGTCGAATTGTCGTCCCAGGCATAAGTCTGGCTCGACGGCACTTCAACGGCCTGCCAGTTTTCATCGCCCTTGAACACGTCGGCATATTTGGCCGCGTAGAGTTCGCGGGTGACGTATTTCATGATGAATTCCTGGATTTCCTGGCTGGTTGGCCAGATATCCTTGAGGAATACCGGGTTGCCGTCCTGGTCCTCACCGAGCGGTTCGACGGTGAGGTCCTTCTGCACCGAACCTGCCAGCGCATAGGCCACCACCAGCGGCGGTGAAGCCAGGTAGTTGGCCTGGACGTCAGGCGAGATGCGGCCTTCGAAGTTGCGGTTGCCCGACAACACGCCGGCGGCGATCAGGCCCTTGTCGTTGATGGTCTTTGAGACCGGTGCGGGCAGCGGGCCGGAGTTGCCGATGCAGGTTGTGCAGCCGAAACCGACAAGGTTGAAACCGAGTGCGTCGAGATCGGTCTGCAGGCCGGATTTTTCGAGATACTCGGCCACCACCTGGCTGCCAGGAGCCAGCGAGGTTTTCACCCATGGCTTGGTCTTGAGACCCTTGGCGCGGGCGTTGCGGGCCAGAAGGCCTGCGCCGATCAGCACGCTCGGGTTGGAGGTGTTGGTGCACGACGTGATGGCGGCAATGGCCACATCGCCATGGCCGAGATCGTAATCCTCGCCCTCGACCTGGTAGCGGTTGGTCAGTTGACCGGGCTTCTTGTATTCGTCCACCAGCGACTGGGCGAAGCCGGCAGCGATCCCTTCCAGCGGAATGCGACCTTCCGGACGCTTCGGGCCAGCCATCGACGGCACCACGGTGCCAAGGTCAAGTTCGAGCGTATCGGTGAACACCGGCTCGGCAGCGCTGGTGTCGCGCCACATGCCTTGTGCCTTGGAATAGGCTTCAACCAGCTTGATGCGGTCTTGCTCGCGGCCTGACATGGTCAGGTACCGGATGGTTTCGTCATCGACGGGGAAGAAGCCACAGGTAGCGCCGTATTCCGGGCCCATGTTGCCAATCGTGGCGCGGTCGGCCAGCGACATCGAATCAAGGCCGGGGCCGAAGAATTCGACGAATTTGGCGACAACGCCCTTCTTGCGCAGCATCTGCACCACGGTCAGCACCAGGTCGGTGGCAGTAACACCTTCCTTGAGCGCGCCGGTGAGGCGGAAGCCGATGACTTCCGGCAGCAGCATGGAAATCGGCTGGCCGAGCATGGCTGCTTCGGCCTCGATGCCGCCAACGCCCCAGCCGAGCACACCGAGACCATTGATCATGGTGGTGTGGCTGTCGGTGCCGACGCAGGTATCGGGATAGGCGGTGATTTCGCCGTCTTCTTCCTTGGTCCACACGGTCTGGCCAAGATATTCAAGGTTGACCTGATGGCAGATGCCGGTGCCGGGCGGCACGACGCGGAAATTCTTGAATGCCTGCTGGCCCCACTTCAAAAAGCGGTAGCGTTCGCCGTTGCGCTCATATTCACGCTCGACATTGTGGGCGAGCGCGGTCGGTGTGCCGAATTCATCGACAATCACCGAGTGGTCGATGACCAGATCGACCGGTACCAGCGGATTGATCTTCTGCGGGTCGCCGCCGAGCGCCACCATGGCGTCGCGCATCGCAGCCAGATCGACCACGGCGGGGACGCCGGTGAAATCCTGCATCAGCACGCGGGCCGGACGATAGGCGATTTCAGCGTCGGCCTTGCCCTTGTTGGTAAGCCAGGCGACGACGGCGAGGATGTCGTCCTTCTTGACCGTGCGGCCGTCCTCGTTGCGCAGAAGGTTTTCGAGAATTACCTTCATCGAATAGGGAAGTGTAGAAATGCCGGTCAAACCGTTCTTTTCGGCTTCGACAAGACTGTAATAGACATAGTCGGTGTCACCGACCTTGAGGGTGGAGCGGCAGTTGAAGCTGTCGAGTGATTTGGCCACGAGCAACTCGCTTTCGTCAGTTCAGCCGAATTTTGAAGGCAAACACCTTGTTCACGCTGATCGCGTGGAGAAGGGTGCGGGTACGGTCATTTCCGCAGTCCGCCCGTGACGCCTGATCGGCTGTCATGTTCGGCACTAGGTGGAATTCACGCCGACCGCTGGCGTGGTTGCAGGTCTTATAGATTCTTTCGTATGAAGGTGCCAGATCAACCAATGGCCCATGCGAATGTTTTTTGGGCGGGTCCGGCGCGGTGAACGCGGCGGCCGAAATGCGGGGGCCGATGCAGGCAATAGCCACCAATCTCAAGGGACGCCGCGGCGACAGCGTGCTGTTCGACAATGTCGGTTTTACGCTGGCGCGCGGTGAAGCGCTGATTGTCACAGGACCTAATGGTGCAGGAAAATCGACTCTGCTGAGGATTCTGGCGGGTTTGCTGCGGGCTGATTCGGGTAATTTCTCGCTGTGCGACGATGCGGGGGCAGATATGGCGGTTGCCGAACACGCCCATTATCTGGGGCACCGCAACGCCATGAAGCGCGAATTGCGGGTGTCGGAGAACCTCGATTTCTGGAAAAGCTTTCAGCGCGGTGACAGCAGCACCGGGCTCTCGGCCGATGCGGCGATCGAGGCAGTTGGGCTTACCGGCGTGGCGCACCTGCCATTCGGCTACCTGTCTGCGGGTCAGCAGCGGCGGATCGCGCTGGCGCGTCTCTTGGTGGTATGGCGGCCCTTGTGGATCCTCGACGAGCCGACGGCAGCGCTCGATAAACAATCAGCAGCGCTGTTTGCCGATCTTGTGAGAGAGCACCTGTCCGGCGGTGGAATAGCGATTGCGGCCACCCACCAGCCGCTGGGGCTTGATCCGGTCAAGACGCTGGAGCTCAGCGGCGATCACCGTGCCGCCTTCGATGCCGTGGAGGCCTGGTCATGAGGGCGCTGCTCAAGCGCGATCTGGCGATTGCCACCCGCTCGGGCGGGGCGGCGATGCTCGGCGTGCTGTTTTTTCTCGCCGTGGTGGCGGTCATTCCCTTCGGGATCGGCCCGGATCTCAACCTTCTGGCGCGGATCGGCCCGGCAATCCTGTGGATCGGCGCGCTGCTGGCCTCGCTTTTGGGTCTCGACCGGTTGTTTCAGGCCGACCGCGAAGACGGCTCGCTCGACATGCTGGCGATGCAGGACTGGTTCTCTCTGGTGCTTACCGTGTTCGTCAAGAGCCTGGCGCATTGGCTTGCCACCGGGTTGCCGCTGGTGCTGGCGGCACCGCTTTTGGGCCTTTTGATGAACATGAGCGCCATTTCCACCGGGGCGGTGATGCTGACGCTGCTCGTTGGCACGCCGGCGATTTCTTTCATTGGCGCGGTTGGAGCCGCGGTGGCCGTCGCCCTGCCGCGCGGCGGGCTGCTGGTGTCGATCCTGATCCTGCCGCTGGCAATTCCGATCCTGATCTTCGGCGTCAGCGCCTCCTACGCCGCGGTCACCGACCCTGACCCGTTCTGGCCACCGTTCATGATCCTGTCGGCAATCGCGCTGTTTTTTGCAGCCCTCGGGCCCGTGGCTTCGGCGGCGGCGCTGAAGGGTGCGGCAGATTGATCTATTTCATTGAAACCAGCCCCGACAGGCATTAGAAAAAGCCCATGAGCGACACCACGATCTCCCAGGGCTGGTTTACCGGGCTGGCCAACCCGACCCGGTTCCTTGCCCTTTCGGGGCGCATTCTGCCCTATCTGACCGTGGCCTCCGTGCTGGTACTGGCGGTCGGGCTCTATATGTCGTTTGCTGCGCCCGCGGATTACCAGCAGGGCATCACCGTGCAGATCATGTACATTCATGTGCCCGCCGCCTGGCTTGCAATGATGTGCTATTCGGTAATGGCAATCGCCTCGGTCGGCACCCTGGTGTGGCGCCATCCGCTGGCGGATGTTGCCGCCAAGTCGGCGCTGCCGATTGGCGCGGCGTTCACCTTCCTGTCGCTCTTGACCGGTTCGTTGTGGGGCCGGCCAATGTGGGGCACCTGGTGGGTCTGGGATGCGCGGCTGACATCGGTGTTCGTGCTGTTTTTGATGTATCTGGGGCTGATCGCGCTGCACAAGGCGATGGATGACCCGTCCCGCGCGGCGCGTCCTGCCGCAGTGCTGACGCTGGTCGGCTTCATCAATATCCCGATCATCAAGTTTTCGGTCGATTGGTGGAACACGCTGCATCAACCGGCGAGCGTGATGCGGCTCGATGGTCCGACCATCGACCCGTCGATGCTCTATCCGTTGCTGGTAATGGGGCTTGCCTATACGCTGGTCTTTTTCACGCTGCATTTGATGGCTATGCGCAACGAGATCTGGCGCCGGCGGGTGCGGGCAATGCGCCGGCAAGCCGCCCAGTCGATCGGGCGCTGAGCGCGAAGGGACAAGTCTGATGAGCCACGAAAGCTTCGTGTTTCTTTCCTATGCGGCGACGGCGGTGACGCTGGTCGGGGTGCTGGTGTCGATCCTTCTTGATGGCCGCGCGCGCAAGCGCGAGTTGGCCGAACTGGAGGCGCAAGGCATACGCCGGCGTTCGCAAACGGCAACGGGTTCCAGTCAATGAGCGACGCGGCGCAGGCCCCCACGGAAAACGCCGTCTGCTGGTGGCGTTCCTGCCATTCATTCTGTTCATCAGTCTGGCCGGCGTGTTTTACTATCAACTCGAATTCGGCCGTGATTCAAGCGAAATCCCCTCGGTGCTGATCGGCTCGCAGGCGCCGTCGCTGGACCTGCCGCCGCTAGACGGGCTGAGTGTGAACGGCGCGCAATTGCCGGCGCTCAATGATGCGGCGATCGCCGGCAAGCTGGCGCTGGTCAATGTCTTTGCCTCCTGGTGCGTTCCCTGCCGGCAGGAACATCCGTTCATGCTCGAGCTGGCGCGCGATCCGCGGGTGGTGCTGGTGGGCATCAACTACAAGGACAAGAACGAGAACGCGCTGAAATTTCTCGGTGAACTGGGCAATCCCTATGCCGCCATCGGTGTCGACCCGGTCGGCAAGGCAGCGATCGACTGGGGCGTCTATGGCATCCCCGAAACCTTTCTGGTGGCACCCGATGGCACGATCGTGTTCAAGCAGATCGGTCCGTTCACCGAAGAGAGCCTGCGCGACAAGCTGATGCCGGAAATCGAAAAAGCGCAAACGGGCAGTTGAGCCACATACTCTGACGATACCTCCGAACAACTGATCTCGTTTTGGTGCGCATTTGGCCCTATGTTTGTGCCATGACCATGCCCAAACAATTCGACCGCCTGACACCTGATGGCGATACCCATGAACGCGATGTCTGTCGCACCTGCGGCTTTGTCGATTATCAGAACCCGCGCATTGTCGTGGGCTCGGTGGTCCGGCACCAGGGCAAGGTGCTGATGTGCCGCCGCGCCATCGAGCCGCGCCGTGGCTTCTGGACCGTGCCGGCGGGCTATCTTGAACTCAACGAGACGCCCGAGGACGGTGCCAAGCGCGAGGCGCGCGAAGAGGCGTTGGCCAATCTCAAGCTTGGTGAATTGCTGGCAATCTATTCGGTGCCACGCCTGAGCCAGGTGCAGCTGATCTGGCGCGCCGAGCTGATCGACCCGGGCGCGGGTGCTGCGCTTTACGGTGTTGGCGAGGAAAGCCTGGAAGTGGAACTGTTCGACTGGGATAAATTGCCGGTGGATGAGATCGCGTTTCCAACCGTGCACTGGATGCTCGGCCACGAGCGTGAGGTGATGGAAAAGGGCTATTCCGGACCGTTCGGCAATGCGGGGTAGGGTGGGGCTGAATGAATGTATCGGTGGAGGATTGCTAAGGGAGGAAGCGGCCAGGACAGGGGGTGTTTTGATCGTCGGCAATATGGTCGGTTTCAGGACCTTTCCGGCGAGCGCTCAAAAGTGGCCATTGGCACCGGAAGCATGATCGCCGCCGCATCCCGCGAGAATTCATTGTGTGAGATCGCAAATACCGTTCAGCTGCGCCCGGGTCGGGATCAAGGAATGCGGCCGCCAACCAAGTCATGTTTGATTGCCGGTAAAGGAAAGATCCTGACAAAATCTCGAGACTAAAAACGGGCACCAGCAAAATCGTAGTAAGGTTCAGTGTAAAACTCTATGGTCTTGCACTTAACGAGATTTTTGAAATGCCCGACCACTCCGAGCAACTTATCCATCTGGTTTACGAAGCGTCTCTGGACAATTCACTTTGGCCGGAATTGGTGCTCACGCTTGCCGAGCACCTCGAAAAGGCACGCGAAACGCTGCCAGCGTCGCAACAACAATCCTCAATTACCAATATGGCGAAGCATTTTCTGCGCGCGTTCAGTATTTCGGAACGCATTGTGGACTTGCAGGAACGCGAGGGACAGCACACTGCGGTCCTCAATACCTTTTCCTTCGGGCTTGCCCTGATCAACGAGCAAGGTGAGACGATCATGAAAAACAGCGCGATGATGGCCCAACCGAAGATTGCGCGGCTTTTTGACAAAACGACGACACCCTTGTTGCGCTGCCCGCTCACCGAAATCGAACAATCGCTTAAACAGTGGGTCAGCCAAATCAACCGTACCGACGAACCGAGCGCCTTGGCCTTGCCGACCAATGGGGCTGCCAACCTGCTGATGTTGCCCCGGCGCGAAGCCGTGCGCATGGGCTTCCCACCCAAAGCCGCGGCGGTTTTGCTGGTTACGGATGCAGGCGAAAACGATGGCATACGGGCCTTTGCCGCCAAATACGGCCTGACCAGACGCGAAACCGATCTGCTCGCCGCGATCACACAGATAGGCGACCTTAAACAGGCCGCCGCCGAGATTGAATTGTCGTACGAGAGTGCGCGGACGTATCTGAAGCGGATTTACAACAAGACCGGTAGTCGATCACAGGTCGACCTGATCCAGAATTTGCACAAAGGCCCGCTGAACGTGCTGCGCAAACGCCGCACCTCGGAAGAAGAACAGCACAGGGTGCGCAGGCTTATGCAGCTCAAAGACGGGCGCATCCTGGAGTATTTCACCCTTGGTCCCAAAACCGGCAGGCCGGTGGTGCATTTTGATGCCCTGGCAGGGATCACTGTCGATATCGTCGGCAACCCTGCCGGCGTGCTGACCCATCTCGAAAAACACGACATCCGCCTGATCACCCCGTGCCGTCCTGGCGGGTTCAGGTCCAGCCCCAGGGCAATGACCAGCTTGCGCGATTTCAGCGGCGATGTGGTGGAATTGCTCGATCACCTCAAGGTGGACCGGTTTTCCATCTTTGCGGTGTCATTTGGTGCGGGCTCCGCCGTGGCCGTTGCCCATGAATTGCAGGATCGTATCGACCGCGTGGTTCTGTCGTCAGCGCCCTACCCTGCCTATTCGCCCCCCAACTGGCGCGACCTGGACCTGTTTTACCAGATGTCGGGTGTGCTGGGCCGGAAATGGCCGGCGATGTTGCGACAGATGCTGCCCTTCCTGATCCGGTCCATCATGCAGAATGTGGACAGCTATTTTGACCGCTACATCAGCAAGACCAAAAGCACCTATGATGTCGCCGCCTTGTCGAACCCGTTTATCAGGTCACGCATGGCCGAGATGCTTGCCGAACGCACTGCGGCGGGGATGTCCGGCATGGTCGAGGAAAATGTGCTCAATGCCCAGGGGTGGGATTTCGATGTGGCCGACATCACGGTGCCCGTGGACATCTATCATGGCGTGCTCGACAACGTGGCCCCGCTGGCCGGTGCTGCGCTGATGGTGGAACGGCTGCCCTACGGGTCACTGACTGAATTGCCCGAGCATGGTCATTACCATCATCTTACCGGATGGCCCTGGCTGCTGGCACGGACCGCTGGATGTGATGTGAATGTCGGAGCTGAAACCTACGTCATTCCCGAAGTTGCCGACGGTCCCCAACTGGGGATATTGGAAAGTACAGCCACCTCATAGGACTAGTTCATACTGCCTCGAAACCAGAATAGTTCAATTCGAAATTTTGAAATCAAGGAGTAAACCATGTCCAGCATTGTCATCAAATCCTTGCTGTCAGCGGCTTTTGTTCTTACCTCGCTGATGCCGGCCGCCGCCTTGCCGAGCATGCCGCTCGCTGCTGCGGTCGAGCAACCCGCCGCCCAACGCGCGGGCGTCATTGAAGTCCGGCAAAGACACCGCAAACGTTTCCGCCGCCACCATCAAAGACGGCATTATAACCGCCACAAGCCCCGTCACCACGAACGTCGTCATCACGAGCGTCGGGGTCATCTGAGCCGCAGTCATGTTGACTACTGCTACAACCGGTACCGGTCCTACCGGGCCTATGACAACACTTATCAGCCTTACCACGGCAGAAGGCGGGCTTGCCGCTCGCCCTATTGAGCCAACACTGACGGGTATGGGTGAGCGGAGCTCCAAGCTCCGCCGCCCTAACCTCACATCCGATCACATCGCGACATTTCACGCAGAGTCCTGACGAATTCGGCCAACTGCACCGCTCCAGATGACCGTGCAAAATCCGGGTTGTCCGCGATTAGCGGCGAGCGGACCGTTACCCACTATCGGTCCTCGGAAAAATCGTAATCCTATCCCATCCTGCTGCTCACCCTGAGGCAGATCAGCGTCATTCACCGGCACGTGCGAATTGAGAGGTTTGATTTGATGTTGCGTATAATCGCACTGGCCACCGTATTGGCGTTGTCGCTTGGAACCATGGCCACCGCTCAGGACACGGCGCCAGACTATGACTGGCGCGCAATTCTGGAACAGTCGGTCAAGGTGCAGATGAAGATCGATGCCGGGTACGAGGTTTCCAAAGAGCGCGTGGTGCCGCTGCATTTTACCATGGGCGTGCCTTTTTCGAAGGGCAGCTTGACCACTCGCACGCGGTTCCCGAAACAGAAGGGTAATTTGGGCGAATTGCAGTTTCTGTCCCCCGACGGGACATTGCTCGAATATGTCACGTTCTCGAAGGGGACAATCAGCGGAGACACGACAGATGAGCGACTGAAAAGGCTGTTTGTGCTGATCGACGAGCAGGTCTACCCGTCGCTGACACCGCCGCCCGAGGCCAAGATCCTGGGCGGGCGCATTACAGAAGTTTCGAGCCATCCGGCCGTCGAGTTTATGTCGTTGTTTGCTGATCCCGCACGGGGGCCCGTGGCTGCGCGCATCGTTGGCGTGATCGCGCCGAACCAAACCGACGTCGTCATTTTTGTGCAGCAGACGATGCGGGATCAAATGGGCCTTGCTGGTCCCGACGAGCTGGCCAGGACCTTCGGCGGCGCGATGCTGTCGTCCCTGACGTTTCAAGCCTATCGCGATGCGTCCGGAGCTTTGATCGATTTTTGAGGGCGCTGGGGCCCGGCGATCGTCATCTACGACACGCCGCCGGGCCCGAACGCCGTTAAATGTACTATCTGACGTCTCTGATTGGTTTATGACGTTTTGGGCTCTTCCGCGTCCTCGTCCGGCAGCGCATGCCGTTGCATCAGTGGCAGTTGCGCCAGCGTGAAGATGATCGACAGCGGCATGTTGCCCCAGAGCTTGAAGCCGACCCAGAAGTCGGTCGAGAAATTGCGCCAGATGAACTCGTTGACCACTGCCATGATCAGGAAATACAGGCCCCAGCGCATGGTCAGGATGCGCCAGCCTTCCGCGTCGAGCTTGAAGGCGGAATCAAACACGTAACCCAGAAACGACTTGCCGAAGAAAAGACCGCCGAGCAGGATCAGGCCGAACATCGAATTGATGATGGTCGGCTTGATCTTGAAGAAGGTTTCGTCCTGCAGCCAGAAGCCGAGCGCGCCAAAGACGAAAACGATCCCGGCAGACAGGATCGGCATGATCGGCAGCGTCCGCAGCTTGATCCACGAGATGGTCAGGGCGATGGCGGTTGCGGCCATGAAGAAGGCGGTAGCCACGAAGATAGGTTTGCCAAGGATGGCCAGCTGCGGATATTGCTCCGTCAGCCACTCGGCCTTGGCGTTGGCGAAGAAAAATATCAGCAGCGGGCCCAGTTCCAGCGCCAGCTTGAACAGCGGATTGATGCGCTTGCGCTCGGGATCGCCCGGCTCGCGTTCGAAAATCTGGATCTCCTCGACGTGGGCCGCGGCGTCGGTCGTCGCGTCGGCCTGGTTGTCGGTGGGGTCGCGGGGGCTCATTTTGGTTCTCCGGCAATGGCGGAGGCGAAATCAGCCGCCTCAAAGGGTTCGAGGTCGTCGACGCCTTCGCCGACCCCCACAAAATAGACTGGCAATTTGTGCCTGGCGGCAATGGCCACCAGAATGCCGCCGCGGGCGGTGCCGTCGAGCTTGGTCATTACCAGCCCGTTGACGCCGGCGATATTCTTGAAGATCTCGACCTGGTTCAATGCGTTCTGGCCGGTGGTGGCGTCGAGCGTCTGCAACACAGTGTGCGGCGCGTCGGGATCGAGCTTGTTGATGACGCGGACCACCTTGGCCAGTTCGTCCATCAGCTCGGTGCGGTTCTGCAGCCGGCCGGCGGTGTCGATGATCAGCACATCGGCGCCGTCTGCACGGGCGGTCTCGAAGGCCTCATAGGCGAGGCCCGCCGCATCGGCGCCAAGCTTGGTGGAGACCACTTTCGAGCCGGTGCGGTCGCCCCAGATCTTGAGCTGCTCGATAGCTGCTGCACGGAACGTGTCACCGGCGGCGAGCATGACGTTGAGCCCGCCCGCGCTCAATTTGGCGGCGAGCTTGCCGATGGTGGTGGTTTTGCCGGTGCCGTTGACGCCGACCACCAGAATGACATGCGGCTTGTGGCTGAGATCAAGCTCCAGCGGTTTGGCCACCGGACCCAGCACCTTGGTGATTTCCTCGGCCATCACCTTCTGCACTTCAGCGGGCGAAATGTCCTTGCCGTAGCGGGTGGAGGACAGCGCATCGGTGATCTTGAGCGCGGTCTCGACGCCGAGATCGGCCTGCAACAGCACGTCTTCGAGGTCCTGCAGTGTTTCCTCGTCGAGCTTGCGCTTGGTGAAGATGCCGGTGATCTGGCCCGAAAGCTGACCAGAGGTGCGCGACAGGCCCTTGCGCAGACGGCTCCACCAGTTGCCTGCTTCTTCTTCCACAGGTTCGGGCGTCATGACGGGTTCCGCCCTTGACACTGTGTCGCGAACAACAATTTTTCGAGGCTCAGGCTCAGGCTCAGGCTCAGGCTCAGGCTCAGGCTCAGGCTCAGGCTCAGGCTCAGGCTCAGGCTCAGGCTCAGGCTCAGGCTCAGGCTCAGGCTCAGGCTCAGGCTCAGGCTCAGGCTCAGGCTCAGGCTCAGGCTCAGGCTCAGGCTCAGGCTCAGTGATTGGTTCGGGGTCGAGCACAGGATCTGCGGAAAGCTCTGCCGGCGTCAGACCTTCGTCCACCGCATCGGCGGGATCGGTCGGGCTTTCGTCATCCGCCGCAGCCACCGGTTGTTCATCGGCCGGGACGGGTGCCGTCTGGCTCTCTGCGGTTTCCGGAGTTTCGTCCGGGACCGGAGAGATTACCGGATCGGCCGCCAGTTCCTCGGGGGCCACCATCGCCTCCGTCGCGGCCTCCTGAGGCGGTACGGCTTCGGACGGCAGGGTCTCTGGAGACGCGGGGTCAGGTTGGGACTCGAAAACAGGCGTTGCCGGGGCTTCGGGGCTGCGTGCCTCATCCGCCGCAGGATCCGGCGCCGCTTCCTTGTTTCGCCCGAAGGAGAACACCTTTTTGATGAAGTTGAGCGCCATGCCTGCCTGTTGTCCTTCTTGAATTCGATGGGCCGGGATCAACCCGTGGCGACAACAGCGGAGCCCGTGTCTTCCGCCGCCGCATCGATCAGATCGCCGATCAGGTGATCCTTGTCACGTCCGGTCACCTTTATCAAAGCCATCTGGCCCCTTGGTGCATTTTGCGCAACCACCGGGGTGAAATTTTCGGTCCGTGCCACGCCCGAATATTCAACCAGCGCCGAATGGGTTGCTGCACTGGCCACCATGGCGTCGAGATGGGCGTCATGGGCCACATCGCCCTTGGCCCGCAGCCGCGCGGCCCGGTTCTTGATCAGGCCGCGGTCAAGCTGCGGCATCCGCGCCGCAGGCGTCCCCTGGCGCGGCGAATAGGGAAACACATGCAAAAACGAGATCCCGCATTCGTCGATCATCTCGAGCGAGCGGGCGAACATCTCTTCGGTTTCGGTCGGAAAACCGGCGATCAGGTCAGCGCCAAAGGCAAAGCCGGGCCGGAGATCGCTCACCTGGCGGCAGAAATTGATCGCATCCGCGCGGCTGTGGCGGCGTTTCATGCGCTTGAGGATCAGGTCGTCACCATGCTGCAGCGACAGATGCAGATGCGGCATGAAGCGAGGTTCGCGGGCGATCAGATCCATCAGCGTGGTGTCGACCTCGATCGAATCGATTGATGACAGCCTGAGCCTCTTGAGCTCCGGAACCTGTTTGAGAATGGTGGCGGCGAGCGTGCCCAAACGGGGGCTGCCAGGCAGATCGGCGCCGTAGCTGGTGGCGTCGACACCGGTAATGACCACTTCCTGGTAGCCATTGTCCACCAGCTTTTCGATCTGGGTAACCACCGCGCCCATCGGCACCGAACGGGAATTACCGCGGCCATAGGGAATGACGCAGAAGGTGCAGCGGTGGTCGCAGCCATTTTGCACCTGAACGAAGGCGCGGGCCTGGCCGGCAATCGCCTCGATCATCTGCGGCGCGGTCTCGCGCACCGACATGATGTCGTTGACTCGGATCTTCTCGCTCTCGGAGACACCGAAATCTGGAAGGCTGCGGTAGCTCGCAGCACGCGCCTTGTCGCCATTGCCGATCACCAGATCAACCTCTTCCATGGCGGCAAAAATTTCCGGCTCGGTCTGCGCCGCGCAACCCGACACCACGATGCGGGCATGCGGGTTGTCGCGCCGCGCCCGGCGGATCGATTGCCGCGCCTGGCGCACCGCGTCGGCGGTCACGGCGCAGGTGTTGACCAGAATCGCGTTGTTGAGGCCTGCGCTCTCAGCGGCGCTGCGCATGGTTTCGGATTCATAAGTGTTGAGCCGGCATCCGAAGCTGAGAACCCGAACCCCGCTCACGCCGGTGCCTCGTCAGCCTGCCAGGCGCCGGATTCGGGATTGACGCAGCCTGAAAATTCCCATTCGGCTGGGCCGGTCATCATGACGTGATTGTCGGCGCGCCAGTCGATCTCGAGCGGGCCGCCGGGCACGTTGACGGTGACCTGACGGCCGGTTCTTTCGGTCCGCGCTGCGCAGACAGCCGCAGCGCAAGCGGCCGAGCCGCAGGCACGGGTCAGGCCGACGCCGCGTTCCCATGTGCGCAGATCAAGCGTCGCCGCATCGATCACCCGGGCGACCGAAATATTGGCGCGCTCGGGAAAAATCGGGTGGTTTTCCAGGAGCGGTCCGAAGCGTTCGAGATCATAGGACCAGACGTCCTCCTTGACCCAGAAGATCGCATGCGGGTTGCCCATCGAGGCTACCGAGGGCGAATGCAGCACCGGCGCGTCGATCGGGCCGATCTGAAGCTCGATGCGGGTGGTATCGTAAAATTCTTCGGCCAGCGGGATCTTGTCCCAGCGGAATTCCGGCATGCCCATGTCGACCGAGATCAATCCGCTCTCGTGTTCTTCGGCGGTCAGTATGCCGGCAAGCGTCTTGAAGGTGAAACTCTTGCGCCCGGTTTCCGACGCCAGCGCCTGAACCACGCAGCGGGTGCCGTTGCCGCAGGCCTGGGCGCGAGAGCCATCGCGGTTCAAGATATCGATGCGGTAATCGACACCGTCGAGATCGATGTCGTGGATCGCCATGATCTGGTCGAAGCCGGTTTTGTCGCCGGCAGCCAGGGCGATGGCAGCCTCGGCGGTCACGGCATCGCTGCGGCCACGCATGTCGATGACGACAATGTCGTTGCCCAGTCCGTTCATCTTGGCGAAAGGAACCGTCGATCCCATGATATGACCTGTGCTTGTTTCCGGCCTATATGGCCGAAATGCACCGCGATTACCAGTGCCGGAGCGTTCAACCTACGTGTTCTGTGGCCGCTGTTTGCTGCTGATCAGCCAACGTTCGATCTTCGCGTTGGCGGGCAATTCAGGACTTGTTTCCCAGGGTGGCGACCCGGCCTGCAACGCCACTAATCGCGCCCTCGATTCTGGCAAGGTGAGATTCAATCGATGTCTGGATATTTGCCAGCGAGCCGCCAAGTTCCATTTTGACCGTCAACTCAACATCGTCGCGAAGTTCGCCCTGCCGCCGCTCGATCCTTCTGGTCAGTTCATAATTCGCGTTCACAAGGCGCATCATGTCGGCCAACTCTTTGCGAACAAGACGCATCTCGTCCATATTGAGCTTTGCCTGTTGAGCCAGAAATTCGAGGCTGATCGCTTCGGCTGTCATGGGCAGCGCCTCCCTTGTAACCGAAGGAATTTGGCCCTTATTCGCGCAATTCACAAACTTTGGTGTGAAGGGCTGCCGGGCAATACGCATCGCGACAAGTGAATTTAATCGAGTGCCAGCGTCCGGGGATTAGGGGCTGTTGACGTTTACCGTGTGTGAATGAGCGTTGCGGCAATTGAGATGAAGGCTTTGAAACTCTGGTCGGTTTTGCAAGAGCGCATTGCTATCCCTCTGTTTTCCTTCAGTTTGCCAAAGTAGTTTTCGATCAAATGCCGCCATTTGTAGGTTTCCTTGTCGAACTCTGCCGGGAACCTCCGGTTGGATTTTGGCGGTATGACCGGGGTTATGCCGCGATCCAGCAGGCCATTGCGCAGCCAATCCGCGTCAAAGGCCCTGTCCGCCAGCAAATATCCGGCGGACAAGCCGCTGATCAACGCATCGGTCTCGCGCAGATCATGAGCTTGCCCTGGCATCAGACAGAAATCGACGAGATTACCGAGCGCATCCGTCAGAGCCAGTATCTTTGTCGTTATGCCGCCGCGTGAGCGTCCAATGGCCTGGCAGAGAGTCCCCCTTTTGCGCCCTGACCCGAGCGATGAACCTTGACGATAGTACCGTCGATCATTGCGTATTCCAGATCGGCGTCTGAGGCTAATGCTTTGAACATACAATAGAAAGCATCCGCTTTGACCCATCTGCGGAACCGCTTGAATACAGAATTCCATTTGCCAAACTCACCCGGCAATTCGCGCCATTGCGCGCCCGTGCGGACGATCCAGAGGACTGCCTCCATGAAAAGTCGTGGGTCACGTCCGGTTTGTCCGGGATCGGTGGTTTTACCCAGGCAGTATGGTTCGATGATCGCCCATTGCGAATTGGATAGGACTCTTCGGGTCAAGGTTGCTCTCCTCCGTTTGCAACCTTGAATCAGAAGTCAGGTGATTTGGGAATCCCGAACGTCAACAGCCCCTTCTGTAACGGGCCTGTGTGAGTCAATCCCTTTGTCGTCATCCAGTCGCCGGGGTCTTGCTTCTGTACGGGGTCGGCGCGCAGCCGCCACCTGATGGGGTTTGAAGAGGATGAGGTCGACCAATCTAGAGTCGCGTGATCGCTATGCCACGCAGGCTGTTACGGTCTGACCTGATCCATCGTCCCGGCGACGGGACTTCGCTTCGGGAAGGTCTGGTGTCGTGGCCCACCCGAGAACCTTGGCTCTCCTTTTTTAGGCCCCCGTCATCGACTTGGCTTCACCGTTGAAGACGGTGCCGTTGGCGAGCATGCGGTGCAGGATCACGGCGAGCTTGCGCGCGAGCGCAACCTTTGCCTTCTTCATTCCGGCACGTCGGGCAATCCGCATCGCCCAACTCTTGAGCGCCGTGCAGCCCTTGAGCGGTTTGGTCAGCATGATGTGGGCGGCTTCAAACAGCGCCGTGCGCACCGCCGCGTCACCGATCTTGCTGATGCGGCCGCTGTAGTCGGTCTCGCCGGACTGATACCGCCTTGGCGTCAGCCCGAAATGCGCGCCCACTTGCTTGGAGGAGGAGAAACGATCCGGGTCGTCGATGGCAGACGCATATGTAAGCGCCACGATCGGCCCCACTCCCGGTGTGGTCATTAACTGCCTGGTCCTTATATCCTGACGCACCAGCGCTCGAACTTGCTTTTCGAAAGCCTGAAACTCGCGCAAGAGCACGGCATGCACCGAAAGCAGTCCCCCCGTCACAATCTGCAGGTTCTCATGGCCGACCACGAGATCGCGGATGCGTTCGGCAAAGTGGCGCGGCGTGGTCGGGCCGACCTTCAGCCCGAAGCCGCGCAAAATGCCACGCACACTGTTCTCCATATCCCGCAACTTCGATTGAACCAGCTTGCGCGCCGTCAGCACTGCCCGAACCTCCTGCGCTGCCAAAGATTTGCAATGCACCGGCCGGAACCAACCCAACCGCATCAACTGCGCGATCCCACGCGCATCATTCCGGTCCGTCTTCACCGGCATCGCCTTGAAGGCGTCACGCACATGCCGCGTCTCCAGAAGCTCGACTGCAAGGCCGTCTTGCCGCATGGCCGCATAAAGCCATTGCGATAGGGGGCCAGCTTCCAGTCCGATGCGCACCAGCTCAAAGCCGAGCGACGCAAACCAGCCGATCAGCGCTGCCGGTTCGCTTGCCACCTTACTCTCGCGAACGATCTTGCCACTGGCGTCGACAACGCACACGCTCGAAGATTCCAATGAAACGTCAATCCCTGCATAATGCTCCATGGTCGTCTCTCCTCGATGCTTGGAGCGGGATCCGTCCCGACTCCGTTCACACCATCAGTGTGAGGGACGACCACCTTCTCACCAACCCTGCCTCCGTCGGCCGGCTTGGCAGCCCGTTACCCCATCTAGTTGCGGCAATTTTTGGGCTTGTTGCAAATCCGGTTGTTTGGTCGACAGCTACGGAAAACAAAGCCGATTTGCCCGCCGGTTGCTTCAGGCGGTTGCTGGTGCTTCCCAGGCTTCGCCGGGGCTGAGCGGGCGGAAACGCTCGCGCGCCACGCCCTTTTCGGCAAGCTTGGCATCGAGCACCTCCGCAGGCGCATCCCGGCCTTCGTCGGTGAGCTGGAACGTGCCCCAATGGTGGCCGAGCGCATAATCGGCGCCAGAGAGCAGAAATCCGTCAATAGCCTCATCCGGGTTCTGGTGCTGGTCCTTCATGAACCAGCGTGGCTCGTAGGCGCCCACCGGCAGGATCGCGGCGCGGAAATGGCCATGGCGGTCGCGGGCGTTCTGGTAGGGCCGGCCGTTATCAAAGCCGGTGTCGCCGATATGCAGAATCTTGCCACCGGGTGTCTCCAGCACGAAGGCCGCCCACAGCGCCATCGACCGGTCATTGACGCCACGTGCCGACCAGTGGTGGCAGGGCTCGAAATGCACCTTGGCGGCGGCTTCGCCGATTACGTCACCCCAGTCGCCGGTCTTGATCCGCATATCCGGCGTCTGCGCCTTGATGACGGCGTCATTGCCGAGCGGCGTGATCACCAGTGGATCATGCGCCTGCTTGAGCCGGGCCAGCGTGACCAGATCTAGATGGTCGTAATGATTGTGCGAGAGCAGCACCAGATCGATCTTCGGCAGTTCCTCGAAGGCGATGCCCGGCGCGGTCACCCGCTTTGGCCCGGCAAAGGAAAACGGGCTGGCGCGGTCGGACCAGACCGGATCGGTGAGGATGTTGAGCCCGGCGGTCTGGATCAGCAGCGTGGCGTGGCCGACCATGGTGATGCGCAGCCGGTCACCGTCGATGCGCGGATCGGGACTGGTGGGGGCGAACGGGCTGCGGACGGCGGCGGGCCAGCTCGCCTGTTTGCCGCCGAATTTCCATTTCAGCAGATCGGAAAAGCCCTTGGGCTCGGCGCCATCGGGATTGAAGAACCGGACGCCGTCGAAATGGTCGGAGACCGGGCCGGAATGATAGCGGTTGCTGGAGCGGGCAAAAGCCATGGCGGTCCCCGATGCGCCGATGCCGAACAGGGCGGCGAGCGCTGTAAATTTGAGAAAGGAGCGGCGGTTCATCGGCAGGATATGGGCGCGCGGCGGGCCGGATCAAGTGCAGGCAGGGTTTTGTCGGCCCCGATTGCCCGGCCTGATCTTCAGGGCGTGGTGGCGATCAGCTTTGGCCATTGTGTCAGGAAAGCCTTTTTCGCCCTGATCCCAGCCGATCCTTTTTCACGTTTCTCATCCTGGTTGAGCCGGACAAAGATCAACGTCCGATCAGCCTTCTTGGCCCAACCAACAAACCAGCCCCAGCTCCTGGCCCGGTCGAATTTTCCGTTCGCCATCCTGGGATAGGCGGCCCCGGTCTTGCCGGACACCATCCAGCCATCGCCGGCTTGCGTTGTTTCGACAATGCTCAGGGTCTGCTTGATGGCTTGAGGCGCAACCGGCAGAGTGCGATTGACGAGCGCGCGCAGAAATGTGGCCTGTTCCGCCGGTGCAATCTTCAGCGAGGAGGCGATCCATGCGCGCTCCAGCGCGTTGTTTTTGCCCGGATCGCCGCTGAAATCGGCGTTGCCATAGTCAAAGGCCTCCAGGTAGCCTTGAATTTTTTCAGCGCCGAGTGCTGCGGTGATCTGTTGCGAATACCAGACGACCGAGTATTTCATCCAGCGTTCGGGGTCGGTGGATTGGGTCCAGTTCGCCCCGCCCCAGTCCGGGTATCCCTGTTTGAACGGCAGGACCGGTGCGTTGGCGCCGGTGAGAAAACCCGCATCGTACCCCATCAGGCTGAGCGCAATCTTGAAGGTCGAGGCAGGTGTGACCCGGGAGCGGCAATCGCCCTGTTCGCGCAAGATCTCTCCCGAGCCTGCGTCGGCGATCAGTGTGCAGATCGTCCTGGCGCTGGTGGGCAAGACCGACAACAGCAGGAAAATAAGGGAAGCAACTGGATGTTTCATGGGTCGATCAACAATCATGCCATCGTGGTTCGGCGCTGCGTGTGTGCGGATTTATGCACCGCTTTAATGCTCCCGCAACTGCAAACCCTGGCATGGCTATCAAACCCGTTCAACGACATGAACGGGTTGTGAATGGAGGCTTCAGAAACGGTTCAACGGACGTGGATCATGGTGAGGTCATTGAAACATACACCGCCACGGAGCCACACCATGTTGACCAAGTCCATTCTCACCCTCGCCGCCGCTACTCTGGCAACCGTTCTGATCCAGACCCCGGTACAGGCCAGCGAATCGGCACGGACCGTTCGCGACCACCGCGCTACCGTCGAGGTCCAGGTTCGCGACCATCGCGCCACTACGCAGGCCAAGGTCCGCGATCACCGTGTGAACAAGCAGGAAAAGGTTCGTGACCACCGCAGCCAGCGCAAGAATGAAGTCGTCAAGGTCTCCCGCAAGGACTGCCGGGTGGGTTACGAAAGCCTGCGTCGCTCCGGCTACAGAAACATCAAGATGCTCGATTGCAACGGCAAGGAATATTCCTACCTGGCGCAGAAGCACCGCGCTCTGTTCGGCGCCAAGATGAATGCCTATTCCGGCAGCTTGAAGGTTTCCTACATTGGTCCGGTGAAGAAGCACTAGATCTGGCAATTTCCAAGATTAATGCAATGAACCAGTCACAAACATCTTCAGGGAGGCCGGGGTTCGGCTTCCCTGACATCACATCACCGAACCAGGTGATGGAGTAGCGGACCTGACGCGGTCAGGCGAAATGCTCTCGTGAGCTTTTGTCATGAAACGCATGTTACAGATTACCGCCGGAAGTCCGGCGCTGGTGTTCGCCAATACCGCAGCACCAGCAACCGGCCAAGAAGGTCAGCAATGACAGGGCAGCGAGCGCGGAAAATCCGAAAAATGAGCGACGCTTCATGCGGTGAAAAACGGGGCAAGCGGCAAAGGGCTTAAAGAGGAAGGCGCGCGGGATAGCCGCCGGACGCCGGACGGATGGCAAAGCTTCGTTAGGAAAACTCGCGTATCACTGAATCAGAAATTCCTGGACAGTGCGGCGGGAAGCCCGCTCTGCCGGATTGCCTGAAGGACTGACGATGAACTTTTCTACCCCGATCCTGCTTGTGATCGCGATGCTCGCGATCCTTTTGGTCGGACGAATCATCACGTCGCCGGAAGCGCCGGGGCGAACAGCCTTCGGGCTGGCAGCCGTGGCATCGATCTGGTGGATCGCCATGGTCGTGCTTCGACTCAACAGTGCGGAACTGTCGGACAAGATCCTCTTCAACCGACTCGCCTGGTTTGGCATCATTGCGACGCCGCTGTTCTGGTCAGCAGGCTTTCTTGATCATGCAGGCTTCAGCCAATTCACCAGACGCCGGTCACTCACCATCATGCTCGTGATCACTGCGATTGCCGGTTTCGCTGCGCTGACGGATGGCTATCATCATTGGCTCTATACTGAAATCATCAACATAGAACGGCCGAGCTTCGCCTACGGATGGCTGTTTTATGCGTTGTTGGGGGGAATGTATCTGTGCATGCTGATTGCCTGCCTGATGTCGATTTCCCAGTTGAAGCACGCGGCTCGTTTGCACAGGCGCCAAATGATCGCGCTCCTGGTCGCAACATGTGTGCCCTGGGCATGCAATGCGGCTTTCGTCCTTTTCGAATTCCGGCTCTTCAACGATGACCCGACGCCCTTTGCCTTCAGCGCGACCGTGCTGGCGGTGCTTTTTGCGCACCATCGTGGAAAGCTGTTTATTGCACCGCCTATTGCCCGGGACATCATTTTCTCGGTTTTGCCGGACCCGATCGTGGTGCTGGAACCGAGCGGCCTGGTTCTCGAGACCAATCCCGCGGCAGAGAAGCTGACGGGTTTCAGTGCAGAAACAGTGGGGACGAAACTCCCACCTTCCCACCCGCTGATGGCCTTCATCGCAGAAGCTATACAGACCGCACCCACGAAGCCGATCGTTCACTTCGACGCCATGGAAAAGACTTTCGAGGTGTCCGTCCAGCCACTGGAGCAATGGGGCCGGCAAGGCAGTGTCATGATCGTGTTGCGCGACGTCACCGCCCGCGAAGCCGCGCAGAAAAGCCTCCTGGATGCCGGGGAAGCGCTGACGCTGCGCCTTGAAGAAAATCTGCGGCTACAGCAAAAGCTGGAACAGCAGGCTTTTCACGACCACCTGACCGGCCTCTTCAATCGCCGCCACGCCAGCACCGTCATCCCGCCTGTGCTGTCGAGCGCGAGCGAGAACGCGCCGGTTTCGTTGATCATCGTGGATCTCGATTACTTCAAGCAGGTCAACGACCGCTGTGGGCACGATGTCGGCGACAAGGTCCTGTCGTCCTTTGCCAATATCCTCAGCGATAGCCTGCAAGGCGCAGAAATCGCGTTCCGCTATGGTGGCGAGGAATTCCTCATCGTGTTGCCCGCCACCGCCCGCGATTCCGCGCTCGAACGTTGTGCGCAGTGGCGGCACGAACTTGCCACCCTGACCATTGCCGAGCTGGGGGACGTCGCCTTGTCGTTCTCGGCCGGCATCGCAATCGCTCCCCAGGCAGGTACGTCCCTGCTGGAGTGCACAAAGACGGCGGACATCGCTCTTTACCGATCCAAGATTTCCGGGCGCAACAAGGACACCGTCTGGGGCGAGCATCTTGACGGCATGGACCGCGAAGGGCCTGCCTACAAGGGGCCTGCCGACGGCCATGACGCCTGCACAGACCCGTCAGGCCGTAAGGCAATGCTGCCTTGATCTGAACTTGGCAGAAGGCGCTCTGACTGGGGCTCTTTCATGCGTTTGTTGACCGGGCGAAGTCGCTGCCGACCGCCATGGTGGCGGCCCACCTATCGCGGTAGCCGGTCACTGGTGGGCGTGTGTGGTGAGCGTCGAAAGGTTGGCGATCATGCCATGGATTGGATAACCTGCCGGCGTTGCCATCTCCAAGACAACTGAAAACCCGCAGGGAGAGACAAAAGCCCTTGCATTTGCATGCAAATCCTGTTGAATGCGCCTCACCACAGGGGTGCCGCGTAGAGCCGCGGCTGAGACGCGGGCGCCATGCCCACGGACCCTCGAAGCTGATCTGGATAATGCCAGCGTAGCAAGGAGGAACCAAGATGTTCGCAGGCGCGCAAGTATCCCTTTACCCCATGACCGACGGGTTCGTCGATGTCATCATGTCGTCGCTCTCGGCGCTCGATCCGTACCGTGATCGCCTGCGGATCGAGACTGACGATATCTCGACGCTGATTGTCGGCCCGCCCGAAGTGCTGTTCCCGGCGCTACGTGATCTCTATGTCGCCGCCGCCGCATCGCGGCAGCATGTTGTGCTACGTGCCACGCTGTCGCGCGGATGTCCCGGCGAGCCGGATGACCCGATCTGCCAGACCGGCGCATTGGCAAACCCGTCCGAACCGCTCGAAAGCCGCCAGGCCGGGGCCCTTGCCGCGCTGACTGAAGCGCCGATGACCGGGGAGACCGCGCGGGCGCAGTTCTCGCTCTACGTGATGGGTGCCGGTGACCACATGGCCGAAATCATGGGCTGCATCGATTTTCTCAAATCAAGCGGCTGTTTCGACCGGTCGAAGAATTTCTGCACACGGCTGATCGGCGATTCAGGCCCGGTGTTTGCCACCCTGCAGGAAGCTTTCTGCCGCTTCGGGCCGCCCGCCGGTCATGTCACCATCGATCTGACGGTTTCAGCCAACAGTCCTTCGATCAGCTGATCTCATGGCTCATTCTCCGTCCGGTACTCCGGCGGCAAGGCTTGTCCAAGGCCTGCCGGCCATTCTCAGTGTGCTCACCGCTCTTGCAGTGTGGGAAATCTATGTCCGGCTGTCGGGCATCTCAGCGCTGGTGCTGCCTGCGCCATCGCGGGTGGCGCAGCAGATCGTCGTCAACCGCGAGCTGCTGTGGGCCAACACCGTGCCCACCCTGCAGGCGACGCTGACCGGCTTCGCCTTCTCGGTCTCGGTGGCGTTTGTGTTGTCGCTGCTGATCGATTTCACCCCGAAGCTCAGGCGTGCGCTGTTTCCGGTGTTTGTCATCAGCCAGACCCTGCCGCTGGTGGCGATCGCGCCGCTGGTGGTGCTGTGGTTCGGCTTCGGGTTGACGCCCAAGATCCTGCTGGTGGCGCTGGTCACCTTTTTCCCGATGCTGGTGGCGCTGGTCGATGGCTATGACTCCACCGAACCCGACATCGAGGCGCTGCTCGGTTCAATGGGCGCCTCGCGGTGGAGCATCTTTCGCCGCGCCCGGTTCCCCTCGGCGATGCCCTATTTCTTTGCCGGTCTGCGGATCTCGATCACCTATGCGGTGGTGGCGGCAATCTTCGCCGAATATGTCGGTGCCCGCGCCGGCCTCGGCATCGTCATCCTCAACGCCAAGAACAGTTTTCGCCCCGATCTGATGCTCGCCGCCGTGGTGATCAGCTCGGCTTTGACGCTGGTGCTGTTTGGCGCAACGGCGCTGTTGCAACGCTTCGTGTTGAGCTGGCGGCATGCGGGGGCTGGGCCATGAGCGCGCTCGATATCGCCAATGCCAGTCTGACGCTGGGCGGCACGCCGGTGCTCGACGATATCTCGTTGCATGTCGCCAAAGGCGAGTTCGTGTCGATCCTCGGGCCGTCCGGATGTGGCAAGTCGAGCCTGTTCCGGCTGCTGACCGGGGCCCTGTCTGCGGATCGCGGCACCATCAGGGTCAATGGCGCACCGCTGTCGACAAAGCCTCACGCCTTCGCCTTCATGCCGCAGCGCGATGCGCTGATGCCTTGGCGGCGGATCATCGACAACGTGATTCTCGGGCTGGAAGTGCAGGGGATGGATCGCGCGGAAGCGCGGGCCAAGGTGCTGCCCTTGTTTTCAACCTTCGGGCTGGATGGTTTCGAACAGCATTACCCGGCGCAATTGTCTGGCGGCATGCGCCAGCGCGCGGCGCTTCTGCGCACCATCGTGCAGGACCGGCCGATCCAGCTGCTCGACGAGCCGTTCGGCGCACTTGATGCACTGACCCGCGCCGAGATGCAGGGCTGGCTCGAACGCCGCTGGCAGCAAGCGCACTGGACCACGCTGCTGGTCACCCACGATGTGCGCGAGGCGGTGGCGCTGTCGGACCGGATCTACGTGTTCTCACGTCGCCCCGCCCGGGTCATCGCCGAGTTTGCCGTCCCCGGTCCGCGCCCACGCCTCGGCCGTGCGCCGTCTGCCGAGGCCGTCCAGCTCGAAGCGCAACTGCTCGACACCCTTCTCACCCAAACTGGAGACTGATCATGAAACATCTTCTCACTGCGCTTGCTCTGCTCATTGCCGTGCCCGCGACGGCTGCCGAAAAGCTCACCGTCGCGCTCGACTGGACGCCCAACACCAACCATGTCGGGCTTTATGTTGCCCAGACGAAAGGCTGGTTCACCGAAGCTGGCCTCGACGTCGAGATCCTGCCCTATACCGACACCTCGTCGGGCACGCTTGTTTCGACCGGCGTGGCGCAGTTCGGCATCTTGAGCGCCGTCAGCTTCCACAGCCAGCGCTCGATGGGCGCCGATATGACGGCGGTGATGGCGGTGGTGCAGCACGAGACCGGGCGGCTGGTGTTCAATGGCGAGCGCGAGGACATCCAGCGTCCCGCCGATCTTGATGGCATGACCTATGCCGGTTTCGGCAGCGCCTGGGAGAACGCGCTGATCTCCTCGATCATCCGTCACGATGGCGGCGAGGGTACCTTCGACACGGTGACGCTCGGCACCTCGGCTTATGAGGCGCTGGCCAATGGCTCGGTCGATTTCACCCTGGAAGTCAGCACCTGGGAAGGTGTGAACTCGGTGCTTCTGGGCCGGCCGCAACGCGCATTCAATTATGCCGATTACGGCGTGCCGGATCAGCACACCACGTTTCTGGGCGGCAACGCCACCTGGCTCGCCGCCAATGCGGAAACGGCAAGCGCCTTCGTGCAAGCTGCGCAGCGTGGCTACGCTTTTGCCGCCGACAATCCCGATGCCGCCGCCGAGATGCTGATTGCGGAAACGGGCGGCATGCTGTCCAACCCCGATCTGGTCCACGCCTCGATGCAGGCACTGGTCGAAGGCGGTTTCCTGCGTGATGCGGGCGAACCGGTAGGCCTGATCGACGCTGATCTGATCACCGGCATCACCGGGTTCCTGTTTGAAGCCGGGATCCTGCGTGACGCCAATGGCGACACACTCACCGAAATGCCGGACGTGTCGGGCTGGACCACCAACGCTTATCTCGCCCAGTAAAATCGAGGCAAAACCGGAGCCGCCCCGGTGGCTCTGGTTGATCTGCATGCGTGTTGCGGAAACCGGTTGACCGAAAATTGCCGCCATGTAACCCAAGTCGTGACTGTGCAGATCGCACACCGCGCAACGGGATGGGTTTCATGACCACCGACCAGATCATGCTTTTTGGCATCCTCATTGTCCTGTTCGGGATGTTGGTCTGGGGCCGTTTCCGCTACGATTTTGTCGCCTTCGTGGCGCTGCTGGTCACGGTGCTTGTCGGGCTGATCGAGCCGGATCAGGCCTTTCACGGCTTTGGCCACCCGGCCGTCGTCATCATCGCGCTGGTATTGATCGTCTCGCGCGGGTTGATGAATTCCGGCGCGGTTGAATTCATCGCCCGTTTCGTCACCAGCCCCGACCGGGCCTTGCCGGTGCATATCGGCATCATGGCTGTCGTGGGTGCGGTTCTGTCGGCGATCATCAATAATGTTGCGGCGCTTGCGCTGCTGATGACGCTCGACATGGACGCGGCGCGCAGGGCCAAGCGTGCGGTGTCGCTGTCGCTGATGCCCTTGTCCTTCGGTACCATTCTCGGCGGCATGATCACCCTGATCGGCACGCCGCCCAACATCGTCATCGCTCAGTACCGCCAGGATGTGCTCGGCGCGCCGTTTTCGATGTTCGATTTCGCGCCGGTCGGCATCGCCGTGGCGATTGCCGGCATTGCCTATGTCTCGTTCATCGGCTGGCGGCTGATTCCGGCCAGGCCCGACGCGATGTCGCTGGAGGGAGACGCCGGGCTCTATGTCGCCGAAGCCCGGGTCAAGGAAGGGTCCAAATCGATCGGCCAGTCGGTGGGCGAGCTCTATCCGATGGCCGACGAGAACGACGTCACCATTCTCGGTCTGGCCCGGCAGGGCAAGCGTCTGCCCGGCTTGTCGCAGACCCGCGAGATCCGCGAAGGCGATTTTTTAGTGCTGGAGGGCGATCCGAAACAGATCGAGGCCTTCATGGGCGCCGCCGAACTCGATGCCGTCGGCACCGAGGAGCACAAGGGCCTGATGGGCAAGTCGCTCTCGCTGGTCGAGGCGATCGTGCCGGAAGACGCCAAGGTCGTCGGCCGCACCATGCTCGGGCTCAGGCTGATCCAGCGTCACGGGGTGACGCTGCTCGGCGTCTCGCGCCAGGGAAAGCGGTTCCGCGAGCGGGTGAGCAGCCTGACGATCAAGGCCGGCGATTTGCTGCTCCTGATCGGGCCGGACAAGAACATCGCCGCCGCCAGCCAGTGGCTGGGTGTACTGCCCTTGGAAAACCGCCGGCTCGAGGTGCTGCAGCGGACCAAGGCGCTGTTGGCCATCGGCATTTTCGCGGCAGCGATCGGGCTGTCAGTGGCGGGCGTCACCTCGCTGGCGATTTCGCTGGGGATGTGCGTGGTCGCCTATATCCTGCTCGGCATCATCAGCGGTCGCGATTTCTATGCGCTGGTTCAGTGGAAGGTGATCGTGTTGTTGGCCTGCCTCATTCCTGTCGCCGCGGCTTTGGAAGACACTGGTGGCAGCCAACTGATCGCCAATCTGATCGTCACACAGACCGCCAATCTGCCGGCCTGGGGCGTGCTGGCGGTCTTGATGATCATCACCATGACGCTGTCAGATTTTCTCAACAACGTCGCCACCGCGCTGATTGCCGCCCCCATCGGCGTTTCCGTCGCGGGTTCCATCGGAGCCAATCCCGACCCGTTCCTGATGGGTGTGGCCGTCGCCGCCTCCTGCGCCTTCCTCACCCCGATTGGCCACAAGAACAATACCATCATCATGGGCCCCGGCAATTACCGTTTCGGCGACTACTGGCGCATGGGCCTGATGCTTGAGGTGATCGTCATCGTGGTGGGTGTGCCGATGATTGCCTGGGTCTGGCCGTTCTAGAGCGTGGGAAGGCCGGACAGGTCGTGGTAGTTTGGTATCAGGATTCTTGCCAGTGATACTGGAAAGTGATACTAATTGAGCCTAAGTAGAAAACACCACGCGACCCTTGAGGCTGTTTTTGCTGATCCTGCCCGCGCCGGTATCCCGTGGCGGGACATCGAGGCGCTGTTCATCGCCGCAGGTGGCGAGGTCAGTGAAGGGCAAGGGTCGCGGGTACGTGTGGCCCTGAACGGAGTGAGAGCGGTTTTTCATCGCCCGCATCCCCAGAAGGAGACCGACAAGGGTGCGGTCAAATCCGTGCGGCGTTTTCTGATAGAAGCGGAGATTCGACCATGACCATGATGCACTATAATGGCTATGAGGCGCTCGTCGAGTTTGACGAGGACGCGGAGATGTTTCACGGCGAGGTCATCAACACCCGTGACGTGATCACCTTTCAGGGAAGTTCCGCCGCGGAGCTGAAAACAGCGTTTGCCGAATCCGTGGATGACTATCTGGCCTTTTGCGCCGAGCGGGGCGAGGAGCCCGACAAGCCCTATTCAGGGCAGTTTGTGGTGCGTGCCGAGCCCGCCCTGCACAAGGCGTTGGCCACGGCTGCCAAGCGTGCAGGGGTGAGCCTCAACAAGCTGGTGACCGCTACGCTGGCGCGGGCGCACAATTAGGTTCGGGGCGCTCCGTTATGACACCGTTACAGCGACCCCTGTTGTGTCGCCAGAAACGTGACGGCCGCAAAGAAACAGGCGGAGGCGGCGATGACAAATCCATGCCAGATTGCGTTTGCGAACTTCATCGACTTTGACGCATGGAAAACCACGCCAGTTGTGTAGAGCAACCCGCCGGCGATGATATAGCCACGCGGCAACTCCGACCATGACGACCAGATCAGGACGATGCTCATCCAGCCCATAACCAGATAAAGCGCGGGGCCAAAACGGCCGGGCGTGCTCCAGAACACCAGCTTGAGCGTCATGCCGATGATCGCCAGGCCCCAGACAACACCCAGCACAACATAGGCCAGGCCGCTGCCGATCATGACGACCAGCGGCGTATAGGTGCCCGCAATTTTTAGATAGATCGCCGCATGATCGATCCGGCGCAGAATAGGCCGGATGCTTTCCCAAGGGGTCATGTGATAAAAAGCCGAGGCTGTGAACGTGGCAATCAACGTGAGCGCATAGATTGCTATTGCTGCCACTTCCCAGGGTGAGGCCACCGGAGTGGACCACATCAGCAAAAAAGCGGCTCCAAGCACCGACCCGATGACGCCGATGGCGTGCATGCTGCCGTCAGCAACGCGTTCTGACCTTGTATAATTGGGATACATTCTTCGCCTTCAATCTCCGCCGTGACGTTAAATCATAACAAGACAAGTAGTCAGGATTGAGGAAGACGGTACTGAAATTCCTGCAGTCCGTCGAGCGAACCAAGGTAGCAGATTGTCACGGGGGGCCACGAAGCCTGTCGGCTGGGAGTTTGAAAGCAAGACGCGGGTTTGTGCATCGCCGGATAGACAGAAGGCCGCGGCCTTGCCGAGAACCGCAATGGCAATCCGGCTCGATGAATTTGCGGCGGTAACTTAAGCTGCAGTCACCCTCACGGGACCAGAAAAAGCACCTTGAAATCATTCTTCAGGGTGAAATCCTTTGCCGTCCATTCCATCGGCTTGTCCGTGGCTGTCAGGCCGGCGGGCACGCAAAGTGAGGCCAACGTATCGGAGTCCTCGTCCACCTTCACGTGAAATTCGCCGATTGATCCGTTCATGTCACTCGCGAGATAGCCAAGAAGTGCCACCTCGCCGACCGTGTTGGCGCCTTGCGCATGGTTCTCCAAAAAACTCGACGGGATGCAATAGGCCGTCTTGAAATCATCGGTCAGCCCATGCGGACCCATGTCGTTCGGGTAGCCGAGGATCGGCTTGTAGGTGATGTCGATCCCGGTCTCGCCGGGCGCAAAGGATTGCTGCCATTCATACACCGACTGATAATCCCAGCCCGGCATGATGCCGTCGCCGTGACCCGAAATGAGCTTCTGCATGGCAAGCTGATGCTTGATCTTGTCCGGCAATTGCCCAAGCTTTTCCCGCGCATCCCGGGTGGCGGCAAAAATCGGCACACCCATCTTCAAAAAACCGGCAGTCAGGTTCCTGGTCCCGGACCAGGCAAATTCATGATGCTTCGGCGCAACCGGTTTCCCATCCACCAAAACCCGAAATACCATGTAGTTTTTCAGATTGTCCCGAGCCCTGTCTGGCGCAAGTTCGAGGAGGCTGTCGGGTGTATCGTCCTGCGGCATTTTCGGCATGGCAAAACGTATCGTTTTCACAACCGGTGCGGCAGCACTCGAGACAAAAACGTAACGGACATGAACCTGGCGGGTCGAAAGATCGATATGCTGGCGCGCAATCGACACGTCCTTGTCGGTCTTGAACACCACGCCACCTGCCGGATACCCGGAAACTGCGTCATTTGCCAACGCCTGACCAGCAACGAAAAACAAGACCAGCACGCCTGCGCTGAATGAATATTGGAGCGTCATCGTCCACGTCCTTCCGGTATCGGAAATCTCTTCAATGGTTCAAGGGGCGCAACCGGCCCGAAGGCAGAAACTATCTGCCCAAACTATTCCGCTAGTCCATGAATGCCAACATCACCATGGATGCGGGCTCCTGGCGGCAGTGAATGGGACGGCACGGGTCCATGGCGTCAGCCGCTCGACGTTCCTCGCCGATCTGGCGTGCCGCAAAATCGTCGGCTAAGCCTCTCTCTACCCCCAAGATGCCTTGATATCCCTGTGGAATACTCAGATCAGATTGCTCGCATCTGTTGATATTGGTCAATGAATTCGTCTCGCTGAGCAATAGGCTCTCCTTGGAAACGAGGGAGCGGTGGAGTACCGGCAACGAATGGTTCGTCTGGTCTTGAACAAGGTGGATGTCTCGCCTGCCACTTTGTTGCGTTTGGTGTCAGCTATTGGCAGCGCTGCGGTATTCGGGATGCTGGCAGCGCCGATGACGCGAGGCGCCTACTGGCCTTCCGCTTTCGGCCTCGCATTCGTTTTCGGATTTTTCTTCGTTGGAGGCACCGGCTACCGGATCCTGATTGCGGTCCTCTTTCAGGACGCATCGCGCAAGGCTTCCGCTTCCTGGTCGGGAGCAACGGCGGCCTCTGCACTGGCCGCGTTGACGGCAGCCATCCTGTTCATTGGTCGGGATGGAGATTCAGTCCTCGTGTTCGCCGCTTATGCAGTGGCAATCAACACCGCATATATTCCGGTTAAGTTCGCCTGCCTTGAAGCTGGCTGTTGTCATGCGCATTATCGAGATCCGTTTCTGATACGCGATCATGATCTGCGGCGCGTCGAAATTACCTTGAGTATTTTGGTCCTAGTGGCGTGTCTGACATCGATCTGGCTGGATGCATTCGGCGTCGCAGCGGCTGTTGGGATCGGTGGGCATCTCGGGGTTCGGATTTTGTCTCGCTGGTCACGCGACCGGTTGCCAGGCTCCAGTCTTGACGGCGACCTCAAGGGGCCGGAACTCCTTCCACTGGCGTTGGTGTTGGTCGCGGCAGTTTGGGCAGCTGCATATCAATGACGTTATTATACGTGCTCAGGCTCACCTGACTGATCTTTACTCCCGGCGCACCAATAAAACAGCTACAACACATTCAAATTGACGCATATCAATTGCGAGCCCCGAAAATCATGCTCTGATCCTTCCATCGACTTTTCAATCGAGAGAGGATCTGACTATGGAAAATCAAAACGAAAAAGTTGACCGTTCGCGGCTCACGCTGTTGCTTGGTCTGTCCTCCACGGCTGCTGCCGGAGGATGTAGCTCCAGCAGAGACAGGGAAAAGGAACCCTACCAGACATTCGGAACCCAGAAATTTCCCACTGACGATGCGGACAGACTTGGCGGCGAGGGTGGCGGCGGCGGCTCTCACTGATCGTTGTGTCTATTACCCGCAGATCCCTTCTGGCAAAAGCAGCGGGAGTCGTCGTTGCGATGCCTCTGAGCGGATGCACGACCGGCAGCATGCCCCCGGATCGGGCTACCTCGCCCGGTCCGGCCAAACCGACCAAGCCATTGAGCGCGACCTCGGTCTACGTCCCCGGATATATGCCGAATGAGGCGCGAGCCAATGGCGTGCCGTTGAGGGAAAACAGCTATTTCGCGCGCAATATTTCCGATCCGGAGAGGCCATTCAGGCTGTTGACCCGGATCGGAATGAATGGCGAGGTCCGGCAGGCACTGTTGCCTGCTGCAGCTCATGACGTGGAGATTTCTCCCGATCGCAAGGTGGGTGTGCTGTGCGGTTTCGAGGCGACCGATCAGGTTGCCTTTGATCCTGATACGCTGGACCTGACAGCCGTGGCGCCATCGTTTTCCAGGGGCTGGCGTGGCGGTGGTCATGCGGCCTACCTGGCGAACGAAAAGACGGTGCTGATGTCGGAGCGGGCACCGCGGCGAAGTTTGCGCGAGGCTAAAGTCGAAGCGCATTATGGCCGCATCACCATTCGCGATGTCGATACGCTGAAGATTCGTGGCAGTTACTCCACCCATGGCATTGATCCGCACGATATCCGCCTGATCGAGAACGATCGTTATCTGGTGGTCGCCAATTACGGTTCCTTGCCAAACTCCAAAACCGGAAAACTGGATATTCCGCGTCATGTGCATGAGGCTTGTGTCACGATCATCGACATGGACAGCGGCAAGCTTGTCGACAAACGCGTCACCGACCGCCGCCGCAGCGAAATGCGGCATCTGGCTGCTGGCAGTCTGGACCGTATCTTTGCCATCCAGGCGCGGCTCGGCAGCGAGGCGGATCTGGCCCGGGAACTTGGGCGTGATCGCCAGATCGATGGCGAGGATATTTCCTCGGAGCCGGGTATTGCCTATATGTCGGCTGCAACCCTGAAAATGGGCAAGGGCAAACGTCCTCGACGGATGGGCAACCGGCGCGCTGTCGCCGACATGCGCCACGGTCTGTCGATCCGCTATGACGCCGGGAACGATCAGGCAATCGCCAGCTATCCGAGTGCGCATCGGCTGATGGTGTTTGACGGGGCTTCGGGTGAAGTGATCCATTCCCTTGATACACGGAAAATCGGCTTGCGGTTTCCCTGCGGCATCACCTTGCTGCCCGATGGTGTTCACTATGCGGTGACGGGCTATTGGGAAAACCTGTTTGTTTTCGAACTTGGCAGCCACCGGCTCAATCGCGAAGCCTGCCTTTACCCGACCTTCTTCGGCCACAGCCACATCACCGCTGTCTGACGGCCCCTGAGGCGTCCGGCTTTGCCGTGGACTGAATGGGGATGTCTGGTCTGTAGTGTCGATGATTGCTGAGGGAATGCGATGCCTCGCTTGCGAACGTGTCGCGCCTCGTGGAATTCGACAGGCTTTCCGGCACGTCCCACCCCCAAACCTTGACTCCCGCGCCCTTTTCCTGTTTATCCCGCTCAAATCTGCGACGAGCATGACTCCGAGCCGCCGACCAGGACCCTAATTGGTATAAATTGATCCCGGAGGCCAACACCCGACAGCGCGATGCGCCCTCGGGTGCTGTTTGGCTTTGTTTGATGTTCGCCCCATATCTGTTGAAGTGTTTCCTTCAGCAACAACAGGACGACCCAATGTTTGATACTCTCCAGGAACGGCTTGGCTCCATCCTCAACAATCTGACCGGGCGCGGCGCCCTGTCGGAAAAGGATGTGTCGGAAGCCATGCGCGAGGTTCGCCGCGCGCTCTTGGAGGCCGACGTGGCGCTGGAAGTGGTGCGCGGGTTTACCGACCGGGTGCGCGAAAAGGCTGTCGGCGCCGAGATCGTCAAGTCGATCAAGCCGGGCCAGATGGTGGTCAAGCTGGTTCATGACGAACTGGTGGCGCTGCTTGGCGAAGAAGGCGTGCCGATCGATCTCAATGCGGCCGCTCCCGTCGTCATCATGATGGTCGGCCTGCAGGGGTCCGGTAAAACCACGACGTCCGGCAAGATCGCTGCGCGGCTTGAAAAGCGCGACCGCAAGAAGGTCTTGATGGCCTCGCTCGACACGCGCCGGCCGGCAGCGCAAGAGCAGCTCAGGCAATTGGGCGAGCAGACCGGTGTGGCAACTCTGCCGATCATCGCCGGGCAGTCGCCGACCGATATTGCCGCGCGCGCTGTGCAGGCAGCCAAGCTCGGCGGCCATGACGTGGTCATTCTCGACACCGCCGGCCGTACGCATATCGACGAACCCCTGATGGCCGAAATGGCCGAGATCAAGAAGCGCACCAATCCGCATGAAATTCTGCTGGTCGCCGATGCGCTGACCGGTCAGGACGCGGTCAATCTGGCGCGCAGCTTTGACGAACGCGTCGGCATCACCGGCCTGGTGCTGACCCGCATGGACGGTGATGGCCGCGGCGGTGCAGCCCTGTCGATGCGGGCTGTCACCGGCAAACCGATCAAGCTGATCGGTACCGGCGAGAAGATGGACGCGCTGGAGGAATTCCATCCCCGCCGCGTTGCCGACCGTATTCTGGGCATGGGCGACATTGTCAGCCTGGTCGAGAAGGCGGCAGAAAATTTCGACGCCGACAAGGCGCAGGTCATGGCTGCCCGGATGAAGGCAGGCAAGTTCGACCTCAACGACATGGCCGACCAGCTCTCCCAGATGCAGAAGCTTGGCGGCATGGGCGGCATCATGGGCATGATGCCCGGAATGAGCAAGATGAAGGACCAGATGTCGGCGGCCGGCATGGACGACAAGACCTTTGCCCGCCAGCTCGCCATCATCGGCTCGATGACCAAGGCCGAACGCGCCAATCCGGACGTGCTCAAGCACTCGCGCAAGAAGCGGATTGCCAAGGGCTCGGGCACCGACGCGGCAGCGATCAACAAGCTTTTGAAGATGCATCGGCAGATGGCCGACATGATGAAAGCCATGGGCGGCAAGGGCAAGGGCGGCGGCATGATGCGCGCGGCCATGGGGGGCCTCGCTTCGAAGATGGGTCTTCCCGGCGGCATGGGTGGAATGCCAGGCGGTATGGGCGGCCTGCCGGATCTGTCGAAGATGGATCCCAAGCAGCTCGAAGCATTGCAGAAGCAGGCCGAGGCCGCAGGTCTCGGCAAGGGCGGAATGCCAGGTCTTGGCGGTGGCATGCCTGGTGGTTTGCCAGGTCTGGGCGGGCCGAAGCTGCCCGGCCTTGGCGGCGGTCTTCCCGGCCTGCCGAAAAAGAAGTGAGGGGGAGCGCATGACCAACAACAATGATGCGGTGGCAAAATTGCAGGAATTCCGCCGCTCGATCGACAATTTCGACGCGGCGTTGATTCACATTCTGGCCGAGCGCTTCCGGGTGACCAAGGCTGTCGGCGCGCTGAAGGCATCGGCCGACCTGCCGCCGTCAGACCCTAACCGTGAGGCCGAGCAGGTTGCCCGTCTGCGCGAGCTGGCAAAATCCGCCGATCTCGATCCGGATTTTGCCGAGAAATTCCTTGAATTCGTCATTCGCGAAGTGATCCAGCATCACAAGCAGGCGGGCGCGAAATGACACCACAGATCTGGCGCTGAGAAGCGCCCGAAGACACCCAACTAACCAACCAATCAACACACTTGTTAAAACGAAGGAAAAGAACATGGGATTGAAAATTCGTCTGGCCCGCGGTGGCTCCAAGAAGCGTCCTTACTACCACGTTGTTGTTGCTGACGTGCGCAGCCCGCGCGACGGCCGCTTCATCGAGCGTCTGGGTTACTGGAACCCGATGCTGGCCAAGGACGATGCCACTCGCGTCAACCTCAACCAGGAACGCATCCAGCATTGGCTCGACCACGGCGCGCTGCCGACCGACCGTGTCGCCCGTTTCATGGCTGAAGCCGGCATGATGACCCGCGAAGCCCGCTCCAACCCGACCAAGGGCCAGCCCGGCAAGAAGGCGCAGGAACGCGTTGCCGAGAAGAAGCAGAAGGAAGAGGATGCCGCAGCCGCCGCAGCCGAAGCCGCTGCTGCACCGGCTGAAGCTCCTGCCGAAGCGACTGCTGAATAAGCAGCGTCCACGCATTTTGTGCGTCCAACCGGATTCACGCCGCTATGATGCGGGCGGCTCGATGCCGCCCGTTTCGCGTTGGGACCAGGGCAATTGTCCTGTTAATCGAACGATGCTCTTTATGCGGAGATGTCCATGAACAAGCTTGACCACCCCGTCCTCGTTGGCGTCATCGGCGCGGCCCAGGGCCTCCGCGGCGAGGTCCGGGTCAAGCCGTTTACCGATGATCCTCTGGCGCTGGGCGAGTATGGCGCGCTGTTCACGCTCGACGGGCGGCGCTTCGAGGTGCTCGACCTGCGCTTTGCCAAGACCGTCGTGGTGGTCCGGTTCCGCGGCGTCAACGACCGCAATGCGGCCGAGGCGCTGAAAGGACTGAACCTTTATATCGACCGGTCCAGCCTGCCCGACGAGACGCTGGAAGAGGGCGAGTTCTTCCATGCCGATCTCGAAGGACTGGAAGCCTGGGATGCGGATGGCCTGTTCTGGGGTACGGTCGGCGGGGTGTTTGATTTTGGCGGCGGCGATCTGCTGGAACTGCGCCAGGATGGCAAGAAGCCGGTGGTGATCCCGTTCACGCTGGCCGCGGTGCCGCAGGTCGATATTGCCAATGGCCGGATCCTGGTCGATCCGCTGGCCGCCGGTCTGATCGATACCGGCGAGGACGACGAAGACGACGAGAACGATGGCGGGGGCGGCAGCGGGAGCGGCGCGCCATGACTTCCGACACGCCCACCTCTGCGGCGCCCGTGGCCCTGCCCTTTCATGCCACGGTGCTGACGCTCTATCCGGAGATGTTTCCCGGTCATCTCGGCCAGTCGCTGGCCGGCCGGGCGCTGGAACGGGGCGATGCGGTGATCGATGCGGTCAATATTCGTGATTTCGCCACCGGCAAGCACCGCAATGTCGATGACACGCCGGCCGGCGGCGGCGCCGGCATGGTGCTCAGGGCCGATGTGCTGGCGCGCGCCATCGATGCCGTCAGTCCGGTGGAAGATGCGCGGCCGCGGTTGCTGATGAGCCCGCGCGGCGCGCCGCTGACGCAATCGCGGGTGCGCGAACTGGCTTCTGGCCCAGGTGCGGTCATTGTCTGCGGCCGGTTCGAAGGCGTCGACCAGCGGGTGATCGAAACCCGCAATCTCGAGGAAGTCTCGATTGGCGATTATGTGCTCTCGGGCGGGGAACCTGCGGCGCTGACATTGCTTGACGCGGTGATCCGGGTGTTGCCGGGGGTGATGGGCAATGCAGATTCGGGCACCCATGAAAGTTTCGAGACCGGATTGCTCGAGCACCCGCATTACACAAGGCCGCAATCTTTCGAGGGCCATGAGATCCCTGAGGTATTGACCTCCGGCAATCACCAGGCGATCGAGGCCTGGCGCCAGGCGCAATCGCGCGCGCTGACGCGGGAACGGCGGCCCGACCTGCTTGAAGATGATCAGGTCGCGAAATAGTACCAGGTCAGCAGCAGGCCGACGCTAACCACGATCGCGCGGATCATGGTTTGCGGTACCCGCCGCGCCGCCCAGACCCCGGCATAACCGCCCAGCGCCCCAGCCGGAATCATGATCACCGCCGGCAGCCAGGCCACCACGCCGCCGGTGGAAAAGACGATTATGGCGACAGCGGCGATGATGACGGCAACAAAATTCTTCAGCGCGTTGAGCTTGTGATAGTCGCCGCCCTTGGCGATGCCGAGCACTGCCAGCATCATGATGCCCATGCCGGCGCCGAAAAAGCCGCCATAGATCGAGGTGAGAAACTGCCCCACCAGCCCGAACCGTGAGATCGGCTGTTCGGCGTGCAGCTTCTTGGGGCGCAGGTAGGGACCGATGGCAAAAATGATGGTGGCAGCCAGCAACAGCCACGGCACCAGCGAGCGGAACGAGGGGTTGGACAGCGACACCAGGATCAGCGCGCCGCCGAGACTGCCCACCAGCGACAGACCGGCCAGTATCCAGGCCTCGCGCCCGGCTTCGCGAATTTCCGTGCGGTAGGCCAGCGCCGAGGTCACATAGCCGGGAAACTGGGTGACCGACGAGGTGGCGTTGGCCATGATCGCCGGAACGCCGGTCAGCGTCATGGCGCCGAAGGTGAGAAAAGTTCCGCCACCGGCAATGGCATTGACGACACTGGAGAGAAAACCAGCGCTGAATAGAAGCAGAATATCGAAGAAGGACATGGCATGCCGGTGGCAACAGGAGGGAGCTGTGTTAAAGCACCGCATCGGCACCGCGGCAAGGTCTTCGATAAAATCACCTGACGGACGTGACAAAACGCCTTTGATGGTGTATCTGCCCCGGCGATCGGCAAAAGTCCGACAGCCGTGTCATGCGGCGCCTGCCAAACAATGAATGGTGAACCCGCTCCTGCCTTCACCGGCATAGCCCCAAGGCCCCTGATAGAGGGAGCGCCGAGGCGGCAAGCTGAGAGCGCTCTGACCGTTTGAGAAAAACGAAAGGTCAAGGACCATGAATATCATCCAGCAGCTGGAAGCCGAACAGGCCGCCAAGATCGAAGCTGTCCGCAAATTTCCCGAATTTTCCGCCGGCGACACGGTGCGCGTTCAGGTGCGCGTGACAGAAGGCAAGCGGACCCGTCTGCAGGCCTATGAAGGCGTTTGCATCGCCCGCTCCGGCGCAGGCGTCAACGAGAACTTCACCGTTCGCAAGATCTCCTATGGCGAAGGCGTTGAACGCGTATTCCCGATGTGCTCGCCGATGGTGGAAGCCGTCGAAGTGGTCCGTCGCGGTCGTGTCCGTCGCGCCAAGCTCTATTACATGCGCGAACGTCGCGGCAAGTCGGCCCGTATCGTCGAGAACACCGGCGTGCGCGCCCGCAAGCTCAACGATGCCGAGCGCCAGGCGCTGGCCGAAGAGAAGGCACGCGTCGAGGCCGCAAAGATCGCAGCAGCACAGGCTCTGGCCGCCGAGAAGGCCGCAGCAGAAGCCGCTGAAGCCGCAGCCGCGAAGGCCGCTGCCGATGAAGCTGCAGCAGCCGCAGCCGCCGCACCGGCTGAAGAAGCCAAGAGCGAATAAACCGCTCTATCCGAATTTGTCGATCCTTCTGGGTCGACCTTCAAAGCGCCGGGCAACCGGCGCTTTTTTGTTGGGTCAACCTGCTCCCATGGGGCGCTGCAGCGCCTTGAAATGATGCATGTCGGTTGTCGTTCAAACGGATCCACTTGAATCTGACATGCATTGCAGCCGGTCAGGTGACGCGATCGCGGCAAACCGTTCAAACCCGAATGACCGGCTTAATCTTCTGCTAATCGGAATGCGCGACACTCTGCCTTCACAGGTAAAGGGCCCTCACGGGCACAGGGCAGGGCTGATGACGATTTCCTCGATTATGACAACCGCGCTTTCGGGCATGCAGACCGAGCAGAACCGCATGGTCTCTGCAGCCAGTAACATTGCAAGTTCCGGTCCCAGTGCTGCAGCACAGACCGACGCGGAAATCGACCTTGCCTCCGAGATGCTTTATGTCATGTCTGCCGAAACCAACTACAAGGCCAACGCCCTGGTGCTCGAAGCCGGCGCCGACCTCTGGGACGTGCTGATGACCATCAAGCGGGATTGAGGGACGGCACGGCACCGAGGAGCAAAGCTCCGGGAACCATCGCACTGCCTGCGGCGTTTCACTGGTCCCAAAGGAGAGTGCCATGACCAAGAAACCCGACCAGCAGACAGACAAGAACAAGACCGGACCGGCGCCAGCCGAGCGCGAGGTCTCCGACCCCCATCCCGGCAGCGTATCGGATGGAACCCACCCGGAAGCAAACGAAGACAAGTCCGAGGACTGATACCGCGTAATGGCAGCGGGTATGTTGCCAGTGCCGCAAATGTTGCGGCGCTCTAGTTTACCCTTGTGGAAGAGAACGAGAAATCATGGTCTTGTTGCGCAGCGCCAGGTCATAGATTTTTCAGGTGAGGGGAACGTTTCGCGTATGCAAATCGACACCCTCGCTTTGAATTTCTAATCCTTGGCTGAAGCCAAGACACTGAAATTCCCTTCTCCCCCCGCCGATGGGGAGAATCTGGCATTCTCCACCCTTTCAATTCGTCATCTCAGGGCACCGAGCCTGGGATCCATTCCGCGATCTCTCCAACACTGTGGATATGGATGGATCACGGAATGGATCCTCGGCTCGGTGGCCGAGGATGACGAAAATCATGAAACCGCCCAAATAGACCCCCCAATTTCATCCACACCCTCCACCCCCATGCCATACTCCTCGCGCTCCCGCTGCCGGATGGATCGCGAACGTGTTGGACCAGGCGGGAGGAAGGCCTCTCGGGTCTTGTCGTAACGTGCGGCGAGCGATGAGGGGAGGTGGAGACCAGCGTGGCTCCGCTGGCGGACCTGATCAACGATCCTGTTCAGCCAGCCACCGGACCGTCCTCGGATTTTCCGCCCGCCCTGTTGGCGGTGGGGGATCTGACCGCGGGCCGGGCCTGTGGCGGATCTTGACCCCGTCATGCATGGCGCGTTCGGGTGGTTTCACTCGAACGATAAGGTTCATGCATAACGTGATGGGGACAAGGTTCGTGCCGGAAACCGCGCCAGACACTTCCGCCGTCGCCCCCGTCCGGGGCATGCGGCCTGGCGAAAGCCAGAGACGCCAGCGTCGGGCAAATGCCCTCAAGCTGGTCAAGCGAAGCGGTTTCTGCCTGTCGGATGCGGACATCATCCGGCGATGATCGGGCCGCGCGCGTGCTGCGCCACCCATTTTCAATTTCCGTAAGGCAACGCGCGCGTGCGGCCCTCCGGACCCAATAATCCCAACTCCGGCGTGGACGCGTGCGGAGCCCAACTTGCTGTCTGTGCAGACCCCCGCATATCGGGCGATGGAGCCGCATCCAGTGTTGATTCACGTCGGTGCTCTTGCGGCCTGCGGTTGCGCATTGCAAAGTGGCCGCTTCGCGCGGCGACCATCATTGCGGGCCGCGTCAAAAATTCTGACCCGAGACCTCATAGGGGAGACTGTCATGTCATTGTTGAAATCCGCCGCCATCGCGGCCGCGACGGCCATTGGCCTGGGCGCCGCCGCTCTTGCCACCAGCGCACAGGCGCAAGATCTGCCGGATCTGGGTGGTCAGAGCGTTGTCGTCGTTACCGAAAATGCCTATCCGCCGCTGCAGTTCATCGATCCCAAGACCGGCGACCAGATCGGCTGGGAATACGACGCGATGAACGAGATCGCCAAGCGGCTCAATTTCAAGGTCGAATACCAGAACACCTCCTGGGACGCGATGATCCAGGCGGTTTCCGACGGACAATACGAGATCGGCATGACCGGCATCTCGATCAAGGAAGACCGCAAGGAGAAGGTTGATTTTTCCGACCCCTATCTGCGTTCGGAAATGTTCATGCTGGTGCGCAGCGACGAGGAACGCTTCAACGACGCCAAGAGCTTCGCGGCATTCGAGACTGGCCTGGTCGGCGCCCAGCCCGGCACCACGCCGTTCTATGTCGCCGTCTATGACGTGCTTGATGGCGATGAGCAGAACACCCGCATCAAGCTGATGGAAACCTTTGGTGCCACCGTGCAGGCGCTCAAGACCGGCGATGTCGACATGGTGCTGACCGATGGTGTTGCCGGCAAGGGCTATGTCGATGCCTCCGATGGCGCCCTCAAGCTGGTGGGCGGCCCGCTTGGCGCCGATGATTTCGGCTTCATCTTCCCCAAGGGCTCCGCACTGGTCAGCCCGGTCAATGCGGCGATCGCCGCCATGAAGGCCGATGGCAGCATCGATGCGCTCAACAAGAAGTGGTTCCTTGACTACAAGCTGGGTGGCTGAGCAACATCGTGAAGATCGTATTTGACGGATACAGGCCGGGGGCGCTCGCGGGCGTGCTCGGCCTGCACATGCACTACTACGCGCAGCACTGGGGATTTGGCCTTGCCTTCGAGATCGAGGTGGCTTCCGAGCTGTCTGCCTTTCTCGGTCGTTTCGACCGGCACCGCGATCTGTTCCTGACGGCCTGGCGGGGCGACCAACTGGCCGGATCGGTGAGTCTTGATATCAGCGGCGGCGGTCCCGAGGGCGCGCATCTGCGCTGGTTCGTGGTCTCCGGCGAGGAACGCGGCAGCGGGCTTGGCAAGCAGTTGCTGGCTCGCGCGGTCAGCCACTCCGACAGCATTGCCGGCGGTCCGATCTGGCTCACCACCTTTGCCGGGCTTGATGCGGCGAAGACGCTGTATGAGGGCATGGGGTTCATCCGCGAGACCGAGCACAGTGGCGATCAGTGGCAGGGTGGCGTGACCGAGCAGAAGTTCATCCGTCCGGCGCCCACCTTGTTTGACGGGGAGTTCTAGTGGCGCCGCCGCCATCTTCGACTGCGGGGAAGGGCGATTTTCCCTGGTGGCTGGTCGTGGCCGCGACGATTGCGGTGTTCCTGGCCGTGCAGATCGCCATCAATGATCTCTACAGCCAGATCTTCACGGTCGTCTCCCGCGGTGTCTGGATCACCATCTTCGTCACTCTGGTGGGGTTCGTGCTGGCGACCCTGTTCGGGTTGCTGCTGGCGGTGATGGGGTTGTCGAACTCGCTGGCGCTGAGGCAGACGGCGCGGTTCTATGTCGAGATCATTCGCGGCATCCCGATCCTGGTGCTGCTGTTCTACATCGCCTTTGTCGGCGCGCCGGGCTTCGTCATCGCCTGGAACGCGCTGATGTCGCCGCTGATTGAGGCCGGGGTGATCGGCGAATTGCTGGTGCGCGATGTCTCGCTGTTGTGGCGGGCGATCATTGCGCTGACGATCGGCTATTCCGCCTTCATATCCGAAGTGTTCCGGGCCGGCATCCTGGCCGTCGACCAGGGACAGATCGAAGCCGCCAAGGCGCTCGGGCTGACCCGGCTGCAGCGCTTTCGGCTGATCGTGCTGCCGCAGGCAATCCGCACCATCCTGCCGCCGCTGGGCAACGATTTCATTGCCATGATCAAGGATTCCTCGCTGGTCTCGGTGCTTGGCGTGGCCGACCTGACGCAGATGGGCAAGGTCTATGCCTCCGGCTCGTTTAGGTTCTTCGAAACCTATTCGATCGTCGCCTATGTCTATCTGCTGCTTACCGTCGGGCTGTCGCTCGGGCTCAGGGCGCTGGAACGGCGGCTGCGAAATGCCGAGGCCGAACGCGGCGCCGGCGAGCGTCGCTGAACCCGTGATGCGCTCGCATTTGGCGGCGGCCGCGTGATCCAAAAAACTGTCAGATTAGCCTGTGATTCTCGATAGTTGATCGGAAAATTACGGGTTTTCCGGAGAAGTCCTTCACGACTTAGGGTTTGTTAGGCGGGTCGGGGCAGGTTGCCCCTGACCCAAACCCAAGAGTGCAATGATGGCCATCAAACTCACCGCCCGGGAATTTATCGGGTGGTTTCTTGCCTTCGCCGGGCTGCTGGCCATGGGCACAATCCTGTTTGCACAGGTGCTGTGGTTCACTGTTCCATTGATCGCCGGCAGAGGCTGCGTCAGCGGTGGGCCCTGCGGAGCGATGGCGATGGTGCTTGGCACCTGGCTCAAACCGTCCTTGCTGCTTGCCGCAATCTGTGTCGGGATCGCCGGCTTCTATCGCCGCGGCTTGGCGGTCGGATCGCGGTTCTGGGCGTTGTTTCCGCTGGCCCTGCTGCTGCCAAACCTGCCGTCGCTGTTCCTGCTCGGCAATATCTGGGGCGCAGATTTGGCGCCTGGATTGCTGTTTTTCCCGCGCTGGAGCATTTTCGAGCTCGCACCCCTGCTGGCGCTGGGAGGGCTGCTGTGTTTCCAGATCGAATATCTGCCGGGCTTTGCCGGATCGATTGCCCGCACCCGGCTCTATGACAGCATCCCGATCGGGGCGATCTACATCATCAGCTGTCTCTGGGTCGGCTCGGATCTGCTGTTGTCACTGTCGCCGCATCTGGGCATTCCGATCTCCGAGATCGACACCGTTCGAACGCTGATGCATTTTCCGGTTTCACTTGCCGATGGTGTCATCTTTGTGGGGCTTCCGGCGCATGGGCAAAGACCGGATCTTGTGATTTCGCTCGGCACCGTGCTCAATCTGATCGCCTTCGCGGTTCTGGTGTTTGCGCTGGTTGCTGACGGATCGGGCCGTCTCCGCCGCGTCGGGGCGCTGGTTTTCATCGAGAAGACCAGTGGCACCGACTGAACTTGGAACAAGCCGCTATTCGGTCCCGGGCGCAGGCACAACGATTAAGCTGCCGGTTTGAAAGCCTGACACAAAGACCCTTGGCGTAACCGGTGATCAATCCCACATACCATGTTAGCGGAACACACAAAATCTGCCGAAAGGAAGCCCGATGAAACGCACGATCCTGATTTCCCTCGCCGGATTGCTGGTGCTGCCGACGCTTGCCTCGGCGGATTCCTACCGCACGGGCCGCCGGCTTGATGCGATCCAGAGTGGCCGGCTGTATGATCCGATCCTGTCGCCGAAGATGAATCCAAGTTTTGAATTCCAGCCCAATGCCGAGGCGATGTTCCTGCGTGATCTGCGTCAGGGCCGCGTCAATGTCGAGCGGATCCCCGAACGGCAGCGGCAGTATTTCCAGATGCAGCTCGACTCCGGCCGGTAGAATTTTCGAACAACCGGTCAGCATCGGCGCGCGTCCGAGCCGACACCGTGCTGTCTGGCAATTTGCGGTCTGTTGATTCACGGATCGGGCAATTCACAGCAAGGTGTTTTGAAGTTTACGGCCACAGCGTTCACATCCAGCCCATCGCCCCGATACTTGCCGGGGCACAAATATGGGCAGCGTCCGTGCGGCGCTCTGGAAAGGACATCGATATGGTTAGAATGATTGCATTGGCGCTGGCTGGCATGGCGGCTGTCACGGCTGCGGTTCCGGCGCAGGCCGAAAGTCGATCCGGCGGACGTCTTGACGCCATCACCACCGGCCGGCTTTACGACCGTTTGCTGACCCCGCAACTCAATCCCGATTATGCGTTTGCGGACCCGCAGGCCCAGCGTAGCTTCAGCGCCGATGTCCAAGAAGGCCGCATCAAAATCCCGGAGCGGCCGCAGCACCGCAGTGTGTTTGATTTTCTGCGCAACTGACATATCCGCCAAAAGGCGGCTTGCGCGTGAGGCAGGTGGCCGGGCGCGCAAAACAATTGCCCGGGTATGGCAAAACTGGTAAGAGCGCGGCCATGGGATCGAAATTCGGATGTCTGGCGCCTCAAATCTATGTGCTGCAGGACCACAAGCGTCTGCCGGCCAGGTTTTTTGCATGCACCACCGGCGCGCTTACCAGCCGCCGCGCCTGATTTTCCGCGCCTGCGGCCGCGCGATGCGGCCATTTCTCGATATTTGCCTTTCTCACCTTCAAACGGACCACCATCATGACCGCACCACGCACGATTTATGACAAGATCTGGGATGACCACGTTGCCGACGAACGCGGTGACGGCACCTGCCTGCTCTATATCGACCGCCACCTCGTGCATGAAGTGACCAGCCCGCAGGCCTTCGAGGGACTGCGCACCACCGGCCGTACCGTGCGCGCGCCGCAAAAGACGCTGGCCGTTGTCGACCACAACGTGCCGACCTCGCCGGACCGGGCGCTGGGCATCAAGAACGAGGAAAGCCGCATCCAGGTCGAAGCGCTGGCCGACAATGCCGCCGAATTCGGCGTGGAATATTTCAACGAGAACGACAAGCGCCAGGGCATCGTTCACATCGTTGGCCCTGAGCAGGGCTTCACGCTGCCCGGTACAACCATCGTCTGCGGTGACAGCCACACCTCGACCCATGGCGCTTTCGGCGCGCTGGCGCACGGCATCGGCACCTCGGAAGTCGAGCATGTGCTCGCCACCCAGACGCTGATCCAGAAAAAAGCCAAGAACATGCTGGTCGAGGTCAATGGCGAATTACCCGACGGCGTCACCGCCAAGGACATCATCCTCGCCATCATCGGTGAAATCGGCACTGCCGGCGGCACCGGCCATGTCATCGAATTTGCCGGCGAAGCGATCCGCGCGCTGTCGATGGAAGGCCGCATGACGGTCTGCAACATGACCATTGAAGGCGGCGCCCGCGCCGGCCTGATCGCGCCCGACGAGAAGACCTTTGAATATATCAAGGGCCGGCCCCGCGCCCCCAAGGGCAAGGCCTGGGACATGGCGGTCGAGTATTGGAAATCGCTGGTTACCGACGAAGGCGCGCATTTCGACAAGATCGTCCGGCTTGACGCCGCAGCGTTGCCGCCGATCGTTTCCTGGGGCTCGTCGCCCGAGGACGTGATCTCGGTTACCGGTGAAGTCCCAAATCCCGACGATATCAAGGACGAAGCCAAGCGCACCTCGAAATGGCGGGCGCTGGATTACATGGGCCTCAAGCCCGGCACCAAGATCACCGATATTTCGATTGACCGGGTGTTCATCGGCTCGTGCACCAATGGCCGGATCGAGGACCTTCGCGCCGCAGCCAAGGTGGTTGAAGGCAAGACCGTCAATCCGAATGTTGATGCGATGATCGTGCCGGGGTCCGGACTGGTCAAGGCGCAGGCCGAGGAAGAGGGTCTCGACGTGATCTTCAAGGCGGCGGGCTTTGACTGGCGCGAGCCGGGCTGTTCGATGTGCCTGGCGATGAATGACGACCGGCTGAAGCCGGAGGAGCGCTGCGCCTCGACCTCGAACCGCAATTTCGAGGGTCGCCAAGGCTTCAAGGGCCGCACCCACCTGGTCTCGCCGACGATGGCGGCGGCAGCAGCCATTGCCGGCCATTTCGTCGATATTCGCGACTGGAAATAAGACTGCGGGTGCTGCCAGGCGGGTGATCCGATCGCCCGGCAGCAGCGCCCCCATTCGGATCAGCTTGCCGCTCAGGCCTCGTTCTCCCATCTCCCGTCAACGAGGAGGTGGGTGTTCTGTCGTGGCATGCAATCTCACGCGATTCGCCAACAATCTGACACACTGCCCACCTAACCCCTTGAGCGGAGGTCGGCGGCCATTGCGGACGGCAGGTGGCGCGGAAGTCGTCTGCTTGCGCCGGTCGTCGTTTGCCAACCTTGAGACGGTGGCGGTTTCGGTGCCTGATTAATTGTCGGTGTTCGACCTTCGAGAGGCTTGACCGGGGCCGGGCTTTGGCCGAAACATGGCGGTCATGAACACGCCAGACAAGATCGACATTTCGCTTTTGCATCTCAGCGATGCGCATCATTTCGCGCCGCTGCTTGCGGCCTATGTGCAGTCGCTCAAGCGCGGTGCGCCGCGGCGACCGGATGATTATTATGCAGAGACGCTGCTGCAGGACCGGGTTGCCCAGATTTTCGGGGCGCGGCTGGACGGTGAACTGGTCGGCTTTGCGATCTTTTACGATCTGCCCGACCCGGTGAGCGGCATGCGCGCCGGCCAGGTCGATCATCTCTATGTCAGCCACCTGCACCGCAACCAGGGTATTGCCCAGGCGATGATCGACATGCTGGCGGAAGAAAGCGACGCCCGGGGCTGGTCGCGAATCGTGCTCAACGCACCAAGGCAGCCCGAAGATGGCCGCAAGCTGTATGAAAAGATCGCCACCACGGCAGATTTTTCCAGCTGGGAAATGCGTTTCGATCAAACAGGTTGAAGCCTGTCGGGCGCCGTACACCAGCCAATGTGGCAATCCTGCCTATTTGAACCGATTAAAGCGCACCTGACGGCGGCGCCTGCCTTCGGGTTGCGACCAAAGGCTTGTCCGGAAAGGCGAACCGGGCTTTGACGCGGTGATGATTAGGCACTAAAAGCAAAAAATGGCCATCGCTTCCGCTTCGCGGACCCTCCCCGGTGGCGCGCTCCCGAAGCGAAAGAAGGACCAGGTCAACATGACCAACGCAACACAGAATCGGCCGATATCGCCGCACCTGACAATTTACAAGCCAATCCCGACCATGGTGATGTCCATCGTCCACCGGATCACCGGCATGGCACTCTATGCCGGCACCATTCTGGTTGCCTGGTGGCTGATCGCCGCGGCGTCGGGGGAGACCTATTTCGACTGGGTCAACGGTCTGTTCGGCTCCATCATCGGGCGGCTGGTGCTGTTTGGCTATACCTGGGCGCTGGTGCACCACATGCTCGGCGGCATCCGCCATTTCGTCTGGGACACCGGGCGCGGGTTTGACACCAAGACCTCGACCAAACTGGCCTGGGCGACGCTCGCCGGTTCCATCATCCTGACGGTCCTGATCTGGATCGCCGGCTATGCAACCCGGTTTTGAGAGAGACTGATATGACAATGCGTACACCACTCTCCAAGGTTCGCGGTCTGGGTTCGGCCAAGGACGGCACCGAGCATTTCTGGCGGCAGCGGCTGACGGCAATCGCCAATGTTCCGCTGCTTTGCTTCTTCATCCTGTTTCTCATCCTCTATAATGGTGAGCCGCATGCCGTGGTTGTCGGCGCGCTCGGCAATCCGTTCGTGGCGGTGCTGATGGGGCTGGTCGTGATTTCCGGCCTGGCCCACATGCGGCTTGGCATGCAGGTGATCATCGAGGATTACGTTCATGGCGAGGGCACCAAGGTCGTGCTTTTGATCCTCAATACGTTTTTTACGATCGCTGTTGGCGCCGTGTCGCTTTTCGCAGTGCTCAAACTCGGCTTCGGAGGCTGATAGACCATGGTAATGACGTCCAGCGTCAACATTGGCGGACGCGACTATTCGATTGTTGATCATTCCTACGACGTGGTCGTGGTTGGTGCCGGCGGTGCCGGTCTGCGCGCAACGCTCGGCATGGCCGAACAGGGCTTCCGCACCGCCTGCATCACCAAGGTGTTTCCTACCCGCTCGCACACGGTTGCAGCCCAGGGCGGTATCGCCGCCTCGCTGACCAACATGACGCCAGACAGCTGGCAGTGGCACATGTACGACACCGTCAAGGGCTCGGACTGGCTCGGCGATGTCGACGCCATGCAGTATCTGACCATGGAAGCGCCGAAAGCGGTCTATGAGCTCGAGCATTACGGCGTGCCGTTCTCGCGCACCGAAGATGGCCGCATCTACCAGCGCCCGTTTGGTGGCCACATGCAGAATTACGGCGAAGGCCCTCCGGTGCAGCGCACTTGTGCTGCGGCCGACCGCACCGGTCATGCCATCCTGCACACGCTCTATGGCCAGGCGGTCAAGCACAACGCCGAATTCTTCATCGAGTATTTCGCGCTCGATCTGTTGATGGACGAGGATGGCCGCTGCACCGGCGTGGTGGCCTGGAACCTCGACGACGGCACCATTCACCGGTTTTCCGCCAAGATGGTGGTTCTGGCGACCGGCGGTTACGGTCGCGCCTTCTTCTCGGCCACAAGCGCCCATACCTGCACCGGCGACGGTAATGGCATGATCGCCCGGGCAGGGTTGCCGCTGCAGGATATGGAGTTCGTGCAGTTCCACCCGACCGGGATCTATGGCGCTGGCTGCCTGATCACCGAAGGCGCTCGCGGCGAAGGCGGCTATCTGGTCAACTCCGAGGGCGAGCGTTTCATGGAACGCTATGCGCCATCGGCCAAGGATCTGGCTTCGCGCGACGTCGTCTCGCGCTGCATGACCATCGAGATCCGGGAAGGCCGCGGCGTCGGCAAGGCCAAGGATCACATCTTCCTGCATCTCGATCATCTCGATCCGGCGGTGCTCAACGAGCGGCTTCCGGGGATTTCGGAAAGCGCCAAGATCTTTGCCGGCGTCGATGTGACCCGCGAGCCGATCCCGGTGCTGCCGACGGTGCACTACAACATGGGCGGCATTCCCACCAATTACTGGGGTGAAGTGCTCAACCCGACCAAGGACGATCCGGACGCGGTGGCGCCTGGGCTGATGGCAGTCGGCGAGGCGGCCTGCGCCTCGGTGCACGGCGCCAACCGGCTCGGCTCCAACTCGCTGATCGACCTGGTCGTGTTCGGCCGCGCCGCGGCAATCCGCGCCGGTGAGGTGATCGATCGCAAGTCGGCGATTCCGGCGATCAACGAAGCCTCGTTCGAAAAGATCATGACCCGCTTCGACCGGCTCAGGCACGCCAACGGCTCTGCGCCGACAGCGGTGCTGCGTGAAAAGATGCAGCGCGCCATGCAGGAAGACGCTGCGGTGTTCCGCACCCAGGTAACCCTGGAACAGGGCTGTGAGCGGATTACCGCGATCTGGGGCGAACTGGCCGACGTTCATGTCACCGACCGTTCGATGATCTGGAATTCCGATCTGATGGAAACATTGGAACTGGAAAACCTGATGGCCTGCGCGATCACCACCGTGCACGGCGCCGAGGCCCGCAAGGAAAGCCGCGGCAGCCATGCCCGCGAGGACTATGTCGACGGGCCCTATGGCGGTCGTGACGACGAGAACTGGCGCAAGCACACGCTGGCGTGGCTGGATGAAAAGGGCAAGGTCACGCTCGATTATCGGCCGGTGCATACCGAGCTGATCGCCGAGGGCATCGACATTGCCAAGATCGCGCCCAAAGCGCGCGTATATTGAGGACCTGGGATCATGGTTGAACTTACACTCCCGAAAAACGCGCAGGTCAAAAAGGGCAAGGTCTGGCCGAAGCCTGAGGGTGCCAAAAACACCCGCGAGTTCCGCGTCTACCGCTGGTCGCCCGATGATGCCGAAAACCCGCATATCGACACCTTCCATATCGATATGGATGATTGCGGGCCAATGGTGCTCGACGGGCTGTTGTGGATCAAGAGCAAGATCGACGCGACGCTGACGCTCAGACGCTCCTGCCGCGAGGGCATCTGTGGTTCCTGCGCCATGAACATTGACGGCACCAACACGCTGGCCTGCACCAAGGGGCTCGACGAGATCGACGGCCCGGTCAAGATCTACCCGCTGCCGCATCTGCCGGTGGTCAAGGATCTGGTGCCGGACCTGACCAATTTCTACGCCCAGCACCGGGCGATCGAACCATGGTTGAAGACCGTGTCGCCGACGCCGGCCAAGGAGTGGAAGCAAAGCCACGAGGACCGGGCCAAGCTCGATGGTCTCTACGAGTGCATCCTGTGCGCCTGCTGCTCGACTTCGTGTCCGAGTTACTGGTGGAACGGCGATCGCTATCTCGGCCCGGCAGCATTGCTGCAGGCCTATCGCTGGCTGATCGATTCACGCGATGAAGCCACCGGCGAGCGGCTCGATGCGCTCGAGGATCCGTTCCGGCTCTATCGCTGCCATACCATCATGAACTGCGCGCAAACTTGCCCCAAGGGTCTCAACCCTGCCAAGGCGATTGCCGAGATCAAGAAGATGATGGTCGAGCGCCGGATCTAGTCCGGCGAGCCAATACACATATATCTGAAATCGAAAAGGCCACCTTCGCGGGTGGCCTTTTTCGTTTCTGTGCGAGGAACAAGGGGACGGTATTCTTTTCAGTTCTATCCGGAGTTTCGATGTCCGCGGGTCAGAAAAGCAATCCGTGCCTGACCTTCACCCCAGCGCCTGGTCGAGATCGGCAATTAAGTCGTCGGTGTCCTCGATGCCGACGGAGGCGCGGATCAGGCTTTCGGGGATGCCGGTGTGGGGCTCGATGGTGTGGCGGTGCTCGACCAGGCTTTCCACCCCGCCGAGTGAGGTGGCGCGGTGAAACAGCTTGAGCCGGCCCACCACGGCCAGCGCCTCAGGTCCGCCGCCCTTGACCAGGAACGAGAACAGCGAGCCATAGCCGCCCTGCATCTGGGTTGTGGCAATCGCGTGGCCCGGATGGCTGGCGAGGCCGGGATAATAGACATCCGTGACCTTGGGGTGGGCGCTGAGATACTCGGCGATGGCCTGGGTCGACCGGCACATCTGTTTGACCCTAAGCGGCAAGGTGCGGATGCCGCGCAACAGCAGCCAGGCTTCGAACGGCCCGATCACGGCGCCGGCGTCGTGGCGGTCGGCCTTGATCTCGGTCCAGACCTTGGCGGCCGGCGCCGAAGTCGCAAGCACGCCGGCGAGCACATCGGAATGGCCGTTGATCGCCTTGGTGGCCGAATGCATGACGATGTCGGCGCCGAGCTCCAGCGGCTTTTGCAGCACCGGCGTGGCGGCGGTGGAATCAACCGCCAGCAGCGCGCCGACGCGGTGGGCGCAGGTGGCCGCATGGGCAATGTCGACGGTCTTGAGCCAGGGATTGGACGGCGTCTCGATGAACACCAGATAGGGAGCGTGGGCGGCGCAGGCCTCATCCAGAGCTTTCGGGTCGGCGGCGTCGACCTCGTGCAGGGCGATCTGGCGGCGGCTGCAGAAATCCCTCAGCCACTTGGTCGTGCCCCAGTAGATGCCCGACTGGGCGACGACGCTGGCGCCGGTCGATGTTGTCCGGAAAAGCGCTGCGATCGCCGCCATGCCGGAAGGAAACAGAAGTGTCTCTTCGGCGTTCTCCAGCCGCGCCAGTACATTTTCCGTGATGCGGACGATGTCGGAATTGTCGCGCAGATAAATATTGTCGGGATTGACCAGCTGGTAGTCCTCGTCACGCAAAAAGGTGGTTGAGGGCTGCAGCGGCGGCACCACGCCACCGCTCTGCCGGTCAATGGCGCCGCCAGCCTGGGCAGCAATGGTGGAGGGCTTGAGGTCGTTGGGAAGGGTCATGCGCCGCTGCCTTTGCCTGGCCTCGGCGCCAGTTGCCGTGGACGCATGGGCGTCCGTTGAAATCTCTCTAGCAGTCCGGACGGCAAATTCAACCGGGCTGGGAGCTGACCAATAAGGGCTCTGCAATTTACGGCCTCGACGAGACCTGCCAGAAGCTGCAAGTTCTCGACGCGCTCGGGGGCATTGCTGGCGCGCGAACTGGCGCGGTTTTACGTTCTGCGGTCATCCCGACCGGCCTGAACCGGGACAAGCCGGCACGCGGCCTTGTCTTTGGCCTGACGCGCGACACATGGGTGGCAGAGATCAAGCTTCTGCCGACCTGCTGCGTCGGTCAACCGGCCACCTTGTGCCGGTTTCCTGAATTCATCCTGTGAAAGCGATTGCCCATGCCCGTGCCGAACTATTCCACCGACCGCCCCGTGCTTGTTACCGGCGCTACCGGCTTTGTTGCCGGCTGGCTGGTCAAGCGGCTTTTGGAAGAGGGCTTTGTCGTGCATGCGGCGGTGCGTGATCCGTCGCGCACCGAGAAGACTGCGCATCTGACACAGCTTGCCGACGAGTTGCCGGGCTCGATCCGTTATTTTGCCGCCGACTTGCTTGATGACGGCAGTTACGCGGAGGCGATGGAAGGCTGCCAGGTGGTGTTTCACACGGCCTCGCCGTTCACCAGCAAGTTCGAGGATCCGCAGCGCGATCTGGTCGATCCTGCCGTCAAGGGTACTCGCAACGTGCTTGAGACCGCCAACCGGACGCCGAGCGTTGGCCGGGTGGTGGTGACGAGTTCCTGCGCGGCGATCTATGGCGACAATGTTGATCTCGCCCGTTCGCCCGGTGGTGTGCTGACCGAAGCCGACTGGAACACGTCCTCCTCGCTGGATCACCAGTCCTATTCCTACTCCAAGGTGGAAGCCGAAAAAGCTGCCTGGGAAATTGCCCGGGCGCAGGATCGCTGGCGGCTGGTGACCATCAACCCGTCACTGGTGATTGGCCCGTCGCTGTCGGGTACCTCGACCTCGGAAACCCACAATCTGATGCGCCAGTACGGCGACGGCACGCTGAAAGCCGGTGCGCCGCCCTTGGAAATTGGCATGGTCGATGTCCGGGATGTTGCCGAGGCGCATATGCGCGCGGGCTTTGTCGACCGGGCCGAAGGCCGCTTCATCACCTCGGCGGAAACCGTGTCGTTCATCGGATTTGGCGAGATGCTGCGCGCTCATTTCGGGCCTCAATGGCCGTTTCCGAAACGCGAATTGCCGAAATGGTTGCTCTGGCTGGTTGGTCCATTCATCAGCGAATCGTTGAGCCGCGGCATGATCGCCAGGAACATGGGCTATCCCTGGAAGGCGGACAATTCCAAATCCCGGCGGGAGTTGGGGCTCGACTATGGCCCGGTCAGCCAGGCCGGCATCGACATGTTCCAGCAGATGATCGATACCGGCGCGGTCAAGAAGACCTAGAAGCTCTGGCCACCAGCGTCGCAATCCCTGCATGCCGAGGGGTGGGATTTGTGAGCGAAAATCGTGCGAGCCATCAAATCATCTGGTGGCCCCGCAGGCGGATGCTGTAGGCTTGCTGAATGATCGAGGTTCTCAGACATCCCGTCTATGCAAGGCTGTTTTCGGCCCAGGTGATCGCGCTGGTTGGCACTGGGCTGCTGACCGTGGCGCTGGGGCTGCTGGCCTTCGATCTTGCCGGCGACCGCGCCGGGGCTGTGCTCGGTACCGCGTTTGCGATCAAGATGATTGCCTATGTCGGCCTCGCGCCGATCGCCAGCGCCCTTGTCGAACGCTGGCCACGCAAGCAGGTTCTGATCGGCGCCGACCTGTTGCGCGCCGGGGTGGCGCTGATGTTGCCGTTCGTTGATCAGACCTGGCAGATCTATGTACTGATCTTCGTGCTGCAGGCGGCATCGGCCACCTTCACGCCGGCGTTCCAGGCCACCATTCCCGATATTCTCGAGGACGAGCGCGATTACACGCGGGCGCTGTCATTGTCGCGGTTGGCCTATGATCTGGAAAACCTGCTGAGTCCGGCGCTGGCCGGCCTGCTGCTTCTGGTCATGGGCTATCACTGGCTGTTTTCCGGCACTGTTCTAGGCTTTGTCGGTTCGGCACTGCTGGTTTATTCGGCGGTCATTCCGCAGGCTCGCGCACAGCCAATTTCCCGGCCATTTGTCGACCGGCTGACGCGGGGTGTGCGGATCTATCTGGCGACGCCACGGCTGAGGGGCTTGCTGGCGCTCAATCTCACCGCCGCCAGCGCCGGCGCCTTCGTGCTGGTCAACACGGTGGTGATGGTGCGCTCCGGCTATGGTGTGGGCGACACCGAAGTGGCCATTGCACTGGCAGCCTTCGGAGCGGGATCGATGGTTTCGGCGCTGGTGTTGCCGCGCCTGCTCGAAGCGGTTGCCGACCGCAGCGTGATGATGGTCGCGGGCGCGCTGCTGGCACTGCTGACCCTGTCGCATGCGGCCTATCTGCTCGGCGATGGCCTGCTTGGCTGGGTCGGGTTCCTGTTGGCCTGGGGGCTCAGCGGGGTGTTCTATTCGGCCATTCTGACGCCGTCGGGAAGGCTGTTGCGGATTTCCGCCCATGCCGAGGACCGGCCGGCACTGTTTACCGCGCAATTCACGCTGTCACATGCCTGCTGGCTGCTTGCCTATCCGGTGGCCGGCTGGGTCGGGCTGCGCTTCGGCTTGCCGGTGGCGATGGCGCTCTTGGGACTGATGGCGCTTGCCGGGGTGCTGATGGCCAGGGCCGTCTGGCCTGCCGACGATCACGCGGTGCTCGAGCATGAACATGCCGATCTCGCGCCCGATCATCCGCATTTGCGCGCCCATCCCGCGGCCGGTGCGCGGCATCGCCACGCCTTTGTCATTGATGACGAGCACCGGGCCTGGCCGACCCACGGCTGAACCGCCCGCAGCGCGCGGTTTGACGCCGATCAAGTCGCGGGTGCCGGCATGCTGCTATCTGTGGCGTTGAGAACAGCCGAAGGAGCGTTACCATGGCGGAAGCTGACTGGAATACCTTTATCGACCAGACCAATCATCGCATGGCCGAATTGCGCAAGGCCATGCCTGAGCAGGCCAAGGGGTTTGGCCATCTGGCGCAGGCGGCAATTGCGCCGGGTGTGCTCGATTCCAAGACCAAGGAACTGATCGCGCTGGCCATCGGCATCACTGCGCGCTGTGACGGGTGCCTCGCCTTCCATGCCAAGGCGGCGCGCAATTACGGCGCCAGCCGCGAAGAGATCATCGAGACCATCGGCGTTGCCGTCTATATGGGCGGCGGACCGTCGATGATTTACGGTGCCGAAGCGCTCAACGTCTACGACGCGCTGGGCTGAGCTTTCACAGCAAAGTGCGGAGGCGTGAGTTGTCAGGGGCCAAGGGTGGACTATGTTGCCGTGTTGATACGGGAGATCACCATGCGCAAAATTCTGCTTTCCGCCGTCCTGTTTGCCGCCAGCCTGTCCGCTTCGTCAGCCCTCGCCGAGGAGACCGGCGTGGCAATATTCGCCGGTGGCTGTTTCTGGTGCGTTGAATCGGACTTCGATCACGTCAAGGGTGTGCAAGAAACCATCTCCGGTTATATCGGCGGCACCCAGGACAATCCCACCTACGAGAGCCATGTCGCCAGTGGCGACCGCGAGGCCGTGCAGATCAAATACGATCCGGCGGTGGTCAGCTACGCGGCGCTGCTCAAGACCTTCTTCCGCACCGTCAACCCTACCGATGACGGTGGTCAGTTCTGCGATCGCGGCCACAGCTACACCACGGCAGTCTACACGCTCAATGACGAGCAGGCAGCGCTGGCCGAGGCTGCCAAGGCGGAAGCCGAGCAGATGCTGGGAAAAAAGGTAGTGACCGAAATCGCCCCGCCCGCCACCTTTTGGCCGGCAGAGGAATACCACCAGGATTTCTACACCAAGAGTTCGGTGCGCTATAATTACTACCGCCGAGCCTGTGGCCGCGACGAACAGGTCAAATCGCTGTGGGGTGACGAAGCGATGCTGGGCCTCGACAAGTAGCCGGGTGGACCGCGCGCGCGAACATGCCGGATTGACTTATCCTGACCGGTTGCGCACAGCTGATGTGAACGTTTGAACGGGAACGGAGACCGATATGGCGACGAAGCGCAGCAAGCAGCCGTGGATGCCGGCCGAGGAATTCGGCCGTAACCTGCCGCGCGGGGTCGGCGTCAACCTGCTGGTCAGGGACATGGCTGCGGAACTGGCTTTCTGCCGCGATTGCCTGGGCGCGATGATCCTCGACAGCGACGAGGATTTTGCGGCTGTCGAATTGTGCGGCTCGGTGTTCATGCTGCATGCCGATCATGCCTACGCGGATCATCCGATGTCGGGCATCGTTGCCGGTGCGCAGACCCGCGGTGCCGGGGTGGAAATCCGTGTTTACGGGCTCGATCCCGACAAGACCGAAGCACGGGCGCGGGGCCGTGATGACACGGTTCTGGCCGGCAGTATCGACAAGCCGCATGGCCTGCGCGAGTGCCATATCGTCGATCCCGAGGGCTATGTCTGGGTGCCGGGAATGCCGGTGAGGAACTGAGCCGACCCGTCTGGCGCAGTGTGTTCAGCGCATAAATGTGGTAATTTCCCTGGGCGAAAAGGGCCTGTGGAGCGGTTTACCTTGCAATTTCCTTGCTATCGACATTTTATGCTGGTTGATGGGACGAATGGCGAAGCGCTTGTTTCGCGCAACTGGAGCTTACCTATGAAGATGCACATTTTGCTGGTCACGGTCGCTGTTGCCGCCGTTCTGAGCGGATGCCAACGAACATCGTTCGGCAACCTCAGCACCCAGCCCCGGCCCGCTCCGCTGACGCCGGCGCCGGTGGGCGGCGTGCAGTCGGGCCAGTTGTTGCCGCCGACGATGCCCGCGCAGAATGAATTTCCTGCCGCACCAACGACGCCGGAATCCACCGTCGCGCCGGAAGTGGCGGCAGCCAATGCGCCTGAACTCACGCGTGAATCACTGATTGGCCGCTGGTCGGCTGGTACCAGCGGTACCAGTTGCGATGTGTTCCTGTCGCTGACCAAATGGACCGGTGGCTATCGCGCTGCCTCGCGCGGTTGTGTCGGCGATGCTGCGGCGATCACCGCCTGGGACGTGCAGGGCAAGCAGGTGATCCTGTCTGATTCGGGCGGCAACCAGGTTGCACGTCTGTATCAGTCAGCCAACGAGCGGTATGACGGGTCGACGTCGTCGGGCCAACCGATCTCGCTGTCGCGCTAACCAATTTCGGTCGCGGTGCCGGTAGACAGGTCCTGATCAATGCCCTGGAAAGATAATGAAACTGTCGCCGCGGCCTACGCCGCGCGTGTGGCCAGCGGCGAGATTTCGACCGATCCGGCGCAGGCCAAGCTTGCGGCGAGCCTGGACCGATTGTTGCTGGAAGTCTCCAACCGGCGGCTGGCCAAAAAATCCAGCGCGCTTGGCTGGATGTTTGCGCGCAAGTCAGCTGCCGTCGACGCGCCGCGGGGGCTTTATATTCACGGTGCAGTCGGGCGCGGCAAGACCATGTTGATGGACATGTTCTTTGAGCTGGTGCCGGCCCAGCGCAAGCGCCGGGCGCATTTCCATGATTTCATGGCCGACGCCCATGCTCGGATTCACGCGCACCGGCAAAAGCTCAAGAACGGCGAGACCAAGGAAGCCGACCCAGTGGTGCCGGTGGCCAATCAACTGGTCGCCGAGGCCTGGGTTTTGTGTTTCGACGAATTCTCGGTTACCGACATTGCCGATGCGATGTTGCTGTCGCGGCTGTTCGAGCAATTGTTCAAGCGCGGCTGCGTGCTGGTGGCGACTTCGAATGTCGAACCGATCCAGCTTTATCGCGAAGGCCTCAACCGGCAATTGTTCCTGCCTTTCATCGACTTGCTCAAAGAAAATGTCGAGGTCATCAATCTCGATGCCCGCACCGACTACCGCATGGAAACCACCACCCGGCTGCCGGTCTACCACCAGATGGCCGATGGCGAAGGCGATGCCGCGATGGATCTGGCCTGGACCCGGGTGACGGCGGGAAAGCAGACCGTGGCGGAATCGCTCATGGTCAGGGGCCGCGAAGTGGCGGTGCCTGCGGCCGGCGCCGGTGCGGCGCGGTTCAGCTTCCACGACCTGTGCGAGGCGCCGTTGGGGGCTGCGGACTATGCGGCGATCGCTTCGCGCTACCATACCGTGTTCGTCGACCGGGTGCCGGTGATGCAGAAGGCCAATCGCAATGCGGCCAAGCGCTTCATCACCCTGATAGACACGCTGTATGACCGCAAGTCGCGGTTGTTCATCTCGGCGGCAGCCGAACCGGAGGCGCTATATGCAGCCTCGAGCGGCACCGAGACCTTCGAATTTGCCCGCACCGCTTCACGTCTGAATGAAATGCAGAGCACCACCTATCTTGAGGCAAGCCGTGCTGCGGAAACGCCGAAGGTGCATGGTCGGGCCGCAAAATTTTGACGTTTACGTAAAACAATCAAAACCTAACCGATTGAAAACGCTGATGGCAAAAGTTTGAGTTGCCAGTTTCCGGGATAGCGGCTATTCGGAACCCGAAATCGGGGCCAGGTGAATGCCGGGTTCTGCATGACATTTACTCGCGGAGGCTTTCGAAATGGCGCGCAACAAGATTGCATTGATTGGTTCGGGAATGATTGGCGGCACGCTCGCCCATCTTGCCGGTTTGAAGGAATTGGGCGACGTCGTCCTGTTCGACATTGCCGAAGGCACGCCGCAAGGCAAGGCGCTCGACATCGCCCAGTCGGCTCCGGTCGAAGGTTTTGATGCGCGCATGTCCGGCGCCAATGACTACTCCGCAATTGAAGGCGCCGATGTTTGTATCGTCACCGCCGGTGTCGCTCGCAAGCCGGGCATGAGCCGCGACGATCTGCTGGGCATCAACCTGAAAGTGATGGAACAGGTTGGCGCGGGCATCAAGAAATACGCCCCCAACGCCTTCGTCATCTGCATCACCAACCCGCTCGACGCGATGGTCTGGGCACTGCAGAAATTCTCGGGCCTTCCCAAGAACAAGGTCGTCGGCATGGCCGGCGTGCTCGATTCGGGCCGCTTCCAGCATTTCCTGGCCGAAGAATTCAACGTCTCGGTTGAAGACGTCACTGCCTTCGTGCTTGGCGGTCATGGTGACAGCATGGTTCCCCTGGCGCGCTACTCGACCGTCGCCGGCATTCCGCTGCCGGATCTGATCAAGATGGGCTGGACCACCAAGGAAAAGCTCGAAGAGATCATCCAGCGCACCCGCGATGGCGGCGCCGAGATCGTCAAGCTCCTGAAGACCGGTTCGGCCTATTATGCGCCGGCCTCCTCGGCGATCCTGATGGCCGAATCCTATCTCAAGGACAAGAAGCGGGTGCTGCCCTGCGCCGCCCATCTGTCGGGCCAGTATGGCGTCAAGGACATGTATGTCGGCGTGCCCTGCGTGATCGGTGAAGGCGGCATCGAGCGCGTCATCGAGATCGAACTCAACAAGACCGAACAGAAGGCCTTCGACAGTTCGGTGGCCGCTGTTGCCGGGCTTTGCGAAGCCTGCATCGCCATTGCCCCGAACCTGAAGTAAAGGCGGCATCGCCGCCCACTCAATCTAGGAGTTCCCATGAACATCCATGAATACCAGGCCAAAGCCCTCTTGAAGGGTTTTGGTGCACCGGTGGCCGAAGGGGTCGCTATTTTCAAGGCTGACGAGGCCGAAGCGGCGGCGAAATCGCTGCCGGGTCCGCTCTACGTCGTCAAGAGCCAGATCCACGCCGGCGGACGCGGCAAGGGCAAGTTCAAGGAACTCGGACCGGACGCCAAGGGCGGCGTACGGTTGGCTTTCTCGATCGACGAAGCCAAGGCGCATGCGGCTGAAATGCTCGGCAACACGCTGGAGACCAAACAGACCGGCCCCGCCGGCAAGGTGGTCAACCGTCTCTACATCGAAGACGGTGCCGACATCGAGCGCGAATTGTATCTCTCGATCCTGGTCGACCGCACGGTCGGCCGCAATGCCTTCGTGGTCTCCACCGAAGGCGGTATGGACATCGAAGCAGTCGCCGAAGAAACACCCGAGAAGATCATCACTGTCGCCATCGACCCGCAGACCGGTGTCACGGCAGCCGACATCGCCAAGCTCAACAGCGCGCTGAAGCTTTCCGGTGACGCGGCCAAGGACGGCGAGAAGCTGTTCCCGATCCTCTACAAGGCGTTTGTCGAAAAGGACATGGCGCTGCTGGAAGTCAATCCGCTGATCGTCATGAAAGATGGCCGTCTGCGCGTACTCGACGCCAAGGTGTCGTTCGACAACAACGCGCTGTTCCGTCATCCCGATATTCTCGAGCTGCGTGACTTGTCCGAAGAGGACGAGAAGGAAATCGAAGCGTCGAAATATGATCTCGCCTATGTCGCTCTCGACGGCAACATTGGCTGCATGGTCAATGGCGCAGGCCTTGCCATGGCAACGATGGACATCATCAAGCTGTATGGTCAGGAGCCTGCCAACTTCCTCGACGTTGGCGGCGGCGCGACGACCGAAAAGGTCACCGCGGCATTCAAGATCATCACCGCTGACCCGGCCGTCAAAGGCATTCTGGTCAACATCTTCGGCGGCATCATGAAATGTGACGTCATTGCCGAAGGCGTGGTTGCGGCAGTCAAGGAAGTCGGCCTCAAGGTTCCGCTGGTGGTTCGCCTCGAAGGCACCAACGTGGCGCTCGGCAAGAAAATCATCAATGAAAGCGGCCTCGACGTGATCGCGGCTGACGATCTCGATGATGCGGCGCAGAAAATCGTCAACGCCGTGAAGGGGGCCTGATCCATGTCCATTTTGATCGACAAGAACACCAAGGTTCTGGTTCAGGGCCTGACCGGCAAGACCGGTACCTTCCACACCGAACAGGCGCTGGCCTATCACGGCACGCAGATGGTCGGCGGCATTCACCCGAAAAAGGGTGGCTCGACCTGGGAAGGTTCCGGCGGCCAGAAGCTGCCGATCTTCGCTTCCGTTGCTGAAGGCAAGGCCGAAACCGGCGCCAATGCTTCCGTGATTTACGTGCCGCCGGCCGGTGCCGCGGACGCGATCATCGAAGCCATCAATGCCGAGATCGAACTGATCGTCTGCATCACCGAAGGTATTCCGGTGCAAGACATGATCCGCGCCAAGGCGATCCTCGACAAGTCGAAGTCACGGCTGATCGGGCCCAACTGCCCCGGCGTCATGACGCCGGACGAGTGCAAGATCGGCATCATGCCGGGCAACATCTTCAAGAAGGGCTCGGTGGGTATCCTGTCGCGCTCGGGCACGTTGACCTATGAGGCTGTGTTCCAGACCACCAATGAAGGTCTTGGCCAGTCCAGCGCAGTCGGCATCGGCGGCGACCCGGTCAAGGGCACCGAGTTCATCGACATTCTCGATCTCTATCTCGACGATCCGGAAACCGAATCGATCATCATGATCGGTGAAATCGGCGGTTCGGCAGAAGAAGATGCGGCCGAGTGGCTGATCGAGCAGGCCAAGAAGGGCCGAAGCAAGCCAATGGCAGGCTTCATCGCCGGTCGCACCGCACCTCCCGGACGTACCATGGGCCATGCCGGCGCCGTGATTTCGGGCGGCAAGGGCGGCGCTGACGACAAGATCAAGGCGATGGAAGCAGCGGGCATCCGCGTCTCTCCCTCGCCTGCACGTCTTGGCAAGACACTGGTCGAAGTCCTCAAGGGCTGAAATCAAGGACGGTAACGATGAGCGACGCCGTGCGTGAAACGCTGGACCGCTACTACGCTGCGCTGAAAGCGGGCGACAGTCAGGCCCTGCGCGGCGTCGTTTCCGACGATATCGAAGTCCATTATCCGGCGCCAGATGGGCTATTGCCCTGGGCCGGAGACTGGATCGGCTTCGAGCGGTTCGAAACCTTCCTTGCGACCGTGGGCGATCACCTGGTGATCGACGCGGTCGAACCGCTTGCAATCCATGTGGCCGGCGACACCGTGATCACGGTGCTCAAGGGCGAGTGGACGGTCAAGGCGAACGGACGCAAGGTGCACACAGAAACTGTCAACATGTTCACGCTACGCGACGGCAAGATCGCACGGTATCAGGTCTACAGCGACACAGCAGCGCTGGGCCTCGGATTGGGCAAGCTGGCGGCGTAAAGCCGCCATGTTCCTGCGAAAAGTCTAGGGAAGGGCCGAAACGGCTCGGGATAAAGGTGAGATCCATGGCACGCAACGACGAAGCCAATGACATCATGGCGCAGACTTCGTTTCTCTACGGCGGCAACGCCCACTACATCGAGGAGATGTACGCCCGCTACCAGGATGACCCGGGCAGCCTGTCGGCGGAATGGCAGGGCTTCTTTGCCGAATTGAAGGACGATCCCGATCAGGTCCGCAAGGCTGCTGCCGGCGCTTCGTGGAAGCAGCCCAACTGGCCGATTCAGGCCAATGGCGATCTGGTTTCAGCGCTGGACGGCAATTGGGGCGCAATCGAAAAGGTTGTCGGCGACAAGCTCAAGGAGAAGGCGAAAACCTCCGGACAGGCTGCCGATACCGGCGATGTGCTGCAGGCAACGCGGGATTCGGTCCGCGCCATCATGATGATCCGGGCCTACCGCATGCGCGGACATCTGCACGCCCAGCTCGATCCGCTCGGAATCGCCCAGCAGCCGGACAATGATTACAATGAGCTTTCGCCGGAGGCCTATGGCTTCACCGAAGCCGATTACGACCGCAAGATCTTCATCGATCACGTGCTCGGGCTCGAATATGCCACCATCCCCGCGATGCTCGACATCCTCAAGCGCACCTATTGCTCGACGCTCGGTGTCGAGTTCATGCACATTTCCAATCCGGAAGAAAAATCCTGGATCCAGGAGCGCATCGAGGGTCCGGACAAGGGCGTCGAATTCACCGACATGGGCAAGAAGGCGATCCTGCAGAAGCTGATCGAGTCGGAAGGTTTCGAGCAGTTCATCGACGTCAAGTACAAGGGCACCAAGCGATTCGGCCTGGATGGCGGTGAATCGCTGATCCCGGCTCTGGAGCAGATCATCAAGCGCGGCGGCAATATGGGGCTCAAGGAGATCGTCTTTGGCATGGCCCACCGCGGCCGGCTCAATGTGCTGACCCAGGTGATGGGCAAGCCGCACCGGGCAGTGTTTCATGAATTCAAGGGCGGCTCGTTCAAGCCCGACGAGGTCGAGGGTTCGGGCGACGTCAAGTACCATCTGGGCGCATCATCGGACCGTGAGTTCGATAACAACAAGGTGCACCTGTCGCTGACCGCCAACCCTTCGCACCTGGAAATCGTCAACCCGGTGGTGATGGGCAAGGCCCGCGCCAAGCAGGATCTGCTGGCAACCGTGTTTGACGGCGACATCATTCCGCTGAGCGAACGAGTCAAGGTGATGCCGCTGTTGTTGCATGGTGATGCGGCGTTTGCCGGCCAGGGTGTGGTTGCCGAAGTGCTGGGCCTGTCGGGCCTGCGTGGCCACCGTGTTGCCGGTACAGTGCATTTCATCATCAACAACCAGATCGGCTTTACCACCAATCCGGCATTCTCGCGTTCGTCGCCCTATCCGTCGGATGTCGCCAAGATGATCGAGGCGCCGATCTTCCACGTCAATGGCGATGATCCGGAAGCCGTTGTCTATGCAGCCAAGGTGGCCACCGAATTCCGCATGACCTTCCACAAGCCGGTGGTCATCGACATGTTCTGCTATCGCCGCTTCGGCCATAATGAGGGCGACGAGCCGGCGTTCACGCAGCCAACCATGTACAAGAAGATCCGCAGTCATGAGACGGTGGTGACATTGTATTCGCGCCGGCTGATCGAGGAAGGCGTGATCACCGAAGGCGAATTCGAAAAGATGAAGGCCGACTGGCGCGCCAATCTGGAAACCGAATTCGACATCGGCCAGAGCTACAAGCCCAACAAGGCCGACTGGCTTGACGGACAATGGACCGGCTTGCGTGCTGCCGACAATCAGGATGAGCAGCGCCGCGGCAAGACGGCGATGCCGCTCAAGCAATTGCGCGAGATAGGCAAGAAGCTGTCGGAAGTGCCGGAGGGCTTCAAGGCTCACCGCACCATCCAGCGGTTCATGGACCACCGCGCCAAGATGGTGGAGACCGGCGAGGGTATCGACTGGGCGTTTGCCGAGGCGCTGGCCTTCGGGTCACTGGTCGCCGAAGGCACCAAGATCCGGTTTTCCGGCCAGGATGTGGAGCGCGGCACCTTCAGCCAGCGGCATTCGGTGCTCTATGATCAGGAAACCGAGGAACGCTACATTCCGCTCGCCAACATCGCCCCGAACCAGGCGCGCTACGAGGTGATCAACTCGATGCTGTCGGAAGAGGCGGTGCTCGGGTTTGAGTATGGCTATTCGCTGGCACGGCCAAATGCACTGACGCTTTGGGAAGCCCAGTTCGGCGATTTCGCCAACGGCGCCCAGGTGCTGTTTGACCAGTTCATCTCGTCGGGCGAACGCAAATGGTTACGCATGTGCGGCCTCGTCTGCCTTCTGCCGCATGGCTATGAAGGTCAGGGGCCGGAACATTCCTCGGCACGTCTCGAGCGTTTCCTGCAGATGTGCGCGGAAGACAACATGCAAGTCGCCAATTGCACCACGCCGGCGAACTATTTCCATATCCTCAGGCGTCAGATGAAGCGTGATTTCCGCAAGCCGCTGATCATGATGACGCCGAAATCGCTGCTGCGTCACAAGCGGGCGGTGTCGACGCTGGGGGAAATGGCCGGCGACAGCTCTTTCCACAGGCTGCTGTGGGATGATGCCGAGGTGCTCAAGAACGAGCCGATCAAGCTGGTCAAGGACAACAAGATCCGCCGTGTGGTGATGTGCTCGGGCAAGGTCTATTTCGACCTCTATGAAGAGCGCGAAAAGCGCGGCGTCAACGATATCTACCTGCTCCGGCTGGAACAGCTTTATCCGTTCCCGGCCAAGGCGTTGATCAACGAGTTGTCGCGCTTCCGCAATGCCGAGATGGTGTGGTGCCAGGAGGAACCCAAGAACATGGGGGCCTGGTCGTTCATCGATCCCTATCTGGAGTGGGTGCTGGCGCATATCGACGCCAAGTTCCAGCGTGTGCGCTACACCGGCCGCCCCGCCTCCGCGTCAACCGCGACAGGTTTGATGTCGCGCCACCTTGCGCAGCTCGAAGCCTTCCTTGAGGATGCGCTTGGCGATTAACCCGCCAGCGCCGCCCGCTTGCGATCTGTCTGATTGAGAAAGAACGGAAAAATCATCATGGCTACTGAAGTCCGCGTCCCGACCCTTGGCGAATCCGTCAGCGAAGCGACCATCGGCACCTGGTTGAAGAAGGTGGGCGATACCGTCAAGGTCGACGAGTCGCTGGTGGAACTGGAAACCGATAAGGTCTCCATCGAAGTCCCCTCACCGGTTTCCGGCACCCTGACCGAGATTGTCGCCAAGGATGGCGAAACGGTCGAGGTCAATGGTCTGCTGGCCAACATTACCGAAGGCGACGTTGCCGCCGCACCAGCCAAGGCTGAAGCAAAAGCCGAAGCTCCGGCCGCCAAGGCTGCGGCTCCGGCGGCGGCCAGCAAATCTGATACCGATATGCCGGCGGCACCATCAGCGCAGAAATTGATGGCCGAGAACAAGATCGACGCCGGCGATGTTGCCGGTTCGGGCAAGCGCGGCCAGGTGCTCAAGGGCGATGTGCTGGACGCCATCGGCAAGGGCTCTGCGGCTGCTCCCGTCGCTGCCGCACCGCGCTCGACTTCGTCTGCTGATGATGCGCCGCGCGAGGAGCGGGTGAAGATGACGCGTCTGCGCCAGACCATCGCCCGGCGTCTCAAGGAAGCACAGAACACCGCCGCGATGCTGACCACCTATAACGAGGTGGACATGAGCGCGGTGATGGAGATGCGCAAGAAGTACAAGGAATTGTTCGAGAAGAAGCACGGCGTCAAGCTCGGCTTCATGGGCTTCTTCACCAAGGCTGTGACCCATGCGCTGAAGGAAATCCCGGCAGTCAATGCCGAGATCGACGGCACCGATCTGATCTACAAGAACTACTGCCATGTCGGCGTTGCTGTCGGCACCGACAAGGGCCTGGTGGTTCCGGTGGTGCGCGACGCCGACCAGATGAGCATTGCCGAAGTCGAGAAGGAAATCGGCCGTCTGGGCCGCGCTGCACGCGATGGCGAATTGTCGATGGCCGACATGCAGGGCGGCACGTTCACCATTTCCAATGGTGGCGTCTACGGCTCGCTGATGTCCTCGCCGATCCTGAATTCGCCGCAGTCGGGTATCCTGGGCATGCACAAGATCCAGGAACGGCCGATGGCTGTGGGCGGCCAGGTTGTGATCCGGCCGATGATGTATCTGGCGCTTTCCTATGACCACCGGATTGTCGACGGCAAGGACGCTGTGACCTTCCTGGTGCGGGTCAAGGACAGCCTGGAAGATCCAGAACGGCTGGTGCTCGACCTTTAGGAGGTCGATCTGATGGCGGCGAGGCGCACCTGCCAGCCGGTTTTCATGCTGGTGGTCGCCGCTCTCAGCAGCGCGGCGACCGTGGCGGCGCAAGCTGCCTGTCCGCAGGCACTGGCGGTGTACAGTGCAGCCGATACGGGCGCGGAGATTGCCTTCTCCGGGCCGCTGGGCGAGGCCGACGGCATGCGCCATCGCTTTGCCATTAGTTTTGCCGGCAGCGGCGTGGTGATGGAAGGCGTGGTGATGATGGCGGGCGAGCCGGACCGGCCTTGGGGCATCATTTTGCATGAGTGCCCGCAAGGTGACGCGACCGGCGCCGAGATCGATGCCTGCACGGTGTGGCAGGGACCGATCTACGCCCTCGACGAGAGCGGCGGGGCTGGATGGCTGGCACTGTCGGGCGACGGGCAAGCGGCGGCGAGCCTGCTGCTGCCGGATTTTTCCGCCGCGGTGATGCAGTCGAAGGCCTGGCGGGAACAACGGATTATGCAGCTGCCGGGCGACGTCTATCGTCTCTCGGGCTGTCAGGAATAGGGTGATGCATGCCGGGCGGGGGTGGATTGAACGCACGCTTGCTTCCATAATCCCGGTCAAGGTGATGCGGCGCGGCGCGAGCCCGTCAAGGTGAATATGAGGGCTCTTTGCGCGAGCCCGGTTTCGATCAAAAGGAAAAGACCATGAGTTACGACGTCATCATCATCGGTTCCGGGCCTGGCGGTTATGTTTGCGCCATCAAGGCAGCACAGCTCGGTCTCAAGGTGGCCGTGGTGGAAAAGCGCGCGACGTTCGGTGGCACCTGCCTGAACATCGGCTGCATTCCGTCAAAGGCGCTGCTGCATGCCTCGGAGATGTTCCAGCATGCGGGGCACGGCATGGATGCACTGGGTGTCGAGCTTGAGGCACCGAAGCTCAATCTCGAAAAGATGATGGCGCACAAGGATGCGACGGTCAAATCCAACGTCGATGGTGTCGCCTACCTGTTCAAGAAGAACAAGATCGACAGTTTCATTGGCACCGGCAAGCTGCTGGGCGTAGGCAAGGTTTCGGTGACCGGCGAAGATGGCAAGTCGCAGGAGCTCGAAGGCAAGAACATTGTCATTGCCACTGGCTCCGATGTCGCCGGCATTCCCGGCGTCAAGGTCGACATCGACGAGAAGACCATCGTTTCATCCACCGGTGCGATTGCGCTGGACAAGGTGCCTGAGCATCTCATCGTTGTTGGCGGCGGCGTCATCGGGCTGGAAATGGGCTCGGTATGGGCGCGGCTCGGGGCCAAGGTGACGGTGATCGAATATCTCGACACGTTGCTCGGCGGCATGGATCGCGACGTTGCCAAGCAATTTCAGCGTATTCTCGCCAAGCAGGGCATGAGCTTCAAGCTCGGCGCCAAGGTGACTGGTGTGGAAAAATCCGGCAAGGGCGCCAAGGTTTCGTTCGAGCCGGTCAAGGGCGGCGATACCGAGACGATTGACGCCGATGTGGTGCTGATCGCTACCGGCCGCAAGCCCTATACCGAAGGGCTAGGGCTCGAGAGCGCCGGCGTTGTGCTTGATGAGCGCGGACGGGTGCGCACTGATGCGCACTACCAGACCAATGTGACCGGCGTGTACGCCATCGGCGACGTGATCGTCGGGCCTATGCTCGCCCACAAGGCCGAGGACGAAGGCGTGGCGCTGGCCGAGATCATGGCCGGTCAGGCCGGTCATGTGAATTATGGCGTCATCCCGGGGGTGGTCTATACCCAGCCAGAAGTGGCCGCGGTCGGCAAGACCGAGGAAGAACTCAAGGCCGAGGGTGTCAAATACAAGACCGGCAAGTTTCCGTTCTCGGCCAATGGGCGGGCGCGGGCAATGCTGGCCACCGACGGTTTCGTCAAGGTGTTGGCCGATGCCGAGACCGACCGCGTGCTGGGCGTCCACATCGTCGGCTTAGGCGCTGGGGAGATGATCCACGAGGCTGCGGTGTTGATGGAATTTGGCGGCTCATCCGAGGATCTCGGCCGCACCTGCCACGCCCACCCGACCATGTCGGAAGCGGTCAAGGAAGCTGCACTCGCCACCTTCTTCAAGCCAATACATCTGTAATAGCCAGGTGTCCGGCCACAAAAAGCACCTGTGGCGTTGAAAGCCCGTGAAATCCGGGTTTGCCTGCCGCATCCAGCGCTGCCGGATGCGGACTGGGCCGATTGCTTTGAATTGCTGACACCGAGATCCGGATTATCTGCGGAAACTGTCGCTCGTCAGGCATTCGAACGCATGCCCAAATGGGTTGGCGCACTGATGGTGCTGCGCAATCTCGTTGTCCGACCATTCGGCCTGAAGGGTGATCCGGGCGGCGCTGCGGCTTCGGTGGCGCGTGTCGGGTTCTTTCCGGTAATCAGCCGGAGCGACGCGGAGATGGTGCTTGGTTTTGATGATCGGCATCTCGATTTTCGGATTGTGGTGCTTGCCGAGCCATCCGGTGACGGTAAGACCCGCATCAGGATGATGACCCTGATCAGGCGGCACAATTTCCTTGGTCGCGCCTATCTGGCAGTGATCATGCCGTTCCACAAATTGATTGTGGCGAGTTCGCTGTCGCGTGTCGGCTGACCAGCAAGGATGGCCTTTTCCCGCACTACAAAAAGCCGTCCGGTTCGCGCCGGACGGCTTTTTGCCTGGGAGGGGCCGGGCCGAAGCCCGGCTTGAGGTTATCAGTTGTTCTGCGGGGCCGGTTCGACCGGTGCAGCGGCCGGGTCAGCCGGGGCGGTTTCGGTCGGAGCTGCGGGGACTGCCGGTGCCGGATCTACCGCTTCGGTGCCCGGAGCGCCAGCTTCGGGAGCGACCTGCAGGTTGATTTCAGCGTCGGTGTTGGCCGGTGCAGTTGCCGGGCCGCCGTCAGCGCTCCAGTAGACAAAGCCGCCGATGGCCAGCAACACGATCAGCACGAGGGCCGCAATCCAGCCCCCGGAACGGCCGGACTCGACCACGGTTGTTTCGCGGATATGCTCATTCGGTCGGGTATTGTCGACGGGACGATTATGGGGGGTGTATTCAACCATTTCGACATCTCCTTGGTCGGTTATAAGGCGCTAACGCCATGACCGGGAGATTGGTTCCGAAGTACTGAAGAAAAATGGAATCTAATTCTGGAGTTATGTTGAAGGCATTGGGTTGCTTGCTCGTGTGCCAATGCACATAAACTTACATTCTGTAACATTCCGTGTATCTTTTGAGATAATACATCAATTACATACGATAGAAGCTATTGTTGCTGTGTCAGTGTATATCCTGCTGCTTCCAGAAGCGATACCAGGCCTTGCTGGCCGGGCAAATGCAGTGCGCCGACGGCGATAAGCGCGTTGCCCTTGTCGAGAATCGGTGCGGCGCGTTCCGCCATCAGGCGGTTGCGAACCAGTACAATGCGTTCTTCGAACTCGGCATAGCCGCTCACATCCTCCCCGGCGTCGGCGGGACCGGCGGCCAGGATCGCCGGCATGATCAGCGCGATCTCGCCTTCAAGATACAGCTCGGTCATGGTGGTCATGATGTCGGGCATCAGGTCGGCCAGACGGATGGTCTCGACCAACCCGCGGACGTGAAACTCCATCGGCAAATCGGCCATCGCCTCGATCTGCTCGCCGATGCTTTCCAGTCCGAGCAGTTGCTTGCCAGCCTTCTTGGCGTCGTTGGCGATTTTCATGTCGAGGAATTCAGCGCCATCTGCCTTGCGGGCGATCTCGCAGGCGGGTTGCGCGACCAGACCGGCGATCATCCATGGCTTCATGCGGGAGACCAGCGCCAGCGGAATGCCACGGCGCGCCAGTTCGGCCTCGACGAGGTGGGCGTCTTCAGCGTTCAGCAGCGAGGTTAGCGTGGTGCCGTCGGTAAACATGGTGAGTTCCGGCTTCAGCATCATCGCGGCCTGGGCCTTGACCGGGTCGAGAATGTCGACTGTCTCAATGACGACCGTATCGACCGTGTCGAAAGCGGTGCGGGCGGCGTCGGGCATGCGGGTGACGCGCGGGTCGGTGACATGCATGGTGCCGAGCAGATAGGACGGCTCAAGGCCTGGCTTTTCAATCTTCCAGAACAGACCATGGCCATTGGGAACTGCGGCGGCTTCGGCCCGGGCCTTTGCCAGCGCCTCCGGGTTGGTGGTTGCCAGACGGGTGACAAGGTTTTCACCGCCGCACGAATCGGCGGTTTCGGCACGAACCTTGCCGCCGCCGAGCAGCAGCCCGGTTATGAGCAGCAGCAGCAGGATCAACGGCAGCGATGCGGCGATTGCGAAGACCAGCCGGGGGACCCGCACACACACCGCGTGCAGCTTGGAAATGACGGGCTGGTGTCGCATGGGCAGGCCATTCCTGTTGATTCAATCTTGCCATCCTAGCGCCGTGGCGGCGACAATTGGGTTAACCGGTCAGTCCGCCTGCAGACGTGGTGAATGCCAGGTTAACGACCGTCACGGGCAAACCTGCGCGGGCTTGTGCTTGCGGAATAGCGGGGCTGACAAAGGCCTCGTCGCTGGCGTCGGCGATCAACACAAAGTGGGGCCGGGTTTGTGGAATCAGGCGCGGGGATGGGCGCGGTCGTAGATCTCGATCAGCCGGCTGGTATCAACGCCGGTATAGACCTGGGTGGTCGACAGGCTGGCATGGCCGAGCAGTTCCTGGATGGTGCGCAGATCACCGCCACCGGCCAGCAGATGGGTGGCGAAGGAATGCCTGAGCGCGTGCGGCGTGGCGCTGTCGGGCAGGTCGAGCGCACCGCGCAGTCGTCGCATTTCTTTTTGCACGATGGCTGGCTGCAAGGGCCCGCCACGGGCGCCGCGAAACATCGGCGCGTCGGGCGCTGGCGCATAGGGGCACAGCTTGAGATAGGCGTCGACCGCCTGACGGGCGATCGGCAACAGCGGCACAAGCCGGGTCTTGTCGCCCTTGCCGGTGATTCGCAGGCTTTCGCCATCCTGCGGCAGATCGGCAATGGTTAGCGAAAGTGCTTCGGAGATGCGCAGGCCGCAACCGTAGAGCAGCGTCAGCACGGCGGCGTTGCGGGCGGCAATCCAGGGTTCGTCGGCAAGCTGAAGGTCGGTATCGACCACCCGGCAGGCATCGCGCGCATTGAGCGGTCTGGGCAGGGATTTTGGTTGTTTGGGGGCGCGCGTGGCGGCAGCGCCGGCGGCGTTGGCCAGTCCCTTGCGCTCAAGGTGCCTGAGAAACGAGCGGATGCCGGCAAGCCCGCGGCCCAGCGTTCTGGCGCCGGCGCCCTGTCGGCGGCGCACGGCCATGAAGGCGCGCAGGTCGAGCGGTTTGAGATCGGCGAGGTCGGCAATCTTTGGCGGCCCACCCAGATGCCAGGTCAGGAAACTCAAAAACTGCCGCAGGTCGCGCTCGTAAGCTTCGGCGGTTTTGGCTGAGAGCCGTCGCTCCTGAATCAGTTGCGCGAGCCAGTGCTGCTGTTCGTCAATTACGTCCGGGGCGGCGATAACCAGCGGTTGTTGCATGATGCACCCATGAGTATTCGCCTCCGCGATGTTGCGGAACTTGCAGCCGACTATTGCATTGAGGCCTTAGCGAGGGGTAAACGAAAGCGTTGGCGTGGTGTCATCGTGACATCACAATCGCTTGCCATAGGTTCTGCGACAGCGGAGTCCAGAGGGGTCGGTTCCATGGCGTATGTGGCAGATATATCTGACCGCTTACAGATTTTGGCCCATGGCCGCCCGGGCCACATCATCGATCAGCTGATCGGCGAGCGGGGTGGCCGTCTTGTCGCGCACCCGGCATGGCCGATGTTGCGCCCGCTGGTTTACGCGACCCTGAAATATGGTGCAGCCGTGCGCATGGCCGACGCGATTGCAGCGATGTCGGGCCATGAAGCCTTCAAATATCTCAGCGATCTGTTGCAACTTGATATCCAGTCGCAGGGCGCGCACCGGATTCCGCGCGAGGGCGGTTTTCTGCTGGTCGCCAACCATCCGACCGGGATCGCCGATGGCGTGGCGATGTTCGATTTTCTGACCCAGCATCGGCCGGACATGATGATCTTTGCCAACCGTGATGCAGTGCGGGTCAATCCCCGCTTTGAGGAAATCATCATCCCGGTGGAATGGCGCGACGACTTCAAGAGCCGCGACAAGACTCGCGAAACCCTGCAACTGACCAACCGTGCGGTTCAGAACGGCAAGGCGACGGTGCTGTTTCCATCGGGCCGGATCGCTTTCTGGAACGAGGGCAAGCTGACCGAACGTCCGTGGAAGGTGTCCGCCGTCACGCTGGCGCGGCGGCATGCGCTGCCGGTGGTTCCGGTGCATGTCTCGGCGCGCAATTCGGGGCTGTTTTACTGGCTGTCAAAACATTCGACCGAGCTGCGCGACATGACCGTGTTTCACGAGCTGCTGAACAAGAAAAACCAGACATTCCGCTTTACCGTCGGCGAGCCGATCATGCCGGAGGCGCTTGACGGCGATCCGAACGAAGCGGTGCGGGCGCTCGAATATCATACGGTGCACGGGCTTGCCGACAATCCCGATCGGGGTTTTGAGCCGGCGCCGAGAGATTGGTGCCAGGCCGCCTGAAAAGCGGCCCGGCACGGATAATGCAGGACTTGGCTACGTCTGCTCAGACGATCTTCTGACCGGTCTTTTTCCAATCAGCGAGAAAATTTTCGAGACCCTTGTCGGTGAGCGGGTGCTTGACCAGCGCCTTGATGGTGGATGCCGGGATGGTGGCCACATCTGCGCCGATCAGGGCTGCTTCACGGACATGGTTGACGGTGCGGATCGAGGCGGCGAGAATTTCGGTGTCGAAGCCGTAATTGTCGTAGATCTGGCGAATTTCGCGGATCAGATCCATGCCGTCCATGGCCATGTCGTCGAGCCGGCCGATAAAGGGCGAAATGAAGCTGGCGCCGGCCTTGGCGGCGAGCAGCGCCTGGTTGGCGGAGAAGCACAATGTCACATTGGTCTGGTGTCCATCGGAAACCAGCGCCCGGCAGGCCTTCAGACCATCCAGCGTCAACGGCAGCTTGATGCAGATGTTGTCGGCGATCTTGGCCAGCACCGCCGCCTCTTTCATCATCGCGTCATACTCGGTGGCGGTGACCTCGGCGGAGACCGGGCCGTCGACAATCGCACAAATTTCCTTGGTAACTTCCTGGATGTCGCGGCCGGACTTCATGATCAGCGACGGATTGGTGGTCACCCCATCGATCAGGCCCAGATCATTGAGCTCCTGGATCTCGTTGACGTCGGCGGTATCGACAAAGAATTTCATTTTCTTGCTCCAAAGCTTCAGCGGCGGGTTCGTACCGGCGCTTCAATGATATATCTGGGTTTCCTTTAGCCCAATGTGGGGGCAAGGTCACGCTACATGGACAAAGATTCGCGACAAATTGATGGTGGGTTGTTTCCGCGTAAAGTGGTTCCGGTGCTGCTGCCGATGCCTGCTGAGCGGGCCTATTCCTATGCGCTGCCCGAAGGGGTTGACGCTGTGCCGGGCCAGATCGTGCAGGTGCCGCTGGGCCCGCGGCTGGTTGCCGGGCTGGTATGGGACGGCCCCGCCGACGTGATCAATCCCGACAAGTTGCGCGAGATCGTCCAGGTGTTCGACTGTCCGCCGATCGTCGAGCCAATGCGGCGGTTTATCGACTGGGTATCGGCCTACACGCTGTCGCCGCCCGGGCTGGTGGCGCGGATGGCGCTGAGGGCGCCGGCGGCGTTCGATCCCGAGCCGATGATCAATGCGCTGCGGCTGACCGGTGGGCAACCCGAGCGGCTGACGGCAGCGCGGGAGCGGGTGCTGGCGCAGGCCGGTGACGGGCTGGCCTGGAGCAAGAGCGGCCTCGCCCACGCCGCCGGGGTGTCGCCCGGCGTGATCGACGGGCTTGCCGCGCAGGGCGTGTTCGAGGCGGTCAAGTTGCCGTCGCCGCCAGTGGTGGCTGCGCCCGATCCCGATTACAGCCCGGCGGAACTGGAGGTCGACCAAGTTGCTGCGGCCGATGCGCTGCGCGCCACGGTGGCCAAGGGTGGATTTGCGGCGACGCTTCTCGACGGCGTCACCGGGTCGGGCAAGACCGAAGTCTATTTCGAGGCAATCGCCGAAGCGATAAGACAGGGCCGACAGGTGCTGATCCTGCTGCCGGAGATCGCGTTGACCAGCGCATTCCTCGACCGGTTTCACGACCGGTTCGGGGCGCGGCCGGCGGAATGGCATTCGGAACTGGCGCCCAGAACACGCGAAAAGGTCTGGCGGCAGACCGCCGAGGGTCGGGTCAATGTGGTGGCCGGCGCGCGCTCGGCACTGTTCCTGCCGTTTTCCGATCTCGGCCTGATCATTGTCGATGAGGAGCACGACCCGGCCTACAAGCAAGAGGACCGGGTATTCTACAATGCCCGCGACATGGCGGTGGTCAGGGCCCGGCTCGCCGATATTCCGGTAGTGCTGGCCTCGGCGACGCCGTCGATCGAATCCCGCGTCAACGCCGCCCAGGGGCGCTACCATCACCTGGTGCTGTCGGGCCGCTACGCCGATGCCGGGTTGCCCGATCTCAAGCTGGTGGATTTAAGGCGGCATGCGCCGGCGCGCGGCGGCTTCCTGTCGCCGGTGCTGCTCAAGGCGATGGCCGAGACGCTGGAGCGTGGCGAGCAATCGCTGCTGTTTTTAAACAGGCGCGGTTATGCACCGCTGACCCTGTGCCGAGTGTGCGGGCACCGGTTCGAGTGTCCGCAATGCTCGTCCTGGCTGGTCGAGCACCGGTTTCGGGCGCAATTGCAATGCCACCATTGCGGCCACAACGAGCCGACGCCGCAGGCCTGCCCGTCATGTGGAACGCTGGACCATCTGGTTGCCTGCGGCCCAGGGATCGAACGGATCGCCGAGGAAGCCGACAAGCATTTTCCCAAGGCGCGCACCATCGTTCTGTCATCGGATATGGCAGGTGGTACACGGCGGCTCAGGATCGAGCTCGAAGCGATTGCCAAGGGTGAGGCGGATATTGTCATCGGCACGCAGCTGGTGGCAAAGGGGCACAATTTTCCGCTGATGACGCTAGTTGGCGTGGTCGACGCCGATCTGGGGCTGTCAAACGGTGACCCGCGAGCGGCTGAACGTACCTATCAGCTGCTCTCCCAGGTGACGGGTCGGGCCGGGCGGTCGGGGCGCAAGAGTCACGGCCTGATCCAGACGTTTCAACCGCAGCACCCGGTGATGCAGGCCTTGGCGTCGGGCGATCCGGAGGCGTTCTACGAACGCGAGACCGAGGAACGGCGGCTGGCGGTGCTGCCGCCATTCGGGCGGCTCGCCTCGGTGATCATTTCGGCGGCGACACGGCCTGAGGCAGAGAGCCATGCACGGGCCTTGCGCGGCTGTGCGCCATCGTCCTCGGGAATCATGGTGCTCGGCCCGGCGGAAGCGCCGTTGGCGCTGATTCGCGGTCGCTACCGTTTCAGGCTGCTGGTGCATGGCGCGCGCGGCAACGACATGCAGGCATTCCTGAAACAGATGCTGGTCAAGGGCCCGAAGCCACGCGGCTCGGTGCAGGTTCAGGTCGATATCGATCCGCAAAGTTTTCTGTAAGGGTGGGAATTGATCGATACCGGAAATTAGTTTCGGGGCGGGCTATGTAATCCAGTCTGATCGCCATTTTCAGAATTGGATTACGGTCTCATCCGTCCACCTTGCCCTAACATCGTGCACGGCATCCTCAGGCCTCCGCCAGATTAGGCTTGTTCTTGAAATACGACAAAAACGCTTCAAGAAGATGCGCCATTAGAAGTGTCATGCCGACATGTCCGATGAACGACGACTGTGTGTATGTTCCAAAGTCCATCATGAAACTACGTCCGATAAAGGGCGCCAGAATGCCCTGGGCAACGAACCACAGTATAAGGCCTGACACGAAACCGGTCAGCCAGATCCGTGAGGGCATGAACAAACGGGTCAGATAAACGAAGAGGCCAAATCCTAGCGACCCAATCATAAAATGAATTGGAAATGCCACGGCATGTGAAATCTGTGCGCCAGTTAATTTCGCCGTCAAAGCAATGACCAGATTGGATGGTTGCAAAATAACGTTGAAGATGAGTGGCGAAATGAACCATGCATAAATTTCAAAGACTCCCTCTCCAATCAGGCCGGCAAGGATGATCGATAGAGCAATTTGCCGTCGAGAGAGCGAGTAAAAGAATGTCATTATGTTCTTTCTGCGTGAGATTACGTTTCGGTCGCCACTCCGTATGACCGAACCAAAGCGCGATCAATTAACGTTTGATCACGCTGGATCTCTTTAATGAGAGAACAGCAATTGACTGCATGATCTGCTGAGCATTCCTCAGCGCTGCGATGGTCTGAAATTGGCTCGTCAGACGACACCGAAATGTGAGACGAGTTGCGGTTCGCGCTAATACGGAAATGATGACCTTGCCGGCTGCGCCTACATTGGCAGGCGATGCAACAAACGTTTGCTCCCTGCCAAAACAGGTCTACAGGGAGCTGAGGCTAATGCCGATGCTTTATTTGAAGGCCAGAAACCTTTCAGGAGTCCCGAGCCAGCGCCATCACGCATGCCGCTCCCGGATTCCCCAGTTGATGCGTGCCCAGATCCGCTCGTGAACGAAAAAGAAGGCAAGGCCGCTGGCTGCGGTGGAGAGGGCGAAGGACAGCGCGGTAATGACGGACCCCGTGTAACCCCACGCCAGCGCACCGGTTACAACAAGTCCGAGGATCTGCCAGGTGATTGCTTTTGCGATGGTTCTGAGGGTCGTTTCCATGGTTTCTCCTGTAGTCGATGCTGCGACAGAGCCTTTTTACTCCGTTCGCGCATTCGCCGGAATTCTGTATCTTTGCAGCAAAAATGCGCGTTTGTTGATTAAATTCATCAACCGTGTGAATATGCAGCAATGCACAAAAATGAGCGTTCCGAACTTTTTCGCACCCGGCTGGCTGCCCGGTTGGCCCTGACCGGGATGAGCCGCAGCGCGCTGGCGCGGGGGACCGGGGTCGATCGCTCGACCATTGCGCAATTGCTGGCCAGCGACGAGGTGCGGCTGCCGAATGCGCATCTGGCGGCGGAATGTGCCGAGGCTCTGGGCGTCAGTGCGGACTGGCTTTTGGGATTGTCGGACCGGCCAGAGACGGCGGCGGAAGTTCTGTCGGCGAATTTCCGCATGGAAACGGCGCAGCGGACGCCGGCGGACGAGCAGATCATCGCCTGGCACCAGGAGGCCGCCGGACACAAGATCCGGCATGTGCCGGCGATGCTTCCCGATATTCTGAAGACCGAAGCGGTGCTGGAATGGGAATATGCCGCCTTCCTCGACAAGACACCGGAGCAGGCGCGCGGCGCCATGCACGAAACCACCGAGTGGTTGCGCGCGCCCGGCTCGGACTATGAAATCTGTGTCTCGATCGACAAGGTGAAGTCGCTGGCGCGTGGTCACGGCTACTGGGAAGGACTCGATCGCGATGTCCGGGCCGAGCAGATCGCGTTCATGGCAGACGGCTGCGCCCGGCTGTACCCGTCGCTGAGGCTCTATCTTTACGATTCGAAGAAGGTGTTTTCGGCGCCGGTGTCCATTTTCGGACGGTTGTTGGCGGCCGTCTATGTCGGGCAGTTCTACCTGGTGTACCGCGACAGCAAGCAGGTCAGTGCGCTGACGCAGCATTTCGACACGCTGGTGCGTGAATCGGAAGTCGAGGCACGCAATGCCGGAAAAATCATTCGCGAGATTTTCGAGCAGGCGCAGGGTTGAGAGTTCGCTGTGTTGGCCTGGTTGCATTGATGAGGCAGATCGTTAGCTTCAACGGGCATTAAACCCGGATCAGGAGGGGCAACATGAAAGCATTGACGCTTACAGCATTGGCAGCATTGATGGCCGGCACCGCCGTGGCCCAGGAAAGCGGCCCGCGAATCGGCGATATCGTCTGGCCGGATATTGAAAGCTATTGCTCGTTCATGCGCGCCGGCCACATTTTCGACTACAATGACCCGTCATCCTGGCGCTGGGTGCTGTTTACCAATTTCCCGGTCGATGAGACCGACACGATCGAGACGCCGTTCATGCGTATCGATGATCAGCTGCGGCAACTGGCGCAAATCGACATGCAGGAAATCGACGGCGGCGTGGTTCGTATCTACCGCAGCCATGACGCCAACCCCTATCGGGTTGAATTGACCATGATCGATGGCGAGCAGGGCAGCGAATCGGCCGGCTATTCGGGCACCATCATGGTTAGCCGTTCGGGAACCAGCAGCGAAATTGCCTATGAGGGCGATTGCGGCGCCTGAGGGGCCAACAGCTGCTAAACAATGCGGCCCGGGCAGGGATGCCGGACAGGCTTCCGGTCGAGCGGGCTTGGCTTTTTGACAGGCACCGCCGGGAGGTGCATGTCTTGCTCTTTCTGCAACGAGACCATCATCTTGGATCATATTCTTCCGAACCGGCCCGCGCGACACGACGTTGACCGCGAGGCAATGCCGCCTGTGGCGATGGTTCTGGCGCTTGGCACCTTTATGGGCTTTGCGCTGCTCGACACCACGGCGAAGTATCTTGTCACCATCGGTTATGCGGCGGTGTTCGTGGTCTGGTGCCGGTTTGCCGGGCACACGCTGCTCTCCCTTATCGTCTTTCAGGGCTGGCGGCGGAAGGATCTGTACCGGATGCACAATCCCGGCTTGCAGATTCTGCGAGCCGTGCTGCTGCCGGCTACCACCCTTTTCAACTTCCTGGCGCTGCGCGATCTGCAACTGGCGCAGACGGTGACCATCTTTCTCGCCGGCCCGATGCTGGTTACGGCGCTGGCCGGGCCGATGCTTGGCGAATGGGCCGGACCGCGCCGCTGGGCGGCGATCATCGTCGGCTTTGTCGGGGTGCTGATCGTGGTGCGGCCGGGGTCGGACGTGTTCCAGTTGCCGATTCTCTGGTCTGTTGCGACGGTGCTTACCTATGCCGTCTACTCGATCCTGACGCGCAAGCTGGTGGCGCGCGAGACCCCGTCTAGCATGGTGTTCTATTCGGGCATCATCGGAACCGTCTTGCTGGCGCCGTCGGCGTTTTATGCCACAACCATGCCGCAGGGCTGGCTGGAGATCGTGTTGCTCGCCAGCCTCGGCCTATTCGGCGCAGGCGGCCATCTGCTGCTGGTGCGCGCCAGCGGGCTGGCCAGTGCCTCGAAAGTGGCGCCCTTCGTCTACAGCCAGCTGTTGTGGATGACCCTGTTCGGGTTTGTCGTATTCGGCGACATTCCCGATGGCTGGACAGTTGTGGGGGCGGTGATCATCTGCCTGAGCGGGCTTTACATCATGAACCGCGAACGCCGAATCGCACGGCGAGAACGGCTTGTCGCCGCCGCACGCTGATGCCAATGGGTATGCCGCCATGGCTTTGGTCGTCCGTCAGGCCGTGGTAAAGCGTCGCACAGGAACATTGCCCGACCGTCTGGTTGGGCCCGGCAGATTGGAGATGCCCGCATGATCGAATTCTACTGGCCGACAACGCAAGGCGAATGGCTGGCCTGGTCGTCGGCTTTGGTAACGCTCGGCTTTGGCCTGTTGTTGATGTTTGCGCCACGGCTGTCGCTCAGAATTCTGCGGTTGCAAACCGCGCCCGACCATTCCGAAGCGGTGTCGGAAGCGCGTGCCACCATGGCCGGGTTCTACCTCGGCGTGGCGATCTGCGCGATGCTGTTCGCCCAACCGCTGATCTATCTGGCGCTGGGCGCCGGGTGGGCTTTTACCGCATTTGGGCGAATCATTTCGATGTTGTCGGACCGCGGGATGACGCTCTACAATTTCATTTCGGTGGTAATCGAGGCAATGCTTGCCGCACTGCCATTGCTTTACGGACTCGGCATAATCTGACCCGAAACCGCCGGTCTTCCGCCGTCTGATCTCCGAAAGAAGGTACAATTCATCCCAAAGCAGGAGTGTTAAGCCGCGCCCGGCGTGTTGCGAGTCCTGACACACTATGCTAGACGGACCGCGCATTTCGGGAAAAACAGGCTTTCGAGCTTGAGAGGCCCGAAAATTACCGAAACAAAATCAAAGGCTTGCCTTTCCGGATTCCGGCAGAGCGCAAGCACTTGGATGCCAACGAGAGACAATCCCGCCCGTGGCCGACAACTCCCAGTTTATTTCCGGTGTCGCCGAACGGTATGCCTCCTCGCTTTACGAGCTGGCCGCCCAAGCCAAATCGGTTGACGCCGTGGCGAAGGACCTTGACCGTTTTCAGGCTTTGATTGACGGCAGCGCCGACTTGCAGCGCCTCGTCAAAAGCCCAGTCTTTTCTGCCGAGGATCAAAGCCGTGCGATTACCGCGCTGATCGCCAAGGCCGGAATTTCCGGTTTGGCCGGCAATTTCCTGCAGGTGGTCGCTCGCAACCGCCGGCTCTTCGCCGTTCCTGAAATTGTCCGTTCCTATCACGAGACAGTTGCCCGGGAACGCGGCGAGGTGACCGCCGATGTGGCAACCGCGCACGCCTTGTCGGCTGCGCAGGAAAAAGAACTCAAGGCCGCGCTTTCGGGCGTGACCGGGAAAACCGTGACGCTTGACGTCACTGTTGATTCGTCGTTGCTGGGCGGCCTGATCGTCAAGATTGGCTCACGCCAGGTCGACACATCGCTTCGCACAAAACTTTCCACCCTTAAGCATGCACTGAAAGAGGTTGGCTGATGGATATCCGCGCCGCGGAAATTTCCGCAATTCTCAAAGACCAGATCACTAATTTCGGCAAGGAAGCCGAAGTATCGGAAGTCGGCCAAGTGCTTTCCGTCGGTGATGGTATTGCCCGTGTCTACGGTCTCGACAATGTCCAGGCCGGTGAAATGGTCGAATTCCCAGGCGGCATTCGCGGCATGGCGCTCAACCTTGAAGCCGACAATGTCGGCATCGTGATTTTCGGTTCCGACCGGGACATCAAGGAAGGCGACATCGTCAAGCGGACCGGCGCCATCGTCGACGTGCCGGTTGGCCCGGAACTGCTCGGCCGCGTTGTTGACGCGCTCGGCAATCCGATCGACGGCAAGGGCCCGATCAAGAGCAAGCTTCGCTCGCGGGTGGACGTCAAGGCGCCGGGCATCATGCCGCGCAAGTCGGTGCATGAGCCGATGTCGACCGGCCTGAAAGCCATCGATGCGCTGATCCCGATCGGCCGTGGCCAGCGCGAGTTGGTGATCGGTGACCGTCAGACCGGCAAGACCGCGATCATTCTCGATACCTTCCTCAACCAGCGGCCGATCCACGAGAACGGCCCCGAGGCTGAAAAGCTCTACTGCGTCTATGTCGCGGTCGGCCAGAAGCGCTCGACGGTTGCCCAGTTCGTCAAGGTCCTCGAAGACCGCGGCGCGCTGAAATACTCGATCATCATCGCCGCTACCGCATCCGATGCGGCACCGATGCAGTTCCTGGCGCCGTTCGCCGGCTGTGCGATGGGTGAATATTTCCGTGACAACGGCATGCATGCGCTGATCGCCTATGACGATCTGTCCAAGCAGGCTGTGGCCTACCGCCAGATTTCGCTGCTGCTGCGCCGTCCGCCCGGCCGCGAAGCCTATCCGGGCGACGTTTTCTACCTGCACTCGCGTCTGCTCGAGCGCTCCGCCAAGCTCAATGAAGCCAATGGTGGTGGTTCGCTGACCGCGCTGCCGGTGATCGAAACACAGGCCAACGACGTGTCGGCCTACATTCCGACCAACGTGATCTCGATCACCGACGGTCAGATCTTCCTTGAAACCGATCTGTTCTTCCAGGGTATCCGCCCGGCCGTGAACGTCGGTCTGTCGGTGTCCCGCGTGGGATCGGCGGCTCAGGTCAAGGCGATGAAGCAGGTTGCCGGTTCGATCAAGGGCGAGCTTGCGCAGTACCGCGAAATGGCGGCCTTTGCGCAGTTCGGTTCAGACCTCGACGCCGCCACCCAGCGCTTGCTGAACCGCGGCGCGCGTCTGACAGAGTTGCTCAAGCAGCCGCAGTTCTCGCCGCTCAAGACCGAAGAACAGGTCGCGGTGATCTATGCTGGTGTGAACGGGTATCTCGACAAGATCGCTGTCGGCGATGTCAATCGGTTCGAACACGGCCTGCTGGCGCATATGCGCAGCGAAGGCAAAGACGTGCTTGAGGCGATCCGCAAGGAGAAGGCTCTCAGCGACGATCTCAAGTCGCAGCTGAAGGCCGCCATCGACACTTACGCCAAAAACTTTGCCTAACGGCAAGAGACCGAGGACGGATAACGGATGCCTTCACTCAAGGATCTGAAAAACCGGATCGCCTCCGTCAAGGCGACGCAGAAGATCACCAAGGCGATGCAAATGGTCGCCGCGGCGAAGCTTCGGCGTGCGCAGGAGGCGGCCGAGGCCGCCAGGCCCTATTCGCAGCGCATGGCAGCGGTGATGGCCAACATCGCCGAAGCTGTCGGCGGTGGTGATGACGCGCCGCGGTTGATGACAGGCACCGGCAAGGATGACACGCATCTGCTGGTGGTCTGCACTGCCGAACGCGGCATGTGCGGTGGCTTCAACTCGCAGATCGCCCGGTTTGCTCGCGAACATGTTCGCCGGCTGCTGGCGGACGGTAAGAACGTCAAGGTCATCTGCGTGGGCAAGAAGGGCTATGACATTCTGCGCCGCGAATATGCGTCGTTGATCATCGAGCGGGTGGATTTCCGCGAGGTCAAGCAGATGAGCTTCGCGCAGGCCGAACTGGTCGCGGCGAAGGTCATGGATCTGTTCGCTGAAGGCGGCTTTGACGTTTGCACTCTGTTCTATTCGGAGTTCAAGTCGGTCATCAGCCAGGTGCCGACGGCGCAGCAGATCATTCCTGCCTCGGCGTCGACTTCGGATGCAGACACTTCGGCCTCGGCGGTCTATGATTACGAGCCGGGCTCCACGGAAATCCTCGAGGATTTGCTGCCGCGCTCGATCAAGGTGCAGATCTTCAGGGCGCTGCTGGAAAATGTCGCTGGTGAAATGGGAGCGAAAATGTCCGCGATGGACAACGCGACCCGCAACGCCGGGGATATGATCGACAAGCTGTCGATGAGCTACAACCGACAGCGGCAGGCCCAGATCACCAAGGAACTCATTGAAATCATTTCGGGTGCGGAAGCGCTCTAAGGGACACGGAAGAGGGTAAGATACATGGCTAAGGCAGCTACCCCGGCAACCAAGCCCGCAGCGGCTAAGAAACCCGCAGCGGCGAAAAAGCCCGCAGCGGCAAAATCCGCCTCGGCGGCCGCAACGACGAAAGTTGCGGCGAGATCCGGCGCGGTGGGTCGCGTGACGCAGGTCATTGGCGCGGTTGTCGACGTAAGGTTCGATGACGGCAAGTTGCCGACCATCCTGAATGCGCTCGAGACCACCAATGTGGGCAACCGCCTGGTGCTCGAAGTTGCGCAGCACCTGGGTGAAAACTCGGTTCGCACCATCGCCATGGACTCGACCGAAGGTCTGGTTCGCGGTCAGGAAGTGTTTGATACCGGTGAGCCAATCTCGGTGCCTGTGGGCGAAGAAACCCTCGGCCGCATCCTGAACGTCATCGGTGAGCCGGTTGACGATGCAGGCCCGGTAAAGACAAAGGCACGCCGCGCTATCCACCAGGAAGCTCCGGCATTCAGTGAACAGTCGACTGAAGCTGAAATTCTGGTCACCGGCATCAAGGTCGTCGATCTGCTCGCGCCTTACGCACGTGGCGGCAAGATCGGCCTGTTCGGCGGCGCCGGCGTTGGCAAGACGGTTCTCATTCAGGAACTGATCAACAACATCGCGAAAGCCCACGGTGGTTATTCTGTGTTTGCCGGTGTTGGCGAACGTACCCGCGAAGGTAACGATCTCTATCACGAGATGATCGAATCCGGCGTGAACAAGGAAGGCGGCGGCGAAGGCTCCAAGTGCGCGCTTGTGTTCGGTCAGATGAATGAGCCTCCGGGTGCGCGTGCTCGTGTGGCCCTGACAGGTCTGACGATTGCGGAACAATTCCGTAACGAAGGCCAGGACGTGTTGTTCTTCGTCGATAACATTTTCCGCTTCACCCAGGCCGGTTCCGAAATGTCGGCGCTTCTGGGCCGTATTCCTTCCGCTGTGGGCTATCAGCCGACACTGGCTACCGACATGGGCCAGATGCAGGAACGGATCACGACCACCAACAAGGGCTCGATCACGTCCGTGCAGGCCGTTTACGTGCCGGCCGATGACTTGACCGACCCGGCGCCTGCGTCGACCTTTGCCCACTTGGATGCGACCACGGTGTTGAACCGTTCGATTGCTGAAAAGGGCATCTATCCTGCGGTTGATCCGCTCGATTCGAACTCGCGCATGCTTGATCCGTTGATCATCGGTGACGAGCACTATGAAGTAGCCCGTCGCGTCCAGGAAATCCTGCAGCGCTACAAGTCGCTTCAGGACATCATCGCCATTCTGGGCATGGACGAGCTTTCCGAAGAAGACAAGGTGACCGTGGCACGCGCCCGTAAGGTCGAGCGCTTCCTGTCGCAGCCGTTCTTCGTGGCTGAAGTGTTCACCGGTGCGCCTGGCAAGCTGGTCGATCTGGCCGACACGATCAAGGGCTTCAAGGGCCTGGTGAACGGCGACTACGACCATCTTCCGGAGCCGGCTTTCTACATGGTCGGTACCATCGAGGAAGCCGTTGAAAAGGCTCAGCGCCTCGCCGCCGAAGTCGCTTAAACAAAACCAAACGGACCGCGTCGGGCTTGTTGCCCGGCGTGGGCTCCCGTCTGACAAGATGATAAAGTGAACGTCATGGCTGACAGCTTCAATTTTGAACTCGTATCTCCGGAGCGGCTGCTGCTTTCAGCATCTGCCACCGAAGTCGTGCTTCCGGGCACGGATGGCGAAATGACGGTGATGGCGCATCACGCGCCAACCATGACCACCATCAAGCCCGGTGTCGTCACGGTGAACACTGCGGAAGGCAAGGCTGAACGCTATGTCGTGTTCGGCGGCTTTGCCGATATCCTGCCAAGCGGTTGTACGCTGCTGGCTGAATCGGCCGTTGCAGTCGGCGATATCGATCGCGAAGACCTCGACCGCCGCTTGCAGAACGCGCGCGAAGATCTCGCCGATGCGACAGACAGCAGTGGCAAGCAGAAGGCGCAGGAATATCTCGATCAGCTGACCACGCTGCACGGCGCCATCCTGCCGGCCTGAACACATTCGAATCATGAATGAAAAGAGGACGGTCTTCGGGCCGTCCTTTTTGTTTGTCGATGGTGTGCGTTGACATTCGTCATTGCCGTCATTGCCGTCATTGCCGTCTTTGCGCCGGAGCGGTGCGTTGTTTACGTCAAAAAGCGCGTGGGGCGGCGGTCAGGTAACCGGCGATACGGTTTCTATCGCTGCAGGGCGTGGGCTACGGCCTGATAGGCTTCTGGATAGCGCAATGGACCGGTCCAGCCCTTGAGCGCGCCATTGACGAGTTCCAGCGCCAGGAATCGCGGTCCCTGCCAGCTGGTCTCGGCGGGGTCGGCGAGATGCGACTTGAAGCCGAAACGGCCGTAATAATCTGGCTGTCCATAAACGAAGACCGAGTGCCAGCCATCGGTGCGTGCGCGCTTGAGCGCATGCCGCACCAGTTCGGTGCCGATCTGCATGTCACGCCAATCAGGAAGTATGGCCAGCGGTGCCAGCGCCAGGGCCCGCTCGGGACCATCGATCCGGGTCAGCAGGATATGGCCCACAACGTGACCGTCGATCTCGGCGATATGTGACAGCGTGTCGACGGATGCCGTCACCAGTGATTCCGATAATCCGGTATCAGGTTCGACACCGGCATAGCTGAGTGCCTCGACGGCGCGGATCGCCGGCAGGTCGGATGCCTCGCCGGGACGGTATCGAGCCTTTGCGGCAATGCCGCGCTGATCAGTCATGGCCGGTCTCCAAGTGCATGCCTGACCGCAGCACGGGCGTGCAGCCGGGTGGTGTCATAGACCGGGATGATGTCGCATTCCGGCGGAATGATCGTGGTGATGTGGGAACAGCCGAGGATCACTGCTTCTGCGCCGCGTGCGTGCAGTTTCCTGACCAGTTCGCCAACGAAGAATTCCGATTCGGCGCGGATGATGCCGTGGCAGAGCTCGTCGCTGATGATACGCTGCACCTCGGCGCGTTCATCCGGTTCGGGTGTGATTACCGAAAGCCCGTAGCGTGTTTCCAGCACATTCGGGTAAAAATCGCTTTCCATCGTGTGCCGGGTGCCGAGCAGGGCCACCCTGGTAAAACCATCGGCGCGCAACTTGGCCCCGACAGGATCGGCGATGTGCAACAGTTCGAGATCGGAAACGGTGCTGATATGATCGGCAATGCGGTGCATTGTGTTGGTCGCCAGAATGATGAATTCAGCACCGCCGGCCTTGAGAGCGCCTGCCGCCTCGCCCAGGATGTGGCCGATCTCGTCCCAGTTTCCTGCGCGTCGATGACTTTCTATGTCGCCGGAATCCAGCGAATGAATGAGGATGCGGGCCGAATGATGACCACCCAGATCGCGCTGCACATACTCGTTTAGCAGGCGGTAATAGATGGCCGTGGTTTCCCAACCAACGCCACCGAGCAGGCCGATTAGTTTCATTGCGGGGTGCCTGCAAGGTGGCTGAAGGCATCGACGACCTGTTCATAGGCCTTGCGTTTGAAGGGGACGATTAGCCCCGGCAGGTCCTGCATCGGCTTCCAGTCCCAGGCGTCAAATTCTGGCTGATGACCGCCCGGTGGCGGATTGATCTGAATTTCGCTTTCATCGCCAACAAAGCGCAGGGCATACCAGCGTTGCCGCTGACCGCGATACTTGCCCTTGAGGCCAATGCCGAGGAGATGATCGGGAAGATCATAATCGATCCAGTCGGGCGCCTCGGAAAGCAGTTCGACAGATTTCATGCCGGTTTCTTCATAGAGTTCGCGCAGCGCTGCCTGATAGGGATCTTCGCCTTTATCGATGCCGCCCTGTGGCATCTGCCAGAGTTGCGGGGAACCGTCATACTCGGTGTTGCCTTCGGAGATGCGCCGGCCTGCCCAGACCAGGCCGCGTCGGTCGAGCACCATGATCCCCGCGCATAACCGGTAAGGCAGGTCAGCGGCGGATTTGGCGCTGCGTTGTTTGTTGCCCATCAAGCATTCCGTTCATTGTTCCGGATCGTCGGCGACCGCGGAGGCCGAGACGATCTCGATTCCGCGGGCCTTGGCTTCATTGGTCCAGGTGGCGATGGCGTCGACACTGACGTCGAATGCCGAGGCAACTCCCACCGCCTGACCGTTGCGCCGGGCTATCCGTTCCAGATCATCCAGCTTGGAGAGAATGTACCCGCGCTCTTGCGTGGCGTCGAGCACCATATCGGATGCGGCAAAAGGAATTCCGAGTGTTCTTGCGAAACGGTCGGCCAGCGAGCGCGCCGAGGTGCCGTCATCGACAAACATGAGGCCGCGCCCGGCAAGGTCGCGCATGATCGGCTCCAGCGCGTCAGGGTCGGCCAGAAACCGACCGCCCATGAAATTGGTGATACCGGTGTAATTGGTGATCTGACCCATCGCCGCGTGAAGTTCTTCGAGATTGGCTGCCGCGCCTGCTGCGACCGTCAGCGTGCCTGGGCCGGGATCGTTGGCGGGATAGTCGAAAGGCTCGAACGGTACCTGGAGCAGGATTTCGTGGCCATCGCGCCGGGCTTCCTGCATCCAGCGCTGCAGGCTGTTGCCATTGGCGGCAAAGGCCAGGGTGATTTCCTCGGGGAGGGCCGTGATGGCGTATTGGGTGCCGGTCTGGCTCAGGCCAAGCCCGCCGACAATGATGGCGATGCGGGCACCGCGGGCACCGGACCACGGGCGGGCATAAACATCAAAGGGGCGTTCGCCGTTGGCGCCGCGAACCGGCAAGCGGCCGTTTTCGGTCTGCTCGATTATCGCCGGATCGGGCAAATGGGCGAGGCGGGGATTCTGCCCCACCCGTCCGGGCATCTTGAGCAGCACCGGCCGTTTGTTGTCGCGGTCGGCCGGGGTGATCTTTTCGATCTCCTCGCCATCGTCGCCGAGGGTGGTAACGATATTGGCGCCAGATTCGCCGTGTAGTTCCGGCAGCGGGTCATCGGTACCGGGGTGATCTGTCGTCAGCTCGTCGTCCTCATCGGGCTGCGCTGTATCGTCCGTGTCATCAGCGATTTTTGAGGCAGCATCGGTGCTGGATGACTGCATCACCACGGCAGTTTCAGTGGTCTCGATCCGCGCGCCCGACAGCGCTATCCACCCGGCTCCGCCGATGACGGCGAGCAACACGGCGATGACACCAAGCCGGGTGCCCCAGGCAGAATTCGCTGTTTTGCTTCCGCCAGCTTTCGGCTTGCGGTCCTGTCCCAGTGGTCGATGGAGATTGTTGCCCACGTTCTTCTGTCCGAATCCCGATGCGGCGGCCATTGAATCAGTCCGCCGCCCCGCTTGCAAGCCGTAGCATTGCGGGCGGGGCGGCGGAAAGAAGGTCGATCAATTCTTGATGGCAGCCTGTTCCGGACCGGGCGGGAAGGCCGGATCGGTCTTGTCGCCACGCAGCAGGTCATATGCATAGTTGAGCTGCACGTCGTCCTTCGGATCCGGCGGTACGTAGGCGATCGAGCCTGAACCTTCGTCGTCCTCGTTCTCGCCCTGGATGTGGCCGCGCAGTTCGCTTTCGCCGGATGGCTTGACACGCCCGCGCAACTCCTCGGGCACCGGCTCTTCAATACGAATGTCGGGCTTGATGCCTGTGCCCTGGATCGAGGTTCCGGCCGGCGTGTAATAGAGCGCAGTGGTCAGCCGCAGCGCCGTCGACGAATCCAGCGGGATGATGGTCTGCACCGAGCCCTTGCCAAAGGAACGGGTGCCCAGAATGGTGGCGCGGCGGTGATCCTGAAGCGCGCCGGCGACAATTTCCGAGGCTGAGGCGGAGCCGCCGTTGATCAGCACGATCATCGGCTTGCCGCCAATCAGATCGCCGGGACGCGAATTGAAGCGCCGGGTTTCCTCGGGGTTGCGGCCGCGGGTCGAGACGATTTCGCCGCGATCAAGGAAGGCGTCGGAGACGCTGATCGCCTGATCGAGCAGTCCGCCCGGATTGAGGCGGAGATCAAGCACGAAGCCCTTGAGCTTGTCCTTGCCGATTTCTTCGGTGATGGTCTCGATGGCATCGGAAAGATCGTCATAGGTCTTTTCGGTAAACGAGATCACGCGCAGATAACCGATATCATCCTCGGCGCGGAAACGGACCGCCTTGACCGCGATGATGTCGCGCACCACCTTGATCTTGATCGGCTGATCGGCGCCTTCGCGCAGCACGGTCAGTTCGATTGAGGTGTTGACCGGACCACGCATCTTGTCGACGGCTTGGGCCAGTGACAGGCCGCGGACTGCTTCGCCATCGATCTCGGAGATGAAATCACCGGAAAGAACCCCGGCACGCGAGGCGGGCGTATCGTCGATCGGCGTGATCACCTTGACCAGTTCGTCTTCCATGGTGACTTCGATGCCAAGCCCGCCGAATTCGCCGCGGGTCTGGGTCCGCATGTCATCGGCGGCTTCCTGGTTGAGGTAGCTCGAGTGCGGATCCAGCGACGTCAGCATGCCGTTGATGGCACTTTCGATCAGCTTGTCTTCTTCGGGCGGCGTGACGTATTGAGCGCGGACGCGTTCGAACACATTGCCGAAAATGGCAAGTTGCCGATAGGTCGCTGTTCCCGCCGCGTTGGCAGAGCCGCCAAATGAATTGACCGCGCTCACGGCTGTCGCCCCCATCAGGGCGCCAACAGCCAGAAGTGTCACCTTACGTATCATTGCTAACCTTTCCTGAAGACATCTCGTCTTTCCACCATGCGCGCGGATCAACGGGTTGACCGTCTTTTCTGAACTCAATGTAGAGCGTTGGCCGCTCCGATGCCAGCGTCAATGCCGACGCGCCTGCGAATCTTGTCTGTCCCATGGTAGCCACCGGTTCGCCTGAAAGGACGAAGCGGCCGGTCGAGACCCTGAGTTTTTCCATCCCGGCCAGCACCACATGGTGTTTTTCACCGGTATCGAGAATGACCACCTGACCGTAGCTTCTGAACGGGCCCGCGTAGACGACCCAGCCGTCGACGGGGGCCAGCACCGTGGCACCCTTGCCGGTGGCCATTATCTCCCCAGACAACGGATGCCCGGCACCATCATCGGCGCCAAAATAGCGAATGGTGTCGCCAGCCACTGGCCGGTCCAGTACTCCAAGTAATTTGGAAAAAGCATATGCCGGTGCAATGCGGTTTTTGTCGGGCAGCGCCACCGCGGCGTAGGCGCGTGCGCGTTCAAGCTGCTCGGCGAGACGGCGCTGGCGATCTTCTTCGGCCTTGCGGGCGGCTTCGGCGGCCTGCCTGATGGTTTCGATCTCGCCGGCAAGTGAGGCGATTACCGATTCGAGCTCGGCGGAGCGCTCGGTCAGGGCCTGAGCGCGCTGTTGTTCGCGTTCGAGGCGGCGTTCGCTTTCGGCGTGCAGTGCCACTTTTTCGGCCGCCAGGTTGGACAGCCGTTGTTCTTCGGCGTCATTGTCGGCGAGCGCCTTGGCCAGTGCACTGCGCTCAACCGCGATTGCCTCCCGGAGTGACGCCAGTTCCTTCAGATCGTTGGCAAGGGCTTCGGTTTCGGCGCGGATCTCGGGCACCACGGCGCCCAGCAGGATGGCGCTGCGCACGGATGAAAGCGCATCTTCGGGGCTGACCAGCAGCGCCGGCGGGGGATCCCGGCCGATCCGTTGCAGCGCGGCAAGCACCTCGGCCAGCACGCCCCGGCGTGAAATAAGCGACAGGCGAACCGCGTCGTGGCGCTCGGACAGATCCGCCATTGCCTGCTCGCCGGAGGCAATGCGCTGATCGAGGTCGGCGCGCCGGGCGGCGGTGGCCGCAATTTTCTGGTCAAGCGCCTGCTGGTCGCTGCGCAGCGCAGCGATATCTTGCTGCAGGGCGGTGAGCGCGCGGGTGGCGGCAGCGGCCTGCTCGGCGACCGTCATCAGTTCGAGATTGCTGGCCTGCTTCTGCTGTTCGAGGTCGCCGGTTACAGCGCTGGCTTCGTCGTCATCGAGCTCAGTCGCGCAAGCGGGAAAGGATAGTGCAACCAGCAACGCAACCAGCACGGCGCGGAAGCCGAACAGGGCTGCTGAAGCCAGCGGAACGCCAGCCGGAATCCTTGAGGATTGGACGCTCGACATGTTCCTATCCTAGCGAATTCTGCGTTAACGCTCCATGAACCATACGGTCGCGACGGGTCACTTCTTTGCGACCCTTCAGCGGGGTTTGCTCAGGAACGGTGATAGGGGTGGCCCGACAATATGGTGACAGCCCGATAGAGCTGTTCGGCTGCCATGATGCGCACCAGTTGGTGTGGCCAGGTCATGCGGCCAAAACAGATGACGGCGTCGGCGCGGGCATGCAACGCGGGATCAAGCCCGTCCGGCCCGCCAATCGCCAGCACCAGATCGCGGCGCCCGTCGTCGCGCAGCTGTGCCAGTCGATCCGCGAATTCCGGGGAATCGGGTGTCTTGCCGCGCTCATCGAGCAGGATCAGCGCCGCGCCATCGGGCAGATTGCGCTCGAGCTGGGTCGCTTCCTCGCGTTTGCGCAGATCGGCGCTGGCGGCGCGGCTTTCCGCAACCTCTATAACGCGAGCGAAATCCAGTCCGATCGCACTGCCGGCCTTGGCGAAGCGATCGAGATAGCGGGTCGAAAGCTCGCTTTCAGGTCCGGCCTTGAGCCGGCCGATGGCAAATAGGGTTATGCGCATAATAGGTGTTAGCGGTCTCAACTGCCGCGCCGCGTTTCGGGAAACGATGCGCAACGGATGCTGGAGTCTTGGCGCCACCCCCGAGCCCATGCAAACCGCATGGCTGGAGTGACGCGTGAATAGGCACACGTCCGACACATCCTTCAGGCCCGCGGACTGAACCCGGGGTCAATCAGGTGATGCCAACAACCGTGCCAGACCGACTCGGCCGGTCCGGTCAGTGCAGTTTTTCGTCGTCGGCTTCAGCCTGCCACATCTTCTCGAGATTGTAGAATTCGCGGATTTCGGGCCGGAAAATGTGGATTATGACGTCGCCGGCATCGATCAGAACCCAGTCGCCGGTCGCCAGACCCTCGACCCGCGGGGTGCCGAAGCCGGCATCCTTGAGTTCGCTGATCAGACGGTCGCAGACCGCGGCTACATGGCGGTTGGAGCGGCCGGAGGCCACTACCATGAAATCAGCCAGAGTCGATTTACCCTCAATGTCGATGAATACGGCGTCTTCCGCCTTGGAGTCCGCGAGACTTTCACGGACCAGTTGAAGCTGGCGCAAAGCGGTACGTTCGCCGCTACCCGCCGCCTGAGAGAAACCGCTGGTGGCGTTTCCCTTATCGTGTGCTGTTCTCAGGGTGGTTCCTTTCCTTGTCCTGAACAGTCCAACAAACGACACACGCGTCATTGCAAATGCGCCGTAGCCTCAAGATAGTCATGGACCTATTACAATTTCAAGACGTCGAATTTGAGGGGGCCGTATGGGCGTTGCGAATCGCGCTGGAAGACAGCGGCGAGCGCGGGCCATGGATGAAGGTCCATGCGGGGGCCTTGAGAAACGGCAGGACCGCGGCGTCATCCTCGTCGATACGGGCGTGATCATAGGCCTTGGCCATTTTTGACGAGAGATAAGCGAGTGTCGAACCGGGCCTGTCGATCACCGCGATCGGGAAGGTTTCGGCAATGCCGCGCCAGTTCTGCCAGAGATGAAAATACTTCAGATTGTCCGCGCCCATCACCCAGACGAAGCGCACGCCGGGATTGCGGAGCTTGACGAATTCCAGTGTCTGGGCGGTGTAATGCAGCGCATGTGCCGCTTCAAACGCCGTGACCTTGACCTTCGGGCCGGGCGCGATTTTTCGGCTCAGTTCGACGCGTTCTTCAAGAGCTGCCAGTTCGCCGTGGTTCTTGAGCGGGTTGCCCGGTGTCACCATCCACCACAATTGATCCAGGCCCAGCCGCCTGAGCGCGATCTCGGCTACCAGCACATGGCCTTGATGGGGCGGGTTGAAGGACCCGCCGAACAGACCGACGCGCATGCCTTTCTCGACATGCGGCATTTTCAGGAATGGCGGCGTGTGGGCGCGCTCCACCGTCAGGGCCGGGTCTGGCCCGCGCCGTGCACGCGATATTTGAAGGATGTGAGCTGTTCGACACCAACCGGGCCGCGGGCGTGCATCTTGCCGGTGGCGATGCCGATCTCCGCGCCCATGCCGAATTCGCCGCCATCGGCAAACTGGGTCGAGGCGTTGTGCAGCAGGATTGCGGAATCAACCTCGTTGAAAAAGCGGCTGGCGACATCGTCATCCTCGGCGATCACCGCTTCGGTGTGGCCCGACGAATAGCGGGCGATGTGGTCGATGGCGCCGCCAATGTCATCGACAAACCGCGCCGAGATGATGGCGTCGAGATATTCGGTGCGCCAGTCCTCATCGTTTGCAGCAACGGCCTCGGGTAGCAAAGCGCGCACCGCGTCGTCGCCGCGCACTTCGCAGCCGGCGGCGGCAAGGTCGCCGAGGATGCCTTTTGCCACCTGCGGATCAAGGTGACGGTCAAACAGCAGCGTTTCGGCGGCGCCGCAGATGCCGGTGCGTCGCATCTTGGCGTTGGTGACTATGGCGCGCGCCATTTTCGGGTCGGCGGAAGCGTCGACATAGATGTGGCAAATGCCCTCGAGATGGGCGAACACCGGCACCCGTGCATCGGCCTGCACCCGGGCAACCAGGCTCTTGCCGCCGCGCGGGACGATGACGTCGACAGCACCATCAAGGCCGGTCAGCAATTCGCCGACAGCGGCGCGATCGCTCAGCGGCACCATCTGGATGGCGTCGGCGGGCAGGCCAGCACTTTGAAGGCCATCAACCAGGCAGGCATGGATGGCACGGGAGGAATGAAACGAATCCGAACCACCGCGCAGGATCACCGCATTGCCTGCCTTGAGGCACAGGGCGCCGGCATCGGCGGTGACATTGGGGCGGCTTTCATAGATGACGCCGATGACGCCGAGTGGCGTGCGGACGCGCTCGATCTTCAGCCCGTTGGGCCGTTCCCAGGCGGCAATCACCCCGCCAACCGGGTCATCCAGTTGGGCGATGGCACGAATGCCTGTGATGATCGCGTCGATGCGGGCGTCATCAAGCTGCAGCCGGTCAATAAAGGAACTGGCCATGCCACCGACACGGGCGGCTTCGACGTCGCGCGCATTTGCAGTCAGGATCTCGCCGCGGCGATTGTCGATGGCGCTTGCCATGGCTTCCAGTGCGCGGTTCTTCCGCTCGGTGCCGGCAATCGCCAGTGGCCGGGCTGCTGCCTTGGCGCGGCGGCCGATATCCGCCATCACTTCGGCGATGTCGGATTGCGAACTGGTTTTTTCAAGCATGGCGGGTCTCCCGGCGGGCGATCAAGCGCATTTCTTACGCAATCAGCGGGATGGCGTAAAGCGGCGTTGCGCCATTGCCGCGGATCAAGCGCCCAAGCCATTGCCGGAGGTAATCACCATGTCGTCGCGGTGGATCATCGCGGCGCGGCCGGAATAGCCGAGAATGGCCTCGATCTCGCTCGACTTGCGGCCGGCGATACGGCGCGCTTCCTCGGCGTCATAACCCGACAGTCCACGGGCGATTTCGCGGCCCGAAGCATCGCAGAGGGCTACCGGGTCGCCGCGGTGGAATTCACCGACAATGGATCTAACGCCGGCTGGCAGCAGGCTTTTGCCCGAGCGCAGCGCTCGTTCGGCTCCGGCGTCGATCAACAATCTCCCCGATGGATCGAGCTGTCCGGCTATCCAGGTCTTGCGCGCCGATTGCGGCGTGCCGGAAGGTGCAAACCAGCTTGAGCGGGCGCCTTTGTCGATGGCGGAAAGCGGGTGGTCGGTCTTGCCCGAGGCGATGATCATGGCGCAGCCGGCGCCGGTGGCGATCTTGCCGGCGTCGATCTTGGTTTTCATGCCGCCGCGCGAGAGTTCGGAGCCGGCATCACCGGCCATCGCCTCGATATCCGGGCCGATGGCGTCGATGATCTCGATGTGCCGGGCGTCGGGATCGGTAGCGGGTGGTGCGGTGTAGAGCCCGTCAATATCGGACATCAGCACCAGCAGATCGGCGCCGATCATGGTGGCAACGCGGGCGGCCAGCCGGTCGTTGTCGCCATAGCGGATTTCCGAGGTGGCGACGGTGTCGTTTTCGTTTATGATCGGCACCGCGCCCCGGCGCATCAGTTCGGTCATGGTGGCGCGGGCGTTGAGATAGCGCCGCCGTTCCTCGGTGTCGCCGAGGGTGAGCAGGATCTGGCCGGCGACGATGTCATGGCCCGACAGCCCGGCGGACCAGGACCGGGCCAGGGCGATCTGGCCGACTGCGGCTGCGGCCTGGCTTTCCTCAAGCCGCAGCGCGCCGGCGTGAAGCCCGAGCACGGTGCGACCCAGCGCGATGGCGCCGGAGGAAACCACCAGGACCTCGGATCCGGCGGCCTTCAGTTCGGCAATGTCGGTGCAAAGCGAATCCAGCCAGGCCACCTTGAGGCCGCTTTTGCGGTCAACTAGCAACGCCGAGCCAATCTTGATGACGATGCGCTTGTGCGCCGAAACGGGCTTGCGGTGGACGGCCATGCTCAGTCTTTCTTGCTGCCCGCATCGGCCTTTTCGGCGTCTTCGGCCTTGGCGCCGACAATGATGTCGCGCAATGCCCTGAGCGCCCCGGTCATGCCTTCCCCGGTTATGGCGGAGATCTCATAGGGTGTGCGGCCGGCGGCTTTCTTCAGCGCCCGGACCTTTTCGGCGCGCTGGGTGGCATCAACCACGTCGACTTGGCTGAGCGCCACGATTTCGGGCTTTTCGGCAATGCCCTGGCCGTAGGCTTCAAGCTCGTGGCGGACGGTGGTATAGGCCTGGCCGACGTCCTCCTCGAGTGCGGAAACCATATGCAGCAGGACCCGCGTGCGCTCGACATGGCCCAGGAAACGGTCACCGATGCCCACGCCCTCATGAGCGCCCTCGATCAGGCCAGGAATGTCGGCGAGCACGAATTCACGGCCATCGATGGTGGCGACGCCGAGGTTGGGGTGCAGCGTGGTAAACGGGTAATTGGCGATTTTTGGCCGAGCCCGGGTGACGGTGGCGAGAAAGGTCGATTTGCCGGCATTGGGCAGGCCGATCAGGCCGGCGTCGGCGATCAGCTTGAGCCGCAGCCAGATGGTCTTCTCCTGGCCTTCCAGGCCGGGATTGGCATGGCGCGGGGCCTGGTTGGTTGCCGACTTGAAATGGGCGTTGCCAAAACCGCCATTGCCGCCGGCAGCCAGCCGGTAGCGCTGGCCGATCTCGGTCAGATCGCAGATCAGGGTCTCGTTGTCTTCCTCGAAGATCTGGGTTCCGGCGGGGACCTTGAGGGTGACGCTGTCGCCGCCGGCGCCAGTGCGGTTGCGACCCATGCCGTGGCCGCCGGTCTTGCCCTTGAAATGCTGCTGGAAACGGTAGTCGATCAACGTGTTGAGCCCATCTACGGCCTCGACCCAGACATCGCCGCCGCGGCCGCCGTCGCCGCCGTCGGGGCCGCCGAACTCGATGTATTTTTCGCGCCGGAAGGAGACGCTGCCGCCGCCGCCGTCGCCGGAGCGGATATAGACCTTGGTTTCGTCGAGGAACTTCATCTGGCTGGACCGATCCGGATTTCACGCGTCAAGCGGTCAGGCCCTGTCGGGGCGGCCGCACATGCGGGCATCGATAAACGCCCGCGGCTTGGAGGTCAAAGAATATCGCATTTCGTGGGCACCGGCGGCTCAAAGCCGCCGGTGGTGATGACGTGTCGGGGTGACCCGACCCCGAGAACCGAATTCAGGCGACCGGGCTCCGGGTTTCGCCCGACCAGCTGATCAGTGAGAACCAGGTCTTGCGGTCGAGCCGGAACCACTCCATCGAGACTGCAGCCCGCACTGCCAGCACCGGGACCATTTCCGCCCCCTGGAACTGGAAGCCGCTTTTTTGCAGCACGCGCCGCGAGGCCGGGTTGGTAACCCGGATCCGTGCGTCAATGTGGTCGATATCGCGGGTCCGAAAAGCCATGCCGATCATTGCGTGGACGGCCTGGGTGGCAATGCCCTGGCCCCAGAACGGCTCACCTATCCAGTAGCCCAGTTCGGTGGCGTTGCCATCCTCGGTGCATTGCAGCGCACAGCAGCCGAGAAAGCGGCCACTGTCGGCCTCGGTGATCGCATAGACGCAATTGCCATTCTCGCGTTTGGCCGAGGTTCGCACGAAGGTTTCGGCGTCTGAGCGGCCATAGGGATACGGCATGCGCGCCACCATGGTGGCAACCGCCGGATTGTTGGCGAGAATGGTAATGGCGTCGATGTCTTCGACATGAGGTGCGCGCAGCACCAGATTCTCGGTGAGCAGAACCGGGCAGTCAAACACATCTACGGAGCACTGACCGGCGTTGTCGGGCAGGGGGAGTGTGGCACTCAAGCCGTCGCTCAAACTATTGCATAAACCGTCTCTGGGCGCCCGAACGCCGTCACCGGGGCTGCAACTGGGTTCTTGTCTCATGGTCATTCCTCCGTTTGGACAAAAAGAAAGGGGAGATGGTGTTCCATCTCCCCTGTCCATTTTCCGGTAGTCCGGAGGATGCCTGCAAAGGCCGGGTCGATGAGACGCCGGCCTGCAAAATGCGATCCGGCTTATTCCGCTGCTTCCGCTTTCGCGACAACGGACACATAGGTTCGGCCGTTGGCTTTCTTGCGGAAGTCAACATTGCCAGGCTGCACGGCAAAAATAGTGTGATCCTTGCCAAGGCCAACGCCTGTGCCGGGATGCCACTTGGTTCCGCGCTGACGCAGAATGATGTTGCCGGAAATGACGGATTCGCCACCGAACTTCTTCACGCCGAGGCGCTTGGATTCGGAATCGCGACCGTTACGCGTTGAACCGCCAGCTTTTTTGTGTGCCATGGGTCTGCTCCTGTTCCGCCCTTAGGGGCGATTGTCTGTTTGCGGCTTGTCGCCGCCAGGGCCCGAACGGGCGGTTGATTACTTCGCCAGTGCCTTGGCCTGGTCGCGCCAGTCCGAGATCTGATCAGCGCTGAACGGCATGGCTTCGTCGATGCGGACGATGTCCTTGTCGCTCAACTTGGCGATCTGGGCAAAGGTGGTGATGCCCTGTTCGTTGAGCTGACCGGCTGCGACCGGGCCAATGCCCTTGATCGTGGTCAGGTCATCGGACTTGCCCTTTGGCGCGGTGAACAGGGTCGCCGGCGCGGCATCAGCTGACTTGGCTTCAGCCTTGGGCGCGGCTTCCTTCTTCGCGGCAGCCTTCTTGGTTGGCTTGGCGCCACCGGTCAGGATGTCGATGATCTTGACGACCGTCTGATGCTGACGATGACCGCGCATGCGCTTGGAGTTCTGCCGGCGGCGCTTCTTGAAGGCGATAACCTTGCGGGCGCGGCCCTGCTCGACAACTTCGGCAACGACCATGGCGCCTTCGACAAGCGGAGCGCCCACGGTTGCGCCGGCGCCTTCGCCGACCATCAGGATTTCGTTGAACTCGACGGTATCGCCAGCGGCGCCCTTGAGCTTTTCGATCGTCAATACGTCATTGGCGGCGACGCGGTACTGCTTACCGCCGGTTTTAATGACTGCGAACATCTTTTGTCCTTTCGTGTTCGTCCGGCTCTCACCTTGCGGCGGGCCGTCTTTTTGCCAGTCGGAACTGATCGGCCGGTCCGTTTGCCGGATGGCCGGGTGAAGCCTGCCTGAGTTCCAATTTCATGGAATTCTCAACCAAAGGCCAACGGCGCAGGAAGCCCCACGCTGCATTCGGTTCGCGAGATACGTGAGCCAGTGCCGTGAGTCAAGCCAAATTGGCGGTTTTGGCCCGGCAAGGGAGGCAACAGGCAAACTTACCCCTTGTGCAAGCGGGCCGCGCCGGTTATGGAGGCGACCGCGCACTGATATTGCGCCGACCAAAGACGCGGAGAGGTGGCTGAGTGGTCGAAAGTACCGCACTCGAAATGCGGCGTGGGGGCAACTCCACCGTGGGTTCGAATCCCACCCTCTCCGCCAGCCCCTCCGGGCCCCAAACGCGGAATCTCCTAAGTTTTTGATAGATCAGCTTTAATTGGAACGGGCCGCCCAAAACAAGGGCCGTTTCCAATGGCAGACACTCAAAATGTATCGTTGCATGTATCGTCGGGAGTATCATCCCAGAACGCGGAAATAATTTCCGCGAAGCAGGGCAGGACAGGCCGCCCACGCTCGTCACCGGGCCTTTACCTGATTAAAACCGGTTCGGCCTATATGTTTCAGATGCGACTGCCCAAAACGATCGCAGGCGACTGCAAGCGTCCCATACGGATTGGCCTTGGGGTCCTTCCCAAAGTGGAGGCTCGCCGGGTCGCCGATCAATTGGCTGCCATCGCACGACAGAAGTTTGAACGGATCGAGATAGCCATGTCCGGTGATGATGAGACTGAATTCTGGCCATTGATGGAAGATATAATCGGCGGTGATGCCGACGAGATTGATGAGGAAACGCAAGGCAAACGTGCTTGGCGTGCTGTAACAATGAGTCTCAAGTCCGCGCTCTACGATATCCGCAACCCTGCTCCGCCTCCCACGACTGAAGAGGAAGGCAACTTCGCGATGATGCGCGGGCTTGTCCGGATCGCTCAGGAAAAGGCGCGGAAGGATGCTGGCCAGGAATATAACAAGCAGCTCGGCGACCATGCCGAACTGCTAGCCAAGCGATTGGTCGAAAGAGCTAAGGACGACCCGGAGTCGATTCTGACGTCGCCACTAGCAAGTGGCTCACAAGGCAATGGCAAGATTAGTGCGCGGGCCGGGCTCGTCAACCTGAATGTGGAAACGGAGGCGGACAAGGATCGGCGATACGTCGAGCGTGAGCCTTCCACAAAACCGCTGTTCAGTACTGCAGCAAGCGTGTATCTCGCCGAGCGAGTTACAGCTATGGGAGAACCAAGCAAAGACATCAAGACCGCCGAAATGCGCCTCAACCTCTTTGTGGAGCTGATTGGCGATCATCCGGTCGATCGCTATACACCGACTGATCTTCAAGCTTTCATCAATCTCATGATGTTCTGGCCCCCGAGAGACAAGGATCGGCCTTTGCACCTTACAGCTAGAGAGATCATCGAGAGCAATCGAGATTTCAGCAAGGGAACGTTGGCGAAGGCCACGCTGCAAGATGGTTACATGGGGGCCATCAAACCGGTGTTCAGCAATGCAGCGGCGCAACATGCTTTTGACAATCCGATCAAAAACGTGGCGCTCAAGTATCCCAAAAGTGCAAGAGATACGATCTCCGCAGAACCTTTGTCTTCAAAGAAGCTGACGCAGCTTTTCCGGACCTGTGTTCAGTCGCCCTATATCGATGATGTCATGCTTCCGCCGCTCGGCTTGCTGACCAGCCGCCGTCTTGGTCTGCTGACGCATCTGGTAGGAAGTGACATCACGGAAAAGTTCGAAAATGTCTGGGTTGCGGAGGTTGACGGTATTGTGATCGTTGATGGCAAATGGGTCCGACGGCCGATCAAGACGACAGAGAGCGGACTATATTTCGTGCTTCACAACTTTCTGGTCGAGATTGGCTATGTGGATTGGGCCAGGAAACAAGGCAATAAGTTCCTGTTTCCACAGCTCATGGGACTCTCCGATCCAGCCAAGTCCGCTTCCCAGTATATGGGTCGCCTCTTTGCCAAGGCGGACATCAAGGAAGCGCCAGGCGAACGGTTCCATTCCTTACGCGGCGATTACATCACGCAGGCCCGTGAAGATAAGAAGATTGGCGGGCGAGAACGCAGGATGCAGGCAGGCCATGCGATCAGCGGCGACGTTCACGAACAATACGGCTGGAAAACACTCACTGAATCAGAAGCTGAGATATTCGCCAATCTGCCGCTCAATCCAAAGGTCGATTTCTCGGTCTTCCGAGACCTGGATTTTGATCGGCTTGCAAAAACGCGGCGACAGGCCAAAGATAGATAGAAAGCCTCTGATCAGAAAGACCAAAGCCCCGCTGTGTACCAGCGGGGCTTTGGTAGGTGTTTGGGTCAGGCATCGAGTGGCGCAAACGCTGAACTGCGGTTCCGCGTTATCGTGACATGCGTGCTTCAGCGGGTGTTTTGCTGGCCGCCATAAGCCCGTTGAGCGTTGCATCCAGCTCGGCAACTGAAATGCTTGGTGTGGTCTCATCAGCGTCGGTTTCCTTATCGACCACAATCCGATCATTGTTCGTGACTTCGATCTCTGCTTTTGCGACATCCAAGACGGGAGCATCTGGCAGTTTTGCGCTGACAACATAGGGTTCGCCATGGACTGCGAATCGTAGCGCCGGGTGTGCCACTTCGATTACCCATTTTTCCATTTCATCGCGGGGAGGCCATGAGCCAACACCGCCCAACCGGTAGAGGCTGTCCTGGACAGCTCCCCAGCCGGTCTGATCTCCAATCTTGGCATGGCTAAGATTGCCACGCGGAAGATGGTCGACAAGACGAAGTGGTGCGGCGATGTCTTTGAAGAGGTCCGATGCATGCCGCGCCCGGAGCTCAACTCCAGTGGCGAGTGCTCGCATGATGATCCGCTTTCCCGCGGTAACCCGGGATATGGCTTCCTCAAGCTCTTCAAGGACCAAGGCTGCAAGCCGATGAAACTCCTGCATGTCGGATTTGAGCTTGGCAGCAGCCATTTTTTGTAGCCCTGCCTTGCCGCCCAGCTGTCTCGGATCGATATGCTCTTCAGCTTCATTCTTCTTGCCGCCGATGAGCGCCTTGATTTCCATGGGCTTGAGGCTCTTGCCTTCGTCAAATTGCTTGATGACATCCTCGATCTGATCCGGCTCACCTTTCGCCAGCTCGAAGAGTGCGGTTGTTCCCACTGCATGCTGTTCAAGTCGTTCGCGGTGATCAGCAAGTCGCTCGTGCACGGAGATAAAACTCCAGGCCGAACGGACACTGTAGCCGCAATTTTCTTTCAGCCAGCGGCCATAGCGCTTGATTGGCTGAACAGACTTTGCTTCAGCTAGGCACTCGCCCAGTTCAAACACCTGCCCGGTCGACTTGCGATGCAATGAGACGATTCGCTTAACGAGTTCAGACAGGCGCGCTTCAGCTTCTGGCGAGAGCGGCTCGTCAATTTCCTTCGGTGCCCGCGCTGCGCGCACCTTCTTTTTCGCGGCAGTGTTGTTTTCCGCACGTGTTTTCTTGGTCTGCTTGGCTGCGGCTGTGCGCTGTACTTTTCGGTCTATCGAAGACATGTCTTACTCCATTTACTCTTACCACTACAATAGTGTAGATATAACCATTGTACTTCAAAACATTAGGTTGTAGCAAATAGACTATTTGGAATATAGCCTAAAACAATCCTTTCAGGAACGGCAATATAAGGCTTGGTTTGTCCCAGATAATTATTTTTACAATTTTTGGTTGCTATAAATTGTGGTCTGGAGTCGTTTAACAATTCTTTATGAAAGCTGTCATGACTACCTTTCCGAAACAATGGAGCGTTTCATCCCTTGAGCTGATCCTCGGTTGGGTAGGAAAGTTGCTCCTTTGCCCACTTTAAACTGGTGCTAACAAAAGTTCTGTCCTGAAGGGCGGCTGCCTTTCGGACGTCGGTGCGCATGCAGACCTTTCGACCTGATCGTCAATGCGGGCAGCGGCCTTACACCTTGGTTTGGGCTTTCTGAGATCGGAGCAATTGCCCGAATACGGCGGTGCATTGGGGAAAGTTTGAAAGGCTTAGGATGTCGGGAACCACAGTTGATTGCGCCCGTGACAAATGACTGGAATGGGGCCGGGGACTGTCTGCTTCCTAGCGCCGAGCCGGCTAAGCTGACATTCACCCGCACTGGACGCTTTGACGCTTCCGGCCCAAAGCCGAAATCGTTCGCCCGCATGTTTGCAACCGTCCAACATTCTTATAGCTGACATTGGCAATAGCCTTCATCGGGCATAATATGCGGGTTAATCAATCCACGAGAGACGTATCGATGGACATCGAACCAAACCTGATCATATCAAGCGCGTCGCAGCGGATTGTGGAAGACGGCGTGCCCTTCAAGGTAGACATCTACAAACTTGAAGGTGGCGATGGTTGGTCGCTAGAAGTTGTCACTGAAGACGGAACATCAATCGTCTGGGACGATTTGTTCGATGACGACCGTGCCGCTTTCCAAGAAGCTGTCATAACAATTCGTAAAGAAGGTGCCGTAGCATTTGCCACCGGTGAGTCAAACGTCATTCCGTTTGGAAGGTAGGATAAATAAGAGTTGGATGACACGCCCAATTGATATTGACGGCCCCGAGCTGACCTTCATGTTGGAAGCAGAGATCAGCAGTTAAGGTTAAATTTTTATATATCTCAGACAATTTATAATATGTTTTGAGTGATATTATCTCATATGCATAATATCGGTAATATATCATATTATTTCAAGAGAATCGTTAGTACATTTCAACCTTACCAACACTATTTTTTTCCAAAGGTCGTGCATTCTCTTTCAAGTCCTGATGACGATATGTCCGCCGCCATGTCGTGCGAAAAAGTCACGAATTCGAACGTCATTTGCTCCATTCGAACCATTCTTTATACAGCCAATCTTCTTCTTTATTGGTTGACTGTCACCTCTCACAAATTCATCACTCTTGCCGCCGCCGTTTGCACCGATGAATGTCATCAGGACATATCGGCTGTTCAAATGATCTTTGATTTCATCGAGATTTAGGATTCTGCACGAAGCGTCAACTTTTACCGAGACCGTAGCCATGAGCTTCCCCTATGAGTTTAGTTGCTCTCATATACAAAATGGTGGCGTTGGAGGATAGGCACGGAGTGTGGCGGAGGGGCGTTCAGTGCAGAAAATCCCCATGTTATCCTGCGGCAAATCCAAGTCCCCCTGAATTTTTAGGGATAAAACAAATGAAAACATCTTGCCAACATCTACACTTCCAAGCATCAAAACTCCCGCGATTGTCGCAGGAGTTAATCGGAACTACCCTGCCCACAAATGGGCTCTATTTTGTCTTTGAAAAAGGCGAGTTCAGCCATTCTGAAGAACGCATCGTGCGCATTGGCACGCATACAGGTGAAGGTAATCTCCAAAAGAGAATTCGGGAGCACCTGTACACTCCGAACAAAGACAGAAGCGTTTTCAGAAAGCACATTGGCCGTTGTATTTTGGCAAAACGCAATGATCCATTCTTAGAACATTGGGAAAAAGACTTAACCAGCACGCGAGCTCGCGAAAAACATCAACATCTGATTGATTTTGATATTCAAGCTCACATTGAGGATGAAGTCACGGCCTACATCACTGCTTGCATGTCATTTAGTGTGTTGAAGATAGACCAGAAACAGCAACGGCTTTCTGCGGAAGAAGCGTTGCTCTCCACATTGGCGCAGTGCCCTGATTGCCACGCTTCTCGACATTGGTTGGGTAGGTTTCATCCGCGCCAAACTTTTCGAGGATTAGGGCTGTGGAATGTTCAAGGGTTATGTGGTGAAGTTATCTCAGTTTCGGGAGTGTCAAATATATTTGGAGCCTAGCCCTTGGCCGCTACCTGCAACGTTGCCAGTCGCATAATTACCTATCTGGAACTTCGGACCGATTGCGACGGGATCAGAGCTGTATGAAAACCGCATTGCCGACCGAAGCTGTCAAGGCCATTTGGCACATCCGGCCCCTTATTGGTATTGATCAACGCTGCAGCGAATGGCGTGCACAAACCTTGATTGACTCTTTTTTGGCATGGCAGTGAAGTTAGGTTGCCTGTGATTTACGTGCCTTGGCGGCATGCAGGTCGTGCCAATCACGCACCCGCACACTTTTCCCTAAAGATGGCTGATACGTGAAAATAGTGCCCATTGGACTGCGTGTTTAAGCGAGTGTTTCGTGCCCTGGGACTGATTTGAACCGCGACGAAACCTCATACTGTGTTTTGTTGCGATCCAGGCCGCCTTGAGCGCGCCACAGATTGTTACCAACGCTTGGTTGGCATCGTGGTTTCTAATCGCACGGCCTCTGGCGATGTAATGAGCGTAGTCAATCGAACCGTCATTCAATCTCTTGATGTCTGTCTGTAGCGTCATTGTCTGAGTTCCTCTGCTGGTTTCTTCAGTCAACAGTGCCACGGCCCGCCAGACTCCACTTAAAGAGGGCCATATGAAAACCCTGTGATTTTCTTGAGATTTGCACCTATTCCACCGAATTCCTTGAGAGGGTCTCGGAAATGCTGTTTTGTGGACCCATGCGCTACAGCTTTTCCAACTGTGTTCTCGACTCTGACCGTCACCTACTAGTTAGGGATGGCAAGCAGGTAAGAGTTGAACCGCAGGTGTTTGATCTGCTGCACCTGCTTGTTCGGAACGCTGGTGTTTTGGTGACGCGTGATCAAATCATCGACGAAATCTGGGGCGGCCGCATTGTGTCCGAGAGTTCGATCAGCGCTCGAATAAATGCAGCCCGGAAAGCGGTAGGCGATAACGGCAAAGAACAGTCAATTGTCAAAACTGTACCGCGGCGTGGCTTGCAGCTTGGCACGTCTGTTTCAATGGACCGTGAAGGAGAACCTGCGCCTTCTCCTGCTCTTAGTGACCGTCAAAGGGTGCGTTTTGCGAAGTCTGATGATGGGACAAGCATCGCCTATGCCACCTCTGGCCACGGACCAATGATTATGCGTGCGGGGCATTTCCTAACTCATTTGGAAATGGACTGGAAAAGCCTGATCTGGCGACCATACCTTAATGCTTTGGGGCAAGATCACACTCTCGTTCGTTACGATCAGCGCGGAACGGGGCTGTCTGATCCTATTCTTTCCAATACCGTCCTAGACAGCCATGTTGCTGATCTAGAGGCTGTTGCCAATGCCGCCGGGCTTGATCGTTTTCCACTCATTGCGCTTTCCCAAGGCGTTCCAATTGCTATTCAGTTTGCCGCGAACCACCCCGAACGTGTGAGCTGTCTTGTGCTATATGGCGGCTATACAGAAGGTCGCGCGCTTAGGGACGGTGGCCAGTCTAGCGAAGCCGCTGACGCCATGATGACACTGATGCGTGAAGGTTGGGGGAAGCCTGAAAGTGCGTTTATGAGAGCTTTTACTTCCCTGTTTTGCCCTGAAGCATCGCTAGACCAACTTGCCGATCTGGTGGACATGCAATTGGCTTCAACCTCACCTGAAAATGCCGGCCGGATCAGAATGGCGATTGATCGGTTTACCGTCGTCGATCAGTTGGAAAATATCCAAGTTCCTACTTTGGTTATTCATAGCCGAAACGACTCGGTGCATCCATTATCAGAAGGGCAAAAGCTTGCATCGAACATCGCCCGTGCCGAGCTCGTTGTTCTTGAAAGCGCGAACCACATTTTGTTGCCAGGAGAAAATGCGTGGTCTGAATGGGCCCGAGCAACCCTTGAGTTTCTCGACCGAACAAGCGCCTTAGAATAGATTTTACCACGTGTACCAATGACGGCTGTGTTCCCGCATAGCTGCCATAAGTGCAATCTGTAGCGAAGGTTCGCTTCCCGCCCAAATTGACGACGGCTCATCGTTTTCTGTATTGCTCCAACAGCCCCGCTAGAACTGAATTGTTCTCTGTCTGAACTTCGGAACACCCGCGTCATCTATTAACCATGCCGGAGCTCTTGTTCCGGATACGTTCTTTTGGCCTTGCCGGAGAAGCAACCCCGGACTATTTATATTTTGTCGCCAGAAACTGATGTTCTGCAGCGACTTAACGGCCCCCGCCGATGCGGCTAACATCGAACGAGGGCCTGACCCGCAACCTTCTCTCGAAAGGCCGAAGGCTATGTTGACCTTTACCGTTATCTCCCGTGATGGGGAAGACCCATCGCACCCCTCTCCTGTTGAAGTCCGATCGCAGCTTAGGCTGACCGGCGGCGTAACGTCGTCACCGATGTCGATTTCGCACCGCTGATCGTTTCACGACAAAGCGATCACGCTCAGCTCCTCGCTGACACCCATGGTCCGACCGCCCATCAAGGGCAGCCAATGCGGAAATAATTTCCGCGTCTGAACCTCTGTGTCTGCATGAATGCTGCCGTCATCGCTCCTGAGCAGGAGACTCGCATGAACAAGAATACCCTCAACACTACCACCACGCCCGTGTATGCATATTCCGCCGATTGTCCGGAATTGCAGCTGCTGTTCGATGAACTCATCAATGAGCTTGTCGAATCCTCTCTGTCCGCGGACGCATTGGCAGAAGCGCTCTCTGGCAGCATCGACGATCTCGCGACAATGCTGCGGTCTATGCCTGCACTCGAAGGCCGGCTGATTGAACGCGGCATTGCTGCGGTCACCAAATGCAATCCAGACTTGGAAGTAATCACGCAGAATCTGCGTCTTCCGGTTTTGCCAGCAGCTCTGCAACTGGTCGAACTCAATGACTCAGCAAAATATCGGGCATTGACGTTCGATGCTGATTTGGGCGGTCGTAAAACCTACACGCCCGACTTCATCATTCTCAATCGTCAAACGAAGATGGCGCATGTAGTGGATGCGAAACGCAGCATCAATACTTATGACCGTGCGCGGATCGAGGAGCTGATGAAACGCATGAAAGCGGCTGGGCTTGTAGTGTCTGATTTTCTCTACAAAGAGCACAAACGTCTGATCGCAGAAGAAGTAAGGGTTGTGATCCTAACTGCCGATAATCGGAAGACTGACCTGAAAGGTGGCATCTGGCATATCTCGCATCTTGATCACCTTGTCGAAATCGCCGGCGCCGGCGAAGCAATCGGATTGCTACAAAGGAATTTCCGCTCGCGCATCCAGGCAAACTGGGAGCTGGCTTGTGAAACCTTCTCCAGCAAATCCAGTCATCAGATAATGACGGCGGTCGATGTAATGACTGCGGCAGAAGAGACTGAGCCTGATGATGATCAGACCTCTGTCGGAAGCTCTGGCATCGGGACCGGCAGAGAGCCGCAAATGATCAAGCTGGGATTTGCTCAAGTGCCCGTTCGGCACTGACAGGCAATCAGCTCAATCCATCAATCTACCTTTTTGTTCACAACAGCCGCCGATCTTCCGATCCGGTGCTTGGAGAAATTTGTCATGCGTAAATCCAATTCCATTCCCCCCAACAACAACGTCGTGCCATTCCCGCAAAAAGCGGATGTTCAACATCATGCTGGTCCGATGACCACTTCTCGAAAGCAGCCACCGGCTGTCAAATCGCGGAAGCCGAAGCCAAACCGTAAGGCGCAAAGTCTGGCTGAGATTGAGCTTGAGATTCTCGTGATGTCTTGCGACGGAAATCCGACGCCTGACCTCGTTGACGAGATGGCACCAAGCACCGTCCAGAAAATTATTGAACGTACGGGAACAGGCGAAGCCGGCAACACCAGGCTGCCCAGGGGCTTGCAGCGCAGACTTGAGTTATTGTGCAGGTTCAATCACCCGGCGGGCCTAATCCTTAAAGACTGGCTTGATGGCAATCGGCGGTTTCTGCCTGCGAACTTTCAGACAATCGCGGATTACTCCGCATGCTCACAGGAGACACTGCCATGAGCAAGATCAGCAAACGTGTTTCTCGGTATCTCCTGTCGCGGCAACGCCGCGCTGCCCGACTCGAAGCTTTTGGCCGTGCCGCAGAAGCTGGCGTTCTTGACGAGCAGCAGGTCGGAGGAACCTCGCGTGACGGCACAATCTGGCGGCTTTCTGCGGATCAGGTAGCTCAGTTCTCGGGTGATCTTGATCATGATCAGGACTTGATGCGGAACCTCCTGGAGGTGTCATCACGCAACAGGAAACGGCTCGAAAGGAAGCTTGAATCTGGCGAGTTCAATGATTTCGATGATGAGGAGTTTGGGGAGGTCGGCGAAGTCGGCAAACCGGCTCGTACAATGCTCGTCAATCAAAATGGGACCACGCAGAGTTCTTCGGAGCTGGTTAGGCTTCGGGACCACGTCCTTTCAATTGTGCAGGGCTTTGCGCCCACGCTGAAAGTTCGTGAAGTCGCGACCGCTCTATTGCTCGCAAGGGCTCTTGGGAAAGATGAGAAAACCCTCCATCGACTGCTCACGATCATGAAGTCCGAGTGTCCGATCATCGCGGTGCAGATTCCGGTCCATGGCTTCGAAAAACAGCTCGGCCGTATGCTTGAAAAGGGCTTGATCCTGCCGTTCTACACATCTCTTGAACCGATCTCGGATGGCCCAGGCCTAACAGGGCACTATAAATCATTGGCGGATTCAAAACGACGAAGGTCACTCGCTTGCTGCGGGAGCGCTTTGTTAGAGCGGCTTGATCGTCATGATGATATGCGGCGGCTCGTGTCGAACAAGGTGCTTGCTGCATCCAAGCCTTTGATCATCTCTGATGAGAGAGAACAGCCACTAGCGGCTCGTCTTGCTGCCGTCGCGGACATTGTGATCCAGGGTGACGGAATTGATGCAAGCCTGATCGCTGACGTGATCGCAATTTGTTGCCAAATTCCGGTTGGTCGCTCCTGGTTTCTGATGAGCGAACTCGAATTCGAGCCGCTCCATCTTGGCATCGATGATCTGGCTATCGCAATCCGCCCAGGTCGATCCCTGACAAAAATCATCGGAATCCTGACCACGCTTGAAGCTGAAAACGCGGCACGGGCAGAAGCCAAGGATGACGACGAGAAAGAATGCGGGCTTGGTTCGTTGCTGAACAGGTCGGGTCGCTCGGAAGCAAGGAAGCACGAAAAATATTCTGGCTGCTTCGACATCATCGAGCCAGTCAAGGCAACGACCGGGTCAGAACCAGCCAAGGGGCAGAAGGCAAAGCAATCTACTAAATCATCCACCGGAAAGGATCACCTCTTCCTGGAACGGCTGGCCGGCTATGGCGATGCCCAACAGTGGGCTCTTGACCTCAAGGTCGACCTTGGTGCGTTCAGGAACAAGGAAGTCGAGTGGTCCGATCTCAGCTCACGGCTGCTGCTCTCTGGGCCGCCTGGTACGGGCAAGACGACCTTCGCCAAGGCGCTCTGCAACACGCTGGGAGTCACGCTGATCGCGACGTCGGTGGCGAGATGGCTGGAAGCGTCGAATCTCGGCGATGTTCTGGCAGCGATGAAAGCCACTTTCGAGCATGCCAATCAAAGTGCTCCGTGCATCCTGTTCATCGATGAAATCGACAACATCGGGAGCCGCGGCGGCAGCGATCGCCAGTATGACGATTACTGGTCAAGTCTGGTCAACCGCGTATTGGAATTGTTGGATGGGGCTGCAAAAACTGAAGGTGTGATTGTTGTCGGCGCGACCAACCGGCCGGAAAAAATCGACCCTGCACTTCTGCGTTCAGGCCGTCTTGAGAAGCACATTGTTATCCCGACCCCAGATACGACTGCGCTAGCGAAAATCATTGCGCATCATTTGGGAGATGATCTCGATTCGGTCCTGAACAGCAGTGCGATCGGCAGTTCCGGCGGCCCCAAAAGTGCATCTGGTGCTTTGCGCGTCCACTGCATCGACAGCACTGCCCATGACGACAGCGATCAAGTCACCAACAGCAAAGAAGGAGTGCTGACCAATGGATAACTTTCATCCCTCCGCCGTAGCGCCCGACATGAACGCAATGCTTAAGCCGTTGGCGCTGGCTGCCGCGGGTAGAACGGGTGCTGACGTCGAGCGGCTGATCCGTGAAGCGCGTCAGAAGGCCCGTCGCGAAAAGCGACCACTGTTGTACAGCGACATTCATGCAGCGCTCACCGAAAGTCAGGCGGCAATGTCACCAGAACTTGTCTGGCGCATAGCGATCCATGAATCTGGGCATGCGCTAGCTTGGACTATCTTTGGCATCGCAACCGTTTCAACTGTAACTGTCGGCATTGGTTCCGGGGGCTACGTCGAAAGTCAGATGCGCAGGGATGTCATTCAGACCGAAACATGGCTCAATCAGATGATCGCCTGTACGCTCGCCGGCAGGACCGCGGAAAAGCTCATTTTTGGTGATCATGTCGTAGGCTCCGGTGGCAATGACACGTCTGATCTTGCACATGCCACGAGGCTGGCGACAGATGCAGAGGCCAACCTCGGATTCGGGACAACCCAGCCCCTACTGTACCGTTCAGTGCAGGATCACTCATCGATCCTTTCGCTCGATCGCCAGCTGGCGCATCATGTCCATGCAAGGCTTGAGGTCGCAGAGACCATGGCCACCGAAATGCTATCGCAGCATCGCGATGCGCTCCTTTCACTGGCAACCCGTCTTGCTGAAGCCAGAACGCTGGATGGTAGCGAAGTCAGAGCGTTGCTTGCTCACGAAATGAGCGTAGCCGCAACGGGCCTAAGAAAACCGGCGCCCTGAAAGCACGATTCAGAATTCGGCTCCCGCGTTACCCACCCGGGCGCCAACGATTCCAAAGTACGTCTTTGCGATTCTGAACTCTGATACGGCGTTTCCGATTTAGGATTCGCCGTTTCAGACATCAGTCCTCGCATTGCCAGATTCAGCCTCAGCGATTCCGGTTTCAGCCCAACCGATTCCAAACCAGGAATCTGCGATTCTGGTCGGAGAACTTAACTGTATCAAGCGCTTCCAGCAGCCTCCAGTTTTGGAGTTACTGAAACTTAACCCAGCACGGCTACACACTGAGGTTGCAGTCGGTAATTTTTATAGCTTTAGGTTAGCAAGATGGATAGCGGCATTATCGTTTACTTGCCCGTTTCGATTATCAGTCTCATCTCACTCGCATTCTTGATACTCTGGCATCTCAGGATTGCGACCTCTTGGCAATGGAGTGCAGGGTTTGCTCTCACGGCTACCGGCTTCGGATTTTCGGCATTCCCGATAGCTCCGGCATTCGACGCATTTGTATCCGGCTTTATATTCATTGGCGCAGCTTACTTCTACAGCAGCGCTGTGCTCTTGCATTTTGATGCGCCAATGCGGCGGTGGGAACGGCGGCTATTTGCTTTCACGTATGTGCCCTTTAATGGCTATACTGTATTCATATCGGCCAACCTGAACGACCAATTGCTGGTCACAGACGTCGCCTTTGCAATTTTGCTTGGCTCGGCATTGCTGATGGCGATACCGAGGGCTTCCCGTCCAGCCGATAAAATCATGATCGTCGCAGGCTGGATAGTTACCATCGATACGCTCGCACGCACCACGTTCTTCTATTTTTTCACCGAGTCGAGCGATCAGCTCGCTGACTTCGTAAATTCCGACTATAATCTCTTCGTCCACATAACAACGATAACGATTTGTATGCTCTTCCCATTCTCCGCATTGGGCGCAATGGCATCGGCGGCAATTGACAAACATCGTGATGCTGCGGGGAGAGATGCACTGACGGGACTCCTCAACCGTCGCGGTCTCAATGAAGTTGTTGAAATGTTGACGAAGAACAATGCGCTCAACGGCTCGATCCTTATCTGCGATATCGATCACTTCAAGCAGATCAACGACAAATATGGACATGCGGTAGGCGACAAAGTCATCGTGGCTTTGGCCAAAGAGTTGCAAAACGCGACAGGTTCCCATGGATATGCCGCCCGACTTGGTGGCGAGGAATTCGTTGCTTACTTTCCTGGAACCTCTCAGGAAGACGCTACGCGTCTTGCTCAGCTCCTGCGGGTTGCCTTTTCTGGGCGCGCCTGGAGGCTTGACGGAGTTTTGTCAGAAGTGACTGCGAGCTTTGGTGTATCAGCTATCCGGGATGGTGAGATTACACTGCATCCCGCGATAGACCGGGCTGATAAAGCACTTTATTCAGCGAAGGCCTCGGGCCGCAACAAGGTCGTCGTTTCACCTGCGGAGGACTTTTCGTATTCTGCTGCCGGGAACCTCTTTGAACAATCGTTCGCATCCCTGGGAGCTAAGGGCAAATTTCTCAGATCGCATTAGTCCTTACGGACCCCTCCTCCTTATCATGCCGCTCAATTATGGAAATTGCTGCATATGAATCAGCTTACAAAACGCGTCGCAACTTGACTTCCATTAAGGGGACTTGCGAGGGATAGGTTTCAAGTCTCCGGTGCATTGAAGCCGACTGCGATGACGTGCGGGCAACTCGAAAAAAATCATCTCAATTTATCCTGTTACGATTCTGAATTCTGTCCTGCCGATTCGAAACAAAGAAGCTGCGATTCTTCTTCGCACGGCGTTTGCAGACAGAAGGTTGGAAACCTCGATACCAACCGCTGCGCAATCCCCTTTCCAGATTGTCAACATTATCAGGCAAACGGCGTTTGTTGCTTGCATCGCCGGCCATCAAACTGTGGCTCCATGATGAAAAAGGAGATCAGGATGACAAAGAAATCGAAACGGGAAATCGCTGCCAAACAGCGAGCGCGGCAGCAGAGGGTGAGAGACGAAGCTCGGATTCGTCGTCGACCGTCGCGAGATGATTTGGCGCGCATACTGCTTTGGAAAATGATCATGTGTGCTGAGAAGCACCCTCTGGGGCGACGCCGGGCGTTAGATCGCTTATGCGATGAGATCGTGGATGGCCTTGAGCTTCAGGGTTTCGATGTCCGTGAGAGCGAAGACGTCTTTGAAGATCTTGCTTCGCGTTACGCCGATGGCATGTTCCCATTTCGTCCGAAACGGCATCTGAAGCCTGCATGATCGGCTTCTTATCGGCCATTCTGCTAACGCTGTTTGTTTCATTTGAGCTGCCTTCCCCCCATTACTCCCTATAACGCCGTTTGCAGTGCAACCGAGAATTCTGATGAGCGAATTTACAATTATCTCTGATTGAATTGTGATCTTTAAAGGTCATGTGCTTTGTAAAATAGTTCTATTCCATTTATTTTCGGTACCTTTCAACCAAGCTTCGATATTTTCTGAAACCTCTTCCAATTGGTATTTTAGATCGCACTCCCAAACTACAGCAACCCTCCAACCTGCATTCACAAGCTCTTCTATGTTTCTCTGGTCTCTAGCCACGTTGCCACGGAACTTATTCTGCCAGAATTCTTTACGCGTCGAGGGGTTGGTCGAGAAGCGGCAGCCCTCATGGCGATGCCAGAAACAGCCGTGCACGAAGATGATCGCACCGAATTTCGCGAAGACAAGATCAGGTTTTCCGGGAAGTTTTTTTCCGTGCAGGCGATAACGGAATCCGCGGGCATGCAGTGCGCGCCTCAGCTGCATCTCCGGTTTGGTGTCTTTTCCCCGAATTCCGCTCATCATGCGGGAACGAGTTTGTTTGTCCACGATATCAGTCACGGGCATCCTGGTTTTGGTTGAAGAAACTAGTATACACGGGCTTCTCTGGTTTTTTCAGGAGGGTGATTTGCCTGCCACTTTTGGTATTTGCGACCTGTTTGCCGGTCCGGGTGGACTTGGTGAGGGCTTTGCTTCTCTCACGGATGACGGGCACGCGCCTTTCCGAATCGGCATTTCGGTTGAGAAGGAGGCATCCGCCCATCGTACCCTGAGGCTACGTGCCTTCCTTCGCAACTACCAAATGAGACACGGTAAGCTGCCCAGTGATTACATCAATTTTCATGCCGGTTTGATTTCCGAACCGGACTGGTCCGTGGTCGATTCCGTGGCGTGGCACCTAGCCAACGAAGATGCCCGTGCACTCGAACTCGGCACTCAAGCAACCACATTGGCCATCGACGAAGCTATCGAGAAGCTGCAGGGCACCTACGATGACACAATACTAATCGGAGGGCCACCCTGTCAGGCGTATTCCCTTGTGGGGCGGGCTCGCTCAAAGGGCAAGCTTGGCTATGTTCCGGAGGACGATGAGCGGCACTACCTATTCCGGGAGTACATTCGAGTCCTCGACAGGCTTCGGCCGGCGGCCTTTGTGATGGAGAACGTGAAGGGAATTCTCTCTTCGACAGTCGAGAGCCGCCTTGTCTTCGAGATGCTGATGGAGGATCTGGCTTCGCTCGGCACAGGCCAAGCCCATCACTATGAACTGCGTGCTGTCATGATCGAGGATGGTGAGGCTTGCCTGCGGGAGGCTCAGCAGCCGTCGGATTTCATTGTGCGTTCAGAGCAATTTGGGGTTCCTCAACGACGGCACAGGGTACTCATCATAGGTATCAGGTCCGATTGTGCGCATAATGTCTCAAAGGCTCGCATAAACATATCCGGTACGAAACACTCGGTGGCCGATGCCATTGGAAACCTGCCATTGTTGCGAAGCGGCCTGAGCCGAGGACTCGACAGTGCAAACGATTGGGAAAAGATCGTTGTTGACTCAGCACGAATGCTCGCCAGCATTTGCAGAGACAACGGGGACCCAGCTCTCGAAACAGTTTTCTCCGCATTGGTGCAGGATCTGGAAACAAGTCCATTGCATCAGCGGAGCTCTACTGCACTCCCGGCCAATTACGGCACTACCGATGATGACCTGATGCGCTGGCTGGAGCGGCCTGAACTGCGCGCCATAGCACAGCACGAAACGCGTGGTCATATGGCGTCTGACCTTGGACGTTACATGTTTTCTGCGGTGTTCGGCAAACAGCATGGCTACAGTCCGAAGGCCGCAGATTTTCCCCACGCCCTAAGCCCGGATCACCGCAACTGGCACAGCGGCATCTTCAATGACCGCTTTCGCGTCCAGCTAGCCAACCGCGCTTCCACCACTGTCACAAGCCACATCTCCAAAGACGGGCACTACTTCATTCATCCTGATCCAATGCAGTGCCGCAGCCTTACAGTGCGTGAGGCAGCTAGGCTGCAAACATTCCCCGACGATTACCTGTTTCTCGGGAATCGGACACAACAATATGTTCAGGTCGGAAATGCTGTCCCGCCATTTCTTGCGCGGCAGATTGCGAAGCTCATCTTTCTGAGCATTGGCGGTTACTACAATATTCAATCAACGACCAAGGTGTAGTTGCCTTGTGCTCGACGGGCAGTCTTTATGGGAGCAGCTGGATAGCCTTTTTTCAGTACTGCTAGGATTTCTGACCGATAATCATTCTGCATTAGCTCTCACGCTGAGTCCGTCTTTTGAGCCGATCGAAAGCCTTTTTCATTCAATTTGCCCAAGGTCGCCATCGCGATCGTGCATTGCTTGTCTGACGGAATTTTTCGGGGCATTGCGGCACAGGTCTCGATCACGCCCAGCTCGGTTGGCCCCAAAATGCCGTGTTCCCGAGCCCAGTTGCGTGCCTCTTTCCAGAATTCCGCACCGAGGTTGAATACCTCAATCTGTGCCTCAACGCTCGTTTCGACAGCCTTGTCCGCGTTGGCCTCCCTTATGCTCTCGTTAGCCAGATCAAGTGGGATCAGTACATTGTCGAGGCCATCCGGATAATCGATTTTTGCCTCGCTGAGCCGCTTCCAGCAAGCCTGTTTCTTGGCCCACTCGCTGTAATTCCGGATGCCCTCGGGTGGATGGGTGATCACTTTTTGTGCCTCAAGACCCGCCGCCAACAGGCAAGACCTGAGGTCCATCGAGATTTCCTGTCTGCGCCAGATCGTGTCGAGATCGACAACCTTGTCCTGCAGTTCTGCGTCATAGATGAGTTTTGCAACTGCATAGGTGACGATGTTTGCTCGATAGCCGCCTTCATACCAATCCGCATCGGAAACCAATTTTTCCGTGCGCTTGAAGACAATCGCCTTGGCGATCATTCGCCGGTACCAGACGTCGCTGAAAGCCGAGCCATCCTTGCCCCACCGCTTCTCCATGCCCTTGGCGAATTCGGCAAAGTTCTTCTGTGCGCCGAGGCTGACAAGATGCGGTGTTCCCGACCAGGTATTCTCAAATTTTGCAAGGTCCGTTTTTGTCAGGAACTGTGACCTCGGATAGTCGGAATCGAATTTCTTGCGTTCCGCTAGCGTCCGACGACCACGCTCGTCGGCAAATTGCCCACGCGCCCTTTCATAGAACCATTTGGTCTCACGGTATCCGTCCCCACTGGCCGGTGCAAGGATACGGCGGGATAGTTCCTCCACGCGAATGTGGAACGGATGGTTGGCGAAGAAGTCCGCTGCGTTCACCTTGTTCTGGCTGTTCGCGAATTCCGATATCTTGGGAACGATTGCTTCGGATCTTTCCTTGGGAACGATCGTGAGTTTCATCTGGACAAAGACTTGGGCCAATTGTTCCGGAAGGGTTTTTCTCGCAGCGTGAAGTGAGGCTGTTGTCTGACCACCATTAACGATCTGCAAATTGTCTGCACGCACGAGCTCAAGACCCCGATCGGTATTCTCGATCTCTATTGCCTCTGCTGTCGCACTGAGCCCATTGTTGTAGGAGAAGAACATGTTGGGCTCGTCGCGTATGGTATCGCGTATACCTCTGTTCACCTTTCCACGCGCCTGAAGAAAACTCCGTACGTTGGCCTCCAGCAGCCTGGGTCCCCATTTGTCGTAAATGGCGGCCAATTGTTGTCCGGGAATAATCGCCAGATAGCTTTCTAGCGATGCGGCGCTATCGGAGGCTCTCAGAAGAGGAATGCCGCCGCCAAAATCCTTGTTAAAATCTATTTGAAGGTTGGCCCGAGCCTGTCCCTGTTCAAGGAACTGTCTTAGCCGTTTCAGATCCCAGACGCTGAGGGTAACAGGTACACCCTCGTGTTCGGTTACGTTTGCTGCATCAGCGCGAGCCCGGAAGTCTCCATTGGTGACGATGATCAGCTTGACCTTCTCGACAGTCTTCCAAGTTGTCGCAATCAGGTCGGCCACACCGAATCCGTAGCTGGTTTCCTCCAACTGTTCACGGAAATCACGCTTCAGGCTGGCTACCAGGAATCGATAGAGTTTCTGCAGGAGCCTTTGCACGTGATCCTTGTTCAGGACCCTCACCTCATCCGACAAGGCGAAATCACACAGGATCAAGCTGAGAATTCCATCAGAATCCCTTGGGTCGCCTCCATAGCCATCAATCTGAAGACCTCCGCGGCTGTAAGTCCCTTCGAAATAGGCTCGATTGGCTTCGTCAATTTCACCCGCTTCAGTCAGCAGGTCGCCAACCTTCTCGAAGAAGGCTTCAACCGTGACGAGGCCGAGAACATCGGCATCGCCCTGGATATCCGCGATCAGCTCGCGGTGAAATTCTTCCAGATCGCTCATGGTTCCAGACCCGTTCGAATGACATCAATCAACTTTTCATGCATTGCAAAGGGGGCGCAGGCGTCGAGTGAAAGCGAATACCGGACTTCGTCCACACCACTGGGCAAGGGGGTGGATATGCGCGGGAAGCCGGATATGACTTCATAGTCGGCAGAAGCGCCAAGTTGCCAGCGTCGTTCATCATAGTCATTCTCGGGATCGTATCCTGTCGAATAGATGGCTTCCTCCCATTTCTCGAAGGCTTCATCCGCCATTTCGAATAGCTGCTCGGTTTGCCTGACATGGTCGTGCAGGCTGAGCCCTTCGGGAAGGACTACAGACGCCACGTTGGTCACACGCAGAAGCAGTCTGCTGCCGGGGACATCGGACAACTGATCAGCGGAGGATATGGAAATGTTGGGTTTCGCAGCTGCACGACGCGTTTTCACTTCAATGCAGGTGCCTATGAATTCAAAGTCTTTCGCCGATCCGGTTGGCCCTTTCCATGCATCTATCGATGTCTCTGTACCGAGATCTGCCACGAGTTCGCGCAACACGGAAAGTTCGCCCACGAGACCACGTTGCTCTTCCACACTGAGGCCGCCAGTCCTTCCGCCTCGCAACAGGTGGTGCCACCTCCGAGTACGTTGAATGGCCCGAACCAGCGCATCATCTCGATTTTCTGCTGCTTCGCCCGCACCTACGACGTCGAGGCACAGTGTCTCGAATATCTCGACCTGTGATCTTTCCTTCAGGCTGAGGACGAAGGCCGAACCGGAGCCCAGTTGACGGAAAGTCGCTGTCAGATTCTTGAGCTTGGGAAGCTTCGGCACGGGATCAGGCATTGCTGGAAGTTTGAGCATCAAACCCAAGGTGCCGGCATCCAACAGTACCCAGAAGAAATCGAACCGCCCAGCGCTGTCCACCCGGCGAGCATCGCCGACTTCAAGCCTTTGCCATGGATCAAGAGGCTTCAAGAGCTGCCTCCTGGTCATCATCCTCGTCTTCTTCTCCAAATAGTTCCTGATATCGAACCGTGTTGACTACATACTCCACTCGCTCAGCTGGACGCGAGGAGACAGGCAGGCTGATGCCCCAAGCAATAACCGGATCGGAAGGGATGAGTTTGGCGGCGTCTTCGTGCTCCGAGCCGTCGGGCGCAGTTGCGTTGACCAAGTGCAAGATAAAGAGACCGTTATCTCTTTCACGCCGGTAAATGGAGTCGGGATAGTTGACCCGCTCTCCATCAGTCTTGTTTTTCTCTTCCCGGTACCTCTGTTCGGCCATTCCCGCCCTCTTGTGATCAACACCTGCCTTTTCGATTCCGCGAGATGCTACCCTCATCTTCTTGCCACTGAAGGACATGAATCCGTTTTTCAGGTCATGCAGATCGACATATCGGCTAGGTGGAATTACGGGAATACCAAGCGTGAAGTCATCTGAACCGTTCTGCAGACTAGGGATCAGGACATCCCAATTCTTCAATTCATCCAATTGTCGAGCTCGTATGTAGCTTCGAACCGGTCCGGGATCGGTGGATACGCCCTGCTCCGCATTTCGCCAACCAGCCAAAAATTCATCAATCAGCTTGACCGAGACATTACTCACAAGCAGTCCCCAAGATGTGGGCTGCTTGTCGTAGTGCGTATCGGATATACGCGACACGAATGCCTTGGCTATTTCAAGATTAGCGTTGAGATCGCTTGTCTTTATGCTGACCCTTGATGTTTCGACAAACTTGTTGGACAAACCCACCAAGGCAGTGATCTTTTTTCCCGATCCCATCTTGTTTCTTGCCGTTACAAGCAAAGATGCCGGATGACTCCTCACCGCCAAGCCAAACATCCTCGGTGTGGCCTTTGCTTTCTCCATGGTTCTGAGTTCGTCGTGCAGCTCTTCAGCCGCATTTGCGATGAAAGCATACCAGTCAATGGCCTCGGCCGGCATCCAGATGCGACACAGGTCTTCGTAACCGCCCCGATATCCAAACCAGCGCCCCATCTGCATGAGCGTATCGTACATTATGGAGTTGCGCAGGAACCAGGTGACGGTCAGACCCTCAAGGGTAAGGCCACGTGAAAGAGAGAAACCTCCGACAGCAATCACGGTCTGCCCACGCTCCCCAGAGTTCGAGTAATCTAGGTCATTGGCACGGCTGTTTACCTCAACGACCTTTGCCGATGCGATCGCGTCCAGTAGTTCCGCTTGGATTTCAGGCCAATCAAATTCAGTGTCAGGATACTCTTCGGACCAGACCGCTTTTAGCGCTGCAATTTCCGGGTCACGCAGAGCGGCAGGTCCTTTACTGCCATTGATCCGAACGGCATTCTGAATACGCTCGATAATTTCATGTAGGCGGTTACGGATCTTTCCCTGCACTGCCGTGAAGCGACTCGCATTCACCAGCATCGAACAGTGAGCGGACCTTTGGCCGCGAAGATTTCTGACCGTGCGCGCCACAAGAAAAGCCCGAAGTGCCTTGATCAGCGAGGCGGGAAGAGCATCAAGCTCATGATCGATCTTGTGCTTGATTGGCAGGATGTCTTCGTTGTCGGCAATGTATCTTAGCCAGAGTGGCTGACCTTCGTCTGGTAGTCCGTCGACGAAAATCTTGCTGGGACCGAAATAGTTGCTGGGTGCATCGAGTCCAATAATGAAGTCTCGCGGGAAAAGGTCCTCGTTGAACATTTCATCATCCTGATCGGGATCGATGAAGATATTGGCGAATGGGGTCGCCGTGTAGCCAACATAACAGCTCCGATGAAACAGGTTCAACAGATCGCGGATTTGTCCGTTGATCGTCGTAACGAGTTTTTTGCCGTACTTTGTGTTGATTGATGCATTGTCTGCTTCATCGTCGATCAGGAGCATCGGTTGATCGATCATCTCCCGATCACCGCGCGCACTGTTGTCCCGCAACCAGTCGAGCAGATTCGAGAGTGTGCGGTGATTCTTCTTGATTACCAGAACGACTGGCACCTTGTAGGATTCGATCTCGCTCGTATTCGTTGAGGCGGTTGCTTTGTTGAAGTCACGTAGCGTGTTTGTGAGACTAACCGGTGTCTTGTTGGGGTCAAAGTGACCGACGCCGATGGTGTGCTTTGCGCCAGCTTTCTTTTTCTCCAGTGCCTTGCCGGTATCGCGCCCGATAAACCCTTCATCGATCCGAGCCTGAGTCTGGTTTCTGAGATTGTTATGAATTCCGGCGATTACAATGATCAGCCTGTAGCCGGCATCGGCCGCCTTGCAGATCAGGCCTGTGTAGTTCGCGGTCTTCCCGCTCTGCACATGTCCTACCACCATGCCCCGCCGATCCCAAGGCACATGCTTCTCCGGATTGCCGAGGCGACTCAGTATCTTGTCTGTCACCTTGTCCGTTGCGATCACCACATCCTTCGGCAACCCGTTCTGCAAAAGCAGTTTCCGGTATCTGTTCCAGTAGAACGGATCAATCGAAGGCTTTGCATCATCCAGCCAAGGCTCAAAATCGTCGCTGTCGACGATTGCTCCAAGACCAGCCTTAATTCCCTGTTTGACCTCGATTTCGCGAGCCAATCTCTCCAAGTCATCTGCAGAAAGAGCGGGTGCAATTGCTGCAGCAAGCCCCTTGATCAGCGAACGAAGCTCATCATCTGTTTTGCGCGGCTGGTCATAAAGCGCTGAATCCACAACGTTTGTAAGGGTATTATAGGTGTCGCTCACTCTTTCAATTCTCCGATGAAGTTCTTCAGCAGGGGCACAACTGCATCCCAATTCGCTCTCAAGAATGGGTGGCTCTGCAACGTGTCGGGCAGATCGGCTGGCTTCATTCCGCTAGAAAGCAATGTTCTTCCAATTTCGAGAACCATGATCTCCAACTCGTCTGATAACGCTACATCGGCGTGAACAGCTTCGGCATTGCCGGTAAGCTCTGCATGTAGGGTATCAATTGGCAAGGCTGATCCAAGAAGCCTTAGGCACCTGTCGAACCCGTCTCGAAATTCTTCTGGGAGTTCATTTGCAAAGCTGCGAAATACCGGGTGTTCGAGATTTGGCCGGAATACTATGTTTCCCTCACGTTGGACCCGGTTCCAGACCGGAAAGCGTGTCGCATCGACCAGTTTTTGGCCCCGCTTTTTGTAGGTACGCTTTGAAGTACCAAGAAACCGCTCCACGACTTTCTTGAGCCTCTCGCGAACAACTGCTGGCAACTGAGCCGACGCCTTCTTGACATCTATCTTCCAGTCAGCGTCCATGGTGTTCGGAATGTCGATCGCGATGCGGCACAGTTTTGTCAGTTCAGTCTGCCTTGCCAGACCAAGCCACCCTCCCGAGATGATCAGGCGGTTCTCTCGATAGACATACAATCCCTGGGTCTTCAAATGCCCTTCTGGGCCGCCAATCTCTTCCCACCTTTCCCGGGGCATCCTGGTATGATGAGGAAGGGTATGGCACCGAATTCGAACATCCCCTTGCTCTAGCCTCATGATTTCTTCCGGATCCTTCTGGCAAGCAGGATTGTCGGAGGCGAGTGGATCGATTGGTTTGAGTACGCGTCCGTTGAGCAAGATTTTCAAACGGGGCTTTTTGCCTTCAATAAAGCGGTGGAATACAAGCCGAAGGTAACGCTCTGCTCCGGCCAGTTCTCCGTTCATGTGTGCTGCGCGTTTATCCCAGTTGCGGTCATATCCGCCGTCCAGCCGATCCAGTTTTTCCCAAATGACGACAGTTCCAGTAACCGGAAGCAATTCATGTCCCGTGATAGCCTGTGGCGAGTCAATCAATTCGAGATTCCAGTTATTGCGTTTGGATACCCCATCAAGGTCCCAACGCGCGCATGAGATTTTACTGTCGCGGCGGGTCAGTACCGTCAGCTGTCGGCATTGTGAGAAGCTCGCGCTCTTGAGCCCCAAACCGAAACGCCCAAGATCATCAATGGCCCGAACATCAGTGGGATTTTTCGAACCGAGGCGCATTGCCTCAACCAGTTCGGGTTCGGACATGCCGCGACCGTTGTCCGCCAACGCGATCCAAGGGTATTCAGTTGCGGTATCCGCCTCCAGAACAACCTCTGTTGCTCCGGCAGAAATGGAGTTGTCTATGATATCAGCAAGCGCGGTTTCGAGACTGTACCCGAAATCTCTGTGCCCCTCGATCAACGACGCCGCAAAGGGTGCTGCATCGATTTCCCTAGTTATCAGTTCAGTGTTCGTGATTCTGTCCATTCAACCTATTGGTGCCAATTTGGAAATGTAACGCAAGTGTGGAATTGGGTTCTAAGCGAAAATTTTGAGCTCCAGGTAGAATGGACGATGTGGGTGTCTTTGACCGATTGAGCGGTTTCGGGCGAGTTGTAAGGTGGGTTTCCGTCTCGATGGTGTTGCCACTGAACTTGGAACTCCTGTGAAGGCTGACGCGAAACCGCCTTTCCGTGAAGTCTTCGCAAACCGGTCGATCAGTATTCGAGAAGCCTAGGCCGGCGCAGGCATTTTCTGACGCATAGCCTTTTGCTTTTTGCTAGAACGAGCTTCACAGATGCAGTCAAACCATCCCTCTGAACGCGGAAATTATTTCCGCATTGGACGAGCGATATGGGGCTGAAAAGCCACAGATACCTGCCGCACCATCCTACGCCCAAGGGCGAAGCGCTGCACGACGATATCCTCCGCGCCATCGACCGAGCCATTCCTTTCCCTCTGCTCTTCGAAATACAGGCGAAGGATCGTGTCATGGCCGTCGCCGCATATAAGCGCCCGTCTGATGCGGAGAAGGGCAAGTGGGTCCTGTCAGACCACTTGCGTGGCGAATGGGTCGCGCAGGATGCGCCGCGGCTGGCGCTGCCGGTAGCAGTGAACATGGGCGTGCTTTATGAGCAGATGGTGTCTGCGCTGGTACCCGTCCAGCCATTGCTGGGTGAGGATGTGGAAACCCGCCTTGCGCGGCTGGCCGCGATCAGGTCAAAAGAGCGAGAGATTGCTCAGCTTCAGTCCAAGCTGAAACGCGAAAGCCAGTTCAACATAAAAGTCACCCTGCATGGCCAATTGGCCGAGGCGCAGGCGGAATTTGACCATTTGAAGAAGCCCGAATAACGGGCGGCAGAGAGGCCAGCATGCCAGACAGTTCAGAAAGCACCCCGATCGAAAAGCTGAAGATGCACAGTCCCGATCTGACCGCGCAGAACATTGAAAAGATTGCGGCGCTGTTTCCGGGGTGCGTAACGGAACCGGCAAGAGCGCGCATTCTCGTGTCTCATACGATTTGATTGGTGCGATAGCCGAGAACACGGACCTGACACGCAAGACCGTGACCGAAATCCTGTCTGGAATTCAGGCCGCGAGATTTGGTGAGTTCGCGAAGAACCCTGAGCAATTCATTGCGGACGCCTCGCATATGATCCAGGAGCAGAAGGCGATCGCGATCATCGAAAAGCTGACTTACGATGCCGTAGCAGAGCGATACGACTCGCAGGTTTTCACGGCTGCCGAAACTGGCGCTGACTTCAAGAAGGCCTCTGATAAGCTGAAAAATCATATCTATGATTATGCCATTCTCGATTCCCAGGTCGAACGAGATTTCGTCAGGGACCTCGACACCAGCACCGAGGTGGTTGTCTACTCCAAGCTGCCACGCGGTTTCCTGATCCCCACACCAGTGGGTGATTACAATCCTGACTGGGCAATTGCCTTCAAAGAGGGCGATATCAAACACCTCTATTTCGTGGCGGAGACAAAGTCCGATCAGCCCTCGATGAAAATGCGGGAGCTGGAGCAGACCAAAATCAAATGTGCCCGAAAGTTTTTTGACGAGATCGGTCGGATGATCAACGAGGACCGGGTCAGGTACGACGTCGTCACCAGCTATGCGGACCTGATGGCGCTTGTGAAGCAAGCCGCGTGACATTTTTGAACTGCCATAATGCGAGCTGTCAGCTCCATTGGAAGCGGAAATAATTTCCGCTTTCGATGGCGGATGCAATGACTGATGTTTGACGTTCGGCCTGATGTTTTCGACCGATTTTCCTAAGTGTTGACGCTTCCTAAATGGTTCCAATGACGTTAGCCTGTAGAGCAGATTCTTTGATTGCGTACTGTCTACGGCTATTTCTGTCGCCGAATGTGAAACGAGGTGGTTGCGGTGAGAAGCATAACAATTTTATTCATCTGCCTGGTTGCATTTTCGGAAACAGCCAACGCCGCAAGCTCTTTGTGTCGCCAAGATATTAAACCAGCTTCTACAGATGAACTTGCATACAAAGAGCGTGGAGACAGGTGCGAGGGGTTGTTTGCTCAAAAAGTGTCTGCCACTGGATTACGCATCGCGGCGTTTCACGAGCATCCGGCGATGTTTGATGAGAACTCGCTCGCCCTGAACATCCTCTCTCCAGGTATGTCTTCGAGCAAAACTCTGACCGTCACATCGCTGCGCCCCAAACAGTATTATCGAATGGATACCGCATATGTTGGGGCAAACTTCTCCTTGACGCTTGATCTGGTTAGACACCCTGAGATCAACATCAAACCGCCCGAACTTGCTGCAGTAATTTGCAAAGAGGGGTGTGATTCTTCGTTGCCAACTCTTGTGCCCGCTTCTTTCGCTCAAAACACACCTTTCAACCCCTATATTGCTTTGGTGGCCAATCTCGAACTTTTTGAACTAAGGATTTCCATTGCAGATGATGCAACGGGCGAGGTCCTTTTCGACAAGGAGATGCTTGGTAGTCGCACTTGGCCAGCTGCGAGGCCAGCAACCTTTCCGTTAAAGCCGTATCTAGAAGGGCGCGAAAGTGTCATTTTCAAAGTTATTGCGACGGGTCGCGGTAACAAGATCATCGATAGCATTAGCGCACGTTTGCGGACAAAATGAGTGGTGCGCGCTTTAAGTTTTCAGGCCTATCGGCCGCTATTCGTAGTCGTTTGTTGCGCACTGTGTCGTGGTTAAATCTGCGAAAAATTACACTCCTGGCGTTCGTAGCAGTCATCTTATTTTCCGCAGGCGTATTTGTACTAGAGATTACTCCGAGTAGAATACTGTTAAACACTACATTTATCGCAACAATTGAAACGCAGAATGTGAGCATGCGTGTTGGAGCTCGCAGCGCTACAATCTCAGGAATTTCTGGAACAAGTATATCCGGGCATGACCAATCCACTCAAGCCGGCGCGATGGGAGAAATCGCTGACTTAACCGATCTGGACTCTGCACCAGAAGAGACGCAATTGAATTCGTTCTCGTATTCAGGGGCCTCTAGCGAGACCTATCTTGAACTAGATGAACTTGTCATCCCGCCCAGACGTGCTGTGGAGTTTGCGTCATCGGGCCTTAACCGTTTTCTTTCGGTTCAAGCGATCATTGAGGATGGGACTACACCATTCGAGGTGGTTGTCGTTTGGAAAGGCCCGATTGATTCGAGAAGTTCGGACGCTTCCCACGGTACCGTATTGGGCAGTGAGCGGTGGTTGAATCAAAGTCCACTTATCGAGTTCGAAGGTGTCGGGATTGATGGTCTGGTTTACAACCCAATAGCGGTTACCGGTCTTTCACTTGAAAAGCTGCGAACCAATGGACGCGACCAGATAAATACCAGTTCGGTATTATCCGGCGAGGTTCAATTCGACGTACGCGGCTATCGCAGCGCGTCCACAATTCTGCGGCCTGGTGAGTTTTTCCGATTTTCTGGACTATCGGCACAACTTGTAAATTTGACCTTGACTGAGAACGGCCTTCGTTTTGTCCTGATAGGCGATGCTGAGTCCATTCGGGTTGGATTCTTGAATAACACTCGAAATATTCAGCCAAGTTTATTGGATTTTCTGCGCTCGATTGACAGCTTGGGAATCATAATATCTTCGCTGTTTGCGTTTTTTCTGGCAGGTCTGGGCGCGCTAAGGATGGGAAAGAAAGATGAGTTTTAAAGGGCAAATATTGGCGGTACTGTCGATCGGTCTTTTGATGCATTTTGCATCATTCACGTATATGGGGCCCGCTTCCTCTGAAGAAATTGAATCTACAAACCAAGGTGTCGAATTGTCAGCCAAGCAGTTGGTTGTAATGATAGATGGCCGCTTTCCCACCAGCGGCGCACTGACATCGGGGGCAGGCATTGTAGTCGGGCGAAAAGGTGGTTTGCTTTATATTGCCACTGCCCGCCATGTAATTGAAGAAATTGCTGAAACTGCGGTCGATCTGAAAGTGCAGTTCGCCGATCGTCCCGGAGTTGAGGTTGACGCGTTCATTTTGCAAAATGAACTTGATAGTGGCCTCGATCTATCGCTTATAGGGGTTCCCGAAGCGCTCGCGCCAGACTCAATTAAAGGTCAAGTGTCTCTAAATGTGGCGCGCCTCCAGCCAAAGGTGGAGAAGGGCGAAGGAATAGCATTTTTGGGGCAACCGTCTGGTGAACCCTGGAAACTATCGCCTATTGGCCAACAAGTTCTGCAGTCTGGTATCACCAAACTTGAAATAGCTTCAACAGATGCGCAGCCTGGCTATTCTGGCGGGGCCGCAGTTGACGAGAATTTCCGCATCGTAGGCATAATTGTCAGCACTGACGGATCGCGTGTCTCAATCATTCCCCTTCCGTTGATAAAGGAAAAAATAGAAGAGCGATCGTTTCCATTTGATCTCGAAAACACTGATAGGGTTCTCGTGATCATTGACGAAAAATCAGTGGCAAAAAATCGGATAATTGACGCTGGATATTCGGTTAATGCTTCGGGATACTTGAGCGTTCTAGACGACGAAGCCATATCCGTATTTGGTCCTTTTGAAGAATTAAATCCACAGATCGACTTGAGCAGTTTTGTCGATGGAATTGCGTCTCTTTCGCAAAGTAGGCTTGAAAACGTTTCGCGTCGCATTGCAGATTCCGGTTTAGACGCCATTGTTGAGCTTCGTGTTGAACTTAAGGCATGGATGGAAGGCGATCTTTCCGCATTCAAATTTTGGTCGCTAGACTATCCTACTGAATGCAATCGAGCCAAAAGCCACAAGTACGGCATTTTGTTCAGCGGTATTAGTTGTGATGATGACTATGGTTCAATCTCTGCTTTTCTAAGCCAGCTAACACACGTAGCCAGAATGTCACGATACAATAAATACGTGGACAAGGAAGTGACTTCCTATGTACCTAAGTGGTTTACGGAAAACATTTCGCCTAAAGCCGTTCCGGTAATTACATATACAGACAGAATGAACTTAACAAGCATTCCGCAATGTACATATGCTATTGTAAACGCTATGGTTTCAGTTTCCTCAAGTGACAATATCTCGTTCATACCAATGCAAGGAAATAGTGGAAAATACTTTACAAATGGAAACCTGGTTGCCGATCAGCGGGTCGCCAGAAGACTGTCAAGGTATTGTCCTAAATTAGTGAGCGGAGACCAAGAGCTGATAAACCCATGTATTACAGAAGCACTTTTGGCCAGGGAGTGTGACGGGTCCATCACATTTGTCTCCCTAAGAAATACGCTTCTAAGCGACGTGGAAGAATCTAGCCGTCTATATAAAATGGGGAAATTAGGTCGTAGATTGAATGAGTCTTGGAGCACCAGCTTGGACCGTCGCGGAAACGTCTTTGCAACGATGGTAGCCGGAAAAGGGAGATTTGATCCCAGTTTCTTGTCGATTAGATGCTTTGAAGACAGAGTGATAATAAATTCTGACTTGAAGAATTTTTATACCGACATTCCTAATAAGGTGCCTCTTGTTTTGCATTTCAAATCGGGCGACGAGGAAATCACGCTACATGGCCAAGAGAAAAACCCAATTTCTCCTTATATTGCCACAGCTCAAATGCTCTCGCCTCTGCTGGATAAATTAGTAAAAGAAGCTGGCCCCGTACGTATGAGCATTGCAGAAAATACGATCGGTTATCTTCCTCTTCGCGGTTCAGCCGCGGCATTCCGAAAGGCGCTGACGGGAAAGGGCTGTTTTCTAGGATGACGACATGGCGCTTTATGGTGCAATTCTACAACTGCCTCGGGCTCGCTGGACGTACAAGCCTGCTAACACGGATCAGTTCATCACAGCCAAGCTGACCAGCTCTGACCGTGAAAATTCTCTTCGTGTCCTATAAACGATTTGGAACCGGGAGCCGTAAAGTCTGGCTGCTCCGTCCGAGGTTTATCTCTTTTGGGTAGTCCGGGTCATTGGGCCATAGGGAGTGCGACATCACAGTGTTGTTAGACTCTCCCTGTAAGTTGAAGGGCAGCATTATTGCTTTCAGCAATCAGTATGGAAACCTGGGATTGCGATTGATCCTGATCCAGGGTACCGTCCAGTGTATCGCTCAACCAGCGGCCAATCTCAATTGAGCCAAATTTGTCAAGAATCTCAGGAGTTTGAGGGAGAATCCCACCCTCTCCGCCATACTTGCCTATTAGCCTTTTGTTTAATTTCATAAATCAAATGTTGGAATTCTGCAGTGCAGTTGGGCATGCACTTTTGTCCAAGGGGCAGGAATGATCGCCGCTTCTCGGTTCAAGAATCATTGATTACAGCCGGAAGATGCCGGTAGCTGTGATACAGGTGGCAGGCTTGGACATGTGCGGGCATCGCCTTTAGCGGATATGGATTTGCCGCACGTTGTTAGCTCAGCGAAAATCCTTTCGATCTTGTGGTGTTGACGGTCGAAGGTTCGGTTTACCTTCAATCGGAAAGTATGGTGCGGTCTGCCGACTGCTCACCGCACCCCATGCTGCAATGGAAAGTTAGCCACTTCATCTCTTTATTAGGTCACGACACCAGAGGCAGGAGTTTGAGGGCGAGGTGATAATGCAGCCTGAGCTTGGGCTGCAGCGCCTTTTTATGGGTCATCGAAACCACAAGACCAATGCGATAGCGTACGGTGTTGTGGTGGATGTTCAGTGTTCGCGCGGTTTCACGGTAGTTGGTGTCGCAGTCGAGAAATGTGCGAAAGGTTTCGAGCAGGTTCACCTTGTGCTTCTGGTCATGCTCTATCAGTGTGCCAAGCCATTCGTGAACAAAGCGCTGCACATCGGGCTGCATGGAGCTGCGTGAAAACAGACGGTAAAATCCCGTTTCATCATACAGGTGGACGCCAACCCCGTTTGCACTGCGACCATGGTCCAACGCCTGTTTGGCCTGTTCGTAGGCACGATAGAAATGATTGACCGCGGTAATCTGGCTCACGCCCGCAGACCAGATCGCCGCATGCGCACCTATCTTGCGCATCTGTGTGTTGATCTGCTCGGTAAGAGCGTCGGGGCGGCAAATCTCGTCGTTGTCCTCCGGAACCATGACAACAACATGCTCGTTGTTGATGACCCCTGTTATGGGGCCGTCAGATTTGGTGAAGTGCACCCGCAAGGCGCTGGACAAAGCACGGAAATGATCGGTGTCAACGTCCTGAAAAGCGATGATGATGCAGACATAACGGGGATGAAGTCGCTTGCCGATTGCCGCGTAGCGTGCGGTGAGCGCAGAAACGTTCTGGCTGCCTATGCTGCGGTCGGTCAAGGAAAGAACGAACTCGTTCTGTCGTTCAAAGATAACGCTCTGGTCAGTTCGGTTTTGGCGAATCTTGAGCGAAATCAGCATTTTGGCATAAACCAGATCTTCCAGATCCGCGCCGGTGAGCTGTCGTGTCTTTTCCACCACGACGAGGTTGCCGATCATGCCATTCGCACGTTCGTAGGGCGAGAATACAACACTCGTGCCGCGGCCTGAGCGCCGGTGGAGTTCATTGGCCGGATCGAGGCATTCGCTTTTCCAGCCGTCCTCCTCCAAAAGCGTCAGGGCGGCCTGAATGTCCGCTTCGCTTTTGTGTGGCGCGCTGAGAGACAGGCCGTCCATCGGACTGATCACCACGATCGGGTTCGACATCAACTTGCTGAGTTCGGCAAGCAGTTGCTCAAGAGATATGTCCGGCAACATGATCTGGCCGAAACGCCCGCCCGGCAACTCGGGCTGAGCCATCCTGGGTGTGCGGGTCTCGAAGAAACTCGACATCACGGGGGTGATGATCTCGACCCAGGCAGCATTTTCCGGAACGACCAAAATGGGGAAATCGAGGGCATTGGCGCAGTCGATCATCTCCTGCGGGACGCTCTTCATGTACCGGTTCAGCTTGAGGCCGAGGCCGGACGCGCCATGATCGACCAGGTCATGAACAAATTTGTCCAGGTCATGACGCAACTGAAGCAGCGGGTAGGTCGACGTAAGGACCAATTCCCGGCCCCGTAGCCAGCGCACAGCATCGGGTGCATCCAGCACCGTCGCCGTCTCGACAATTCGATTGGTTCCGTTTTTGCCGGCAAGCAATGCACTTCCGAGCATAGCAGGCAGGTCAAGGACCTGTTCGACCGTTAAGGCCATGAAATCAATCCCCTTCGGCAATTCGAAACCAAAATTGGGAGGTCCTTCTTTGTATCCTCGGTACAAATATCTAACACTCTTTTCATTGCCTTGGTCAATAGTTTTTTGCTGACACGTCGGTAGGCTCACTGCAGGTTTCGGAGGACAGGTTATTGAACGAACATCCCCCCTTGCGTACGGAACAGCGTGACGCGCTTGCCTTTCTCCAGCAGGTCGTGAGTTTTGACTCGGTTTCACCTCCGGGGAACGAATTGGCGCTCGCACGCATGCTTGAGGCGCGGTTGGCAACAGCCGGCATTGCGGCAACCATCTTTGAAGAAAATGCAGTTCAGGCAAATCTGGTCGCGACACTGCGTGGTGGTTCGCCGGGTCCCCGGTTGGTGCTGAGCGGTCATTTGGACACGGTGCCGATTGGCGATGCACCGTGGCGGCATGATCCCTTCGGCGGCGTGATCGAAGACGGCCGCATGTATGGCCGCGGCACAGCCGACATGAAGGGCGGCCTTGTTGCTCTTCTCTATGCATTCATGCGGCACAGCCAGTTGGCGCCTTCGCAATGGTGTGGCGAACTGGTTTTCGCCGCCACCTATGCTGAGGAGATCGGCGCGCTCGGTGCGTTGACGATGGTTCGCGAGCGACAGCTTTCCAATTTCGATGCGATGATCATCGCTGAACCGACAAGCGGTCGGTTGGTGATCGAGCACAAGGGCGTGCTGTGGTTGCGGATCACCTGCTTTGGAAAAACCGCCCATGGCTCGATGCCTGAAGCGGGAATCAATGCTGTTGAAAAACTGCATCTGTTCTACCAGCACCTGAAGGCCGTGCCGATCGGCAAGTCTTCCTCTGCGCTGTTGTCTGACCCGACCTGCGTTGTCACCTCCTTTAACGGTGGTAAAAGCTGCAATGTCATTCCCGATCGATCGCAGTTAACCATCGACATCCGCACTGTTCCGGGCCAAAGCCACCGTGACATCATCTCGAAGATCGAAGCGATAACAGCAAAAATTGTGGCAGAGGATGAAGGCGCCCGGTTCGAGGTTGAGACGATTCTTGATCTCACCGGTGTGTCAACAAAGGACAGCGCCAGAATCGTTGCCGACTGCCGGTCCGTCCTTTCCGAAAAGGCCCCCGATGGAGGCGCCGTGCATGGCGCTCAGTACTTCACCGATGGGTCGGCCTTTACCGAAATCGGTGGTGACATCGTCATCCTCGGTCCGGGTGATCCGCAACAGGCACACCAGACCGATGAGCACCTGTCGATCGATGCCTATCTGGGCGCGATCGACACCTACAGCCAAATCATACAACGGTTCCTTAGCAAGCCCTAACGGGAGAAAAGAGAGAACATGCAGTACATAGCAAAAAGAACAGCATCGCTCATGGCCGGATTGGTGAGTGTCGGCATCGTCATGGGCGCCGGTTTGGCACAGGCGGAAACGACCTTGAAAGTCGGGCATGTGTTTGCGGCCGATCACCCCTGGCAGATCGCTTTGGAAGGGATGGCCAAGGACGTTGCCGAAGCAACCGGCGATGAAGTCATCATCCAGGTCTACCCAAGCTCGCAGCTCGGCGGCGACCGCGAAATGGCTGAAGGCCTGCAGCTCGGCACAGTCGAGATGGGTCTTTTTGGTACTGGCGCCCTTCAGGTGCTCGACAAGCGCCTCATCATCGAGGAATTGCCTTATGCTTGGCCGACACGCGAGCATGCCTATGCCGCTCTCGATGGCGAACTCGGCGACGCGCTTGCCGAAATTCTTGCCACCAAGAGCATCAACACGCTGAGCTGGTGGGAGAGCGGCTACCGTCACATCACCAACTCGGTTCGGCCGATCAATACGCCCGACGACCTGAAGGGCATCAAGCTTCGCGTTCCGGAAGCCGAGCTGCGTCTGGACACTTTCCGCGAGCTTGGCGCACTGCCGACACCGATGGCGTTTTCGGAAGTCTTCACGTCGCTGCAGCAGAAGGTTGTTGACGGTCAGGAAAATCCGCTGGCGACTATCTATGCTTCGAAGTTCAACGAAGTTCAGGATAACCTCGCGCTTTCCGGTCATATCTGGGGGTCGGCCGTGCTGACCATCTCCAAACAGGCTTGGGAAAAGCTGACCGAGGAACAGCAGACGATTCTTCTGGAAAAGGCCGAGATCTGGAAGGAAAAAGAGCGCGAGATGATCCGCAACAGCGACGAGGAAGTTCTCGCCAAGCTCGAAGCTGCCGGTATGAAAGTCACCCGGCCTGATTCGGCCGCGTTCAATGAAAAGGTCCAGCCCGTCTGGGACAAGTATGAGGGCGTCTTCGGTGAAGACCTTCTCAATCTGGTTCGCAAATACTCTAAGTAAAACAAGTGTCTTGGGCGGGGTATTGCACTCCGCCCAAGCCGTCTCGGATCGGATCGACCATGGGTCAACCTCTTTTTGCAATCAAGAAAACCATCATCAAGCTGGTCGAGTGGATGCTGATGCTGATGCTTCTGGCCATGACCGGCGTCATGTTCGGGCAAATCATCTGGCGTTATCTGCTGGAGGCGCCGCTTGTCTGGTCTGAGGAGCTGGCGCTGCTGCTGATGGTGTGGATGACATTTCTGGGCTCGGCATTGATGCTGGAGCGCAAGGAGCATGTTGCCATTGACGTGTTTGTCGATCTGCTGCCGGACGGATTGAAGCGCTTGATGCAGATACTCGGAGCGATTGTGATCCTCATTTTCAACTGCGCCCTGACCTATGGCGCCTTCGTTATCGCAGAGACGGCCTGGGAATCCCTGATGCCCGGGCTGAAGATCTCGGGAAGCTGGCAATATATAGGCGTCTTGTTGGGCGGCGGGCTGCTGACGCTGGTTTCTCTTGAGGCACTTGTTCACGCGCTGCGCGGAACTTCGGGAAATGAGGTCGCGCAATGAGTATCGTTCTCTTCATCCTCCTTTTTGGACTGATCATCATCAACGTACCGATCGCTTTTGCCATCGGTTTCGCCTGCCTTACCTATCTCTGGTTCATGGACATCAATCTCGCACTGGTCGCGCAACGATCAGCGGCGGGGATCTATTCCTACCCCTTCCTGGCCTTGCCGATGTTCGTCTTCGCCGGCGTGCTGATGGAACATGGGGGCATCACCCAGCGAATGATGCGTCTGGCCAATGCCATGATCGGGCACATTGCAGGCGGGCTTGCCGCGGTTACGGTGTGTGGCAGCGCCCTGTTCGGCGCGCTGTCGGGATCGGCGATCGGCGACACGGCGGCGATTGGCTCGATCATGATTCCGGCGATGAAGGCCAAGCGCTACGCCGCCGGCTTTGCCGCCGCCCTTCAGGGCTGCAGCGGCGTCCTCGCCTCGCTGATTCCGCCCAGCCTGACGATGGTCATCCTTGGCGCTACCGGCAATATTTCGATCGCCGGCCTGCTGATCGGCGGCCTTGTCCCAGGTATTCTGATGGCAGCGGCGCTCATCACCATCTCGTTCATCATCAGCAAACGTCGCGGTTATGGTGGTGGCGAGCGTGCTGGCTTGCGTGAATTCATCGCTGCACTGTCAGACTCGGTGTTGCCGCTGCTGCTGCCGGTCATCATTCTTGGCGGCATTTTGGGTGGCATCGTCACGGTGACGGAAGCTGCGGTGCTGGCCGTGGTCTATGCATTCCTGCTGTCGGTGGTGATTTACCGCGAAGTCAAAATCTCCGACATGATGGCGATCAGCATGAAGGTCGTGCGCATCGCCGTCCCGGTTCAGTTGATCGTGGCGATTTCGCATCTGTTCGCCTGGATCATCACCACCGAACAGATTCCCCAACAACTGACCGGGTTCTTTTCAGCCGTTGCGCCGGATCCGTTGACCTTCCTGATCCTGCTCAATTTTCTGCTGCTGCTGCTCGGCACGTTCATGGAAAGCAATGCGCTGATCATCATTCTGATCCCGATACTGATGCCGGTGGTTGTGCAATACGGTATCGATCCGCTGCATTTTGGCGTCATGTTCGTCGTCAACTTGTGCATCGGCGCCAATACGCCGCCGCTGGGTGTGACCCTGATGACGGCGGCGAAGATAGCCGATGTCCGGTTTGCAGAAGCCTCACGAGCCGTGTTGCCGTTTCTTGCGGCGATGCTGCTGGTGCTTGTTCTGACGATCCTGTTCCCGCAATTGTCGACCTTCCTGCCTCACCTGTTCATGTAGCCCACGGAGTCTGATTTTGAAAAAGACCGCCATTCAGATCAAAGAGATTGACCACGTTGCAACTGCAACGGCCGAGCTGTTACCGTCGGAAACGGTGCTGGTGACCGGCATTGGCAACGGCACGCCGCTTCAGGTTGAAGAGCGCATTCCCCGGGGCCACAAGATCGCGCTGCGCGACATCGCTGCCAATGAACAAATCTGCAAATATGGCGAAGTGATCGGCGTGGCCTTGGCAGCCATCAAGACCGGGCATTGGGTCCATGTTCACAACTGCCGTGGCGCTAAAGGCAGACGTTTCGACGCAAATCCAAATGAAAACGGAGGTGGATATGATGAAGTTTAAGGGTTATCGCCGCACGGACGGATCCATCGGCATCCGCAATCATATCCTGGTCATTCCCACGGTCTCGTGTGTCAATCGGGTTGCGCTCGACATCGCGACCAAGACCGGCGCCGTGACATTCATGCATCCTTACGGCTGCACTTTCGACGCTGTGGAAAACACCACCACCGAAGACACATTCATCGGCCATGGCTGCCATCCTAATGTCGGCGCTGTGCTGGTCCTGAGCCTTGGGTGCGAAACCGCGTCAGCCGTGCGCATCACCGATGCGATCAAGGCGACAGGCAAGCCGGTGGAAATGCTGGTGGTGCAGAAACAGGGCGGCGCGCGCGCGACACGCGATACCGGTATCGAGACCGTGGAGCGCTTGCGTCAACAGACCCCGAGCGAACCGCAAGACGATGGCGATGTCAGCGAACTGATCATCGCTCTGGAATGCGGTTCATCGGATGCGTTTTCCGGACTGACCGCCAATCCGGCAGTTGGAGAAGCCGCTGATGTGCTGGTGGGCGCGGGCGGAACCGTGGTGCTTTCCGAGATCACCGAGATGGTCGGCGCAGAACGGGTGTTGTGGCGCCGGGGCAAGAACGACCAGATCAAGCAGGATCTGATGAAGCTCATCAAGGAATATGAAATCGAGTTGTCGATGACCACCCAGGATGACAGCGGTGTGTTTATCTCGCCCGGCAACATCGAGGGTGGACTTACCACTATCGAGGAAAAGTCGCTGGGGTGCATCTACAAGGCGGGAACGCAACCGATCGTGCAGATCGTCAAATATGGCGAGCGGCCGACGGAAAAGGGCGTGGTTATCATGGACACGCCGGGCTTCGACATCGCATCGGTGACCGGCAAGGTCGCCGGCGGGGCCCACATGGTGCTGTTCACCACGGGCAAGGGCACCCCGACGGGGTCCTGCATTGCACCTGTGCTGAAGATCAGTTCCAACAACGAGACCTATCGGGCGATGGAGGACGATATCGATCTGAGTGCCGGCGATGTGCTCGAAGGCACCAAGTCGCTGAAACAGGTCGGCGCCGAGATCGTTGAACTGGTGATGCAGGTCGCCAACGGCAAGCAGGGCAAATCCGAGTATTTCAATATCCAGGAGTTTGCCATTCCCAATGTCAGCGTTGTCCGCAAGGAAGTGATTCATCAGAAGCTTGCAGAACAAAACGACTTTCGGTTTCAGCCGTCATGAAGCTTGCTTACATGTATGCAACGCCTGACGTCGAACCGGCGCAGGTGACAGCGATTCAGGGTCCGATTGCCGCCACACTGGAGACCATAGCCCGCACCGGTTACACCGGTGTGGAACTGCTTGTCTGCAATCCGGCACAAATCGACAGGCGTGCTTTGACCAGCGCAATCGGCACGACCGGTCTGGATATGCCGGCAGTCTGTACCGGGGAAGTTTACGGCCAGGACGGACTGTCATTTGCCGACCCCGATCCGCTGCGCAGACAGCAGGCGATAGACCGGATGAAGGCGTCGATGGATCTGGCCGCAGAATATGGTGCCATGGTCAATATCGGCCGGCTTCGCGGTCGCTACCGCGATGACGTCGCCAGCCAGCAGACGCTCGACTGGATCGGCGAGGCCATCGAAGCATCTACGCGTGCTTTTCCCGAGGTGCCGATCGTGCTCGAACCCGTGAACCGGAACTATGCCAACTGCCTGATGACCACGCGTGAGACCTGCGCGTTCGTTCGCGAACTTGGCGTTGCCAATCTTGGCGTCATGCTGGACACGGCGCATATTCTTACCGAGCAGGAAACGGTAACTGACGCCATCCGCGAGGCCGGCGATCTATTCTGGCATTTTCACATTACCGATTCCGACCGGCTTCCGGTTGGTGACGGCAGCTACGATATCGCCGCCGCCATGAAGGCCGTCGAGGAAAGCGGATTTGACCGCTACGTCACCGTCGAAACCTTTCAGATTCCCGATGCGGCGCATTCGATCCTTGCAAGCCGAGAGGCCATGCAACCTTATTTCCCGTCCGCGTCCTGACGCGATCCACTCTGAGGTAAAACAGATGAAAATCATCCGCTTCATTCATGAAGGCAATACATCCTATGGGGTGCTGGAGGGCGATAATGTTGCCGTCCTGTCCGGCCAGCCCTTCGATTCGATCAACAAGAGCGGCCAGATGCTACCGCTTGCTTCCGTCAGCGTGCTTGCGCCAGTGGCGCCCAGCAAACTGGTTTGCGTCGGCTTGAACTACACGCTCCATGCCAAGGAGTCGGGTGTTGCCGTGCCGGCCGAGCCGATGTTGTTCATGTGCGCGCCCTCGGCCATCATCGCCGATGGCGAGGAAATTGTACTCGACAGCCAAACTCAGCGCGTCGACTTCGAGGCGGAAATCGGCATCGTCGTCGGTAAAACCGCGCGCAACGTTGCCGCCGGGGACGCTGCAAAACATATCCTTGGCTACACCTGCGCCAATGATGTCTCCAATCGCGATTTGCAGCGGGCCGATGGCCAGTTCACGCGCGCCAAGTCCTTCGATACCTACAAGCCGGTCGGTCCTTGCATCGAAACAGATCTCGACGCCGACAATGTAGATATCAAGCTCTGGCAGAATGGTGAGTTGCGCCAGTCGTCCAACACCAGTGACATGATCTTCCCGATAGGCAGAATTTTTGAATTCGTGTCGAGCATCATGACGCTGTTGCCTGGCGATCTGATCATTACCGGTACGCCGTCGGGTGTCGGACCGATGAAGTCAGGTGACGAGATCGTTGTGGAGATCGAAAAGATCGGCCGCTTGCGCAACACCGTTGCCTGACGCGGCAGCCTGAAAGCCTGATACGCCCCATTCAGGCTCTCTATCAAGTTCATCATCACGCCGTGCCTCCCTTTGGATGCACGGCGTTTTGGTTTTGATCGGAGTGCCGTTACGGCCCTGATCATGTAACGCAAATGCGAGAAAGGGCGCCCAGTTTTTCGCGAGCACCCTTTCTTTTGTTTCGTCAGATCCGGTGTGGCTTTCACCGGATGCCAGGCGCCGGCATGGTCCCGATCACCGCAACAGTGCGGTCGGATACAAGGCGAGCGCGGGAATGTAGGTAATCACCAGAAGTGCGATGATCAGGGCGATCAGAAACGGTTTGATCGCACGGATGAACTCACCGATGCTGGTTCCCGAGATCCCGCAGGTCACATACATCAAGACGCCCAGCGGCGGCGTCAACTGGCCGATGACGAGGTTGATGATCATGACAATGCCGAAATGCACCGGGTCGATGCCCAGCGACTGGATCAGCGGCAACAGGATTGGAACCAGGATGATGATCAGCACCAGCGTCTCCATGAAGGTGCCGAGCACCAGAAGGATGATGTTGATCAGCAACAGGATGACGAAGGGATTATCGGAAACACCGGTCAGGAACGACAGCATCTGCTGCGGAGCTTGCCCGACAGACAGGATCCATCCGAACGGCGCGGCGGTCGCGGCGATGATGAGAATGGATGAGGTGTCGCGTGCCGCACCCGCAAAAATATCAGGCAGTTCACGGAAACTCAGCGTGCGGTAGACAAACAGTCCGACGACAAATGCATAGCCGGCAGCAATTGCGGCAACCTCTGTTGCGGTGAAAATGCCCATGCGGAAGCCGACGATGATGATGACGGGCATCAGCAGTGCCCAGGACGCATCGAAGAATGAGCTGAGCAAGGCCCGTCCGGAGAAGTCCGGACCACGGCCAAAACCGCGTTGCCGGGTTATGACGGCGACAGTGCCCAGAAGCGCAATGGCGATGACCAGGCCCGGGACAATGCCGGCCACAAAAAGATCGCCGATCGAGACATTGGCCTGCCAGCCGTAGATCACCAGCAGGATGGATGGAGGGATCACCGGAGCGAGGACAGCGGACGAGGCGGTCAACGCAACGCTGAAGCCCTTGTCGAAGCCGTGCTTGACCATCTGGGGCACAAAGACACGCGTTGTGGCGGCGCAATCGGCAAGCGACGAACCGGATATCCCCGACATGAAGACGTTGGTCAGAACATTGACGTAGGCCATGCCGCCGCGGATATGGCCAACCAGTGCACCGGTCAGCGCGAACAGGCGCTCCGAGATGCCGGAGGAGTTCATCAGGGTGCCGGCAAGAATGAACAGCGGAATGGCAAGCAACGGAAACGATTGCAGGCCCGAAGTCATGCGCTGCACCGCGATCGTCAGCGGAATGCCTTCAAGCCAGATCACTGCAATTGCCGATGCCGCGAGCGCGTAGGCGGTCGGGACACCGATCAGCAACATCAGAACAAGCACAAGAACCAGGGTAACGATCATGCGCTGATTTCCACTTCGTTCTGTTGCTCAAGCGTGCTCTGCAGTGCCGTACGAACGCCCGTTTCAAGGCAAATACGAATGACATGCAGCGCCGCGCACAGGCTCGTGACCGGAAGCGCAAGTGTATAGAAACCGAAGGTAACGCCCATCATCGGGGTCAGGTCGTTCCAGGTGGTGTGAACATATTTCAGGCCGAAGTGAATGAGCACGGCGAACACGGCCAGACAGACGAAAACTGCGGCGATTGCGGCCAGTTTGTCAAACCGTGCCGGAAGTATGCGCAGCATGAAGTCGATGCGGATATGCTGATGGGTCGACAGCGCCGAACTGGCGCCGATGAACACCATCCAGGTAAACACCATCGTCAGAAATTCTTCAGTCCAGGTGATCGGTGTTCCGAGCACGTATCGGCAGAAGACGGTGGCTGTGAGGATGACGAAAATCGTGGCCAGCAACACCCACAACAAGTGATGCTCGATCTGCCGTATGCAATTGTCGAGCTTGATAACAAACTTCACTGCGGCCTCCCAGCGTGAGTGAAAAATGCCGGACCGGGTTAACCGGTCCGGCATTCATGCATGACTTATTGTTCGCGAATGCTCTTGATGGTGGCGCGCACCCGCGAGATGTTTTCTTCGCCCCAACGCTCGGAAAGCGCGGTGAAGACTGCTTCGGTCGACTTTTCGGCAAAGGCGGCGCGATCGGGATCATCGATCACGGTGACCTTTCCGGTGGCGACGATTTCCTTCAGCATGTCTTCCTCTGCACGCTGCTGCAGCAGGGTCATCTTGGCAGAGGCGGCGCCGACTTCCTCCAGGATGATGCGCTGATGACGCGGCTCCAGGGCAGCAAACGAATTCTTGTTCATCAGGATCAAATTGTTCTGCAGCATGTGGCGCGACAGAACGATGTATTTCTGAACCTCATAGAACTTGCGTGCATAGATCGTCGGGATCGGATTTTCCTGGCCGTCGACGGTGCCCTGCTGCAGCGCGGTGTAAACATCGCTGAACGGAATAGGGGTCGGTGCGGCGCCGATGCCACGGATCATCTCGACCCAGACAGGCGATTCCGGCACGCGGATCTTCAAGCCCTTCATGTCTTCGGGGGTGCGTACTTCCTTTTCAGAAAGGGTGAAGTTGCGCCATCCCCAGTACCAGATCTTGGTCAGCGGAATGATGTTGTGGGTTTCCTCAAGCTCGTCAAAGGCCGGCTGCATCGCCGCGCCGGAGATGACGGCCTCGGCTTCAAGCCAGTTGCTCCACAGGAACGGCGTGCTGGGGATTTCCATAGCCGGAACGAGCGTGCTCGCTGCAGCCATCGAGGCAGCGGTTATGTCAAGCACACCATCCCGCAACTGCTGGACCATATCGGTTTCCTTGCCGAGCTGCTCGCCGGGGAAAACCTGAATCTTGATTTCGCCGTCGGTACGTTCGGCAATCCGTTCGACGAATTCGTCATAAAGCTTGCTTGAAACTTCGCCGGCGACATTGGGATGCCCAAAGCGCAGGACCGTTTCTGCCTGGGCTCCCGTCGCCCAGATTACAGCTGCCGCTACACAAATGCGGAATGTGTTCTTGAGTGCCATTCTACCCTCCAAAGCATGATTCAGCGATTGGCACCGGCTTGCAAATCTGGTCCGCAACGGCACCAAGAGAGCCCATGTTATTGGGGAGGGGGACAAATTCTATTGACCAGCACAACGAATTTGCCCAACCGTTCTTGTGCTGTGGATACAACGGAGCCGGAAACGGAGTGAGGGAAGAACTGATTTTTGATTGTGCGTTTTGATGGAGTTCGGCTGTAAAACTCAGTCGACCATCTTCAGTTTTCATACTGGGTGAAGCCGCCGATACTCTTCCCAAAAACGGTGTTGATGTTCAGTTGGTCACGGTGCCATCGACGATAACAAAGGCCTGTCCGTGTGAGCAGCACTCGATGCGTGCATTGACCTGGTAGACGTCGCGCAGAAGCTCTTCGGTGATCACGGAGGCCACCGGGCCACTGGCCACCATGGTGCCTTCGGCGATGACAATGACATTGTCGCAATAGCGCAGGGCATGGTTGAGATCATGCAGCGCAATCAGCACGGTCATGTCCATGCGCGCTGCAAGGTGGCGGATCAGGGTCAGTACCTCGATCTGTCGCGACAGGTCGAGTGCCGAGGTTGGTTCGTCCATCAGCAACACACCGGGCTTGCGCACCAGCGCCTGGGCAATCGATACCAACTGGCGCTGGCCACCGGAGAGTTCCGAGAGGTGCCGGAAGGCAAGCTCGGTGATGCGCAGCGCATCAAGTGTGTCGTCGATATCAGCAAGTTGCTGGTCCGATACGCGCCAGTCGCCGCCCTGCTTGGCGGCCAGCAGCACTGATTCATAGACCGTCAGCACCGCATTGACGCCGGTGTCCTGCGGCATGTAGCAGATCCGGCCGCTGGCGGCCTCGGCGCCGGAGACCTCGACAATCCCGGCGCCGCCAATCAGATCCGCCACGCGCTTGAACAAGGTCGACTTGCCGGCCGCATTGGGCCCGATGACGGCGGTCAGCTCTCCGTTGACCAGCAGATCGGAGGTGACATCGGAGAGCACCACACGCTTGCCGTAGCGGGCACCGACGCCGCTCAGCGTCAGGTTCACCATGATCGTCTCCGGTTGGTGAAGATCAGCGAGAAGAAGAACGGCACGCCCACCAATGCGGTGATCACGCCGATTGGCAGGATGGCGCCGGGAATGATCATCTTGCTGACCACCGAGGTGACAGACAGCATCAGCGCACCGCAGATCATCGAGGCAGGCAGATAAAAACGCTGATCTTCACCGACCAGCATGCGGGCGATATGCGGTCCGACCAGGCCGATGAAACCGATGGTGCCGACGAAAGCGACAGGAATGGCGGCGAGAAGACTGACAAGCAGCAACGTCTCGAGCCGCAACCGGCGAATGTTGACGCCCATGCTGGCCGCCTTGTCGTCGCCGAGCCGCAAGGCGGTCAGCGCCCAGGCATTGCGCGCAAACAAAGGTGCGCAGATGGCGAGCACGCCGCCGGTGATCCAGACCTTGGCCCAGGTGGCCTTGGTGAGGCTGCCCATGGTCCAGAAGATGACGGCGGCGAGTGCCTGTTCTGACGCCAGATATTCCAGCAGTGCCAGCAGCGCGTTGAAAGTAAACACCAGTGCGATGCCGAGCAGTACGATGGTTTCGACATTGACGCCGCGCATGGTCGAGACGCCGTAGATGAACAGCGAAGCCAGCATCGCCATGAAGAAGGCATTGAGTGGCACCATGTACTGCACTGCGGCAGGAAAAATGGCGACACCCGCCACCAGCCCGAGGGCTGCGCCAAAGCCGGCAGCAGCCGAAATCCCCAGAGTAAACGGGCTTGCCAGCGGGTTGGCTAGAATGGTCTGCATCTGCGCGCCGGCCAGCGACAGGCAGGCGCCCACAGTCACTGCCATCATTGCAATCGGCATGCGGATGTCCCAGATCACCACCTGCAGCTGGACATCGATGCCGGCGGGCCACAGGACGGCGGTAACAACTTCGCTGAGGCTGTAGCTCGCCGGACCGAGCGCCATGTCGGTGGCGACGCTGACCACCAGTGCTGCAATCAGACCGGTGATCAGAAGGATTCGCCGTGCCGCCAGCGCACGGTAACGGTTGCCGCCGCTGATGTCGGAGAGGGTTTCGCTGGCCATGGTCATGGGAATATCCGGTTCGAGCAGAAAACTCCGGCGGCGGGGCCGCCGGAGCGTGGCATCACTTTGCCGGGTTGAGCGAGGCGAAATAGCCCGGACGGTATTCCACCGGCAGGAACTTCTCGTGCAGGTCGGCGAATGTCTGGCTCGGATCAAGATCCTTGAACAGGTCCGGATGCAGCCACTTTGCCAATTGCTGAACCGCGATGAACTGGTAGGGACTATTGTAGAACTGGTGCCAGATGCCGTGCACATTGCCGTCCTTGACCGCCTTGACGCCGGTGAAGGCCGGGCGCTGCATCAGCACGTTGAGCTTGCGCTCGGATTCGGCATTGTCAGCGCCAGCGCCCAGGCCGACCCAGTTGCCGCTCGGGACATAGTTTTCCCAGTTGGCACCGGTGATGATGATCTGGTCCGGGTCGGAAGCGATGATCTGCTCGGGATTCACCGTGCCAAAGGTGCCGGGAATGATATCCTTGGCCATGTTGTTGCCGCCGGCCATTTCCACCATCTTGCCGAAATTCTCGTTGCCGAACGACATGCAGCAATCGTCGCTGTAACCTCCGGCACGCTCAACGAAGACCAGCGGCTTCTTCAGATCCTCGATCTTGTCGAGCACGTCGGTCACCTTGGCCATCTGCTCCTGACGGAATTCGACGAATTCCTCGGCGCGGGCTACCTTGCCGAACAATTGGCCAATGATGCGCATCGACTGGTCGGTGTGGGCGATCGGCTTCTCACGGAAATCGATATAAACTAGGGGAATGCCGACCTTGGCGAGTTTTTCGATATAGCCGCTTTCCTGGGTGGCCGACTTGGCTTCGGTGTTCATGATGATGACGTCGGGGTTCAACTCAATGGCCTGCTCGAGGTTGAACGTGCCGTCCTTCATGCCGCCGAAAGTCGGAATGCCTTCCATCTGCGGGAATGTCTCAAGATATTCATTGTAGCCGTCGAGATCGGCCTTCTTGAAATCGTCACGCCAGCCGACGACGCGCTCGAAAGGGGCCTCGGTATCAAGGGCGGCGACAAAGTAGATCTGCCGTCCTTCACCGAGGATGACCCGCTCAACCGGTACGCTGACTTCCACCTCGCGACCGGTGATGTCGGTGATCGTGACCGTCTCACCGGCGATGGAATCGGCGGAAAAAAGCGCGAGCGAAATCGTGGCGGCGAATGCCACCTTCTTGAAAATAAACATGTTGTCTCCAGCAATCTTGTCTTGAAAACGAATTATTATATTATGACTTTCGCAGTCAAGTTTTATCTTTTAGAAGGATTCCAGAGCAACCGGAGACTGGACCGTGGACACGTCAGGCATGTCGCAAAATTTTGAACTGAGGGATGAAATCAAGGCCTACTGGTCATCGCGCGCTGAAAGCTTTGACAGCCAGGCCGGTCACGAGATCTTTTCGGACGCGGAACGTGCTGCCTGGCACCAGCTGATCCTCCGGCATGTCGGACACGGCGAGCGGCGACGCGCGCTTGATCTCGCCTCGGGTACCGGCGTGGTATCAAATCTGCTGGACGATCTGGGGTTCGATGTCACGGGCATGGACTGGTCCGAGCCGATGCTGGAGCGCGCCCGCACCAAGGCCAGGTTGCAGGGGCGTTCGGCGCGATTCCTGATGGGCGATGCCGAGAACACCATGGAGCCCGATGCCAGCTATGATGTGATCATCAACCGGCATCTGGTCTGGACGCTTGTCGATCCCAAGGCTGCGTTTTCAGAATGGTTGCGCGTGCTCAAGCCGGGTGGAAAGGTGCTGATTGTCGACGGCGACTTCGTCAATTCCGGGCTTCTGGCCAAGCTCGCCAATACACTTGCCCGTACCATCGCCCGCTTTCGTAAAGTCAGACCCGGGAGCACGCAATCAACAGCGATGACGGAGACGCATCACAGCATCCTGTCGCGGGTCTATTTCTCCCGCGGTGCTCACGCCAGCGCAGTTGCAGCACTATTGGCCCAGGCCGGCTTTGAAAACATAGTGATCGACGTCGACATGCGCGCCATTCACAGGGCACAGAAAAAGAACTTCCCATTTCTCAAGCGCATCGAGCGTGCCACCCAGCATCGATACGCCATTTGTGCGCGCAAACCAGCCAGCCGGGCAATCGCTGAACCGCATGGCGAATGATGGGGCGGTCGCTCCAATTCATGAAGAAGCCGCGCACCCTGATGGATGCGCGGCCCTGTAACAGCTCGGATTTATGCATGTCGTCTTTATCGCAAAACCGCTTCATGATTTTGCGCGACAGGCATTAGAATTCTTCCCAGTTCTCCTGCGCAACAGCCGCATTGCCCTGGCTGCGCCGCTGAGGATGGATAGAGTTTGCTGCCGGGCGGGAGGGCCGGGACACTTCCGCCATGGTCCGGGCGGTTGCATGCAAGGCGGCAGACTGCGCTGAGGCAGCTCCGTCAATCCTGAACTGCGAGATCAGTTCGCGCAACTTGGCGGCCTCGGTGGCCAGCTCGGATGATGCAGCATTGGATTGTTCCACCATTGCGGCATTCTGCTGAGTTGTCTGGTCCATCGAATTGACGGCCTGATTGACCTCGGAAAGCCCGGTTGACTGCTCCTTGGCTGAAACAGCAATCGCATCCATGTGGGTGTTGATCTCGGAGATAAAGCCGCCGATCGTGTGCAGGGCTTCACTTGCCTTGCGAACCAGATCCACGCCGCCGGAAACTTCCGTGGAGGAGTTCTCGATCAGTTCCTTGATTTCCTTCGCGGCCTTTGCCGAGCGTTGGGCAAGTTCGCGCACTTCCTGAGCGACGACTGCAAAGCCCTTGCCGGCTTCACCGGCGCGCGCTGCCTCGACCCCGGCATTGAGTGCCAGCAGGTTGGTCTGGAAAGCAATCTCGTCGATCACGCCAATGATGTTGGAAATCTGCTTCGAACTCTCCTCGATCCGGCGCATTGCATCCTCGGCCTGGCCAACAACCTCGGAGGATTGCGTGGCCGATGTATTGGCCTGGGAAGCAACGCCGCGGGCTTCTTCCGTCCGCTTGGTCGAATTGACCACATTGGCCGTGATTTCCTCAACAGCGGCTGCGGTTTCTTCAAGCGCTGCGGCCTGACGTTCCGTACGCTTTGACAGATCATCGGTACTGTTGGCGATTTCGCGGGTTCCGGTTTCCATGACCGAAACGCTGTCGGTTATCGATGCCATGGTCGTGCCCAATTGCTTGACCGACTGGTTGAAGTCATGGCGCAGGGCTTCAAAGTCCGGCGCGAATGCCTCTTCAAGCTGGAATGAGAGATCGCCGGATGCAAGCCTCTTGAGGCCGGCTGCAAGGCCGGAGGTAGCAACCTTGAGGCGTGCCGCGGCATCGGCTTCAGCACGCTCCTGGGCTTCAATGCGATCGGCTTCGGCCTGCTTGCGGTTTTCCTCCGCCTCGGTCTCCAACCGCTGGTTGGCGATTGCCGCTTCGCGGAAGATCTGCATGGATTCCGCCATTTTGCCGATCTCGTCCTTGCCACCCTTGTCGATGACCACGTCGAGTTCGCCATTGGCGAGCCTTGCAGTGATGTCGGCAAGCCGCCCCAACGGGCGAGAGACGAGCTGGAAGTTCAGCAGCCCCATCAAGGCGGCAACTATTGCTACCAAGAGCGAGGCGCCCAGGCTGATGAATTCAACGGCCGAGAGCGCCGACATCTGATCGGCTCCAGCCGCGTCAGCCTGCTTCTGAACAGTGGCTGTGACGGCATCTATCTTGCTTTCGAAATCGCCAAGAAGACGGGCACCGGTGCCGGTCAGTTCCAGCGCTCGCGCCAGTTCAACCGTCATCGGGTCGCGCATCAGCTTGATCTGCCTGTCGACAACGGAAACACGCCAGTCGGCAATCACGGCGGCGGCTTCGCCAATTGCCGAAAGCTGCTCCGACGCATGTTCGGAATAGAGTGTTTCAAGAGCCGCGATCTGTGTGTCTATTTCGCCACCAACGGACTGGTAAGTCTTGACGAAATCGCGGTTGCCGGTCAGCAAAAAGTTCTTCAAGGCAAGGTTGGCCCTATTGACGTTGTCGGTGAGCTCCGACGTTTCGTTCAGCAACTGTCCCATGGACCGGCTGTGTTCAACAAGCTCTGTTGCCGTCAGCGCCCGCGCGTAGATGAAGCTGGAGGCACCGATCGCAATGACAGCGAGTATTGCGAATGCGGCAAACCCCTTGGCACTAACAGATATGTTCTTGAGCATGATAAGCGTCCTGTTGTCTCTCGGCGGTCGCGGCTTGGGTCCTGGGGACGGTCACGACACGATGTGATTTCATTGCATCATGCATCGGGCGCGGAGCGCCGTTGCAGTTCGGTCAGGTTGACTTCCATTGTGACAGCGCCAATCGACGCGTCGCTGTCTGCCTCGGTCAGAGTGAAGCTCACCTGCCCGCGCCAGATCCTGGCTTCATCGTCCCATTCGGGTTCGCCAATGAAGAGTGCATCGCCGGAAATGTCATAAGTCTTCTGGAATTTGGCTTCGTCGCCCTGCCAGAAATCGCTGGTGATCGAGCTCTGGCCGACATTCAGGCCGTTTTGATCCATCACGAAGATTTCGGCATAAAGGCCGAGAGACTTGCCCTGCAAACGGGCGAGGTAAACAGAGAGCGGATTTGACAGTGTCGCTGCAATCAGCGGCTTGTCGTCGCTTTCGCGTTCCGCACGCCATTGCTCGTCCAGTGCATCGATCTCGCCCTGGTCAAGCTTTTGCAGGCGGTCGTTTTGAGCATCGACCGAAATGCGGACGATATCGGTTTCAATCCACTGCCGCATGTCTTGAACCACCGAAGGTGTGATCAGACTCCGGATATTAGGCTTGGCCGGCTCAGCGAAAACCGGTGATATCATCGCCGATGTGGCGCTGATAATGACAAAAGCTTTGAGAACGTCCATTGGTATCTCCTCCAGTTGGAGAAGATTTGGACTTGAAAATTTAACACCGCATTAAGTCTAATCCAAATTGCTCGATGAGAAAGCACCGTTAATATCTTGGGGTTATGGTTCAGAACCACAGTCGATGGCAATTGCAGGAGGGCTAACTCCAGAAAGGATCTGAGGAGTTCGAGGGAGATGTGATTGCTTCAGTTTCGCAAGAATTCGATGGTGATGCGGGCCGCAGTGCGATCCGCTTGCTCTGGATCCATGCGCAAACGCTCGGGAGTACCCAGATGCACAATCCCGCAAGGCGTGCCGCGCCGGAGCGTAGCCGGGAAGCACCGCCTCGGTGGGATATTTGGTCAAGTGAAACCAGTTGCCTTGGCTCTGCAGTCAGGTTGAATTTCCCGGCGCAATGCGCTCAAGCGACGGATGAGAAAGAGCGGTCATAATTCCCCGAAGTTCGGCCAGCCCCTTGAGGCGGCCGATGGCGGGATAGCCTGGCTGGGTATTGATGGCGACGTCCGTCATGGCCGCAGAGACGACCCTTAAACTCGGGCACCTCGCCAGCGGGGATGCCCGGTGGCAAAGCTTCCGCCAAGTTGGCGACGGCCTGAGCCTAGCCTTCGTTGAAATCGAAAAGGCTGGTGCAGTACCAATTCTGGCGCGATTAATATGGTCCCTGCACTAAGGGAGCATTAACAATAAAGCACCAGTCTAAAGCGGTCTCGGTCCGGAAACCTTGGCGAACACAAGAGCCAGGGTAAATATTCCAATATGATGCAAAACCGAAATGTCGTGTTTCTTGCAAAAATGCTTCTGGTTGCCGGTATCTACTTTGGCTCGGGGCAGCTTGGCCTGTCTCTGGCAGTTCCGCCTGGCTATGCCACCTTTATCTGGCCCCCTTCCGGAATAGCGCTTGGCGCGTTGATCCTCTTTGGCTGGCGCTTGTGGCCAGGCATCTTTCTCGGTTCGATTCTGCTCGGCAGCTATATATCGGGCGCCTATTCGAGTGAATCCGGCCTGGACGAAGCAAAGGCGCTGACCACGCTGGTGATAGCAGCGGGGTCCAGTATTCAGGCTTTGGCTGGGTATGCGCTGGTCAGGCGGTTGCTCGGTCTTCCTGTAAGTCTCAACCATATCCGCGACGTGCTGCTGCTGTTCTTTGCTGTCGGTCCGGTCGTTTGTCTGGTGGCGCCCACAATTGGCGTTTCCGCCTTGTTCCTCTCCGGCGCCACGCCCGCTGACGAGCTTATGGATAGTTGGGTGACATGGTGGACGGGGGGCATTTTCGGCATCATCGTGTTTTTGCCATTGGCGCTGATAGCCCCGGGAGGTCCGCAGAGGCTTTCCTGGCGCGGCAAGGCGCTGGGCAATCTGCAAGTCACCGCAATGCTGCTGCTTCTCATTCCTCTGGGACTGACGTTTTACGCGTGGAAAATCTCGTCGGAGGCAGCCCACGAGAATGGCAGAATCCAGTTTGAAGCAATGGCGCTGGAGAGCAAAAAGGCGCTTCTGAGCCGGATAAATTCCTATGAGAATGCGCTTCTGGGTGGGGTCGCCTATTTCCAGGGGTCGCATTCCATCAACCGCCATGAGTGGCATCGCTATGTTGATGTGCTCGATATTGAGAAAAATTTCCCCGGCATCAGTGGCCTGGGATGGATCGCATCGCTGGCGCCGAGCGGGGTAGACCCGTTCGTGCGGACGACCCAGGCCGATGGTGCCAGGAACTTTGCGATACATCCAGACGTGCCTGGAGATGCCCGTTACGTCATCGCCTATATCGAGCCCGAAGCTACCAACCGGCAGGCCCTGGGGCTGAATATCGCCTTTGAAGAAAACCGGAAGCAGGCCGCCGATCTGTCGAAAATGACCGGAAAACCGGCCATCACCAAACGCGTCATCCTGGTCCAGGACGAGGAGAAAACCCCCGGCTTCCTGCTGTTGTATCCGATGTATCGGGATGGGTTTCAGCCAAGATCATCGGTTGAAAAATGGGCCCTGTTCGATGGCTGGATCTATGCGCCATTCATAGCCAAGAATTTCATGCGGGATCTGACCAAAAGCCAGGGAAACACCGTCAGTTTGCGGGTCTATGATGATGGACGGGAAAATGCTGCGGCCCTGATCTACGAAAGCAACAAGGCCCGCACGGACGGTCATACGCCCGCTTTTTCCAAGCGGGAAAACATTGAAATCATGCAGCAGGAATGGCTGATCGTGTGGGAAAGCACGCTCGGGTTTGAGGGGAACTGGCACAGCAACAACCCCATTCTGATCCTGTCCGGCGGCCTGTTGATCACCTTCCTGTCTGGTTTGTTCCTGTTTGTGACCAGCTCACGTCTGACAGGGTCGGCGGAAAGAACCTACGGCAGCAAAGCGCTGTTGCTGCCCGCCTTCGTGTTTGCCGTTTTGGCGGTGGGATCGGTGTCGCTGTATCGGGCTCTCAATGACAAGGAAGTGGCCCATCTCAAGGCCATGATCTCAAGTGAAATCAGCAAGATCGATTTGCTCATCACCGCGGAAACCGAAGGCAAGCTGTTGGCCTTGAAACGCATGGCCGCGCGAATGGAAACCGATCCCGATCGCCCGGCGCATCTATGGGAAGTGGATGCGCGCAATTACATAGACCATCTCGCGGGCTTGAGAGCTCTTGCATGGGTCAATGCAAAGGGACAGATGCTGAATACGCAACAATCGACAAAAAATGACCGGCTGGTCTGGGTAGACGCCATCCAACAGGAGCCGCAAGCTAGTTTGGCGCAGATGGCGGTCTTGCAGGACATTCCCAAGATCAGTCCTCCGATCAAGTTGGCGGGCAAAGATCAGGCTTTCATTGCCTATTTTCCGCTCAACAAGCAGGGCCTCTCGGAGGGTTATCTTGCCTCGGTATTCTCGGTGAGCGAGTTCTTCAGCAGCGAGATCCTGCCTGAAACACTCGACCGCTACCAGTTCCTGATTACCTATGACGGCGATGCGCAACTTCAGTTTGGCAATCTGACCCAGTCTGTCGCCTTGCCCTGGTCGCTTGAAAGCACGATACAAATCCCCGACAAGCTGTGGTCGATCCAGATCATTCCGACAACAGGGTTCCTCAAATCGCAGCAAACCCTGTTGCCTGACGTAGCTTTGATCGCCGGCCTGCTTATCTCGATCCTGACCGCCATCACGGCACATATGACGCTTCTGTCGCGGCTGAAGACTGCTGATCTGGAACAGTCCAGCGAACGCATCAAGCAGGAATCAACCCGAAACCTGACGGTGATGAACACTGTACTGGACGGCGTCCTGACCATTGGTCCGGAGGGTATGATTGAATCGATCAACCCGGCCGGGCTGCGTATCTTTGGCTATGCGCGGGGTGAAGTGGTCGGCAAGCACGTCAATATGTTGTTGCCGCCTGACGATGACTACATCAGCCATTACCTGAAGACCGGTGAGGGACTGGCTATCGGCAGCGGGCAGCAAGTTTCCGCACGGCGCATGAACGGATCGATCTTCCCCATGGATCTCTCCGTCAACGAGATGCATCTCGATGGTAAGCGCATGCTGGTCAGCACGTTGCGGGATACCAGTGAAGCCGTTGCTGCAGCCCGGGCGCTGAGCGAGTCCAACGCACTCAAATCAGCCGTCATGGCCAGTACGGAATACATGATCATCGCCACGGATCTTGAGGGCAAGGTGATGGTCTTCAACGAGGCGGCTGAAACGGCACTGGGTTATTCGGCCGAAGAAATCGTTGGCAAGCAAACGCCGGCATTGTGGCACGATCCAACTGAAATCGAGGAGAGAGCGCGCGTTCTCACCACCGAGCTAGGCTCATTGGTCAGTCCGGGTTTCGAGACCTTCACACGGAATGTCGATGCCAACGGTATCGATGAAAACGAATGGACCTTCATTCATCGGGATGGACAGCGGTTTCCGGTCCTCATGACCGGAACCGCCTTGCGCAATGATGCCCATCAAACCACGGGGTATCTGGGCGTCATCATGGATCTGACCAAGCGACGGGAAATCGAACGCCTGAAATCAGATTTCATATCCATCGTCAGCCACGAATTGCGGACCCCGCTGACATCGATCCGCGGCGCGCTTGGCTTGGTCATGGGGGCGATGTCAAAGGAATTGCCGGACAAGGCCATCCGCCTGATTGATATCGCCCACAAGAACTGCGAGCGCTTGACGCTGCTGATCAATGATATTCTCGATATCGACAAGATCGCATCGGGGCAGATGCGGTTCGAGATGAAATCGGAAGAAGTAGCGCCGTTGCTCACCCAGGCGGTTGAGGTTAACCAGCCTTATGCGGAAAAGCTAAACGTGACCATCAAAAACGTCGGGATCGATCCGGATCTGGCAATCAATGTTGATCCGGAGCGGTTTGCGCAGGTGATGTCAAACCTTCTCTCCAATGCTGCCAAGTTTTCCAACAGGGGTGGCCAGGTCGAGGTTTCGGCCCACCGAAACGGTGAACAGGCCCGGGTTGTGGTCAAGGATTACGGCGAAGGGATTCCGGAAGAATTCCGTCCGCAGATATTTGGAAAATTCCTGCAAAGTGATTCCTCCACGACACGGGTGAAGGGCGGCAGCGGGCTTGGCCTGCACATCAGCAAGCAGATTGTTGAAAGAATGGGTGGAACAATCGGCTTCGAGACCGAAACCGGCCGCGGCACCACTTTCTGGGTCGACTTCCCGTTGCCTGTAGAGGACGTTCTAGCGGAGAAGAGTGAGCCGGACGATGGCCAGCACTTGCTACTTCATTACCGTCAGCGGGATGTGCCGACCCTGCTCCATATCGAGGATGACGAGGATCTGAGCCGGGTGCTGGCAACCTATCTGAATGGCTCCGTCACCGTTGTTACGGCCACGACCTTGAAAAGCGCTGAAGTATTGTTGCACTCCAATCGCTTCGATTTGATCGTGCTTGACCTTGGGTTGCCGGACGGGTCGGGGCTCGAGTTTCTCGACACTTTGACCAGCCTGGGTGAGCTGCCGATTCCGGTGATGATCCTGTCGGCCTCGGAAGTATCCGACGACGTCAAGCGGTCGGTCGCCTCGGTCATGGTAAAATCGCGGGCCTCGGAGGCGAAGATCGTCAAGAAAATACAAAGCCTGGTCGCGAGGTGACGGGTTGCCAAACAAGGTTTCGAGGCGAGGTATAAGAATACCGCCCCTGAGTGCCCGGTGTACCTGATCATCGGGCGCGGCATGTGTGCCGAATTTCCATGAAAGACCAATATGCGCGTGAGTACGAAAGCTAGCCATGACTGAACCGATGAAAATACTGTACGTGGATGATGAAGATGACATCCGCGAAATTGCCGGAATGGCGCTCGAGCTTGATCCCGGTATTGAGCTGAGGATCGCGGCGTCAGGTTCAGCGGCGCTGGCCGTCGTTGAGGAGTGGCTGCCGGACCTGATTTTGCTTGATGTCATGATGCCGGGCATGGACGGCCCGGAGACATTGGTGCATCTACGGCAAGACGAGGTTCACGGGTCCATTCCGGTGGTCTTCATAACGGCCAGAACCCAGCCGGAAGATGTCGAAACATTCATGGCTTTGGGTGCGGCTGGGGTGATTTCCAAACCGTTTGATCCGATGACCTTGGCCATGCAGGCAAGGGAGTTGTTTGCACGGGTCAAAGGCTGAAACAGACCGCCAGTCTCCAGCGTTCAATTGGCCGAAGACCAGTATGGTGCGCACTGCAGCACTTTGAGCTCATTCATGCGTGATGAGCCCGACTGGCGCTGTCCCTGATGCGCAGGCAGAGGCGTCAGCACGTGATCCCTGTTGCCGGCGATAAACCGGTATCTGGACAAATGGGGCAGTTTGTTGTTTTCAGCCGAGCGCTGAGAGCTGGTCAATCAACGCATTGATCGCCAAGGCAAAATCCGCATCGGGGTACTTGTCCCGGCGCAGCATCGAATCAACCCTGGACGCAGCGAGGCCCAGCTCCTGGTATCCGAATATTGCCGATGCGCCGGCCAGGGAATGGGCCAGTTTGATGAGTTCGGGGTCCTGCGTCGCCGGCCCATCGGCCGCCGTCCGTTTGTCCAGTACCTGCCTTATCTGATCCAGATTTTCCTGGCATCGCGCCACAAACAGAAGGCGCAATTTAGCAATCCGGCTCTGTGCCTCATCCGGCAACTGATCCAGGTTGGAGATGCCTTTCGATTGGCTGACCATCGGTTGGAATTCCCTGTCTTGGAGATCGCCGGACGTCAGGTTCGCCGATCATATTTATTGCCGCGCCACATCTGCCGGACGCGGCAGGGACTGAAGCTGTTCTAACTCGGTTCGTCACAGAACTCGACGCCGATTTCATCATTGATGTGCCAGCATTTGCGGACCCGTCTGAGTGGCCCCGAGCTGGTGATCTTGAGCAGAAAATATTCAGGCAGCGCCAAGGGCTGATCCAACCGGATACGCGCGCCGCCTTCGGAAATGTTGCGAACGGTGCAATTGATTTTTGACGACCATTCTTCAAGCGCGATGAAGGCAGGTTTCAGGGTCCGCATGCGAACCGATTTCCGCCGCTCCTTGGCCTCGGCAACGCCGGTACTGGCTGGCGAGGTTCCGTCAGGCAGGGCACTCCAGCCGTTGGGGCCGCTTTCTGCGCGCAATGCGTCGAGTTGCTGCTGTTGCTGTTCCGCCAGCGACTGCATCATCTGCGCGAGATCATTGTGATCACTGGAGATCGAAACCCCGATCAAGGGTGAGATCTTCAGTTCCACCGATTTGAGGTGGTGGGAAAAGGTCAATTTCTCGGTCAGGCGCCGCTGACACTCGATGATGTTGGCCTCGGAAGCATTCCTGTCCATGACATAGCGGAAGCTGTCTTCGTCAAATCGACCGCAGAAATCATCCGTTCTGATGGTCGTCCGGATTTTGCCGGCAAAACTGCGAAGAATTTCATCGGCATTGGCGATGCCGTAATTGGTGCCGATTGTCTGGTAGTCGGCCAGGCAAATCGAGAAGATCGCGAATTTCGTCCGCAGTTTGTCGGCCGATTTCTCAACATGGGCCAGTTTGGTGTCGAGTTCATCGCGGCAATACATGCCTGTCAGATCATCGAACATCGCGTTTTTGCGAAGCGCTGAAACCTCATCATGACGCGCGGTTTCGCTGTCGTGGCGGATGATGGTTTTCTGGATGATGGCGGTGATTTCTTCAAGCCGCAGGTTTCGCTTCGGCAGGAAATCATAAAACCCCATGCGGAAAGCCTTGATTGCGGTGCGTTGGGATTCATCCGCTGACAGCATGACCACCGGTGCAAGGTGGGGGAAGCGAAGCTTGAGTTGTTCGTGCAGCCGGAAACCGTTCTCTGCGTCGAGATTGTAATCGAGGAGAATGCAGTCGGGCATCTCCTTTTCCAGGACCTGGACCAGGGTGAAACTGTCGCTGGCTTCCAACGTTCTGATATGTGCCTGTCCGAGCAGCGCAGAAAGATACCCCCGGTACAGACTGTCATCATCGACGATGCAGACCGAACGGCCATTGAGCGTGATTTCTGAGTTTCCGGCAGATTTGTCGTAGGTGACATTCATTTGTCTGGTCCAATCCTGTGGAGCAAGAAAGCCTGAAGGCAAACAGTTCCACGTGACACGCGATGAGTGGCGTCTTTCCGCTGCCCCATCAAGTCTTGCCCGCACCTGCAGTGGCGGTCTTGTCGCATTCGGCCAATGTCTCCGGTTTGGCGATGACAACCTGGTCGCGACCATTGCTCTTGGCCAGGTAAAGTGCCTTGTCTGCCTGGGCAAAGAGAGTGGCGCTGTCGCCGTCCGCAGTGCACCCGGCAACACCGATGCTGATGGTCAGCGAGAACGGTTCGCCGAGACCGTCGAAAGCCATCTTGGCAAAGTGCTTGCGGAAATTTTCCATCACCTCGAAGATCATGTCCGGCGATGTGTCGAGCAGCAGAACCGCGAATTCTTCACCGCCATAGCGGCCGACTACATCGGTCTTGCGGACCCAGCCGACCAGCGCCCGCGCCAGAATCGACAGGACCTTGTCGCCAACAGGGTGCCCCCAGGTGTCGTTGACCTTCTTGAAGTGATCGACATCAATCATGGCGATGCAGAATTGCAGTTTGGTGCGATGGTAGCGCGACATCTCGTGGCCGACACGCTCCTTGAAGCGACGGTGATTGAGCAATCCGGTCAAGCCATCGCGCTCGATCAAGTTGCGCAGAACGCGGGCTCGCTGTACCCGCAGATGGATCAGGGCGACGAGCGCATCTAGGTCAGCCCGTTTGGAAATGAAATCATCTCCGCCGAATTGCCGTGCCTTCATCTGGACCTGCTTGTCTTCCTCTGAAGACAAGAACACGATCGGGATCGAGAGGTGGTTTTGATGCTGACGGATGATCTTGGCAATTTCGATGCCATCGGTCCCGGGCATTTGAAGATCCATGATGACGAGATCGAAAAAGGATCGCTCCATCGACGTGATGATATCGAATGGGTCATTGAGGACCGAAACGGTCATGCCGTTGGCGCGCAGCATCTCGGCATAAACTTCCGACGCCAGCGGGTCGTCGTCGACCAGCAGGATCGACGCGGGCTGACTGCTCAATTGGCCGCCGAAATGCTCCAGCCAGTTGATGAATTCGGCCTGATCGATCGGCGCGCTCATCACGGTCGTTACATTCGCCTGGGCACATTTGGCGCGAAACGAAAATGTGGTTTCCGGCGAGATCAGTATCTTGGGAACGAGTTCGTCCATTGCCTGGCAGATCTCGAGCGCGTCGGGAAGTTCGCCATCGATTACCACGATTGTGCCAGTGCCGGCCTCTTCAGCCACAGTGTGCTGGGTTGAGGTTTCGACAGGCGCGGGGATGTAGCTCATTGGCCCCAGAATGGCGGTTATAGAGTCGAGAAACTCGCCGCCGCCGATGACATGCACTGAAGGTCGCGACGCATTGCTGAATAGGGTTTCCACCGGAACGGAAATGCCGGGCTCTAATCCACTCATCGGAGATACAACGTTCAACAAATCAATATCTCTCATGTTGGAGGCGTTCGTGATCATCGGGGGATTTTCGCGCGAAATCAGACGCAATTGCTTCAACGAGCTTTCCGGTGAAGGTCATCTATACGCACATATCTCGTTCAATTTTATTGTGCTTGCAGATGTATATCTTCCTTGTTCTGGTTTTAATCCAAGTTGGAGAAATGTGCATCTCCAATATATTTTGATATTTACAATTTATTAATTTATTGTATTTCGATTAATAACAGATTAAATCTGCAGTCTCGAATATAACGCATTATTTCTCAAAGCGGGAATGACGCTGGATTGACTTCGTTCCCGCTTGATCTGCTTGCGGCACCGGTTTCAAACTGATCTCCGGTGCCCGAGGGATATTGGTATGGGCGATTTGATGTGGCTATCGGGGAAGCAAACAGTGCCGATTGAGCGAGGTCTCCCGCTTTCGCACGGCTATTGCCCGGCGGATTTCTGGTTGCATCATCTTCTTCATCAGCGATGAATTGCGCGTTGCGTCTTCGGGCTACTGTTTGCTGGGGTAGCTACCCTATCAAGCGCAAAGCCGATCTGCTCTCGTGCCGTTTTGCATGCAAACAGTTAACCACTGTGAAGTCTTCTTTGCGAAATTGGCCCTAAAACACGCCATTTAGATTTCCATAAAGAATATAGACATCGGTTTCTGCTGTTGTTGTGAGGTTGCACGTGAAGGAATAGTCCATGCAAGCCAGACGCAAGTCCGAACTGTCAGCACTGCAGAACGAGATACTTGAGGCCGTGGCCACAGGCGTGCCTTTTTCCGAGGTCGCTGACACCTTGTGCCGACGCGCCGAGGCGCTCGCCCCTGGCGCCAATTGCACAATCGCTTCAATTGATGCGGGCGGCTTGATCCATCCGGTCGCCGGTCCCAGTCTCCCTGCGCCTTATGGCGAAGCGCTCGATGGATGTTCCATCGGCCCGGAAGTGGGGTCCTGCGGCACTGCCGCCTTTTTCGGCATCCCGGTTGAAGTTACCGATATCGCCACCGACTTTCGTTGGAAGGATTATCAGGATCTTGCCCTTCCGCAGGGGTTGAAGGCCTGTTGGTCCAGCCCGATCAGATCACCCGAGGGCCGGGTGGTGGGCACTTTTGCGTTCTACTATCGTGAATCCCGCGGGCCGAGCGACGTCGAGCGCCAACTCGTTGATACCTGCGTCCATCTCTGTTCCATCGCCATGGAGCGGGCCGAGGTCAGCCGCCGCTTGCAGCATCTGGCCTATCACGACCAGATGACCGGCCTGTTCAACCGCTATGCTTTCGATGAAATCATCGCCCAGAACATGACTCTTCCGACGCGGAGTTTCGGCCTGTTGTTGCTCGATATCGACAATCTCAAACAGGTCAACGACCGCATGGGCCATTCGGTCGGAGATGCGCTGATCTGCGAAGTCGCCCGGCGGCTTGCCAATGTCGGTGCAGGCATTGATGCTTATCGGCTTGGCGGCGACGAGTTTGCTGTTATATGTCCCGACTGCAACGACGCCGAAAACATGGCTGAACTGGCTGGACGGTTGCTGAGCCAGATGGAGCTCGCTTACGAACATGATGGCAATACGATCCTGTTGCAGATCACCATCGGTGGCGTTCTCAGCAATAAGGACGGCACCAGCGCCGATGCGCTGCGCCAGAACGCCGATCTGGCACTCTATCATGCCAAGCAGACCGCCCGAGGCGAATATATCCATTTCCATCCCGGCCTGCGCACTTCAATCCAGTGCCGCTCCGAACAGATTGCGTTGTTGGACAAGGCACTGGATGAAGACCGCGTCTTTGCCCATTTTCAACCGGTCATCTGCATGCGCACCGCCAAAATCGTCGGTGTTGAGGCCCTTGCCCGTATTCGTACCCATGAGGGGGAGGTCATCAGCGCCGGTGCCTTTGCCATGGGACTGACCGATTCCAAGAATGCCTTTCGCCTGACCAGTTGCATGCTGGAACAGATTGCCAGCGCCATGCGCGGCTGGATCGACGAGGGGCTGGAACTGGGCCATGTCGCGGTCAACCTGTCGACCATCGACTTCCAGCGCGGCAATCTCGAGCAACGTCTGCGCGCGCCGTTCGAGGCGCATAACGTGCCGCAGAACTTTCTCCAGATTGAAGTCACGGAGAATGTCTTGATGGATCAGGAAGTGGCCAGCCAGGTTGCCCGTTTGCGCGCGCAAGGCATGCAGGTCGCGCTTGATGATTTTGGCACCGGCTTCGCCTCGCTCAGCCACCTCAGGGATTTTCCGCTCGACTACATCAAGATCGACAAGTCCTTTGTCGACCACCTGCTCACGGATGCGATCTGTAGTGCGATCGTCGAGGCGTTGATCAGCATGGCGCAGAAAATGCAGATCGGCATTATTGCCGAAGGGATTGAAACCGCCGAACAGGCAACCCGTCTGCTGGAGATCGGCTGCCCGCTGGCGCAGGGCTATTACTATGCCCGCCCGGTCGATGGCGAGGCCATCACCACATTGCTCCGGTCGTTCAACGGCAAGGTCAGCACGCCGGCTACCGATACGGATCAGGTGCGCAACTCGGCCTGAACGTCACACCTATCGGCAGCCCAAGGTGCTCCCAACATGCGCGTAAACGGCTCAGGACCGTGCCGCCGAATCTCAAAATGATTTGCCGGATACGACTGGCGACAGGCTGGTCACACGCGGCAGTCAAACCTATGATCTGCCGATGAAAATATTTCTCTACGTCGTTGCCGCCGCAACTTTCCTCGGCCCGATTATCGGCTGGGCCTATATTGTTGGCCTGGCATGCGCGTTTAAAGCCAATTCTCCCGGCTGCAGTGTGCGCCTGCAAGATTATTGGGATGTGGATTTCCTGATTCTGGCGGCTTTGCCCTGGATCGTCGGCACGGTCAGCCTGTTCTTGGCATCAAGAAGGCAGTGACTGCAGACATCTGGCAGGATAATACCAAAACCCATCTGGCGTGGTTGTGGACAGGCGCGGACGGCTCATGATTTCCCATCGGCAAATCAAGCCACTCGCTCAGGATCGTTTCGGGCCCCGTAAAACCCAAGGCGATCAGGTGTCGTCTTTTTTCCGACGTGTGGGCTTGATCCGGATGCGCAGTGATTTTCCATCGACTTGGTCGAGCTCGAAGGCGCCGGTCTTGCGGACGAGATCGCTGAGCTTGCGAAAGCCGTAGGTGCGGGGGTCGAAATCGGACGAGAGGTTGGCCAATTGGGTCCCCAGAGCGCCGAGTGGCACCCAGCCGTCCTCACTTTCCATCTGTGCGATGACTTTTCGCAAGACCGGTGTTGCGGCGCTGGGCTGCTGCAGCGGTTTGGATTCCTCGGAGGCGTCGTTGCCGTTTGATGCGGGCGCGGGCAGCAGGTTCTCGGTGTAGATGAAGCGCCGGCAGGCCTGCCGGAAACTCTCGGGCGTCTTTTGTTCGCCGAAACCGAAGACATCGACGCCCTGCTCACGGATACGGGAGGCGAGCCGGGTGAAATCGCTGTCGGATGACACCAGGCAGAAACCATCGAAGCGACCGCTGTGTAAAAGATCCATGGCGTCGATCACCAGGGTGATGTCGGAGGCGTTCTTGCCGGTGGTGTAGGCGAATTGCTGCTGGGGAATGATTGCGTGGCGCGCAAGCACCTCGGTCCAGCCTTTCGAGCGCGTGCTGGAGAAATCACCGTAGATCCGCCGGACACTGGCTTCGCCGATCTTGGCGACCTCCTCGAACAGGCCGTCGGCGATCTTGGCGGACGTGTTGTCGGCGTCGATGAGAATGGCGAGCCTCGGCGACCGGTTTTCAATAGCCATGAATGATCTCCTCGTGCGTTCCGGATCCGTTTTGCATCAACAGTGATTCCAGCCGGACAGCCGCGGGCCATCCTCGTCGCAAACACAGGCCCCTGTCAAAACCATCTGGCTAAACCGGTGGCGCGATAGCCAGCCTGAAAGCGGTTGTCAATGCGGACTGGCGGGACGCTGTGCTCATGCGACGCCTTGTCCAGTCCCGGTAAACAGACCCCGGCGAAGGGTGCGGCGCCGCGCTCTCTGCCATAGCACCAGCATGGCCACGACGGCCAGCATCGCCTCCGCAGCGGGTGTTGCCCACCAGATCGCTTGGGCATTGAAAAAATGCGGCAGGGCAAAGACCAGTGGCAACATGAACAGATAGGGCTTGAACAACCCGAGAATGGCAGCGCGCGGGGCATCGCCGATCGCCTGGAAATGAGCGGCGAGCATGATGTGCGGTCCTGACAGAAAATAGAGCGTCACCATTGCCGGCATGATTGCCACAACCTCGGTCACGACCTGCGGATCGCTGACGAAGGCCGCGCCGATGGCCCCCGCGAATATCGTCGAGGCGGCCTGAACCGCCATGCAGAACAGCAGTGCAATCCCGAGGGCGAGTAAGAGACTGGCGTTGGTGCGCCGCCACAACCCGGCGCCATAATTGTTGCCAGTAACGGTCTGCATTGCCTGCGACAGGCCGAGAACCGGCAGGATGGCGAAGGTGAGAACCCGGGTGACAATGCCATAGGCGGTGACGGTGGCTGCATAATGGGGCGTATTGGCCAGTTGCAGGGCCAGCAGGATGGCCGAGGATACGAGCGCGATGCCGACGAAATTCAGACCCTGCGGCGCGCCGAGCGCGAGCATTTTGCCCCATCCGGAGGTGGTGACGTGCAGCAACACCGAAGCCGGGCGCAGTAAAGTTTGGCCCCGGCTACGATAAGTCAGGATGATAATGAGCGCCAAAGCCTGTGCCAGCACCGTGCCGTAGGCCGATCCGGGGACGCCGAAATCAGATAACCCAATCAGCAGATAATTGAAGCCGATGTTGCTGAGCGAAACTGTAAGGCTTGCCGCCGCCATGAAGCCGACGTGGCCTTCGCTGCGCAGGGCATCGGACTGGACCGACAATAGGAATAGCAGTGGTGAAAAGAGGACAAGAACCTGCAGATAGCTCGCGGCTAGCGCGGCAAGATCCTGGTTTCCGCCGGCGGCGAGAGCGATGATCGGCCCGCCAAACAAGGCGTAGAGGGCAATCAAAACTGCGCCGGCGGCAAGCGCCAGCCAATGGGCGCTGGCAAAAACCTGTTGGGCCGCATCCAGTTGCTTGCCGCCCAGATGCCGGGCCAGCAGGCTGGCCATGCCGCTGGCGACCATCGTGGCGAAGGCGACGATCAGCATGTAGAGCGGAAACACCACGGTGACTGCGGCAAGTGCTGTGTCACCGACATAGTGGCCAAGAAACAGGGCGTCGGCGACGGTCAGAAGACCGTTCATGCCCATCACGAAGATAATGGGAAGCGCGGTTTTGACAAAGATTGCGGGCAGGGGCCCGTCGAGAAACGGATTACGGGAAGGATCGGACATCTCACTGCATTCCTCATGCGCGAGTCTCGCCGTGGTGGATGGGTCCCGCATTGCCATCCGCGCGAGACGCGGAGAGGTTTACAGAGAAAGGATCTCGCACAGAACTTCACCAAAACTCGTTTCGAGTCTGCGGGAGGCAGGCGTCTGCAGCCAGGCGCGGCTTTAGTTGATTGCTGTGGCGAGGTCAAGATTTCAGGATCGCGGGAGACGGTCTTTTTTGCATTGACGAATTCGCCAGCGTGATAATGTGGATGCTCTTCGATGAAGATTCTTTGACAAAGGCGCGGCTTTCGATCTCTCTGGCGGCCGAGCATCATATTAGGGACATACCGATGAAACTCCGTTCGCAACGCTGGTTTGACAACCCCGAAAATCCGGGAATGACGGCTCTCTATATCGAGCGCTATCTAAATTACGGCATTACCCGCGAAGAGTTGCAGTCCGGCAAACCGATCATCGGCATCGCCCAGACCGGCTCGGACCTGTCGCCGTGCAACCGGCATCATCTGGAACTCGCCAAGCGGGTGCGCGACGGTATTGTTGCGTCCGGCGGTATCTGCTTCGAATTCCCGGTGCACCCGATCCAGGAGACCGGCAAGCGGCCGACGGCGATGCTTGACCGCAACCTTGCCTATCTCGGCCTGGTCGAGACGCTTTATGGCTATCCGCTCGATGGTGTGGTGCTGACGATCGGCTGCGACAAGACCACGCCGGCGCTGCTGATGGCGGCTGCCACCGTCGACATTCCCGCCATCGCGCTGTCGGTAGGGCCGATGCTCAATGGCTGGCACAATGGCAAGCGGGCGGGGTCAGGCACCGCGATCTGGGCGGCACGACAGGACTTGGCCGCCGGTCGGATCGATTACGAGGAATTCATGAACATCGCCGCGGCTTCGGCGCCGTCGGTCGGCTTCTGCAACACCATGGGCACGGCGAGCACCATGAATTCGCTGGCCGAGGCGCTGGGCATGCAGCTTGCCGGCTCGGCGGCAATCCCTGCACCCTACCGCGAACGCGGCCAGATGTCCTATGAGACCGGCCGTCGCATCGTCGAGATGGTGCATGCCGACCGCAAGCCTTCCGACGTCATGACGCAGAAGGCCTTCGAGAACGCCATTGTCGTCAATTCGGCGATCGGCGGCTCCACCAATGCGCCGATCCACCTGGTTGGGGTGGCGCGGCATCTGGGGCTGGAACTGACCAATGAAGACTGGCAGCGGCTTGGCCACGAGATTCCGTTGCTGGTCGACATGCAGCCGGCCGGGCAATATCTGGGCGAAGATTTCCACCGTGCCGGCGGTGTGCCGGGCGTCATCTCCGAACTGCTCAAGGCTGGCGTGTTGCCGCATCCCGACGCCATCACCGTGACAGGCGAGACAGTTGCGGAAGCCTATGCAAATGCCTCCGTTTCTGACCATGAGGTAATCCGCCCCTATGGCCAGCCGGTGATGCAGGACGCAGGCTTCCTGGCGCTGAAGGGCAATCTGTTTGACACCGCGATCATGAAGACCAGTGTGATCTCCGAGGAGTTCCGTACGCGCTACCTGTCCAACCCTGATGATCCCGAAGCCTTCGAAGGCCGGGCCATCGTGTTTGAGGGTCCGGAGGACTATCACGACAGGATCGAGGACCCGGCGCTCGAAATCGATCCTAGCTGCATCCTGGTGATCCGTGGTGTTGGCCCGATCGGCTATCCCGGTGGCGCCGAAGTGGTCAACATGCAGCCGCCCGCCGAACTTATCCAGCAAGGCATCACTGCCATGCCCTGCATAGGCGACGGACGGCAATCGGGTACGTCAGGTTCGCCATCGATCCTCAACGCCAGCCCGGAGGCCGCGGCAATGGGCGGTCTGGCGCTGGTGCGCACCGGCGACAGGATCCGTGTCGATCTCAAGCTCGGAACCGCCAACATGCTGGTCGACGAGGCAGAACTCTCCCGCCGCCGCACGGCGCTCGAAGCTGAAGGCGGTTTTGCCTATCCGGATCACCAGACGCCGTGGCAGGAAATCCAGCGCGGCATGGTTGATCAGTTCGACAAGGGCATGGTGCTCAAGCCTGCGGTCAAATATCAGCGGATCGTCAAGACCAAGGGGATGCCCCGTGACAATCATTGATCGCAACCAGCCGCTGAAGGGCCGGGTGGCGCTGGTTACCGCTGCCGGGCAAGGCATTGGCCGGGCAATCGCCGAGAAGCTGGCGGCCGATGGTGCAGAAGTCCATGCCTGCGATCTCAACGCCACCACGCTTGCTGATCTGTCGGTGGCGTCGACCAAGGTGGTGGACGCCACCGATGCGCGGGCTGTGGGGGAATGGATGGCACCTTTTTCCCGGATCGACATTCTGGTTCATGCCGTGGGCTATGTGCATCAGGGCACGATCGAGGAATGCAGCGAGGCCGACTGGCGACGCAGCATGTCGATCACGCTCGACAGCGCCTATGTGGTGCTCGGGGCGGCGATCCCGAGAATGAAACAGCACGGCGGCAGCGTGATTACCATCGCTTCGGTGGCCTCGTCGACCAAGGGCTTTGCGCGGCGCGCGGCCTATGGGGCAGCCAAGGGCGGGGTAATCGGCCTGACAAAAGCCTGCGCGGCCGATTACCTGGCGCAGAACATCCGTTTCAATGCGGTCTGTCCCGGCACAGTCGACAGCCCGTCGCTGCGGGAACGGATGGCGGAACTGGCGCAAAGTCTCGGTAGTATGGAAGCTGCCGAGAAGGTGTTTCTGGATCGCCAGCCTGCGGGGCGGCTTGGGACACCGGCGGAGATCGCCGATGTCTGTGCCTTCTTGGCCTCCGACAGTGCCAGCTTCATCAACGGCCAGATACTCAATATTGATGGCGGCATAACGATCTGAGGTCGATATTCATGTCCGGCTGGATTCTGTTGGCCAGCGCTGCCGCGTTGCGGGTTGGCTTGTTTTCTCGTCTTTGACAGGGTCAGAGCGGGAGCCATGTGGTCAGGCCGATCAGCACCAGCGGGATTGCGACCAGAGCAATGACCGTCTGCGCTGCGGTAATGCCGGCCATCAACGGGGCGTCGCCGCCAAGCTGCCGTGACAGGATATAGGCCGATGATGCTGTCGGCAGTACCTGAAACAAAAGCGCCGTGGTCAGGGCCGGTCCCTTCAATCCGATCAGAATGGCCGCAATGGCAGTGACTGTCGGCATCGCCATGAACTTGAGAACGGAGGAAAAAGCCACAGGCTTGAGCCATTGCTGTGCGGTGCTGAAATTCAGGGCAGCGCCAACGCAGAGCAGGCCCAGTGGCAGCGCGGCGGCGCCCAGCGTCCGCATTGCCGGCCCGAGCCCGGGTGGAATGCCGAGCCCGAGCATCTGGAAGGCAATGCCGCTGAGCGAGGCGACTACCAGCGGGTTGACCCCGATCTGCTTGAGGACGCCAATGCCGGTCAATTTTGCCGATCCGTGCTTGGCGAAGATCAGAACGCAGAGAATGTTGACGGTGGGGACAAGGGCGGCATTGCAGATGGCGGCCAGCGCAATGCCCTCGGCTCCGAACAGGCCTGCGGCCAGCGTCACCCCGACATAGTTGTTGAAGCGCACGCTGCCCTGAAACACCGAGGTGAAGGCCGGACCGCTTATGTTGAGCAGGGGCCGCATGGCGACAACCAGAGCGGCAACAACCAAGGTCGAAAGGATCAATGTCAGCGCAAGGTCGCCTACCGGCAAGGCATCCAGCTGGGCGGTCGCGAGGCCGTGAAAGAACAGGCTTGGCAGCAGAACATAATAACACAACCGTTCTGCCTGCGGCCAAAAGGCATCGTCGAGAAAGCCACGTTGGCGCAGCAGATTTCCAAATCCGATCAGCAGGACAACGGGGATTAGCGCCAGGAGAACCTCCGTGGTCATGACCGGTCGCGCCTTGTCTGGTTGCCCGTGCAGGCAGCGGCCGTGGCACTGGTTCCAGGCAAACTGCCGATGAAGGACTGGTCTCTGATGTGTGTCGGGCTGCAAGCGGCGGACATCGGTTTTCCATTGAATCTGAATGTGGTCAGTTCCACAGCGCCAACGCCTCCGAACGGAGGCGCGGCGCTGCAACTGCTTGAACGAATGTAAGCACGTTATTGTTCAACTGAATTCATTTGAACGGCCATGCATTAGCAAGTGTGGCCGCAAAGTTGAAATAACCAATTTGTTTCCGAGCATGGTTTTCTTGACCGGTTCGGATGTCGCGGCCTCGTCGGTTAAGAATGCAAGCCCGCTGGATCCCCGCTTGCGGGGTTTGGCTGGCTGAAGCGGTTTTGAGCCTCTTCATAGGTGGCTGAAGCAACTTAGCCCGGCGTCATGTCGGCGTGGCGGGTCAAGCGCGAAAATACCAATGCCACAACAATCAGGACTGGCAGTGACAGATAGATCAGCGCGAAGCCGGTATGTTCGGCGATGAAGCCGATGACCGACGGCGCAACCAATATGCCGGAATAGCCCATGAAGGTGACTACCGAAATCGCCAGACCCTGCGGCAGGCCGGGAAGGTTTCCAGCCGCCGAAAAGGCGATAGGCACCATATTGGCCAGCCCTAACCCGGTCAGCGCGAAGCCGGCAATAGCCGCTTCCGGCGAGGATGCGAGCCCGGCCACGCCGAGACCGATGATCGCCAGGACCGACGACACCCGGAAGGTGTTAACCGCGCCAAAGCGGTCGCGCACGATGTCGCCCAAGAAACGCATCAGCGCCATGGCGGCGGAAAACGCGCCAAAGGCAAGCCCCGAGAGCGCCGGGCTGGCACCCAGTTCCTGGCGCAGATAGAGCGCGCCCCAATCTAGGATGGCGCCTTCCGGCGTCATCGCGAACAGGCAGATCACGCCGGTCAGCCATACCGTTGCGCCGACCGACATCAGCCCGCGTCGCGATGCCTGTGAACGATCTGCAGATTGCGAACCGCCCAAGGGCCGCTGATGCGCAGGCGGCGGATCGGCGAGAAGACGCGGCCAGGCAATGGCGACGGCCATCATGGCGAGTGCGGTTACCGCCAGCGCGTGCACGAAAGTGCCGTATCCGGCGATGATCACACCTCCAAGCGCCGCACCGAACACGCCGCCCAGGCTCCAGAAACCATGGCAGGATGACATGATGGCGCGTCGTTCGTGTTTTTCGACCTCGACGGCGTTGGCGTTCATTGCCACATCCATGCCGCCAACCACGCCGCCCAGGATGAACAGCGCGACCGCGGCGGACCAGATGACCGGCGCCAGCGTCACCAGCAACAGGCTCGGCACGGCCAACACCGCCGTGAGCCGTACAACCCGGCAGGAGCCGACCCGTGAGATCGCTGCGCCGACCAGCGCCATGGCGCAGAGCGAGCCGACGCCGAATGCCAGAATCATCAACCCCAATTCGCTTTCATCAAGGCTCAGCCGCGCTGCGAATTCGGGGATCTTGGGTGCCCAGCTTCCAACCAGGAACCCGTTGGCGAGGAACATCAGGGACACAGCCAGTCGGTTGCGGGTGACAATCGGCGCTGCGGCCGTTGGGGAGAGTGACATGCAACACCTGTAGCTAAATCGATTGAAGCAGATAGCTACAGCCAACCGCGGTTCCGGTAAAGTGTGGTTGGTCTTCCAATTGGGGCGACGATCTGGCACATCGGGATAATTCCAGGACCGGACAGAAAAAGGTGCGTTTACGCCGGTGACGTGGTAAGTCGGCGCATCTGGGAGTGCCGCATGGGCAGAACGCCTGCGGCTGAGCAAATAATCAGGAGAATATGAATGGCGACAGGAACCGCACGGGAATGGATTCGACGATTGCAGCCGTACCGGATGCCAAGTGACCGGCGAAGCGCCTTTGAAACGATCCTGACCCTCGGTCTGCTGATCTCGCTCTGGGCGCTGATGTGGGGTGCGCTGTCCTACAGCATTCTGCTGACATTGGCGCTGTCGGTTCCGGCCGCGCTGATGATGGTGCGGCTGTTCATCATCCAGCATGATTGCGGCCACGGGTCGATGTTTTCGACCGCCAAATGGAACGACAGGATCGGCCGTGCGCTGGGGGTGATCACGCTGACACCCTATGACTACTGGCGCCGTTCGCATGCCATTCACCATGCCGGATCGGGAAACCTGGATCGCCGTGGCGTTGGCGACATCGATACGTTGACAGTGGCCGAATATCTGGGGCTGTCGCGCGTGGGTCGGCTGAAATACCGGCTTTACCGGCATCCGCTGGTGATGTTCGGGATTGGACCAGCGTTCATCTTCATGCTGCAACACCGCTTACCGGTGGCCGCACTCAAGGATGGAGTTATGTCCTGGACCAGCGTGATGATTACCAATCTCGCGATTGCCGCGATGTGGATCGCGCTCGGCATGCTGGTCGGCTTCAAGGCTTTTCTGATCATACATCTGCCAATCATGCTGATCGGCGCCTCGATCGGGGTCTGGATGTTTTATGTCCAGCACCAGTTCAACCCGACCCATTGGGATCATGCGCCGGAGTGGGAGCGGGAATTTGCCGCCCTGCACGGAAGTTCGTTTTACGATTTGCCGCGGCCGCTGATGTGGGTGACGGGCAATATCGGAATCCATCATGTGCACCATCTTTCAAGCCGGATTCCTTTCTACCGGCTGCCGCAGGTTCTCAAGGATTTTCCCGAACTTGCCAATATCGGCAGGCTGACCCTGTGGGAGAGTTTCCAATGCGTGCCGCTGGCGCTGTGGGATGAAGAGCGGCGCCGACTTGTGCCGTTCCATTCGGTACATGGCCGGATGGCCGCTGCCGCCTGATGAAAACAGCCATTCCGGCGCCGCCTATTTCTATGGAAACGGCGTCGGAATGGTTCATTTGCGCTTTCGCTTGTATTGAAGTCAGAAAGTGTGTAAGGTTAGCCTATCGATTTTGACCGGACGACTTGGTCGCGGACCGCCGGAGGCGGGCAGACGCTCAACACTTCACTTAAAATTCGATGACGAACGCCTGCGCCGAGCGCTTTAAAGAGCGCTTGCTCTGGCAACTACATTCATGGACACAAAGGACCTTCCATGCAAACCGGTACAGTCAAATTCTACAATGATCAAAAGGGCTTCGGCTTCATCGCTCCGGACGACGGCAGCAAGGACGTTTTCGTCCATGCGACTGCTCTTGAACGCGCTGGCATGCGCGGCCTGGCCGAAGGCCAGAAGGTGTCGTTCGACACCGCCGAAGATCGTCGCACCGGCAAGACCGCCGTTTCGACCATTCAGGCTGCCTGAATAAAACAAGAAAACATTGGCTGGCTTGGCTGGTCGTTGTAATCAGATCACGCCCGGGAGCTTCGGCTTCCGGGCGTTTTTTTATGGGATTGGCGATCAATCAACTCGTCGGTGATGGTGAACTCGCTGATATCGCCTGATACGCGGGCCTGTGGCCGTGCTGGTTAAAAGACGGAAGGTGGTGGTGGAGATCCGCTCTTCATAGGCCCGACGTTGCCCCAGCGCCGCACAGTCAAGGGAGCGACCGGGCCGCAGCGCCTGATTCTGATGGCTGTGGGGTTATTTCCCAACTGGGTCGATCTGAGCGTGACAAAGCATGCACATTCACGAGTACGGCATGCATTGCTTCAATTCGATACGGCGTCCGTTTCGCATCCAATTGAATGCGCAGCGCTATAGCGGACAAGATGGCCGGCACCATGCACACACGAAAACAGCCGGCCCCGAAGGACCGGCTTGCAGATTCCGGAAATGGCAAAGAAGCCAAAGCCCGTCATTACCCGCGGGGCCGGCTTAAGTGGCCGGGACGCAGGCGACGGGCGTGATCAATCAGATCAGACGGATTCTTTCGGGGTAAGGACCTGGCGGCCGCGATACATGCCTGTTTTCAGGTCGATGTGGTGCGGACGGCGCAGTTCGCCCGAATCCTTGTCTTCGACATAGATCGGGGCCTTGAGGGCGTCGGCGGAACGGCGCATGCCGCGCTTGGACGGGGTGGTTTTACGCTTTGGAACAGCCATGACGAACTCCAGTTCAACATACAGACATGAACAACGGCCGACCCAAGGGGCCGAAATTGACACATGCCGATTTCGGAAATTTGCCGGGCTTATACATGGCATTTCCGGGTTTGACCAGCATCGGGCCACATTTTTTTAAGCCTGCTCCGTGTCATAGGCCAATGGCCACGCCTGTACAATGGGCGCACCGTTGCGACTTGGGCCGGTCAGGCTTCGTCTTCCTCGACGATCCACGGCTCGGCGCGGCTGGCGGCCTCCCATTCCTGCCAGGCTGGGAGTGCCTTCATGCGCGTCATGTAGCCGGCTGAGGCCTGCGTGGTCTCAAAGCCATAGGCGTCAAGTCGGTTGACCACCGGCGCATACATTGCGTCGGCGATAGAAAATTTGCCAAGCAGGAACGGCCCGCCAAATTCGGCGAGGCACTCATCCCACAGCGTCTGGATGCGCGCCGCGTCGGCGTTGATGGCAGCGGTCGTGGCAATCGCGGCGCGGGGTCTGCGCATGTTCATCGGGCAGGCGGAGCGAAGTGCCGAAAATGAAGAGATCATCTCCAGGCTGATCGCCATTGCCCGACTGCGCCGGGAATTGTCATCGGGCCACAAGCCCGAGGCCGGGTTTGTACGGGCGGCATGATCAAGAATCGCCAGCGATTCCCAGATGGTGATGCCCTCGTCGATGAGAACTGGGACCTTGCCGGTAGGCGAGAATTTCCGGAACGCCGGGTTGCCATTGCCCATGTCGAACGGCACCAGCCTTTCCTCAAAGGCGATACCGGCCACGCGCATGCCGATCCACGGGCGGAAAGACCAGGAGGAATAATTCTTGTTGCCGATGTAAAGGATGGGACTAGGCATCGTTCAGCACCTCCGATGATGGTTTCGATAGCGCTTCGTAATTTTATGAATGCGTGGCGCTGTCACAGCTGGAGATGTTCGCATGGGTATCGGCGGCAAAAAAGCCAATTTGTCTGAACTCATTCATAAAGACATTTGATGTAAGCGCCTGACTGCTTGGCGCGGCCTTCAATGACACGGGCCAGCCGCTGCATGCCGCGCGACGGGTTGGCGGCGTTGCGCTTGATCGGATTGGGCAGGGTGACGGCGAGCAGCGCCGCCTGCCGGGCCGAGAGCTTGGCCGCGGAAACCCCGAAATAGGCTTGCGCCGCGGCTTCTACGCCATAGACTCCCGGCGCCCATTCCGCGATATTGAGATAGATCTCCATCAACCGCCGTTTTGACCAGACTGTATCAATCCACAGCGCAAGCGGAATTTCCAGCGCCTTGCGCAGCACCGACCGGGTGGATGGCAGAAACAGGTTCTTGGCGGTTTGCATCGGGATGGTGCTGGCGCCGCGGGTGGCTTCACCGTCGAGCGCGTCGTCAATGACCAGATTGAGCGCCTTCCAGTCGACGCCGGAATGGGTGCAGAACTGTCCGTCCTCCGACATCATCACCGATTGGACCAGAACCGGAGCGATGGCGTTGAAGGAGACCCATTGTCGCTCATAGGAACGGCCGGCAATATTTTCTGCCAGCATCAGCGTCGAAACCGGGTGAACCAGCGGCAGCGCATAGAGAGGAACCAGCAGATAGGGCAAGCCCACCACCAGCACCACGACCAGCACAAGCCAGTTGATCAACCGCCGGATAAACGAACGGCGCTTCGGGCTCCTGCCATTGCGGCCGGAATTTGCGGTCTTGGCATGACTTGTCTTGGCCACCTGGGGTCCCTGCGCGTGCTCCGTCGGCGTCGACGGCTATTGACCGATGTCTTTAGCGGTCCTGACGGCGCAAGACCAGACTGCCGTGCAGGAGACTTTATGGCAGCGGGTGTGGCAAACAAACCGTTGCCGCACAGAACCCGACATGGCAAGAGACCGGCATGGATCAGGTTGGAAAAGACAGTTTCATCGACCGGCTGGATGATGCGGCGGCACGGGTGGCGGCTTTGCTCGAGTCGTTGTTGCGGGAAACGCCGCTGGCGGGCGAGATTGCCCGCCCGGAACACTTAATCGCAGCCATACGCCACGGCGTTCTCAATGGTGGCAAGCGAATTCGCCCGTTTCTGGTGCTGGAGACGGCACGCTTGCTGGACGCACCGAAAGAGGCCGCGCTGCGCGTCGCGGCGGCGCTTGAATGCATTCATTGCTATTCGCTGATTCATGATGATTTACCGTCAATGGACGACGATGATCTCCGGCGCGGAAAGCCGACGGTGCATGTTGCGTTTGACGAGGCGACGGCGATTCTGGCAGGTGACGGGTTGCTGACTATGGCGTTTGACATTCTCTCGGCGCCCGAAACCGCGCTGCCGGACACGACCAGGCTGACGCTGGTCAACCAGTTGGCGCGCGCGGCTGGTGTTGGTGGCATGGTCGGTGGGCAGGCGCTTGATCTTCATGCGGAACGGTTTGCCCCGGATGAGACCGGGATTGTGCGGCTGCAGGCGATGAAGACCGGTGCGCTGCTGCGCTACGCCTGTGCGGCTGGTGCGATCGCGGCACAAGCCGATGCGGACACCGTGAAGCGGATGACGCGTTTTGGCGAAATTGTCGGGCTGGCGTTTCAACTGGCTGATGATCTGCTGGATGTGACCTCGGATGCGGCCACGTTGGGCAAGGCGGCCGGCAAGGATGCAGGCCGTGGCAAGGGGACATTGGTATCGCTGCATGGGGTGGAGGCGGCTCGACGGCGGCTTGACGGTCTGGTGGACGAGGCGGCGTTGCTGATGAAGCCCTATGGGGCCGCGGCAGGAACGCTGATCGAGACCGCCGGTTTCATCGCCAGTCGGGACCGGTAACGGGCTGCGTGTTCGGCGACGATTGCGGGTGAAAAATCATGGCGTTCCGGGTTGCCCTCTATACGTGTTTATTAACTACCTGAAGGCAAAATCCGGCAAAACGGATGTTGCCGAACCATGACAGATACACTCAACGATCAGGCTGAGACAGCCACTGCACGCCGATCCATCATCGCGTTGCGCATTGGATATATCGTTTCGCTGTCTGCGATTGCGGTCATCTGGATCTTCTTCTTTGTCGAGCAGATCGCTCACAATGACGAGATCCAGCAGATCGGCGCGTTGTCGGAATCTTTTGCCGAAGTTGACCATTCGATGCGCGCCATCGCCGAGCGCAGCAACCGGCTGGCGCAAACCTATGTCGATTATGCAAATTCTGTCGACCCGAGACTTTCCAATCTGACACTGGCCGAGAAGAACCAGGTTCGCGATACGCTGGCGGTGGATCCCGACATCATTTCGGCGGTTTCGAGCTTGCGCTACCGGTTGGAAAGGACGCGCTGGAAGCTCAAGGCGCTGAAAGATGCCTGGGCTGAAGCGCCTGCGGGCCTGATCCACAAGATCCAGTCGAATTCACGGTACATGACCAATTCCGATCCATTCCTCAATCATGCCCAGATGCTCGAGGCAAAACGTCTCGATGCGGCGCGGACCAAAAAGGACATGTACTGGACCGGGCGCGAAACCGATGCGCTGTACCAGGGGGTGGTCGAACCGACAAACCTGTATGTGCAGGAACAGTTCCGGGATTATCTCGCCAGCCTGTCGTTGGCGCACGGCAAATTGCTGCAGCACTACCTGACGGCGACCATGCTGGTTCTGATGGTAGTCGGGCTCGGAATTTTCGTTCCGATCGACATCATGATCCACAAGATGATCAAGATTCTGCAGGACAAGCGTCGTGAGATCGATACCGCGCTGACAAAAGCCCAGGCCGCTGACCGGGCGAAATCCGAGTTTTTGGCGACCATGAGTCATGAAATACGCACACCGATGAATGGCGTGCTCGGGATGGCCGAATTGTTGACGCGGACCGAGCTTGATACCCGGCAGCGCACCTTTACCGACGTGATCCTCAAATCCGGAAACGCGCTGCTCGAAATCATCAACGATATTCTGGATTTTTCCAAGATCGATGCCGGGCAGATGGTTTTGTGCCCGAAACCGTTCAATCTGGTCGATACGACCGAGGATGTGGCGACTTTGATGTCGTCGAAAGTGGTTGAAAAGGACATCGAACTGGTGGTCCGGATCGCGCCGGGGCTGCCGGAGCAGTTGATAGGCGACCCTGGCCGGATCCGCCAGATCCTCACAAACCTGGTCGGTAACGCGGTCAAGTTTACTGAAAAAGGCCACGTGATGGTCGAGATCAACTGGGCCGACGTCGAAAAATCCGGTGACAGCGATAGCAGGCGCTTGGCAATCTCGATTGCGGTGCGTGACACCGGCATCGGTATTCCTGCCGACAAGATCGAGGCCATTTTCGACAAGTTCAGCCAGGTCGACGGTTCATCAACGCGCAAGCATGAGGGCACAGGCCTCGGCCTGGCGATCGCCATGCGGCTGGTCGATCTCATGGGCGGGCAGCTGAAGGCAGAAAGCATGCCCGGTGAGGGCTCGACCTTCAGCTTCACGGTGGAGATGGACGTTCATGGCGGCAGTAGCGCTGCAAGGGTGTTAACGGCTGAAGACCTCTCCGGCCGGCGTGTGCTGGTGATCGACGACAACGCCATCAACCGCATGATCCTGACCGAGCAGATGCGCGGCTGGGGGTTCGACTGCGTGGCGGTGGAAAGCGGTGAGATCGGGCTCAACCTGCTGCATCATGCACGGGCAAACCATGGTATCGGCATCGATCTGGTGGTGCTTGATTTCCAGATGCCGACCCTGTCGGGAGCGGATGTGGCGCGGATTATTCGCTCAGATCCTTTGATAGCAGACACGCCGATTCTGGTGCTCTCGTCGATTGACCAGGCCGACCAACTGGAATCGCTCAACGCTCTGGACATTTTCGCACAATTGACCAAGCCGGTGCGCACCGCACAGTTGCGGCAAACCGTAGAGGCGGCGCTACGGCAAGTGCACCTCGGCGGGAGCGGCACCACCACGGATGTTGCCGTGGCGGTCGAGACCCTCGCTGTGCCGCCTGTGCCAATCGCGCCACCCAGAACCTTGGTCGACGCGCCGTCGATGACTACCCCGGACCCGGCGCCGGAAAGCGGCCCCCTGATTCTGGTGGCCGAGGACAATCACATCAACCAGATCGTCTTCCAGCAATCGCTGGATGGTTTGGGCCTGGCCCAGAAGCTTGCCGTCAACGGTCGTGAAGCCGTGCGCATGTGGGCCGAGCTGCGGCCGACGCTGGTGTTGATGGATGTGTCGATGCCCGAACTCAGCGGCCTCGAAGCCGCCGCTGAAATTCGCGCTATCGAGGTCCGCGAAGGGCTGTCACCGACGCCGATCATCGCGGTGACCGCGCATTCGCTCAAGGGCGACGAGGACCGCTGTCTGGCCGCCGGAATGGACGATTATCTCTCCAAGCCGATTTCGCCTGAAAAGCTCGGTGCGATGATCGAGCGTTGGCTGCCCGGTGCCTTGTCGAACGCTGATATCGCGTACCGCAGCGGACGATAACGTATATGCATCAATGCAAGCTCTTGCAGTGCATGGATCCGCGCTGAGCCTGGATCGAGCGCCGCATGACAAGCGCGGCGACGATGGTAACGGGCGTAGCCGCTGCGGCTCAGCCGTTCTGACCGAAACGTTTTTCGATGTAATCGGCGACCAGTGCCTGGAAATCCTCGGCGATTTTCGGACCCCGCAGCGTGCCGGCCTTCTTGCCGTCGATGAAAACCGGCGCGGCGGGGCTTTCGCCGGTTCCGGGCAGCGATATGCCGATGTCAGCGTGCTTGGATTCGCCGGGTCCGTTGACGATGCAGCCCATGACGGCAACCTGCAGTCCTTCGACGCCGGGGTACTTGTCGCGCCAGACCGGCATGTTGCGCCGGAGGTCGTCCTCGATGGCGCGGGCGAGTTCCTGAAACACGGTCGACGTGGTGCGGCCGCAACCGGGGCAGGCGGCCACCACCGGCAGAAACTGGCGGAAGCCCATGACCTGCAACAATTCCTGGGCGACGATAACCTCGCGGGTGCGGTCGCCGCCCGGTTCGGGGGTCAGTGACACACGGATGGTATCGCCGACGCCGACCTGCAGGATGATGCCCATGGCGGCAGAGGAAGCGACGATGCCCTTCGAGCCCATGCCGGCCTCGGTCAGACCCAGATGCAGGGCATGATCGGAGCGGCGGGCCAGTTCGGTGTAGACCGCGATCAGGTCCTGCACCTGGCTGACCTTGGCGGAGAGGATAATGCGGTTGCGGGCAAGCCCGGTTTCCTCGGCCAGCTCTGCCGATAGCAGGGCCGACTGGATGATTGCCTCGCGGGTGACGTCGCGGGCGCTCAGCGGGGATCCTTCGGCGTGGTTCTGGTCCATTAGCCGGGTCAGCAGCACCTGGTCGAGCGAGCCCCAGTTGACACCGATCCGCACCGGCTTGTCATAGCGGATCGCCATTTCGATGATTTCGACAAATTGCCGGTCCTTCTTGTCCTTGAAGCCGACATTGCCGGGATTGATCCGGTATTTGGCCAGCGCTTCGGCGCAGGCCGGATGATCGGCCAACAACTTGTGGCCGATATAGTGAAAATCGCCGACAAGCGGCACGTCGAGGCCGAGCCGTTCGAGCCGCTCACGAATCTTCGGCACAGCGGCGGCGCTCTCTTCGCGGTCGACGGTGATGCGGACGATCTCTGAGCCGGCGCGGTGAAGTGCTGCAACCTGCGCCACTGTGGCGTCGGTATCCGCGGTGTCGGTGTTGGTCATCGATTGCACCACAACCGGCGCGCCGCCGCCAACAATGACGCCGCCAACATCGACGGCGACGCTGGCACGCCGAGCTTGCGGAACTACGAAGGGAGAAATGGTCATGGGGCCTCGCGTCAGTATCGGACCTCGGGGCCGCCGCCCCAGGGTCGGGTCCCTACCTAGAGCCGATCACCGGCAAAGGGAAGGTATTTGATCAGCGCAGCAGTGGCGTGCCCGTTCCCCGCTGCGGAGATCACGGAGCATCCGCGGGCTGCAGGGGGCATTTGCGGATTGCGTGTCGCATGAAACGCCTTCATGATGGATGCATTGTCCTTGTTGCATGAATAACACGGTCCCCAGGACCGGCGGAGGGGAGTTTTCATGACTGACACGAACACCACCTTGACCGGAAGTGCCCCGGCCGGTGCACCACCTATGCGTACCATCGGTTTTGCGGATGTGAAAGCCAGCCTTGCCGATGGCTGGGCCGATTTTCGCGCGCATCCGGGTTTCGGGCTGTTTTTTGGCGGGATCTACATGGTCGGCGGATGGCTGATCCTGGCGTTTCTCAACCGGGTCGGCGCGCCCTGGATGATCATTCCGTTGGCAATCGGCTTTCCGCTGCTGGGGCCATTTGTGGCAGTCGGGCTCTATGAAGTGAGCCGACGGCGCCGGGCTGGCGAGCCGGTCACCCGCAAGGGAGTTCTGGCTCAGGTGTTTTATCAGCGTGAACGCCAGCTTGGCTGGATGGCCTTTGTGGTGATGTTCATTTTCTGGGTCTGGGTCTATCAGGTGCGGCTGCTGTTCGCACTGTTTTTGGGGTTCAAGTCATTTTCCAGCTGGGACGCGTTTGTGCAGATCGTGCTGTCGACGCCGGAGGGATGGGGGTTCCTGATCGTCGGCACCATTGTTGGCGCTTTTCTGGCCTGCGTGCTGTTTTCAACAACGGTGATCGCGTTGCCGATGCTGGCCGAACGAGAGGTCGATTTCGTTACTGCGATGATCACCAGCGTTGCCGTGGTGGTCAAGAACCCGCTGCCAATGCTGGCGTTCGGCTTCATTGTCGGGCTGGCCACGCTTGTCGCGATGCTTCCGGCCTTTGTCGGGCTGCTGGTGATCCTGCCGGTGCTTGGGCACGCAACCTGGCACCTCTACCGGCGGGCATCTGCGCCCGTTTGAATGTGTCTATCCGAGGACATTCGTCGGGTAGGGATCAGGAGCAGGAAATCTGACGGATGATTGGCTGGCACAGGGCCGGATTGCCACCGCAACAATCTTCCAGCAGGAAGCCGAGCAGACCGCTGATGCCGTCATGATCAGCGTGGTAGCGCACGGTACGGCCGTCACGCACGCGGCGTACCAGACCGGCCTTCAGCAAGATGCCGAGATTGGTCGACATTGTGTTCTGTCGAACACCGAGGCGTTCGCCGATTTCACCAGAGGCAAGTCCCTCGGGGCCAGCCGATACCAGCAGCCGGAACACGGCGAGCCGGGTTTCCTGGCCAAGGGCTGCGAAGGCATCAAGGGCGCGCTGCTGATCCATATTCAATGGGTATTGGATAGGTCCGGTTTGCGCAAGACGGTGACGGCGCGCAGCGGCAGCGATTGTTGCCCTGAATGTCGGCGCAATCACCGCTGCGGTGGGTTGTTCCAGTGAATATCCTCAAGCGTCTGCATGCGGGTACGGGCGGATGAGGACTGGGCGCGTGAGACCCGGTCGATCAGCGCTTCGGCCAGAGCCAGCAGGGTGACGCTGGAATCCCAGGTGCGGTTGGCATCAACGATGCAGGGCAGCACCACCCGGGCGGAGCGGGCAATCGGTGACAGCCACGGATCGGTGATCAGCAGGATGCGGGCCTTGCGCTCGACCATCAACTCGCCTAGCCGGACAAGATCGGCCTGATAGCGGCGGATATCGAAAAGCACTGCGACGTCTCCGGGACGGACATCGAGCAACTGATCGCGCCATGTCGATGTCTGGCCGGTGAAATGCCTGACATTCGGGCGGATGATCGTAAGGTGTGCGGCCATGTAAGCCGCGATTGTATCGGTGAAGCGACCGCCCAGGAAATAGCAGGTCGATTTGTGATCGGAGAGCAGTTCACAGGCCGCCTCGAACTCGCTTTCGGTGATTGCTTTCAGGGTGGCCTCGAGATTGGCGGATATCACCGAAAAACTGGCCTTGAGTGCAGGATTGTCGGCTGCCGGCGCCGAACTGCGGGCGCGTTCGAGCGGCGACATCAATTGTGCCTGCACGTCCTTGCGCAGCACCCGCTGGAATTCCGGGTAGGAGTCGAAGCCGAGCCTGGAAACGAACCGTAACACCGTGGGCGCGCTGGTTCCGGCAAGGGCTGCGAGTTCGGCGATGGTTGACAGTCCGATGCTGGGATAATTGGCAAGGAAAGCGTGGGCGACCTTCTTTTCCGCTCCCGGCAGTGTGCCCAAAGCTGCCTGCACCTGTTCGCGTATGGCCATTTCCGGTTCCCGATCTGTTGATTCCAAATATGTAATAAAAATTACAGGATTGACAGGGAGCGCACAATACTAATCAATGTTACGCAAGCGGCCGGCACAGGCCGCAGGTTATCGGGAACAGTTATCAAGGTGCGAGACCGCATGCTGATCGATCCTTCAGAAGGTCCTGTCTTTGCAGTTCGTCGTGAAAACGGGGCGAGCGATGTGGTGCTGGTCTGCGAACACGCGGCACATACCATTCCGCGCAAGCTGGGTACGCTTGAGCTCGAAGAAGCCACCCTGAAAAGTCATATCGGCTGGGATCCTGGCGCGGCCAATGTTGCCGAACGGCTCTCCGAGATGCTTGACGCGCCGCTGGTGATGCAGCGGTTTTCGCGGTTGGTCTATGATTGCAACCGCCCGCCCGAAGCCGCTGACGCTTATCCCGAACGCAGTGAAATTTTTTCGGTTCCAGGCAATCAGAACCTGAGCGAAGAGGACCGGGCATGCCGGGCCGAGGCGCTCTATCACCCGTTTCATAATGCGATCGACGCTCTCATCGACAGCCGTTTGAGCGCGGGCCGACGGGTCGTTCTGGTCACCGTGCATTCCTTCACCCCGGTCTATTTCGGCAAACCGCGCGATGGAATGCTCGGTATTCTGCACGACGCGGATAGCCGGCTTGCCGATGCGATGCTTGCGGCCGTTGCGAAGGAGAAGCTCGAAGGCGTGCGGAGAAACTATCCCTATGGTGCCGACGACGGCGTCACGCACACCCTCAAACGGCATGGCCTGGCCCGGCAAATCGCCAATGTGATGCTGGAAATCCGCAATGACCTGATTGCCGATGCGCCTGGTCAGAAGCTCTGGGCGGGGCGGATCGCCGGGCTGCTTCGCACCGCGATTTCCGATCTCGAAGAACAGGGAGGGCGCCTGCATGCCTGAACTTGTGATGCCTGGAATGGCGACCTGCCTGTGGCGGGCGGAGTGTGAGCGGAGGGGGCAAGCATGAAGCTGGCCGAACGCTATATCCGTGTGGTCGACGCCTTCAACCGTCGCGTCGGCCGGTTTGCGATGTACCTGATCTTCGCGCTGATGGGCGTGCTGTTGTGGTCGTCGGTGAGCAAATATGGCGGGTCGCCAGCGCTGTGGACGCTGGAAATGGCGCAGTTCATCATGGTTGCCTATTACCTATTGGGCGGCGCCTATTCGATGCAGCTGGGCGACCATGTGCGGATGGATCTGGTCTATGAGAGCTGGTCGCCACGGCGCAAGGCGGCGATTGACGCGGTGACCGTGCTGTTCTTGCTGTTTTACCTTTGCGTGCTGCTTTATGGCGCGGTTTCCAGCACCACCTATGCCATCGAATATGGCGAGCGCGCCCACTCGGTGTGGCGGCCCTACATGTGGCCGGTCAAGCTTATCGGCGGCATCGGCATCTTCTTGATGCTGTTGCAGACACTTGCCGAGTTTCTTCGTGACATCCTTTATTTGCGCGGCGTCAGCGTCGACCACCAAAGCGAGGCGGGCCTTTGAGCTACGAACTTATCGCGTTGTTCATGTTTGCCGCCATGATGGCGCTGTTGTTGACCGGGCAACGCGTGTTCGGCGTGATCGGCGCCGTGGCGGTGATCGCGGCGCTGCCGCTGTGGGGTACTGGCGGCGTTGAAATCGCTTTCGCGCAGTCGATCAAGCTGATGAAGTGGTATCCGCTGCTCACGCTGCCGATGTTCATTTTCATGGGCTACATGCTTTCCGAAAGCCGCATTGCTGACGATTTGTACCGGATGTTCCATGTCTGGTTCGGGCCGGTGCCGGGCGGGCTGGCGATCGGCACCATTCTGCTGATGGTGGTGATTTCGGCGATGAACGGGCTGTCGGTGGCCGGCATGGCGATCGGCGCCACCATCGCGCTGCCGGAACTGCTGCGCCGCGGCTACGATAAGGTGATGATCACCGGGGTGATCCAGGGGGGATCCAGTCTGGGGATCCTGATACCGCCTTCGGTGGTGCTGGTGCTTTATGGCATGATCGCCCGGCAGCCGGTCAGCCAGCTGTGGCTGGCGGGGGTATTTCCGGGGCTGCTGATGGCCGGCCTTTTCATCCTCTACATTGCGGTGCGTTGCAAGCTGCAGCCGCATCTGGGGCCGCCGTTATCAAAGGAAGAACGCGATGCCATCACCTGGAGTGAACGGATAAGCCTGCTGCGTGCCGGCATCCTGCCCTTCATGATCTTCTTCCTGATGAACGGCCTGTTCCTGATGGGCTACACCAGCCTGGTGGAAAGCTCGGCGGTGGGCGCGCTGGCCTCGATGCTGGCAGCGATCATCAAGCGGCGTCTGACCCGCGAGGTGTTTGAAAACACGGTGCGCAAGACGCTCGGCATTTCCTGCATGTTCATGTGGATCATTCTGGCGGCATTGTGCTTTGGCGCGGTGTTTGACGGGCTCGGCGCAGTGCGCGCCATCGAGGATTTCTTCCTCGGCCAACTCGGGCTTGAGCCGTGGCATGTGCTGATCCTGATGCAGCTGAGCTTTTTGCTGATGGGCACTTTTCTCGATGACACGGCAATGCTGGTGATCGTCGCCCCGCTTTACGTGCCGTTGGTCAAGATATTGGGGTTCGATCTGGTCTGGTACGGGATTCTCTACACAATCACCTGCCAGATCGCCTATATGACGCCGCCGTTCGGCTACAATCTGTTCCTGATGCGGGCGATGGCGCCGCCGGAAATCACGATTCGTCATATCTACCAGTCTGTTATTCCCTTCGTCGCGGTCATGCTGCTCACCTTGGTGATCGTGATGATGTTCCCGGAGCTGGCCTTGTGGTTGCCGCAGCAGTTCCAGGGCAAATTACGAGGCTGACATGAGCAGATCCTAAGAAGATGAAACCGAAAAGGAGAACAGCATGAGCAATATTAAGAGGCGTCAATTTCTCACTAAGGCCGGCGTTGCTGCCGGCGCAGCAGCCGGAACAGCCCTCGCGGCACCTGCCGCGATTGCACAGGAACCGATCCGCTGGCGCATGCAGACCTATGCCGGGGCGGCACTGGGCCAGTTTGTAACCCAGCCTTTCGTCGATGCCTTCAATAAGGCGGCCAATGGCGAGATGGTGATCGAGCTGTTCTTCGCCGACCAGATCGTGCCGACGGGCGAATTGTTCCGTGCCATGCAGGCCGGCACCATTGATGCCGTCCACTCGGACGATGATTCGATGGCATCGCCCGTCGAAGTGGGTTTGTTCGGCGGCTATTTCCCGTTCGCCACCCGCTCGATTCTCGATGTGCCGGTGCTGTTCCAGCAATACGGCCTGGGTGATATCTGGCGCGAAGCCTATTCCGGAACCGGCGTTGTCTGGCTTTCTGCTGCTGGCCAGGACCCGTGCAACTTCAACACCAAGAAGGAAATCACCAGCGTTGCCGATCTCGACGGTCTGAAGCTCTACACGTTCCCGACGGCCGGTCGCTTCCTCACCCAGTTTGGTGTGGTGCCGCTGTCAATTCCATACGAGGACGCCGAAGTGGCAGTGCAGACTGGCGAGCTCGACGGCATGTCCTGGTCGGGGATCACCGAGGACTACACTGTCGGCTGGGCCAATGTGACCGACTACTTCCTGACCAACAATATCTCTGGTGCCTGGATCGGTTCGTGGTTTGCCAACGAGGAAAAGTGGAACGAGCTGCCCGACCATCTCAAGGCGCTCTACATGTCCTGCATGGAAGCCAGCCACACGTTCCGCAATCAGTGGTACTGGGGCGGGGAAGCCAAACTGCGCGCCACCGGCGACAAGCTGCAGCTCCGCTCGGTTCCGGCCAAGGACTGGAAGCAGGTCGAAGATGCTGCCATCAAGTTCTGGGATGAAATCGGCGCGGAAAGTGAAACCAAGGCCAAGGTGATCTCGATCTTCAAGGATTACAACAAGGTCATCAACGGTGCCGGGTTCCCCTACGGCGAAAGCTGAGGCAACGCGCCTTTGAAATTTCCGCCTCCCGGCTCGTCCGGGGGGCGGTTTGCCGCAGTGCCGCCGGGCGCCAGTCATGCCAGCATCGGTCCACTGCACTTTCTCGACGTCGCGTGTGCCGCTTCAGATCGTTTCTGGAATGAGACAATGCGCGCTAGCCGCCTATCAGGATCAGATTGCCATGGCCGGAAACCTTACATTCGACGAGCTGAAATCCGCCGCGCGCTCCGGCGATATCGACACGGTGCTGGTGTGCTGTGTCGACATGCAGGGGCGGCTGATGGGCAAGCGGTTTCATGTCCAGAATTTCATCGATTCGAGCCATCAGGAGACCCATTGCTGCAACTACATGCTGGCAACCGATCTCGAGATGGCGACCCCGGATGGCTATGCCACCACCAGCTGGCGGGCAGGCTACGGCGATTATGTGATGAAGCCCGATCTTTCCACCATGCGCCGCGTGCCGTGGCTGGACGGCACGGCGATGGTGTTGTGCGATCTGCTTGATCACAAGACCCACAAACCGGTGCCGCAGTCACCGCGGCAGATTCTCAAGGTCCAGATCGCCCGGCTCAAGGAGTTGGGCTACGAGGCAATGATGGCCACCGAGCTTGAGTTTTTCCTGTTCGAGCAGAGCTTTCGCGAGCTCGCCCAATCGGGCTATCGCGAGCTGACGCCAATCAGCGCCTACAATGAGGACTATCACATTCTCCAGACCACCAAGGAAGAGGGCATCATGCGCCCGGTGCGCAATCACCTGTTTGCTGCCGGCATTCCGATCGAGAATTCCAAGGGTGAGGCCGAGACCGGCCAGGAAGAGCTCAATATCCGCTATGCCGAAGCGCTCGATTGCGCCGATCACCACACGATTGCCAAGCATGCGGTCAAGGAAATTGCCTGGGCACAAGGCCGGTCGGTGACTTTTCTGCCGAAATGGCACCCCAAGAAGGTCGGTTCGTCGTCGCATGTGCACATGTCGCTGTGGAGCGGCAAGACCCCGGTTTTCCGCGACGAGAGCGGTGAATACGGCATGTCGGAGCTGATGCGCCATTTCATGGCGGGCCTGATTGAATATGCGTCCGACTACACCTGGTTCATGGCGCCCTATGTCAACAGCTACAAGCGCTTCATGAAGGGCAGCTTCGCGCCGACCCGCACGGTCTGGTCGGTTGACAATCGCACCGCCGGATTCCGCCTTTGCGGCGAAGGCAGCAAGGCGGTCCGCGTTGAATGCCGAATCGGCGGCTCGGACATGAATCCCTATCTTGCCCAGGCCGCCCTGCTCGCCGCGGGTATCAAGGGAATCGAGGATAAGCTGAAACTGGCGCCACCGACCGGCGGCGACATCTACGAGAATGCGGAGGCTCGGCACATTCCCTCGACGCTGCGGGCGTCCACTGAGACCTTGCGCAGTTCGAAAATGCTGCGTGAAGCCATGGGTGATGATGTGATTGATCACTATGTACGCTGCGCCGAATGGGAGCAGGAAGAATTCGACAAGGCTGTGACCGACTGGGAAATTGCGCGCGGCTTTGAACGGGCGTAAGGGCGGTCCGGATCGATACCAGTCAGGCCGGCAGGCCATCTATTAGGAGTTCAATGCAATGAGCATTTTGAAATGCATATCGCCGATCGATGGCTCGGTGTACGCCGAACGGCCGGTGATGGGCGTCGAGGAGGCTGCGTCTGCTGTGGCGCGGACTCGCAAGGCGCAGAAAGACTGGGCCCGGCGCCCACTTGACGAGCGCATCGCGCTGGTCCGCGCTGGCGTTGCCCGGCTTCACGAGATGAACGATGAGGTGGTTCCGGAATTGGCCTGGATGATGGGTCGGCCGGTGCGCTATGGCGGCGAGTTCGGTGGCGTCAACGAGCGCGCTACCTATATGGCCGAGATTGCCGCGCGGGCGCTGGCGCCGATCGAGATCGAGAATTCGGCTCAGTTCGAACGCCGCATTGTCCGCGAGCCGCACGGCGTGGTGTTTGTGGTCGCACCCTGGAACTATCCCTACATGACGGCAATCAACACGGTTGCGCCGGCGCTGATCGCCGGCAATACGGTGGTGCTCAAGCACGCCACGCAGACCTTGCTGGTTGGAGAACGCATGGCCCGCGCGTTCCGCGAGGCGGGCCTGCCGGAAGACGTCTTCATCAACCTGTTCCTCAACCATAAAGGCAGTGAAGCGCTGATTTCGGCGGGAAGCTTCAACTTCATCAACTTCACCGGCTCGGTGGGTGGCGGCAAGGCAATCGAACGGGCCGCGGCAGGAACCTTCACCGGGCTCGGGCTCGAGCTTGGCGGCAAGGATCCCGGCTATGTAATGGAAGACGCCGATCTGGACTGGGCGGTCGATGTGCTGATGGATGGGGCGATGTTTAATGCCGGGCAATGCTGCTGCGGCATAGAACGGCTTTATATTGCCCGGCCACTCTATGACGCGTTTGTCGAAAAGGCCGCGGCCTGGGTGTCTTCAGGTCTCAAGCTCGGCAATCCGCTGGAACAAGACACCACCATCGGGCCTATGGCCAATGTTCGCTTCGCCAAAGAGGTCAGGGCACAGACGCAGGAGGCCATCGCCAGTGGCGCGCGCGGTCTGATCGATCCGAAACAGTTCCCCGCTGATGATGGTGGCGCCTACCTGATGCCGCAGGTCCTGGTTGACGTGACCCACGACATGCGGGTGATGCGCGACGAAAGCTTCGGGCCGGTGGTCGGTATCATGCCGATCGACAGCGACGAAGAAGCGCTTGGCCTGATGAACGATTGTCAGTTCGGCCTGACCGCCTCGCTGTGGACCAATGATGCCGAACGTGCGGCCCGCATCGGCGCCGAACTCGAAACCGGCACCGTGTTCATGAACCGGGCCGATTATCTTGACCCGGCGCTGTGCTGGACCGGCTGCAAGGCCACCGGCCGCGGCGGGTCGCTGTCGGAAATCGGCTTTCACAACCTCACCCGTCCCAAATCCTACCATCTGAGAAAGAAATCCGCATGAGCCCGCGCGCCAACTGGTCCTATCCCACCGCAATCCGTTTTGGCGCCGGGCGCGTCTCGGAGCTGGCTGAAGCTTGCGCTGCAGCCGGCATGAAAAAGCCGTTGCTCGTTACCGACCGGGGACTGGCCTCGCTGCCGATTACCGCCAATGCGCTTGAACTTCTGGATGCCGCAGGCCTTGGACGGGCGATTTTTGCAGAGGTTGATCCGAACCCGAACGAGAAAAACCTCGAAGCCGGCGTTGCGGTGTTCGAGGCTGGTGGTCATGACGGTGTGATCGCCTTTGGCGGTGGTTCCGGGCTCGATCTTGGCAAGCTGATCGCGTTTCAGGCCGGGCAAACACGCCCGGTTTGGGATTTCGAGGATATTGGCGATTGGTGGACCCGCGCGAATGGTGATGCCATCGCTCCGATCATCGCCGTGCCGACAACTGCGGGCACCGGCTCGGAAGTCGGCCGTGCGGGCGTGCTGACCAACTCGATCACCCACGTCAAGAAGATCATCTTCCATCCCAAGCTGCTGCCTGCAGTCACGATCTGCGATCCGGAACTGACAGTGGGCATGCCGAAGATCATTACGGTTGGCACCGGAATGGATGCGTTCGCCCATTGCCTGGAAGCCTATTCATCGCCGTTCTATCATCCGATGAGCCAGGGTATCGCGCTCGAAGGCATGCGGCTGGTCAAGGAAAACCTGCCGCTGGTGTTTGCTGATGGGTCCAATATCGACGCTCGCGCTGAAATGATGAGTGCAGCGGCGATGGGCGCGGTGGCGTTCCAGAAAGGACTCGGCGCCATCCATGCGCTGTCACATCCGATCGGTGCAGTCTATAATACTCATCACGGCATGACCAATGCCGTGGTGATGCCTCCGGTGCTGGTGATGAACCGTCCGGCGATCGAGGAGCGGATTGCACGGGCTGCGAACTATCTGGGAATTTCGGGCGGGTTTGACGGGTTTTATGATTTCGTGCTCGGCCTACGCGCCGATCTCGGTGTCCCCGACAAGCTGGCAGCACTTGGCGTTGGCCGTGACCGGATTGATGAAATGACTGAAATGGCGCTCGAAGATCCGAGTGCCGGCGGCAATCCGGTGACCATGACTCCGGAGAACACACGGGCCCTGTTTGAAGCCTGTATCTGAAGTTTTGCTGCTGCGCCGTGTGCCTTTCGGGCATGCGGCGCAGTTTGTGATCCATTAAACTGCGCCGACCGCAATCGCCACCGATGTGCGGCACTGCTCGGAATGGCACTGTTTTTCAACGATAAATCGCACTATAGGCCGCGCTCGCTGGCGTTTTCTGCCGCGTTGACCGCGTGCTGCAAGTGGAGACTTGATGAAAACGCAAGGGAGGGTTGCTGAATCTGCAAGATTTCGGGTTACAATCGGTTCAAGAACGTGATTTGACTTATCGGGAGCGCTGATTGTCGGGGGGCCGCGCAATCAGATGCCAGCGGAGGAAACCATGAACATGAACCCAGTTCTGCAGTTCCTGGAAACCGAGAACCATGACGAGGACGATGCCGATGCCATACGCGCGCGGTTGACCCATGCAGTCGGCACGCTCGGATTTGACTTTTTTACGCTTGTCCGGCATCCGGGGCCAGAAAGCGATTCATCAGACATCATGCTGGCGGGGCAATGGCCGAAAGGTTGGCCGGAGCTTTATGTGAAGCGCAAATATGCGACCATCGACCCGACGGTTCGCTATCTGGGGCACAGCCAATGCGGTTTTCGCTGGCGCGAACCGATGAAGGCGTTTGAGTTTGATCCGCAGCGCGCGCGAATGGAACGGATGATGGTGGACGCGCGCCGCCACGGTCTTGAAGACGGGTATGTGTTTCCCGTTCACGGCCGGCGCGGGCTGGTTGGGGTACTGACAGTGGCCGGTCGCAGCATAGATCTTTCGCCGTCGGAAATGGCGCTGATGGATGCATTGGCCAAAAAAGCCTTCTGGGAGCTTCTTCAAGCGCAGGATCCCGCTGCCCATCGGCGGCTTAGCCGTCCGGTGGTGTTGCAGATGACCAAGCGCGAGATGGAGACGCTCGAATATCTCGGTCATGGCATGACCTCCAACGAGATGGGAGAGACGCTTGGCCTCTCGGCACATACCATTGACTGGTACATGAACGGCATCCAGGAGAAATTGCAGGCCAAGAACCGGCACCACGTGGTGGCGATCGCATTCAGGCTCGGGCTTATTTCCTGATTTGCACTGCAACAAAACAGTCGCTATTGAATGGGCGCGGGGTTGGGTCGGACCCCGGTCCCTTCGCCCAAACCCGGGAGCCTGTTTGTGCCAATTTCCAAGATTCTTGTTGCCAATCGGTCTGAAATTGCAATTCGCGTATTTCGCGCGGCCAACGAACTTGGGCTGAAAACCGTCGCCATATGGGCGGAAGAGGACAAGCTCTCGCTGCACCGCTTCAAGGCGGATGAATCCTATCAGGTCGGCCGCGGGCCGCACCTGGCACACGACATGGGGCCGATCGAAAGCTATCTTTCGATTGAAGAAATCATTCGGGTAGCAAGGCTTTCGGGGGCTGATGCCATTCACCCCGGATATGGGTTGTTGTCGGAAAGCCCGGAATTTGTGGATGCCTGCGAAGCCGCAGGACTTATCTTCATTGGCCCCAAGGCCGACACCATGCGCCGGCTTGGCAACAAGGTGGCGGCGCGCAATCTCGCCATCGAGATCGGTGTTCCGGTGGTGCCTGCGACCAAGCCGTTGCCCGACGACATGGATGAAGTGACCCGGATGGCCGAAGAGATCGGCTACCCGATCATGCTGAAGGCCTCCTGGGGTGGCGGCGGTCGCGGCATGCGCGCCATCCGCGATCCGAAGGATCTGGCCCGTGAAGTTGTCGAAGCCAAGCGCGAGGCGATGGCTGCGTTCGGCAAGGACGAGGTCTATCTCGAAAAGCTGGTGGAACGGGCCCGCCATGTCGAGAGCCAGATTCTCGGCGATACCCATGGCAACGCCGTTCATCTTTTCGAGCGAGACTGCTCGGTGCAGCGGCGCAACCAGAAGGTCGTCGAGCGCGCGCCGGCGCCTTATCTCAGCGAAGCCCAGCGCCAGGAACTGGCTGCCTATTCGCTGAAAATCGCCAATGCCACCGGTTATATCGGCGCAGGCACGGTCGAATATCTGATGGATATCGATACCGGCGCGTTCTACTTCATCGAGGTCAATCCGCGCATCCAGGTCGAACATACGGTCACCGAGGAAGTGACCGGCATCGATATCGTCAAGGCGCAGATTCATATTCTTGATGGCGAAGTCATTGGCACGCCAGAATCAGGGGTTCCTGCGCAGGCCGATATCCGCCTCAATGGCCACGCGCTGCAGTGCCGGATCACTACCGAGGACCCGGAGCAGAATTTCATTCCCGATTACGGGCGGATCACGGCCTATCGCGGCGCCACCGGCTTCGGCATCCGGCTTGATGGCGGCACGGCCTATTCTGGCGCGGTGATCACCCGGTTTTATGATCCGTTGCTGGAAAAGGTCACTGCCTGGGCACCGACGCCGGAAGAAACCATCCGCCGGATGGACAGGGCGCTCAGGGAGTTCCGGATCCGTGGCGTGGCCACCAACCTGACCTTCCTGGAAGCGATCATCACGCACCCGAGTTTTCTCGACAACACCTATACGACGCAGTTCATCGACACGACGCCCGAACTGTTCGAGCAGGTCAAGCGTCAGGACCGGGCCACCAAGCTTCTTACCTATCTCGCCGATGTCACGGTCAACGGTCATCCCGAAACCAAGGGCCGGCCGCTGCCGGTCGAGGATGCAGCGGCGCCGCGTGTACCGTATGTCGAGTCAGCCATCCCCGATGGCACCCAGCAACGGCTCGACCAGCTTGGCCCGAAAGGCTTTGCCGAGTGGATGCGGGCGCAGACCCAGGTTCTGATCACCGACACCACAATGCGCGACGGGCATCAATCGCTCTTGGCAACGCGGATGCGCACCCACGACATCGCGGCGATTGCCGGCACCTATGCAAGGGCCTTGCCGAACCTCTTGTCACTGGAATGCTGGGGTGGGGCGACCTTCGACGTGTCGATGCGGTTTCTGACCGAGGATCCGTGGGAGCGGCTTGATCTGGTGCGCCAGGGCGCGCCCAACCTGCTTTTGCAGATGCTTTTGCGTGGCGCCAATGGCGTTGGCTACAAGAATTATCCCGACAACGTGGTCAAGCATTTCGTGCGTCAGGCTGCGCAGGGTGGCATTGGCCTGTTCCGGGTGTTCGACTGCCTCAACTGGGTGGAAAACATGCGGGTGTCGATGGACGCCGTGGGCGAGGAAAACAGGCTTTGTGAAGCTGCGATCTGTTACACCGGCGACATCCTCAATTCGGCCCGCCCGAAATACGATCTGAAATACTACACCGGGCTTGCGGCGGAGCTTGAAAAAGCCGGCGCGCATATCATCGCGGTCAAGGACATGGCCGGTCTGTTGAAGCCTGCGGCGGCGCGGCAATTGTTCACCGCCTTGCGCGAAGCCACCGACCTGCCGATCCATTTCCACACCCATGATACATCTGGCATCTCGGCGGCCACGGTGCTGGCGGCGATCGACAGCGGTGTCGACGCGGTCGATGCAGCGATGGATGCGCTGTCGGGCAACACCTCGCAGCCCTGCCTCGGTTCGATTGTCGAAGCGCTGCGCGGCCATGAGCGCGATCCTGGTCTTGATCCTGAATGGATTCGCCGGATCTCGTTTTACTGGGAGGCGGTGCGCAACCAGTACGCCGCGTTCGAGAGCGATCTCAAGGGCCCCGCTTCCGAAGTTTACCTGCATGAAATGCCCGGTGGACAGTTCACCAATCTCAAGGAGCAGGCGCGTTCGTTGGGGCTTGAGACCCGCTGGCACGAAGTGGCCCAAGCCTATGCCGACGCCAACCAGATGTTTGGCGACATCGTCAAGGTGACGCCGTCGTCGAAAGTGGTCGGCGACATGGCGCTGATGATGGTCAGCCAGGATTTGAGCGTTGCGGATGTCGAGAACCCGGAAAAGGATGTCTCCTTCCCTGAATCGGTGGTCTCGATGATGCGCGGTGATCTGGGGCAACCGCCAGCCGGCTGGCCGAAAGCTCTGCAGAGCAAGGTGCTCAAGGGTGAAGAAGCCTACACGGCGCGGCCTGGTTCGTTGTTGCCAGCAGCTGATCTTGATGCCGAGCGCACCGAGATCGAAACCAAGCTGGAACGCAAGATCAGCGAAAACGAGTTTGCCTCGTACCTGATGTATCCGAAGGTGTTTTCCGATTTTGCCATGGTCAGCGAGACCTATGGTCCGGTGAGCATGCTGCCGACGCCGGCCTATTTCTACGGCATTCCGGTTGGCGGCGAGTTGTTCATCGAGATTGAAAAAGGCAAAACGCTGGTGGTGCAGAACCTGGCCCAGAGCGAGCCCGACGACAAAGGCCTGGTCACCGTGTTCTTCGAACTCAACGGCCAGCCCCGCCGGATCAAGGTGCCGGACCGGGCGCATGGCGCATCGGGCTCAGCTGCACGCCGCAAGGCGGAGCTGGGCAATGACGCCCATGTCGCGGCGCCGATGCCCGGCGTGATCTCGACCGTGGCGGTGGCCCAGGGCCAGGAAGTCAAGGCCGGGGATGTGCTGGTGTCGATCGAGGCGATGAAGATGGAAACAGCCATCCATGCCGAGCGCAACGGAACGCTGGCTGAAGTGCTGGTCAAGAACGGTGATCAGATCGACGCCAAGGATCTGCTGGTGGTGTACGCCTGAGCCGGGCTGCGAACGCATGATCCGGTTTTAGTGTCCGGCTTCGGACTTGCGCCGGGTCCGATGATTTCGCAATGTCGCACCACGTTTCTTGCGCATACCGGGTTCCGATGGGGTCTGGCGCGCCTAATCTGCCACCACGAGGATATTGTCCATGCTTGCCGCCATTCCGCTGATGATCGTGCCGCTGGTACTCTACAATCTTGTCATGCTGGGGATGATCGGCGGCGGTGTTTCAGGACTGGGATCCACCGTCACGTCAATGTCGATGATGTCGGGGGCGACCTGGACCATGAGTCTTGGCGACCTGCTGATCGTCATCGCGCTGGGGCTGCTGTTCATCGAGGTGTTGAAAGCAACCCGCACCGGGGCCTGGTCGGTAATCGACCACATGCTCTCGATGTTCGTATTCGTGGCGTTTCTGGTCGAGTTTCTGCTCGTGCGCGATGCCGCCACGCAGGTGTTTTTCATCCTGATGGTGATCGCCCTCATCGACGTGATTGCCGGATTTTCCGTCGCTATCCGCTCGGCCGGTCGCGACGTTTCCATTGGTCTGTAGCGGCTCAGCCGCCGTCGGCGGTAAAGCCTGCGGCTTCAACACCGGCAATGGCGCAGATCTCGTCATTATCAGATGAATCACCGGTGATTCCGACCGCGCCAATGATAGCGCCCTTGCGGTCGCGGATCAGAACACCGCCCGGTACCGCCACGATCTTGCCGCCGGAGACGGCCGACAGTCCCTCGAGGAAATGCGGCCGGGTTTCAGCCTGGGCGTTGAGCCAGCGCGAGCCGGCGCCGACAGCCAGCGCGCCATAGGCTTTGCCACTGGCGATTTCATAACGCAGCATCGAGGCCCCGTCCTGGCGCTGAGATGCCTTGGGATGGCCGCCGGCGTCCAGTACGACAACGCTCAACGGCTTGAGTTCCAGTTCCTTGGCCCTGGCGAGTGCCGCGGTGATGATCTTGAGCGACTTGGCGAGTGTAAGGTCGGTCATCGTGCATACCTTTCATGAAAACGTTATCGGATACTGATACAACCCGCTAGGATGCGGTCGATTGAGCGAAATCCTGGTGAGGCAGGCGTCATTTCTGCAGCCGAAGCAGCCATGCCAGCCTGGGCCGGGCTTACCGCGAAAATGCGCGCGGGCTAATTGCCGATCGAGTTGATCTTGTCCTGCAATGCCTTGAGCTGTGACTTCAGTTCGTCGATGTCTTTGGACGTGTCGGACTTCTTCTGGGTTTCTTCAGGCTCGCCCGAATGACCCAAGGCAAACGGCGAAAACATCTGCATCGCCTTCTGGAACATTTCGGTGTTGCGACGAACCTGATCCTCGACCAGCTGCAAAGGCAGCTGGATGTTGGGCGACATCGGATTGTTGCCAGTGGTACTGGCGAGCTGGGCACGCATCTGTTCCTGCTGGTCGGTCAGCGCCGACATCGAATGCTCGAGATAGCTCGGCACCACCATCTGCAGCTGGTCGCCGTAAAACGAGATCAGTTGCCGCAGGAAGGATACCGGCAGCAATGTATTGCCGGTTTTGGATTCCTGCTCGAAAATGATCTGGGTGAGTACCGAATGGGTAATGTCGTCGCCGCTCTTGGCATCGAGCACGGAAAAATCCTCGCCCTTCTTGACCATGACTGCCAGGTCATCGAGCGTCACATAGGTGCTTGTCCCGGTATTATATAGTCGGCGATTGGCATATTTCTTGATCGTCACCGGGCCGCTGTTCTTCGCCATGTTCGCTCTCCTTCAAGGTCCTGTCGAACCTAGGATCTTGATCCTGGATGTCATAGTTTGAACAGGACTGTAGGCGAAAATGCCTTGGAATGACAATTCCTTTGTGCATTGCGGTGAATGCAGCCTCCCACGGGTCATACAATAGTTTTGATTATATCGATTGCACCGCGTTTTTTGCAGTGCGATATTTGACAGCCGGGTCAAGCTCCGTCACTTTTGATCCAGCCTCACACCATCAGATGACAGGAATTTCGTCATGAGCTCAATCGTTATCGCCAGCGCCGCCCGCACCCCCGTCGGGTCCTTCAACGGCGCATTCGCAAATGTCTCCGCCCACGCGCTTGGCGCGGCCGCGATCAGGGCGGCGCTCGAACGCGCCGGTGTCGATGGTGCCGACGTCGACGAAGTCATCATGGGGCAGGTGCTGCCTGCGGGCGAAGGCCAGAACCCGGCACGCCAGGCCGCGATGGCTGCTGGTATCCCGCCGGAGACCACTGCCTGGGGGCTCAACCAGCTGTGTGGTTCGGGCCTGCGTGCGGTGGCGCTCGGCATGCAGCAGATCGCCATGGGCGATGCCAAGATCATTGTCGCAGGCGGACAGGAATCGATGTCCATGGCTCCGCATTGCGCGCATCTGCGCGGCGGCACCAAGATGGGCGATGTCAAGTTTACCGACACCATGCTGAGCGACGGCCTGACCGATGCGTTTTACGGCTACCATATGGGGGTGACGGCCGAAAACATCGCCAAGAAATGGCAGCTCAGCCGTGAGGAACAGGATGTCTTCGCTGTGGCCTCGCAGAACAAGGCTGAAGCCGCCCAGAAGGCCGGCCGGTTCGCTGACGAGATCGTTCCCTTTGTCATCAAGGGCCGCAAGGGCGACGTTACCGTCGAGCACGACGAATACATCAAGGCAGGCACCACGATTGAGGGCGTCGGCAAGCTGCGCCCGGCTTTCGACAAGGAAGGCACCGTCACTGCCGCCAACGCTTCTGGTATCAATGATGGCGCCGGTGCGGTGGTGCTGATGAGCGCCGAGGAAGCCAAGAGGCGCGGTATCGAGCCGCTGGCGCGGATTGTCTCCTGGGCAACTGCCGGCGTTGACCCGCAGATCATGGGCACCGGCCCGATCCCGGCGTCGCGCAAGGCGCTTGAAAAGGCAGGCTGGAGCGTCGGCGACCTCGACCTGGTCGAGGCCAACGAAGCCTTTGCCGCGCAGGCCTGCGCCGTCAACAAGGAACTCGGGTGGGACCAGTCGATCGTCAACGTCAATGGTGGCGCGATTGCCATTGGTCATCCGATCGGTGCTTCCGGCGCACGCATTCTCAATACCCTGCTGTTTGAAATGAAGCGCCGCGGCGCCAAGAAGGGCCTGGCGACATTGTGCATCGGCGGTGGCATGGGCGTCGCCATGTGCGTCGAACGCGACTGAATCGATAATCAGAACAATCTGGGAGAATCGGCATGAGCAAAGTAGCACTGGTGACGGGAGGAACACGGGGCATTGGTGCGGCGATTTCGGTGGCGTTGAAGGCGGCCGGGTATACAGTCGCCGCCAATTATGCGGGCAATGACGAGGCCGCGGCGAAGTTCACCGCAGAAACCGGGATCAAGGCCTTCAAATGGTCGGTCGCTGATTACGACGCTTGTGTCGCCGGCATCGCTCAGGTGGAAGCCGATCTCGGCCCGGTGGCGGTGCTGGTCAATAATGCCGGTATCACCCGCGACGGGATGTTTCACAAGATGACGCCGCAGATGTGGAACGAAGTGATTTCCACCAATCTGTCGGGCCTGTTCAACATGACCAACCCGGTGTGGGGCGGCATGCGCGAACGCAAGTTCGGCCGCGTCATCAACATCTCCTCGATCAATGGCCAGAAGGGCCAGGCGGGGCAGGTGAATTATTCGGCAGCCAAGGCCGGAGACATCGGCTTCACCCGGGCGCTGGCCCAGGAGGGCGCGCGCGCCGGCATTACGGTCAACGCCATCTGTCCGGGCTATATCGGCACCGACATGGTCAAGGCCATCGACGAGAAGGTGCTTAAGGAGCGCATCATCCCGCAGATCCCGGTGGGCCGGTTGGGCGAGCCCGAGGAAATCGCCCGTGCGGTGGTGTTTCTGGCTGCAGATGACGCTGGCTTCATCACCGGATCGACGATTTCGGCCAATGGCGGGCAATATTTCTCCTGATCAAACTTTCGATCCCGACACGACAGCAAACGGCTCCCTCGGGAGCCGTTTTTGTATGCGCAAATCGGGCGCCACCGGAGAAGCCGGACAAAAGTTAATTCCGGCGCGGTTTCCGGAGTGCGAAATGCGGCAAAGGCAGCGGAAATAGTGCCTACGGACGCAGGCTTGGACCAGATCTTGTGGTGAACATACCGGCAACATTGCGAGATCGCTGATTCGTCGCCGATTCGTTCCGTTGCTGTTCCGGAAGTTAATGCAGCCGGGTGAACGGCTGTCGTCTGCACGCGCGAACGGTCTGGAAAGATTAACAAATTCAAAACGGCTGGTGCCTACGCGAAGCCTGATGTGTGCCAAAAGTTAACAGTGAAAGACCAATTGACTTGTTCGATGGGTCTGATGGTTCTGTATCTGGTGGCGGGGAGGGGGATTGGCGCGACATATAGGGTGAACAAATGAGAAACATGATCAGATCTCTGATTCGTCGCTGATTCGTTCCGGCGCTGTTCCGGAAGTTAACGTGAGAAGCGTAATCCCGGTAAATTTGTTAGGGAAGTGTTTGGAATAGTTAACAAAATATGAACGGCGCGGATTGCCGGCATACTGGGACGGAAAGTCAGAGCGGCTGCCGTCAAAAGTTAACGCCCGCAGCAGAAATGACGTAAAGGAGGAACAGTCCGATTCAGCATTTTGTGCCGCCTCCTGCCGCTTTCGCCATATGTTGGGGTGAACAAAAAGGGAATATGAATGAGTCATTGATTCGTCGCCGGTTTGTTCCGCCACTGTTCCAGAGGTTAACGCCGCGACCTCTAAGGGGGCGGTTTTTAGCGCTGTTACAGATCGGTCGATGTGCTAGGACAAGGCTTGTACTGATCCTGAAACGGACGAAGATGCCCGCTTCCCGCAGCCACCCTCCCAAACCGCTGATTCTGTCCGGACGCGGCGTTACTGCTGTGCTTGGCCCGACCAACACCGGCAAGACCCATTACGCCATCGAGCGGATGGCCGCGCATTCTTCCGGAGTGATCGGCCTGCCGCTGAGGCTCCTGGCACGCGAAGTCTATGGCCGCATGGTCGACAAGGTCGGCGCGCAACATGTCTCGCTGGTCACCGGCGAGGAAAAGATCTCGCCACCGGGCGCGCGCTATTCGGTCTGCACCGTGGAAGCGATGCCGCAGGAAACCGACGCCGCGTTCGTGGCCATCGACGAGGTGCAGATCGCCGGTGATCTGGAGCGCGGGCATGTATTTACCGACCGGATCCTGTCGTTGCGCGGCCGCGAGGAAACATTGCTGCTGGGCTCGGCCACCGTGCGCGGAATTCTCGAATACCTGTTGCCGGGAATCACCATCGTCGAGCGGCCAAGATTGTCGGAACTGCACTATGCCGGCTCGAAGAAGATCACCCGGCTGCCGCGGCGCTCGGCGATCGTGGCGTTTTCTGCCGACGAGGTCTACGCCATCGCCGAACTGGTGCGGCGGCAACGCGGCGGGGCTGCGGTGGTGCTGGGCGCGCTGAGCCCGCGCACCCGCAATGCCCAGGTTGAACTCTACCAGAATGGCGATGTCGACTACCTGGTCGCAACCGACGCCATCGGCATGGGGCTCAATCTCGATGTCGATCACGTTGCCTTCGCCCAGGAACGCAAGTTCGACGGCTATTCCTACCGGCAACTGACAGCTTCCGAGTTTGGGCAGATCGCTGGTCGCGCCGGGCGACATTTGCGCGATGGTACGTTTGGCGTTACCGGCCAGGTCAACCCGTTGGACGATGACCTGGTACAGCGGCTGGAGAGCCACGTATTCGGACCGGTCAAGATTCTGCAGTGGCGCTCCAAGCAACTGGATTTTTCCAGCCTGCAGACATTGCAGGCGAGTCTGGAGCAGGTTCCGGCGATCCAGGGGTTGACCCGGGCGTTGCCGGCGGTCGACCAGCGGGCACTTGAACATCTGGTTAATGATTTCGAAGTTCGTGACCTTGCCAGCACGCCGGGCAATGTCGCCACCCTTTGGGATGTCTGCGCGCTGCCCGATTACCGGCGTATCGCACCGGCCCAGCACGCCGACCTGATCGCCACGATCTATGGTGATCTGATGCGCCGCGGCGCCGTCAACGAGGATTTCCTTGCCGAACAGGTGCGCCGGACCGATTCTACCGATGGCGAAATCGACACTTTGTCGGCGCGCATTTCGCAGATCCGAACCTGGACATATATCTCAAATCGGCCCAATTGGCTTGCCGATCCGACACACTGGCAGGAAAAGACGCGCGAAATTGAAGATCGATTGTCAGATGCACTGCATGAAAGGTTGACGAAACGCTTCGTTGACCGCAGGACATCTGTGCTCATGAGGCGCCTGAGAGAGAATTCTATGCTCGAAGCAGAAATAAGCGTGAATGGTGATGTTTTCGTTGAAGGTCACCTGATTGGACAACTAGCCGGATTCCGGTTCGTGGCTGACACTTCGGCGGAAGGTTCCGACGCCAAGGCGGTCAGTGCGGCTGCGCAAAAGGCGTTGGCGCTGGAGTACGAGGCGCGGGCAGCACGGCTGCACGCTTCGGGTAATTCCGATTTCGCCATTGGCGCGGATGGCACTGTGCGCTGGCTCGGCGATCCGGTGGCGAAGCTCGCCGCCGGCGACCATGTGCTCAAGCCCCGGTCGATCCTGCTGGCTGACGAACAGCTCAGCGGCGCCGCGCGTGATTTTGTTGCCGCGCGCATCGACCGGTTCGTCAATCATCACATCGCTACCGTGCTCAAGCCGCTCGACGATCTGACCCGGGCCGAAGATCTCGACGGTCTGGCGCGGGGACTGGCGTTCCGGCTGGCTGAAAGCCTCGGCATCCTGTTCCGTCGCGACGTTACCGACATGATCAAGGACCTTGACCAGTCGGCACGTGCCAGCCTGCGCAAATACGGCATCCGGTTCGGGGCCTATCATATTTTCATCCCGGCGCTGCTGAAGCCGGCGCCGGCCGAACTGGTGACGCTGCTGTGGGCGCTGGTCAATGACGGCTTCACGAAGCCGGGCTATGGCGATGTGACGCCGCTGCTGGCTGCCGGGCGAACCTCTGTTGCCACCGATCCGGCGATCGATCGCGAGTTTTACCGGTTGGCCGGTTTCCGGTTCCTGGGAAAGCGCGCCGTGCGGGTCGACATTCTGGAGCGCCTGGCCGATTTGATCCGCCCGGCATTGCAATGGAACCCGGGTGCGGCTGGCGCGCGACCGGAAGCAGCCTATGACGGCCGTCGTTTCATCACCACAACCGGCATGCTGTCGATCCTGGGCGCCACCCAGGACGATATCGAGGAAATCCTCAAGGGGTTGGGGTATCGTGCCGACGAAATTCCGGCCGAAGAGGCGCAAGCCCATATTGCTGCGCTTGAAGCTGTTCAGGCCAACACCGCCGATGGCGGCGGCACGGGACCGGTGGTCGAGATCGTGGTTTCACGGACGGCTGCAGAGCGCCCGCTGAAGCCGACAACGCCGGTCGAAAAAGCTACACCTGCTGCTGCCGAAAGCGCGACGGCAACCGATTCCTCGGAAGCGGTGGCATCAACTGAAACGGCTGAAGCCGTGGCGGAGCTTACCCCCGCAACCGATGACGCAAACGGTTCAACCGCAAAAACTTCAACCGAAGAAGCAGCCGCGGCGACACCAGCCGGCGATCAGGTTGCCGATTCTGCCAGTGGCGACGCGCCGGTTGCCGAGCCAACGGCTGCAGTGGCCGATGCTGGTGGGACTGAGACTGCAGAGGCTGACGCTGCCGCAGCAGGTGAACCAGCAACCGAGGCTGCCGAAGTGCCGCGCCCGGTGCTGCTGTGGCGCCCTGGTGGGCAACGTGGGGCGCGTCCAGGTGCTGGTGAAGGCCGGGGACGACGTGACGGCGGTAATCGCGGTGCGCGCGGGAACGAGAAAACCGGTGCTGCGGATGGCGAAGCCCGGCCCAATCGTGGCCATCGCGGCAAGCCCGGTCCCCACGGCAAGGGTGGCAAGCCGGGTGGCGGCAAGGGCGGTTACGGCAAGGCTGGTGCAGGCAAGGTTGGTGAGGGCCATCGCGCGCCGCGGACCGAGCGTCCGCCGCAGCGGGAAAAGCCGATCGATCCGGATTCACCGTTTGCCGCTCTGGCGGCTTTGCGCGACAAGTTGAAAAAATAGGCCGGGCCTGAATGGATCAACCGGCGCGCCTGCGAATCGACAAATGGTTGTTTTTCGCGCGCGTGCTCAAATCCCGGACCCTTGCCGGCAAGTTTGTTGCCGGTGGCAGTGTGCGGGTCAACAGCGAAAAGATCGATCAGCCGAGTCTTTCGGTCAAGTCGGGGGACGTGCTGACGATTTCGCTGGAGCGCCGTATCCTGGTGCTGAAGATTGTTGCCTGCGGCCATCGGCGCGGCCCCGCCCCGGAAGCGCAAGCGCTTTACCAGGATCTCACGCCAGCGCCGACCGAATCTGAGAAGATCGCAGCCGCCGGCCAGCGTGAGCCCGGCTCTGGCCGCCCGACCAAACGTGACCGGCGCCGAATCGACAAGTTCCTCCAGCCCGACGCGGACGATTGAACGCCGTGCTTTGGTCTGGTGTCTGACGCGCTCATGGGCAAAAGAATGGCGAATTGTCGCGGCTGGTGCCCGGGTGTCGCGGTGCGGCAAATTGGTGGCGCTGGAAGTCTTGCAAAGCGCGCTCAAAGCCGGTACCCCACCGCCGTTGTTCATGAATGCGTCTCGCATTGGAATAATTTTCCTTGAGCCACAACGCGGTTGCATGAATACACAGTGACGGTGCGGCATTCGCCCGATTGCACGAACGCGCAGCGCGTCCAAACGCCAGGAGAAACAGATGACCTATGTGGTGACCGACAATTGCATCCGCTGCAAATACATGGATTGCGTTGAAGTCTGCCCGGTGGACTGCTTCTACGAGGGCGACAACATGTTGGTCATTCATCCCGATGAATGCATCGATTGTGGCGTTTGCGAGCCGGAATGCCCCGCTGAGGCGATCAAGCCCGATACCGAGCCAGGGCTTGAGAAATGGCTTGAGGTCAACACCGAATTCGCCGATAAATGGCCCAACATCACGATCAAGCGGGACCCGCCCGCTGATGCGAAGGAATTTGACGGCCAGCCTGCCAAATTCGAAAAGTACTTCTCGCCGGAGCCTGGCGAGGGCGACTGACCAACGCCAATTGGCGTTGCTTTGCAGCAAAGTTGGTGTTGCGCCGCGTCATGGCCGACGACTGTCGACGTCGATGGCCGTGGGCGGTAACCACTTGCGCGCGCAAATCGTTGTTTTCCGTCATATTTTGTGATAAGGTCGCTCTTACTGACATCTTCAAGGCGCCGTCGGGGCGAAACAAGAAGCAAAAACGGAAGTAAACGTCCTTACCAACGGCGACCGATCTCCTCACAGCGCAAGCGCTGGCGGAACGGAACTCGCCGCGCGACGTTTGCCCAGTCATCCGTCTTGCCTGTTTTGCCCGCGCCGTGGGTCTGTCAGGGCATACGCCCCCAGGCGTGCGCAGGACCTGTCCGGGCAACCCATGCCCGTGCTCCAGTGTCCGGTTCCGTAACAGGGAGTTTTGAAAACGCATGACAACCCAGCAGAAAAAGCCTTCACAGAGACAGGGTTTCAAAACCGGTGAAGCGATTGTTTATCCGGCTCACGGTGTTGGCCAGATTGTCGCCATCGAAGAGCAGGAAGTAGCGGGTCACAAGCTCGAGCTTTTTGTGATCGACTTCGAAAAGGACAAGATGCGGCTCAAGGTGCCAGTCGCCAAAGCTTCAACCATCGGCATGCGCAAACTGTCGGAAACCGACTTTGTTGAGCGTGCGTTGAAGGTTGTGCAGGGCCGTGCCCGCATCAAGCGTACCATGTGGTCGCGCCGTGCGCAGGAATATGATGCCAAGATCAACTCCGGCGATCTGATTTCGATCGCGGAAGTTGTTCGCGACCTGTATCGGGCCGAAAATCAGCCGGAGCAGTCCTATTCCGAACGCCAGCTTTATGAAGCTGCGCTTGACCGGATGGCGCGCGAACTCGGTGCCGTCAACAAGATGTCGGACACCGAGGCGGTTCGCCTGATCGAGACCAACCTCAACAAGGGTCCCAAGCGTGGCAAGGCCAATGAAGAGGAAGGCGCTGCGGAAGGCGCTCAGGACAGCACCCAAGACGGCGCCCAGGAAGAAGCTGCGTAACAGCTTCTCCCCCACAACAGCCTTTCAAGGCCCGGGTCGCGCGCAGCGGTCCGGGCCTTTTTCATGCGGTCACGCTTGATGGGGAACCATCGGCGGCCCAGGGCGTTGAGTTGCAGGGTCAATCTGTGGCCGGAACGGTGCCTATCCGCGGCTTTGGAAAGCATCGGGCGCGAAATCGGATGAACGGCACAATCACGCTGATGTCATCGGGCTTGATGATCCGAAGTCCGGTTCGGCGCGTAAAATGAATTGATACACAATCGAAAAGGAGGGTGTCATGACAGCGACTTCCGCAAACCGGCAAATGGTGCGCGCGGCGATGGCTGCTCCCTATCTCGAACGCGAGGAGGAGCACAACCTCGCCGTGGCCTGGAAAGACCACAAGGATCAGGACGCGCTCCACAAGATTACCATGGCACATATGCGACTGGTTATTTCCATGGCGTCGAAGTTTCGCAATTTTTCGCTGCCGATGAGCGACCTTGTGCAGGAGGGCTATGTCGGGCTGCTGGAAGCAGCTGCACGGTTTGATCCTGAACGTGAAGTTCGCTTCTCCACCTATGCCAGCTGGTGGATCCGGGCGTCGATTCAGGATTACATCCTGCGCAACTGGTCAATCGTACGCGGCGGCACCAGTTCGGCGCAGAAATCGCTGTTTTTCAACCTGCGGCGATTGAGGGCGCGGCTGGCCCAGGGCGACCCGACCCTGACCGAGAGCGCCATTCATTCGCAGATTGCCGGCACTCTTGGCGTCAAGGCAAAGGACGTCGCGGTGATGGATGCGCGGCTTTCAGGATCGGATTCCTCGCTCAACGCGCCGATATCGGATGGCGAGGGCGGTGGGTCCTCCGACCGGATGGACTTTCTCAAGAGCGACGAGCCGCTGCCCGATGAACAGGTATCGACAATCATCGACGAGGAGCGGCGCAGTATCTGGCTTGGCGATGCGCTCAACACGCTCAATCCGCGTGAGCTGAGGATCATTCGCGAGCGCAGGCTGGCGGAAGACGGCGCAACGCTGGAATCGCTGGGCACGGCGCTCGGCATTTCCAAGGAACGCGTCCGGCAGATCGAAAACCGGGCGCTGGAAAAGCTCCGGGCGGTGCTTTCCACCGAGACACCGGAAATCGCCACCCTGTAATGCGGCGGCGCCCGGCCATGGTCGGACGTACTTTACCCCAAGACGGGCGATACGCTCTTGTTACTGATCGGTGACGATCTTGACCCGCTGTCCAGCCTTGATGGTCTGGCCGGGCGACAGCGCGTTGAGCAGCCGGAACAGTTCAACCTTGCGCTCGACGCCTCGCATCCGTGCTGATAGCGAGGTGAGCGTGTCGGATGCTGATGCAGTGACAATGCGGATGCGCAGCGGCTTGAGCGCCTTGATCTCGCTTGACGACATCTTGCGGAACCCGGAGCGGATGACAGAGGCGGTGGCGGCCAGATCGTTGCTGCCCAGCGGCGCTGCCGTGAGGAAGCGGTAAATCCGGTCCTTGATGCGAATTACAGTAATGTCGAAATCCCACTTGTCAGCGCTGGCTCTGGCAGTTGCCGCCGGCAGGCCGCCGATGCGGGTCTCGCGAATCGAGCTTTCATCGAGCCCGGTGACCCATCCGCTGGCAATATAGGTAGCCAGCGATTGCCGACCTTTGTCGGTGACGCCATCAAAGCGGATGGCCAGATCTCGTGGTCCGGTGGCCAGTACCGCTTCGGCCTGGTTGTCGATCCGGAAGCCGTCGGGCACGGCAAACCGCACGCCGAGCACCGGATGCAGGAATTCGTTGCCGCGCACATAGCCTTCATTGGGACTGTCGCCGAACAACAAGCCGTCGATGCCGTCGAGATAGTAGTCACGGCCGCGATCGCCGACGCCTTCCTGGCCGAAAGCACGCGCATGGTTTTTTGCCAGTTCCACTCGTTGCGGCGGGTTGGGGTGGCTGGCGAGGAAGTCGAGGCTGGCATCGGCATCCGGATCAACGGCGCCAAAACGCTGGTTGGCGTTCATCGATTCGAGGAACCGGGCGGCGGCAAACGGATCGTAACCGGCCTCGCCAAGCATTCTCACCCCGATGACATCGGCCTGAAGTTCCTGGTTGCGCGAGAACGCGGCGAGCGAAAGTTTGCCTCGGGCGAGTACCTGCCGGCCGGCGAGAGAATCGGAAAAAAGCTCCTCGGCCACCTGGCCCGCGAGTTCAACTTCCTGCTCGCGACGTTGCCGTTCAATGCCGTGATTGGCGGTGACATGTGCCATTTCGTGCGACAGCACCGCGGCAACTTCGGAGGCGTCGTTGGCAAGCGCCAGGAGCCCACGGGTGACATAGAGATAGCCGCCGGGCAGGGCGAAGGCATTGACGGCGGGCGAATTGAGCACGGTGATGCGGTAGGCCTGCTGCGGGTTTTCCGACACCAGTGTGAGCGCGCCGACAATGCGGGCGACCAGCCGTTCGGTCTTGGCGTCGCGGAATTCGCCGCCGTAACTGGCGATGATGCGCGGATGCTGATCGGCGCCAATGCGAGTCCGTGGATCGCTCGCACCGGCCTTCTCGGCCGTTTGCGGCGTATTCGACGGCCTGAGGCTCGGTTCGTAGACATCGACGCCCAAGGTCTGGCAGCCTGACAACAGCACCGCAGCTCCGAGCATGGCCAGAGCAAGCCGTGATGTTTTCCTGCCGGGAGCAGTCGTGGTCAGAAGGTCGCTTGGGTTCGTGGCCATTGTCCGCGTCTGTTTTCGGTTGAGCTATGCCGGGACGGAGGCTGGGGAGCTTCAGAAACCGGAGCGGTTCCACGGTTTAGCTTACTTCGCGGCGGTTCTCCAGTGGCAAACCTGCGCGACCAAATTGTGGCAGAAACTCAGTTCGCACTTCGGCGGCCAAGATAATCCTCGAGATCGGGCAGGTCACGGCGTTTGAAAAAAACCTCTGCCGGGTCGTCGGCAGCGATCCGCCCCTTGCTGATGAATAACATTTGGTCAGCGGCGGCGCGGGCCTCATCGGGATCGTGGGTGACCATCAGCACGGTAGCGCCGACTTCGGCGCGGATGTCGAGCATCAGGCCGAGCATGTCGGCGGCCAGACCCGGGCCGAGACCATCAAATGGTTCATCAAGCAGCAGCAGCGGGCGGCGACGGGCGAAGGCACGGGCAAGGGCAACACGCTGTCGCTCTCCGCCCGAAAGGGTGGCGGGCATCCGACGCCCGAAACCCGACAGACCGACCCGATCCAGCGCCGCTTCGACCTGTTTCCAGGCGCTGGCATCCAGCCGAAGCGCCGGGTCGAGACCGAGGCCAATATTGGTGCGTATGTCGAGATGGGCAAACAGGTTGTTGTCCTGAAACACCATTGATATTCCGCGCTCGGAGGGTGGCAGATCGTTGACCCGGCGGCCCTCGATCCGGATTTCGCCGGAGCGCGGGGTGAGAAAGCCGGCGGCGAGATTGAGAAGCGTCGACTTGCCGGCGCCGGAAGGCCCGAGAATGGCGGTCACTGTTCCGGGAGCACGGGCAAACGAGAATTCGGCACTGAGATCGCCGATCCCATAGGCCACCTCGGCGAAATCGATGGCTGGGCTTGTGGTCATGGCTGCTGGGTCCCGCCGCGGTTGCCGAGCCGGTCGGCGATGAAGATAAACACCATTGTGGCTATTCCCAGAAGTAGCGCCAGCCCGGCGGCGTCGGTGGTGCGGTAACTGCCGAGCTTCTGGTAGAGCAGCCATGGCAAGGTGATGATGCGATCGCTGCCAAACAGGGCGATGGCGCCGAGATCACCCAGTGACAGCGCCAAGGCAAAGGCAAACCCGGTCGCCAGCGGCAGCAGCATCGCCTTCAGGTCAATCTGCCTTATGCGGTTGATGCCGGTGATGCCGAGTGACAGCGCCAGCTGGCTGTTGCGAGCCATGGCGGTATTATAGGCGGGCTCGATCACCCGCATGACGAAGGGAAGGGCCATCAGCGCGTTGATGGTGACGATAACGGTGAGCGGTGCAAGGAGTTGCCCGGCGCCGCCGCCGAGCATCAGGAACCAGCCGGCGCCCAGCACCACCGGCGGCACCAGCAGCGTCAGTGATCCGGCCGCGCCCCACATTGCGGACAACAAACGGAGGCCTGACAACCGGCGTGGCGCAGGTGTGGCTGTCGGGGTGCGGGCTGAATGCCGGGCCCGCACCATCAAGCTCGAGAGCGACAGGGCCAGCACTGCCGAGGCGATGCCGATGCCGAGGCTGGTCGCGGTTGCCCGCCAGAAAATCGCATCGGAAAGCAGGCGCGGCAGATCCGCCACCAGCCCGGCGCCGATCACGGCAAGCATCGGTGCCGCCACGAAAATGACCGCGAGCAGGATCAGAGCCGCATCGGCAATTGCGTGCGCGCCGCCGCGGACATCGGGCCGGTCGGCACCGCCACCCTTGGTGTTGCCGGGATCGGCAGGTGTGGAAACAAGTTTGAGGCCTGCCATGATGGTCAACGTCAGGCCTATCTGGATAGTCGACAAGAGCACCGCCCGGCCGGGATCGAAATCGAACCGCAGCGCCTGGTAGATCGCCACTTCCAGCGTTGTCGCCCGCGGCCCGCCACCAAGCACCAGAACGAGCGTAAACGAGGTGGCGCAGAGCATGAAGACCAGACCCGCAGCGCCGGCAATCGACCCGCGCATTGCCGGCCATTCGACCAGACGAAACAGGCTGAAACCGCCCATGCCGAGATTGGCCGCAGTCTTCCAGTATTCCCGCGGCAGCCGTTCAAGGCCGGGAAGGATCAAGCGTGTGGCCAGCGGCAGGTTGAAAAACACATGGGCCAGCAATATGCCGCCCAGGCCGTAAATCGAGAAGGGTGTTTGTGCGCCGAGATAACCCAGGGCGGTGTTGGCAACACCGTTGCGGCCCCAGATCTCGATCAGGCCAAGGGCAGCCACCAGTGGCGGCAGGCCGAGCGGCAGGGTGAAAAGGATGATCAGCCAGCGCCGTCCCGGGAAACCCGGGCGACGGGCTAACGCACGTGCCAGCGGAACCGCGAAGACGACGCTGAGCAGGGTCGAAAGACCGGCCTGCAACAAGGTGAAGCGGGTGATCCGGTAGAGATAGCTGCCCTGACTGGCGCCGGCATCGCTGCTCAGGCCATAGGAAACGAGCACGATGATCGGCAAGGCCAGAGCCAGGCCGATGACAGCGAGGGCGGCAATGCCGCCGGCCCTCGCTGCGCGGTGTTCAGCCCGGGTCAGCATCAAAGCTGCACCCTGCTTAGCGACTCATGGCGGCAAGCCACTCGTCAATCCAGGCGGCACGGTTGGCGGCGACCTCGTCGGGCGCATAGAGGAAGGTCTTTGCCGGCGACACCAATTTGCTGAAGGCTTCCGGCAATGCCACATCGATCGCCGCGGCCGGCATCATCCAGTTGTTGGTGGGTATTTCATTCTGAAAGCCCGGCGTCATCATGAAGGCAAGGAACTCGCGCGCCAGATCCTTGTCGGGCGCATTGGCGAGCATTCCTGCCACTTCGATCTGCAGATAATGACCTTCGGAGAATTCGGCAGCCTGATAGCGGCCGGTCTTTTCAACTACCATATGATAGGCTGGCGAGGTGGTATAGGACAGCACCATCGGCGCCTCGCCCGAGGTGAACAGACCATAAGCTTCGGACCAGCCCGGGGTGACGGTGAGCACGCGCTTGCTCAGCTTCTGCCAGGCCGCTGCGGCATCATCGCCATAGACCGACTTGACCCAGAGCAGCAGCCCGAGACCCGGCGTCGAGGTGCGGGGGTCCTGGATGACGATTTTCTGCTCGGGATCACCTTCGACCAGTTGCTTGAGGCTGGCCGGCGGAGTGTCGAGCGCCTCGCTGTCATAGACCACGGCGAATTCTCCGAAATCATAGGGAATGAAGGTGTTATCGCTGAAATCGCCGGGCACCGAGATCGCGCTGGTGTCGAGGCCGTGGGCTTCAAACAGGCCGGTCGCCTTGGCGTCGGTGATAAGGTTGGTGTCGAGGCCGAGCACGATGCCGGCTTCGGCCTTGGCGCCCTCGAGCTTGAGCCGGTTGAGCAGCGCCACGCCATCGGCCACGCCGACCCATTTGAGATCGCAGTCGCATTCGGCCTCGAACGCCGCCTCGATCTTGGGACCGGGACCCCATTCGGCGATGAAGCTTTCATAGGTGTAGACGGTAAGCGATTTGTCTGCGCCGGCCGCGGGATTGGCAGCAAGGGGGAGAGTCGCCGCAAGGGCAGCCGCGAGAAACCATGATTTGCGCATTGATCGCGCCTCCTTTTGTTCAATAAACAGGAATAGGCGCGTGGAGCACGTCTAATCCCTCCGCCGGTACAAACCGGATCAGGTTCTTCGGGTTGGCTGTCAGGCCTCTCAGCCCGGTTTTGACGCCGGGCACCCCGTTAGAGCGAGACAAGACATAGAATTTCTTCCTGACGCTGGCAAGTGGGCACAAAGCTGCTATTGGCTGTCCGCGATGAGAGCTGATTTGACATTTGCGATCCTTTTGGGCGGCGCGCTGGAGATTGACGACCGGGTTCTCGACCTGGTCCGAGGCGTGCGGGCGATTGCCGCCGATGGCGGGATGATCCATGCCCGGGCGTTGGGGCTGACGCCGGAACTCTGGGTGGGCGATTTTGATTCTGCCGATGACGCGTTGCTGGCGCGCCATGGCGACGTGCCACGGCTGCCGTTTGCTGCGGCCAAGGACCTGACCGATGGCGAGATCGCGGTTGAACAGGCAATCGAGCGCGGTGCGCAACGGCTGGTTATGGTCGGGGCGCTGGCTGGAGAACGCAGCGATCACGCGCTTGCACATCTTTTCCAGGCTGTCGATCTTGGCGAACGCGGATATGACGTGGTGCTGACATCGGGCACAGAAGAGGCTGTTCCTCTGCGCCTGGAAGAGCGCGTGCTGGATTTGCCCGTCGGATCGCTGTTTTCGGTGATTGCGCTCGGCGCACTAACTGGTCTGAGCCTATCGGGTGTGAAATACCCGCTGGAAAAGGCTGACATTCCATTTGCCGCCTCGCGCACCATATCCAATGTCGCTATGGGCGCGGTTACCGTCAGCCTCGAATCCGGGCGCGCGCTTTTGCTCGCCCGTCCTCATGATTTAACCGGAGCTTGAGCATGGCACCGCCAATTCTCAAACTTGATGATATCTGCCTGTCGTTCGGCGGCGACCCGCTGCTTGATGGTGTCCAGTTGCAGCTCGAGCCGGGCGAACGAATCTGCCTTGTCGGGCGTAACGGCTCGGGCAAGTCGACGTTGCTCAAGATTGCCGCGGGGCAGGTTGAGCCGCAATCGGGCGAGATCTTCCGGCATCCGTCGGCAACCATCCGCTATCTGCCGCAGGCGCCGGATTTCGAAGGCTTTGCGACGGTTCAGACCTATGCCGAAGCGGGTCTGGGACCCAATGACGATGTGCACCGGGTCAATTATTTGCTCGAACATCTGGGTCTTGATGGCGACGCCGATCCGCAGACATTGTCGGGCGGTGAAGCGCGACGGGCGGCACTTGCACGGGTGCTGGCGCCGGAGCCGGATATCCTGCTTCTGGATGAACCGACCAACCATCTCGACCTGCCGACGATCGAATGGCTGGAAGAGGAATTGTTGCGCAGCCGCAGCGCAATGCTGGTGATTTCGCATGACCGGCGGTTTCTCGAGCGCGTCAGCCGGGCAACGGTCTGGCTCGACCGGGGACGATCGCTGAGGCTTGACCGCGGGTTCGAGCATTTCGAAGCTTGGCGCGATTCCGTGCTTGAAAACGAAGAGCTCGAACAGCACAAGCTCGGACGGCAGATCGAGCGTGAAGAACACTGGTTGCGCTATGGCGTGACCGCGCGACGCAAGCGCAACATGCGGCGGCTGTCCGACCTCAAGACCATGCGGGCCGAGCATCGCGGCCACAAGGGTCCGCAAGGCCGGATCAATGCGCAGGTTGCTGAGGGCCGCGATTCGGGCAAGCTGGTAATCGAGGCGGAAAATATATCCAAGAGTTATGGCGGAGCGCCGGTGGTGCGCGATTTCTCGATGCGGATCAACCGCGGCGACTGCATCGGTATTGTTGGTCCGAACGGCGCGGGCAAGACAACCTTGCTGAAGATGCTGATCGGGGAACTCAAGACCGATACCGGTTTTGTGCGGCACGGCTCAAAGCTCGACATCGCCGTGCTCGACCAGCGCCGCGAAGTACTCAATCCGGAAGAGACGCTGGCGCATTATCTCACCGACGGGCGCGGCGATAATCTTCTGGTCAATGGCGAAGCCAAGCATGTTACCGGTTACATGAAGGATTTCCTGTTCCAGCCGGAGCAGGCGCGCACGCCGATCCGCAATCTGTCGGGCGGCGAAAAGGCCCGGCTGGTGCTGGCGCGGATTCTGGCGCGCCCATCAAACCTGCTGATCCTCGATGAGCCGACCAACGACCTCGACATGGAAACGCTGGATCTGTTGCAGGAGGTGGTTTCGTCCTATCCCGGCACCGTGATCCTGGTCAGCCATGATCGTGATTTTCTCGACCGAACGGTGACGTCGACGCTGGCGCCGGCCGACCAGGCCAATCCGGACGGACGCTGGATCGCCTATGCCGGTGGTTACACCGACATGCTGACCCAGCGCGGCGAGGAAGCGCGCGAGAAAAAGGCAAAACAGGCTCAGGAAGCGGGCCGCACGTCCGCTGGTTCAAAGCCCGCCGCGCCTGCGCGCGAAAATGCGCGCAAGCTATCCTACAAGCAGAAATTCGCGCTTGAATCATTGCCCGGCAAGATCGCCGCCGGGCAAGAAAAACTTGCAAAAATCGAGGCCGAAATGGCCGATCCGGCGCTGTTTGCCAAGGACCCCGACGGCTTTGCCGCCCGCGCCAAGGCGCACCTGGCGCTGAAAGCCGAGATCGAGGCGCTGGAAGGCGAATGGATGGAACTTGAAATGCTGCGCGAGGAAATCGAGGGTTGAAAAGCGGGCGGCCTATTTTGCCTCTTCCACCGACGCAACCACGAATGTGTGCAGCTCATCTTCACCGTGATCGCGGATCGACACATACTCGCCCGGTTTGAAGACGTGGTTGGAGAACCGAAAACCGGTTTCATCGTCGTCATCTCTGTCGGGTTCATAGTCGATAATCCAGCCACCTTTGGGATGGTGAACAAGATAGCCGAGTTCGGACCGTTCGCCGTCCCAGAAGCGGGTGACGGTGGCTGATGACGGCGATTTCTCCCAAGCTGCCTGATCAAGATGGCCTTCTGCGTCGAGCGGGGCATGAATGTCGTAGCCCCGGCGCGGATTGCCCTCGGGGAATTCCTTGTTGCGGGCCATGGTCAGGTGGATGTGGTAGAGCGTCATATTGGTCTCCAGTCGATTGACTTTTCCGGGTAGGGTCCATCGTGTGCCGACCGCGATCGATCCGCATTGATCTGGCGCAAGTTATGCTAGCGGGTTGCGCCTAGCGCTGGTTATGGTGTTGAAAGTGGCATGAAACGAGGCCGCAATTGAGGCGGCGCAGGAGAGCGTATGAAGTTTGAAGGTACAGCGGCCTATGTGGCTGAAAAGGATCTTACCGTTGCGGTCAATGCGGCGATCCGCCTGGAGCGGCCGCTTCTGGTCAAGGGTGAGCCGGGCACCGGCAAGACCGAATTGGCTTACCAGGTAGCGCAATCTCTCGGCCTCGATCTGATTGAATGGTCGGTAAAGTCGACCACCAAGGCGCAGCAGGGGCTTTACGAGTATGACGCGGTCAGCCGCTTGCGTGACAGCCAACTCGGGGATGAGCGGGTCAACGATGTTGCCAACTACATTCGTCGCGGCAAATTGTGGGATGCGTTTGCGGCAGACAAGAAGACGGTGCTGCTGATCGACGAGATCGACAAGGCGGATATCGAGTTCCCGAACGACCTGCTGCAGGAACTCGACCGGATGGAGTTCTTTGTCTACGAGACCGGCGAGACGATCCGCGCCCGGCAGCGTCCGATCGTCATCATCACTTCCAACAATGAAAAAGAACTTCCCGACGCATTTCTGCGGCGCTGCTTTTTCCACTATATCCGGTTTCCGGAAATGGAAACGCTGCAGCGCATCGTCGATGTCCACTATCCGGGCATCAAGCAGACGCTGGTGCGCGAGGCGCTGACCCAGTTCTATGCGATCCGTGAAACCAGCGGATTGAAAAAGAAGCCCTCCACATCCGAGGCATTGGATTGGATCCGGTTGCTGGTCGCCGATGATGTGGAGCCCGAAACTCTGCGCGGCGAAGCTAGAAATGCACTGCCGAAACTGCACGGTGCGCTGCTCAAGAACGAGCAGGATGTGCATTTGTTCGAGCGGCTGGCGTTTCTGGCGCGGCAGCGGGGAAAATAGGCTTTCCGCAATTTTTCTTGAGTCAGGTAATCAAATAGCGACGTTTCGCTGCCACCATGTCCGGGAAGCAAAACCGCGAAAGGTCAGCCGTTGCCCTATGCCGACGTGTCATATCAATGGCTTGGACCTGGAATATTTGTTTCCATGGCCGCGGCATTTCTGTTTTTGTTCCTGCATGACCGCAAGCGGATAGCTGCCTTGCACTTTTCCGGAGCGTTTTTTTGCGCCACCGTGGGATATACGCAGATCCTGCTGATTGACGGAGACCTGAGGCGGGCCAGTGTTCTGGTGACGATGCTGACGGCCTTTGGTAGCTATGTCTTGTTGCTGAAGGGAATTTCGCGGCTGCACAACCGTCCGTTTCCGCTGCTGCCATTCCTGCTGGCATGCGCGGTTGCCGTCGGCTTTTTTGTAGCGTCCAAATCCGATTCGGCTGTGTTGGGGCTAAGGATTGCGGGCATTTACGGGTTCATGGTGGTTGTTGACATCATGTGCGGGGCTATTGCCTGGCGCAATGCGGCCCATCATGTCGACAGGGTCATCGCCGTGATTTTCCTGTTCCAGGCGGCTGTTATCAGTCTGCTCGTCGGCCAATTGCATATGCCCGGGGCGGAAAATCTGGATATGGCAACGTTTGGATCCTCGCATTTCGCCATTACCATGCGAACCGCCAATGCGTTTTTCGGTATCGCGCTGGGGATCGGTTTGTTTGTCCGGTTTGGCGTGATCGAGGTCGAGCGACTGACGCGTCTGGCAGGCACTGATCCGCTGACCGGGCTTCTCAACCGGCGGGCTTTTGAAACCGCAGCCCAAACGCTCAGATCGGTTTCAGCGCCACTGCCGACCGGTCTGATTGTCTGCGATATCGATCACTTCAAGCGCATCAATGATAACTACGGGCACGAAGTGGGCGACCGGACGCTCAAGGCTTTTGCCAAATTGCTGGTCAAGGAAGTGCCTGAAACGGCAATCTGCACACGGCTTGGCGGTGAGGAATTCTGCGTGTTGCTGGCTGGGTCGACTGCCGAAATGACCCAGTTGGTTGCCAGCCGATTGCGTGTTGCAATCGAGCAGATGTGGCTCGGTACGGAGAACGGTCAGGTGACGCTGACGGCAAGTTTTGGCTGGTGCGGACTGGCGCCGACGGATGATTTGCACGCGGCGATGGCCGATGCGGATGCCGCCGTGTACCTGGCCAAGAATGATGGCCGCAATCTGGTGCGCATGGCCGGGTGACAGCGGTGATAGAATGACAGCTGCGCTTGTTCTTGACCCGCCCCGGGGAAGCCGCTAATTTTTACGTCGTGGTGATTTGGCCGGCCGGCTTGCAGCCACGTAAAACAACTCGCTAAATGGCCGACGGGACACACTCCCTCCGGACCGGCAGCGTATTCCCGCAAGCCGGTTTTTTGTTGGAGGTCAGTGCGTCATGCCGATCCGAATTCCCGATGGTCTTCCCGCCCGCGAAGTGCTGGTCAAGGAAGGCGTGCAAATTCTGGATGAATCGATTGCCGTCAGGCAGGACATTCGCCCGTTGCATATCGGGCTGCTGAACCTGATGCCCAACAAGATCGCCACCGAAACGCAGATCGCCCGGCTGGTCGGTGCGTCGCCGCTGCAGGTCGAACTGACGTTGGTGCGGATCGGCTCGCATGCCGCCAAGAACACCTCGGAAGATCATCTGATCAATTTCTATCACACCTGGGAAGAGGTGAAGCACCGCAAGTTTGACGGCTTCATCATTACCGGTGCGCCGATCGAGACGCTGCCATTCGACGACGTGACCTATTGGGACGAACTTACGGAAATTCTGGACTGGACGACAACCCATGTGCATTCAAGTTTCTTTGTTTGCTGGGGGGCTATGGCGGCGGCCTGGCATTTCCATCGGGTGCCCAAGCGGGCGCTCAAGCAAAAGGCGTTCGGCGTCTATCGGCACCGCAACCTCAATCCTGCCTCACCCTATCTGATGGGGTTTTCCGATGATTTCCAGGTGTCTGTCTCGCGCTGGACCGAGGTTTTGCGCGAGGATTTGACGCCGGACTTCGAAGTGCTGATGGAAAGCGACCAGACCGGGCTTTGCCTGTTGCACGAGGCGTTCGCCAACCGGCTCTATATCTTCAATCACATCGAGTATGATTCCGGCACTCTGGCGGAGGAGTACTTCCGCGACGTCAAGGCAGGAACGCCGGTGGCGCCACCGCATAATTATTTCCCGGATGACGATCCCAGCAAGAAGCCGCAAAATCGCTGGCGCAGCCATGCGTTCCTGCTGTTCGGCAACTGGATCAACCAAGTTTACCAGACCACGCCTTTCAATATGGAAGATATCGGCGAAGATCGTTCGCTGGCGCAGGCGGGGGAGTGAATTGATGACAGAGAAGCTGGAAATCCGACCGATTGCCGCTGACGACGCCGTGGCATGGCGCGCCCTGTGGACGGCCTATCTCGAGTTTTACGAATCAAGCGTGCCCGACGAGGTCTACCAGACCACATTTTCACGGCTTGTTTCGGATCATGCGGCGGGGGACGCTTCATTTTACGAACCACGTGGATTGTTGGCGCTGCTCGATGGAAAGCCGGTCGGCCTGGTGCATTATTTCTATCACCGTCATTGCTGGCGTATCGAGCAGGTCTGTTACCTCCAGGATCTGTTTGCGGCGCCGGACGTGCGCGGCACGGGCGTCGGACGGGCGCTGATCGAGGCGGTCTATGGGCAGGCAGATGCGGACGGGTGCCCCAATGTCTACTGGATGACCCAGGAATTCAACGCGCAGGCGCGCAAGCTTTATGACCGGGTCGCCACGCTGACGCCGTTTGTCAAGTACAGCCGGTAACGATGAGCCGTCATGGCTGCGTCAGAGGAAGCCGGCCATGGCCGTTGTCGAGTTCCTTCCCTCATCTGGCTTGATGCCTGCAGATATGAGAGACTGCGGGCAAGCTGTTCCTTCAATGATGACCCGTTGATGGGGCGCTTTTACGGTGGATTGCGTCGGGAGCGATGGACATGGCCGTGCGCGAAGACAGGACATTTGAAAAAGTCGTCATCGGCTTGATAGCCATCGCCGGTGTGCTGTTTGCTTATGGCTGGGCCACGCGGGACGATCCGGCGGAAAAACCCTACCTCAAGATCGCCGGTGGCGGGTTTGTCTACAATTATCGGGTTGCCGAAGTGTTTTACGGCTTTACCGCCTACGTGATGAAGCCACTGCCGATCGGATCTTGGCTGATTGCCGAGTTCGAGGATCCCGGTGGCGGGCCGCCGATGAGTGTCGAAACGCGGCTGCATGCCCGCAGCGTTCGCTACGGGGTTCGTTCGCCTAGCATTCGCGGTGTCATGGCAGGCAAGCCCTATCATGTCTCGATCCGGCTCTATAACCGCACCCGCACCAAGTTGTTGTGGGCGGGTGAGAAGGATTTTGTCAGCCAACTCGATGACACGGTGGTGCCCGACAAGCCGCTCGTCATCGGCCCCGGCTATCACCCGAATCCGGAATTGGGTGGCAGCTGATTTGTGCGTCTAAAGGCTCTAAAGCGGTTGGCATTCAGCACTCGATGCGGTTAATGTCGCGCCCATGTTCCTGCCATTTTTTCTAGAACTCAAAGCCGCCAAGATCCCGGTTTCGTTGCGCGAGTACCTCACGCTGGTCGAGGCACTGGAGACCGGGCTGGCGCGTTTCGACGTCGAGGAGTTCTACTATCTGGCGCGCGCCAGCCTGGTGAAGGACGAGCGTCACATTGATCGTTTCGACCAGGTGTTCTCGCATTATTTCCGTGGTGTGGAAGCCGTTTCAGCCGAGGCCGGGATTGATGCCCGCAATCTGCCGGAGGAATGGCTGCGGCGGATGGCGGAAAAGCATCTGAGCGATGATGAAAAGAAGCTGATCGACTCGCTTGGCGGTTTCGACAAGCTGATGGAAACTCTCAAGCAGAGACTTGAAGAACAACAGAAGCGGCATCAGGGCGGTTCGAAATGGATCGGCACCGCCGGTACTTCGCCGTTCGGCGCCTATGGCTATAATCCCGAAGGTGTGCGTATCGGCCAGCACGAAAGCCGGCATCGGCGGGCGGTCAAGGTCTGGGACGAGCGCGAGTTCCGGAATCTCGACGACACGGTGGAACTGGGCACCCGCAACATCAAGGTGGCGCTGAGACGATTAAGACGCTGGGTGCGCGAAGGGGCCGCCGACGAGTTCGACCTGCCCGGCACGATCCAGGCGACCGCCGAGCATGGCTGGCTTGATGTCAAGACCCGGCCCGAACGGCGCAACGCGATCAAGCTTTTGATGTTTTTCGATGTCGGCGGGTCGATGGACGACCACATCAAGGTGGTGGAGGAGCTGTTTTCCGCCGCCAAGTCGGAATTCCGGCACATGCAGTATTTCTACTTTCACAATTGCCTATATGAGGGCGTGTGGCGCGACAACCAGCGGCGCCGGCAGGAACTGCTGTCAACCGAGGAACTGCTGCGCACCTACGGACCCGATTACCGTGTGATCTTTGTCGGCGATGCGGCGATGAGCCCTTACGAGATCGTCACCGCAGGCGGCTCCGTCGAGCATTGGAACGAGGAACCGGGACAGGTCTGGCTGGGGCGGGTCCTTGACCATTTCCACAAGGTCGCCTGGCTCAATCCGGTGCCGGAAGCACATTGGGGCTACACCCATTCCACAGCGTTGATCAGGCAGTTGTTCTCCGACCGGATGTTTCCGATGACGCTTTCGGGCCTGGAGACGGCGACAAGACAGCTGACGCGTTGATGACGACCGCGCCTCCTACGGGGTGGTGCTTGCGCGCCGGAGCGTTTCGGACCATGCCCTATTTCTCAAGAATTCCGATCCAGCTGATGGGAGATGCACCATGGTGGTAGAAGCCTTTGGACAAATGCAGAGTGGCGAAACCGTGCATCGGGTGACGCTTGAAGGCGGCGGTCTGACGGCGAAAATCATGACCTGGGGGGCGACGTTGCAGGATCTCAGGCTTGAGAGCCATGCTGCGCCGCTGACGCTGGGGTTTCCGGATTTTGCCAGTTACCCGGCGCATTCGCCCTATTTCGGGCAGACACCGGGGCGGCACGCCAACCGCATCGCCGACGGGCGGTTTTCGCTTGATGGTGTGGCCTATCAGCTTGAGTGCAACGAGAGTGGCATCAATCATTTGCACGGCGGCAGTGCCGGCACCGGCACCCGATTGTGGACGCTTGACAGCCATGGGTCGGATTTCGCGGTGTTGTCGATTGTCGATCCCGACGGCCAGTGCGGTTATCCCGGCACAATGAAGATCGAGGCGCGGTATGAGCTCAGACCCGGCGGCTGTATGGCGATCACCTATACCAGCGTGACCGACCGTCCGACGCTCGCCAACATCGCCCATCACAGCTATTTCAATCTTGATGGATCTGCCGATATTCTCGACCACGAGATGATGATCGCCGCCGATCATTACCTGCCGGTCGATGCCACCCAGATTCCAACCGGCGAGATCGCCCCGGTAGAGGGCACCGAATTCGATTTTCGGGAGATGCGGCCGATCCGCCGCGAGAATGCTGCCGGGCAGGTGGAATATGACCATAATTTCTGCGTGGCTGACGTGCGCGGCCCGGTGCAGACCATCGCGCTGACGCGGTCGATGCGCTCGGGCGTTGCCATGGAGCTGCGTTCGACCGAAGCCGGCGTGCAGTTCTACACCGGTTTCAAGATCAACCCGTCGGTCCCGGGTCTTTCGGGCAATCCCTATCATCCGCACGCCGGTTTCTGCCTGGAAACACAAAGCTGGCCCGATAGTCCCAACCATTCGGGCTTTGCCGGTGCGGTTTTGCGGCCCGGGGAAAAATGCGTTCAGCACACCGAGCATGTGTTCATGCGCGACTGAATCTCCGCACCTGCAGAAACGATACCGTCTTGATAAAGGCGGTGGCTCGGGCGCGGACAGTTCTTCCAGCACCCATTAAGAGGGCCGCGTTCTCACCGGCGGATGCGAGTGTTCGGCAAAGCTGCGGTTATTCCGGGCGATGCGGCATCTGGATTCAGTCGAGCAGCAACCGGTTGACGACGCGCGGTATACCGCCGGGCGTGGCTGCCGGGGCGATGATCACTGCTTCGCCGACGCGCGGCATGGTTCCGGAAATGGCCCGGATCAGTTCCGGATGGGTAACCATGAGCTGGTTGCCCGCGCCATAAAATTCTTCTACCGCGGTGATCAGTTCAGCAGGAATGTCATTGGGATCGGCGCCACCGACGATGGAATTGAGATAGGCTTTGGTTTCGACCCGCGACTTGCCAAAACCCAGTTGCGCGGTCTGCAGCGCGCGGCAGAATTCGCCGGAATAGACCGCATCAACGGAGACCGCGCGGGCAGCAAAGCGCATCCCGATGCGGCGGGCTTCCTGGATGCCGCGATCGGTCAGGCTTTTGCGCTTGTCGCAATCGCCGATATCCGGACGCAACGGTTCACCCCCGGGCGTGCGCGCAAAACCGAGCAGGATCGTGTAGCCACCCTGGTTGAGACGTGCCCAGGCAGCTTCGGTGGCGGAGCCTTTGGTGATGGGGGCAATGGCAGTAAGCGCCAAGGCGAGAATAACGGCCAAGGGCCAACGTCTTGCAAACAGGTTCATTCCAGCAATCTAGTGTTTTTGGGCGGTGATGTAAGGGGGTATCGTCATGTCCGGTGTAACTGTGACAATTGGCGTGATGCTGCGGGGTGACCGAGGTTTGATGTTGCCGTGCCGAAACGCCGGCGATCAAGATCTCCGCCAATCACTTTACGGTCAGAACTATGCGTGGGCATGGCGAATTTAATTCATCGGGATTCTTGCGCGCGAGACGACGATCGACGAGGCCGGTGTAGCTGATCGAGTTGATTATGAGCACCTGCAATGGCCACAATACAGCTGCCGAATCGCTCCGGCATCGTGAATTCTCGATGACAAAGCTCTATCGTTCGGCATAATTATCCGACGTTCAATGCAGAGAGTTGTCATGGCAGACATCGTTATCACCGAATTCATGGATGAGGCGGCGGTCGCCCGTCTCGCTCATGCCCACGATACGCTTTATGAGCCCGACCTGGTTGATGACCTGGCGGCGCTGCACGATCATTTGGCTTCGGCGCGGGTGCTGATCGTGCGCAACCGCACCCAGGTGAATGAAACGCTGTTGAGCATGGGGCCGCGGCTGAAGGTTGTCGGCAGGCTCGGCGTCGGGCTCGACAATATCGACGTGATGGCCTGCAAGGCGCGCTCGATCAGGGTGATTCCGGCCACCGGCGCCAACAATATTTCCGTGGCTGAATATGTGATCACTGCGGCGCTGATGCTGTTGCGCGGCGCCTGGCTGCGCTCCTCCGAGGTGGCCGATGGGCACTGGCCCCGGCAAGCGATGATGGGGCGCGAACTGGCGGCCAAGACCATGGCGCTGGTGGGCTTTGGCGAGATTGCCCAGGAAGTGGCCTGGCGGGCGCATATGATGGGCATGCAGGTTGTTGCCTATGATCCCTATCTCGCCGCCGATCATCCTGGCTGGCAGATCGCCCGCAACGTATCGCTCGATGCGGCGCTGGAACTGGGCGACGTGGTGTCGCTGCATACGCCGCTGACGGAGGCGACGCGGAACATGATAAATGCAACTGCGCTGTCAGGCATGAAGCCGGATGCGGTGCTGATCAACGCGGCCCGCGGCGGTATTGTCGACGAGACCGCACTGGCCGAGGCGCTGGCCGCGGGGCGGCTCGGCGGGGCGGCGCTGGACGTGTTCGAGACCGAGCCGCTGAGCGCGGAAGCGGGGGCCAGGTTCAAGGGGCTCGCGAACACCATTCTCACCCCGCATATTGCCGGGGTGACTGGCGAATCCAACCAGCGCGTCAGCGAGCTGATTGCCGACAAGGTGCTCGAAGTACTTGGAGGCCGGGTATGAGCGCGACCATCACCATGCCCCGGAGGCGGTCAGAGATCTGATTGTCGGGGCGCGGCGCTGGCGGCCGCACGTTGTGGCGGCCACGCGGCTTCGACAACTGACGGGTGCCGCGCCTACCCTATGGCGTTGCCGATCAGTATAAGAGCCGGACCGCGACCAGCGTGATGGCCGGGAACATGGTCAGGATGGCCACGCGGATGACATCGGTGAGCACGAACGGAAACACTCCGCGATAGGTGGCTGACAGCGGTGTGTCCTTGGCCATCGAGTTGATGACGAACAAGTTCATGCCGACCGGTGGTGTTATCAATCCTACCTCGACGACGATCAGCACGATGATACCGAACCAGAGGGCGAATTCCTCCGGCGTCAGGCCGAAATCCAGCGCCGACATGATCGGGAAGAAGATCGGCACGGTGAGCAGGATCATCGAAAGTGAATCCATCACGCAGCCGAAAACGAGATAGAGCAGCAGCACACACACCATTACCAACCACGGATTGAAGCCCTGGGTCCCGACATAGGCGGCGGCGGTCTGCGGCAACTGGCTGAGCGCCAGAAAGGCATTGTAGACGCCGGCACCGAAGACGATCAGGAAGATCATGCCGGTGGCGCTTGCGGTGGTCAGGATCGAGAATTTCAGCGATGACCGGGTCAGCCCGCCATTCATCAGCGCGATGACCCCGGTGCCGAAGGCGCCGATTGCGGCGGCCTCGGTGGGGGTGAAGATGCCGCCATAGATGCCGCCGACGACGGCGATGAAGACGATAAGCACAGGCCACACGGCAAGCAGGCTCTGAAAGCGTTCGGGGTAGCTAGCGCGCTCGCGCTGTCCTGCCGAACCTGGCTTGAGCCGTACATAGATGGCAATGGCAATCATGTAGCCGATTGCGGCCATCACGCCCGGAATGAAGGCGGCGACAAACAACTTGGCGATGTTCTGCTCGGTGAGGATGGCGTAGATGACCAGGATCACCGAAGGCGGGATCAGAATGCCCAGCGTGCCGCCAGCGGCGAGCGCTCCGGTTGCCAGTTCGCCGGAATAGCCGTAGCGGCGAAGCTCGGGCAGGGCGACCTGGCCCATGGTCGCGGCGGTGGCCAGCGACGAGCCGCAGATTGCGCCAAAGCCGGCGCAGGCGCCGACGGCAGCCATGGCGACCCCGCCCTTTCGGTGCCCGAGCCAGGTTTCGGCAGCCTTGAACAGCGACTGGGACATGCCGCCGAGCGTGGCGAACTGACCCATTATCAAGAAAAGAGGAATAATCGACAGCGAATAACCGGAAAACGTGCCCCAGGTGAGGTTCTTCAACTGTGCGAAGATCATCAGAAACGAGCCGTTGATGAAATAGCTGCCGCCGATGCCGGTGATCAGCATGGCGAGGCCGATTGGGATGCGCAGAAAGATCAGCGCAAGCAGGACCGGAAACGACAGAAGCGCGATATCGATGTTGGTCAATGCATGATCTCCCCAAGGACCTGGTCGCGCCCTGTGGCAAGCGCCCGGATACTGAGGATCACGCACCAAAAACTGATCAACACGAAACCCAAAGCGCCGACTAGCCCGGATGCATAAGCCCACCAGAGCGGGTACTGGATGACGAAAGTGGTTTCGCCATAGGCAAACTTGTCGAGGGTGCCCTGCCAGTGCTTCCAGGCAAGCAGAATGGCGATTGCAAACATCAAGCAGTCAGCGACGAGATCGATCAACCGGTTGACGCGCCCGCCCAGGTGCATGGTCAGGATTTCCACCGACGCATGCTGACGGTTGATCTGGGTCCAGGGCAGAAAGGCGAATACCGCGAAGCCGGTGCCAAGTTCGACAAGTTCGAAATCGCCGCGGATCGGGCCAAGGCCGACGGTAAGCAGCGCCCGGCCGCTGACCGAGGCGACGGTGGAGAGAATGACCGCGATCAGCGCGATACCGCCAAGAATCGCCATCACCGAGGCGATCCATCGTATCAGCCGGTCGATCCGGTCAAACATCGGACCTGCCCGGCACGGTAAGGGCTGCGCGGTCGCCGGGAGAAATCAGTGGTGGACGAGAATTCAAGCTGTCGCGATCGAACCCTGCCAGCGCCTTGTAGCGGGCGGCGTATTCTTGCAGTTCGTCAGCACTGATAGCATCGGTAATGGTGTCAAACATGCCTTGGCATTTCTCCTCGACCACCTGCATGATCTGGTCTGGTCCATTGCCGCGATTGGCGACGACGATGCGGCTGGTGGCGGGGCGCCGCTGTTCTTCATAAGCGATGAGGGCGGTTTCCGACAGCCCTTGGGCGACCATGCTTTGGCCCAGCACCCGTGCGTCGAGAATGGCTTGGGATGCGCCGTTGGAGCCGATCGGATACATCGGGTGCGCGGCGTCGCCGATCAGGGTGGCGCGGCCCTGGCGCCACTTATCGAGCGGATCGCGGTCAACCATCGGATATTCGTAGATCGTCTCGGCGCTTCTGATCAACGCCGGAACATCGAGCCAGTCGAAACACCAAGCTTCGAAGGAGGGCAGGAAGTCGGCCAGCTTGCCGGGGCGGTTCCAGTCCTCCCGGTTCCATGCGGCGTCGGGTTTTTTCTTGAGTTCGGCCACCCAGTTGATCTCGGCGAGACCGGTGTCAGGGTCCGGTTCGGAGATCGGGTAGGTCACGAATTTCTGCCATTCGTGGCCGGCCATCGCCATCGAGGCGCCAGTCAGGAATGGTTTGGCCCGGCTGATGGCACGCCACAGCACGGCCCCGCCCCAGATCGGCGCGCCTTCGTCGGGGTTCATCTGCGCCCGGATCGCCGAATGGATGCCATCGGCGGCAATCAGCAAATGACCGCGTTCTATGCGGGTGTCGCCGCGGCGGTTTTTCAGGTGCAGCGCCACTTGCCCGCTATCCTGCGAAAAGCCGCTGGCCTTCCACCCGGTCTGAAGTGCGTCGGCGCCCACACGTTGCTGTACCGCGCGTGTGAGCATGAGTTGCAACTCGCCGCGGTGAACCGAGAATTGCGGCCAGTCATAGCCTGCTTCGAGGCCGCGGACTTCCGACCAGATCAGATGGCCATGCTTGGAAAAATAGGCGACCTCGCGGGTGCGGATGCCGATTGCCTCAAGCTCGGCGGTGAGCCCGAGGTCCATCAATTCACGGACCGCGTGAGGCTGAAGATTGATGCCGACGCCCATCGGGCGAATTTCAACGACCTGTTCGAACAGTCTGACGTTTACGCCGATCTGATGACAGGTCAGCGCGAAGGTCAGTCCGGCAATGCCGGCGCCGGCAACAAGAATGGTCATGAGCGAACTCACCGATTGGGTCGAGCGGAACCTGCCCAGAAGGGCAGGCTCCGTTGCGACTTTTTAAGTCGATCGACTTACTTGGTATATTTGGTGATCAGTTCCTGGGCCTTGGCGCGCAGTGCCTTGCCGTCGATGCCCTTGGCTTCCATTTCGGCATACCAATTGTCGATAACCTTGTCGGCGACTTCATGCCAGCGAGCGACCTCGGCTTCATCGAGAATGACGATTTCATTGTCGGTGGCTTCGGCAATCTTGCGGCTGGGCGCATCGAAGGCGGCCTGAGTCTTGCCGGCAAAGGCGGAGAATTCGGCGCCGGTGTTGTCGTCGATCACCTTCTTGAGATCGTCGGGCAGGCTGTCGTACTTGGCCTGGTTCATCGCCAGAACAAAGGCTGCGGTGTAAAGCGCGGTATCACCTGAGAACTCGGTGTGGGTATTGACCAATTCGGCAATCCTGAGGGCCGGGGTGACTTCCCACGGGATCACGGTGCCGTCGATCACGCCTTTGGAAAGGGCTTCCGGAATCGCCGGAACCGGCATGCCGACAGGTTCTGCGCCAAGTTCGGCGAGGAGCCCGTTGATCACCCTTGTGGGACCACGCAGCTTCTTGTCCTGCATGTCTTCGAGCTTGCGCACGCCTTCGCCCTTGGCGTGAATGACGCCGGGGCCATGAACCCAGGTGCCGAGAATCTTGATGCCCTTGAAGTCCTGGGCTTCCATGTCGGACTTGAACAAATCCCAATAGGCGCGCGAGGTGGCTTCCGCATTGGTCATCATGAAGGGAAGTTCGAACACTTCGGCGCGCGGGAAGCGGCCGGGGGTGTAACCGGGAAGGGTCCAGACGATGTCGACAACACCATCACGGGCCTGATCCATCAGTTGCGGCGGGGTGCCTCCGAGCGACATTGCGGAGAATACCTCGACCTTGATGCGGCCTTCCGATGCGGCGCCGATCTTTTCGGCCCAGGGGATCAGGATTTCGGCCGGAACATTGGCCTGCGGCGGCAGGAACTGGTGCATGCGCAGTGTGACTTCTTGCGCCATGGTGGCGGCCGAAGACAGGCCAAGAGCGGAAACCGCCAATGCCGCGGCTGCGGCGGATTTCAGGAAATTGCGTTTATTCATAGTATCCTCCCAGATTGACTATGCGGTTGTTGTTCCGCGGTTACCCCGAAACTAGGGGCAATTTTTGTAACTGCCTAGGGCCCGATCTCTTTGCCGGCGTCACGGTATCGCGCGGTACCCTGCGGAGACCTGCGATACGAGACCATGCCCGTTCAGGACGCGACAGGGAAGACGAAAAACAACGACCAACTGCCACATGCTGCGCCATCAGGTTTACCGCATACCACTCCAGAACCTCCTCCCGGATCGCACGCGCAACTCAATTGACCGACCGCCCGGTCAGTTTATAGGGGCAATAACCTGCAGTCACAAGATTTTTATTTTTTGCCGGTTCGTTACCAGTCAGAATCAGCTGTGGCGGATTGATGCGACGGCTGCGGATGGCAACTGAAGGCATTTGGGATGCGAGTGCGAGGTTGGTCGACTGTGACCGGCGGTGGGCAGGGATTGGGTGCAAATCCTGATCTTAATGGTTGATCCTTTTGGAAAAAAGGAAAATGATGCAGCCTTGGGTAATTGAGGATTGTACCCCAAGGGAGGAATTTCATGGCGAATGTATCGATGACCGTGAACGGAAGATCCGTTTCCGGCCACTGCGAAGACAGGACATTGTTGGTCCAGTTTATCCGCGAGAATCTCGGCCTGACGGGAACCCATGTCGGATGTGATACATCCCAGTGCGGTGCTTGCGTTGTCCATGTCGACGGCAAGGCGGTGAAATCCTGCACCATGCTCGCGGCGCAAGCCAATGGCTCGGAAGTGGTCACCATCGAGGGTTTGGCTTCAGGCGGCGAATTGCATCCGGTGCAGGTGGCGTTTCGCGAAAATCACGGGCTGCAATGCGGCTTCTGCACACCGGGCATGATCATGTCCACGGTCGACATGATTAAGCGGCATGGAGGTCAGCTCGACGAAAAGACCGTTCGCGCCGAGCTCGAAGGCAATATCTGTCGCTGCACGGGCTATCACAACATCGTCAAGGCTGTTCTCGATGCCGCGTCGAAAATGGGTGACAGCGCGAAAGTGGCCGCCGAATAAGCAACGCCGTAACAGGCGTAGGCTTGCGGCTATAATCTGGAGCGACACGAAAGACTGGAACAGCGACGACATGATGAGGGCAGCAGAGCGCGACAGAACGGCGCTGCAGCACTTGCGGTTCCTGACTTTGGTGATGACCTGCCCGGATTGGTCGCGACTTTTTCGCCTGCACTCAATCGGAGGAGTTTGAGATATGGGAATTGAAGGCATTGGCGCCCGCGTGGAGCGCAAGGAAGACAAAAGATTCATTACCGGCAAGGGTCGCTATACCGACGATATGGTGGTGCAGGGCATGCGGCATGCCCATTTCGTGCGGTCGCCGCACGCGCATGCCAGGATCAAGAGCATCGACACCTCGGAAGCTGAAAAAATGCCAGGTGTCATCGGCATCCTCAACGGCGCTCAGCTTACCGAGGACGGCATCGGCAACATCATTTGCGGCTGGATGATCCACTCCAAAGACGGCACGCCGATGAACATGGGGGCCTGGCGGCCACTGGCGCAGGACACGGTTCGCTATGTCGGTGACGCGGTTGCTATCGTGGTGGCCGATACCAAGGCGCAGGCGCGCGATGCGGCGGAAGCCGTGGTCGTTGATTACGAGACATTGCCGGTGGTGGTTTCCGCCGTTGACGCCTTGAAGGACGGTGCTCCGCAGCTTCACCCCGAAGCCAAGGGCAACCTGATTTTTGATTGGGAGATCGGCGACAGCGCCGCCACCGATGCGGCGATTGCCTCGGCTGCGCATGTCACCGAGATGAAGATCGTCAACAACCGTCTGGTGCCCAACCCGATGGAGCCGCGCGCGGCGCTCGGCGTCTACGACGAGGGCGAGGATCACTACACACTGTGGACCACTTCGCAGAACCCGCATGTGGCGCGGCTGGTGCTCAGCGCGTTCTATAATGTGGCGCCTGAAAACAAGCTTCGGGTGATCGCGCCCGATGTTGGCGGTGGCTTTGGCTCGAAGATCTATATCTATCCCGAGGAAATCGTCTGCCTGTGGGCCTCCAAACGCACCGGCGTACCCGTCAAATGGAACAGCGACCGGACGGAAGCCTTCCTTACCGACGCGCATGGCCGCGACCATGTCTCGACCATCAAGATGGCGTTTGACGCCGACAACAAGGTGACCGGGTTCAAGGTCGACACGATCGCCAATCTGGGCGCCTATATGTCGCTGTTTTCGAGCTCGGTTCCGACCTATCTCTACGCGACGTTGTTGTCGGGCCAGTATGCGATCCCGGCGATCCACGCCAATGTGCGAACGGTCTACACCAACACCGTGCCGGTTGACGCCTATCGCGGCGCCGGGCGGCCCGAGGCCTGTTACCTTGTCGAGCGGGTGATGGAAACCGCAGCTCGAGAGTTGGGCGTTACGCCCGCCGAGTTGCGGCGCAAGAACTTCATTCGCGAGTTCCCCTACCAGACCCCGGTGATCATGAATTATGACGCCGGCGATTTTGATGCCTCGCTTGATGCGGCCATGAAGGCGGTCGACTATGACGGCTTCGCCGCACGCAGGAAGGAAGCCGAGGGGCGTGGCAAGAAGCGCGGTCTCGGCATGAGCTGCTATATCGAAGCCTGCGGCATCGCGCCGTCGGCCGCGGTGGGGTCGCTCGGCGCTGGCGTTGGCCTTTGGGAATCGGCGGAAGTGCGGGTCAATGCGGTGGGCACGGTTGAAGTGCTGACCGGCTCGCACAGCCATGGCCAGGGCCACGAGACGACGTTTTCGCAACTGGTCGCCGAGCGCTTTGGTGTCGGCATCGACAGCGTGTCGATCGTCCACGGCGACACCGACAAGGTGCAGATGGGCATGGGCACTTACGGCTCGCGCTCGGGTGCGGTCGGCATGTCGGCGGTGGTCAAGGCGCTCGACAAGGTTGAGGCCAAGGCCAAGAAAATCGCCGCCCACCTGATGGAAGCGGACGAAAGCGATATCGTCATCGAGAATGGCGAGTTGAAAGTCGCAGGTACCGACAAGAGCGTGCCGTGGTTCCAGATGGCGCTGGCCGCCTATACCGCGCACAATCTGCCGGCGGGAATGGAGCCCGGCCTGAAGGAAGGCGCGTTCTATGACCCGGCCAACTTCACCTTCCCGGCAGGCTGCTACATCTGCGAAGTCGAGGTTGATCCGGATACCGGCAAGACCGAGATTGTGCAGTTCGTGGCGGCTGATGATTTCGGCAATATCATCAACCCGATGATCGTCGAAGGCCAGGTGCATGGCGGGGTGGCGCAGGGGATCGGCCAGGCGCTGCTGGAAGCAGCACATTACGATCCCGAGACCGGTCAATTACTGACGGCGAGCTACATGGATTACACGATGCCACGCGCCGACGACCTGCCATTCTACAAGGTCTCGACCACGGCAACGCCCAGCCCGTCCAACCCGCTTGGTCTCAAGGGCTGCGGAGAGGCCGGGGCGATCGGATCGCCACCGGCAGTCATCAACGCCATCACCGACGCAATCGGCAACAATGACCTGGCAATGCCTGCGACCCCCGAACGGGTCTGGGCAGCGCTGCGGTCGGCACAGTAGGAAAGGGAGGCAGACATCATGTATGCAACCAATTATCACCGCGCCTCCTCGGTGGAGGAAGCCGTCAAGCTGGTCTCGGGCTCGGACGAAGCCAAATACCTGTCGGGCGGACAAACCCTGCTTCCGACGATGAAGCAGCGGCTGGCTGCGCCTTCGGATCTGGTCGACCTGCGTCATGTCAACGACATGAAGGGCATTTCAGTCAACGGCAGTTCCATCCGCATCGGCGCGGCGACCACACACGCCGAGGTGGCGGGATCGTCAGAGATCGCGAACGCCTGTCCGGCGCTTGTGCATCTGGCAGCCCATATCGGCGACCCGCATGTGCGGCACATGGGCACGATCGGCGGGTCGATCGCCAACAATGATCCGGCGGCGGACTATCCGGCGGGTCTGCTGGCGCTCAATGCCACCATCGTCACCAACAAGCGCTCAATGGCCGCCGATGAGTTTTTCACCGGCATGTTCGACACGGCGCTCGACGAGGGCGAACTTATCGTTGCCGTGGAAATCTCAGCCCCTGCCAAGAGCGGCTATTCGAAGTTTCCCAATCCGGCGTCGCGCTACGCCATGGCCGGCGTATTTGTGGCCAGGGCGCGTGACGGGTCGGTGCGGGTGGCTGTCACCGGCGCAGGCTCAGATGGCGTATTCCGCCATGCGGGCATGGAACAGGCGCTGGGTTCGGATTTTTCCGCGGCCGCGCTTGATGGCATCGAAGTCGATGATTCCGAACTGATGTCGGACATACATGCCTCGTCGGCCTACCGTGCCAACCTGGTCAAGGTGATGGCCAAACGGGCTGTGGATGCCGCGAGGTAAGGCTGTTTCGAAGGGTTTTCGGTTTGGGCCGAATTACTGAATTGTGAGGGCGGATCAACGCGATCCGCCCTTTTCATTTCAAAAAATTGCGCGGGCTCGCGTGAATACGAAAGGAAACGCGCTTGCATTGAAAAGGCGATTGGCGTTTGATCGCCCCCAAGCTGGAGGAGCTACAAATTCGGCCCTCGGTGAAAACACAAAAACAATGCGTACAACCATAGGGGATGCGCCATGAAAAAATTAAGCTCACTTCTGGCCACGACGGTTCTTGCGACCATGCTGGTCTCGACCGCTCAGGCCAAGACGCTGGTTTATTGCTCGGAAGGATCGCCGGAAGGCTTCGACCCCGCGCTCTACACATCAGGCACCACATTCGACGCCTCGTCGAAGAACGTCTACAACCGTCTGGTCGAATTCAACATCGGCACCACCGAGACCAAGCCCGGCCTGGCCGAGAGCTATGAAGTCTCCGAGGATGGCCTTGAATACACCTTCAAGCTTCGCCCCGGTGTGAAATTCCACACAAGCGATTTCTTCACACCGACGCGCGATCTCAATGCAGACGACGTGATCTTCTCGTTCGAGCGCCAACTCAAGGAAGACAATCCCTTCAACAAGTATGTCGAAGGCGCGAGCTGGGAATATTTCAACGGCATGTCGATGCCGGACCTGCTGAAGTCGATCGACAAGGTTGACGACATGACGGTCAAGTTCGTGCTCAATCGCCCGGAAGCGCCGTTTATCGCCAACATGGCGATGGATTTCGCCTCGATCATGTCGAAGGAATATGCCGACAAGCTCGAAGCAGAAGGCAAGGCCTCTGACCTCAACCAGAAGCCGATCGGCACCGGTCCGTTCCAGTTCGTGGCCTATCAGCCCGACGCTGTGATCCGCTTCAAGGCACATCCGGACTACTGGGCCGGCAAGGAAAAGATCGACGATCTGGTCTTTGCCATCACCACCGACGCATCCGTGCGCCAGCAGAAGCTGATGGCTGGTGAGTGCCACGTGGCACCTTACCCGAACCCGGCCGATCTAGACGCGCTCAAGGCCAATGCCGATCTTGAAGTGATGGAGCAGGAAGGCCTGAATGTCGGCTACCTGGCCTATAACGCGCTTGTGCCGCCGTTCGACAATGCCAAGGTCCGCAAGGCGCTCAACATGGCGATCAACAAGCAGGCCATTCTGGACGCCGTGTTCCAGGGCTCCGGCCAGGCTGCCAAGAACCCGATCCCGCCGACCATGTGGTCCTACAACAAGGCCATTGAAGACGACGCCTTTGATCCCGAAGCCGCCAAGGCAATGCTCGAGGCAGAAGGTGTGAAGGATCTGTCGATGAAGATCTGGGCGATGCCGGTACAGCGTCCCTACAACCCGAATGCCCGCCGTATGGCTGAGGTGATGCAGGAAGACTTCTCGAAGATCGGCGTCAATGTGGAAATCGTCTCCTATGAATGGGGCGAGTATCTCGACAAGTCGAAGGCCAAGGACCGTGACGGCGCAGTGCTGCTCGGCTGGACCGGCGACAATGGCGATCCGGACAACTTCTTGGCCGTGCTGCTGGGCTGTGACGGCGTTGGCGGTTCGAACCGTGCACAATGGTGCAACGACGAGTTCGAAGCGCTGATCCAAAAGGCCAAGGTCGTTTCAGACAAGGCCGAGCGGACCAAGCTCTACGAAGAAGCACAGGTTGTCTTCAAGCGCGAAGCACCGTGGGCGACGATTGCCCATTCGGTGGTCTTCATGCCGATGAGCAAGAAGGTCAGCGGCTACGTGATGGATCCTCTCGGTGGCCATTGGTTCACCGGCGTTGATATCGCCGAATAACCTCAACAGGAAAGACGGGGGCGTTGTACAAACGCCCCCGTTGCCATTGATCATATGCTGCGTTTTTTCCTTACACGTGTAGGCCTGCTGATCCCGACCTTCATCGGAGTTTCAATCGTGGCCTTCGCCTTCATCCGGTTGCTGCCGGGCGACCCGATCATGCTGCTCGCCGGCGAGCGCGGCGTTGACCCCGCGCGCTATGCGGAACTGCAGGCAATGCTCGGTTTCGACAAATCGATACCGGTCCAGTACTACAATTATCTCGTCGATATTTTGCAGGGCGATTTCGGCACCTCGATCGTCACCAAGCGACCGGTGCTTGATGAATTCCTGACGCTTTTCCCGGCGACCATCGAACTGGCGCTTTGCGCAATCATCCTGGCGACGCTGATTGGCATTCCCGCCGGTGTGGTTGCCGCCGTCAAGCGCGGTTCCTGGCTCGATCAGGGCCTGATGGGCACCGCGCTGGTTGGCTATTCAATGCCGATCTTCTGGTGGGGGCTTTTGCTGATCATTCTGTTTTCCGGCATTTTGCAGTGGACCCCGGTGTCGGGGCGGATCTCGCTGATCTATTTCTTCCCGCAGGTGACCGGCTTCATGCTGATCGACAGTCTGCTGTCGGGCCAGTCCGGCGCCTTCAAGTCGGCGTTGAGCCATCTGGTGCTGCCGACCATCGTGCTGGCAACGATTCCGCTGGCGGTGATTGCACGGCAGACGCGTTCGGCAATGCTGGAGGTGCTGGGCGAGGATTATGTCCGTACCGCCCGCGCCAAGGGGCTGCCGCCACGGCGGGTGATCGGGGTGCATGCGCTGCGCAATGCACTGATCCCGGTGATTACCACGATCGGCCTGCAGGTCGGCGTTCTACTTGCCGGCGCCATTCTCACCGAAACGATCTTTTCCTGGCCGGGCATCGGCAAGTGGATGGTCGATTCGGTTTTCAAACGCGATTATTCGGTGGTGCAGGGCGGCCTGCTGTTGATTGCCGGCGTCATCATGATCGTCAATCTCATTGTTGATTTGCTGTACGGGCTGATCAATCCACGCATCAGACATTGAGGGTGGGCCATGACTGACACAACAGTTGCTTCCCCTGACCAGACGCCGCTGCGCCGCGGCCGGTTTTCCGAGTTCTGGTATTATTTCAGCCAGAACCATGGTGCCGTGCTTGGTCTGGTGGTGTTCTCCATCATCGTTTTTGTCGCGATTTTTGCACCTCTGATCGCGCCGCATTCGCCGAGCGTGCAGAACCGCGAAGCCTTCCTGCTGCCGCCATTCTGGCAGGAGGGCGGTAACATGAGCTACCTGCTGGGAACCGATGCCGTGGGTCGTGATATTCTATCGCGGCTGATGTACGGATCGCGGTTTTCGCTGTTCATCGGTCTGTTCGTGGTGGTGCTTTCGGTTTCCAGCGGCGTGATGATCGGCCTTATCGCAGGTTATTTCCGTGGCTGGGTCGACACCGTGATCATGCGCATCATGGATGTGATCCTGGCGTTCCCGTCGCTGCTGCTGGCGCTGGTGCTGGTGGCCATTCTGGGCCCGGGCTTGCTTAACGCGATGATTGCCATCGCGCTGATCCTGCAGCCGCATTTCGTGCGGCTGACGCGGGCATCGGTGATGTCGGAGCGTGACCGGGAATATGTCATCGCTTCGCGGGTGGCGGGCGCTGGCAAGATGCGGCTGATGTTCCTGACCATCCTTCCCAATTGCCTGGCGCCGTTGATCGTGCAGGCAACGCTGTCGTTTTCGTCGGCCATTCTCGACGCCGCGGCGCTCGGCTTCCTGGGCATGGGCGCACAGCCGCCAACGCCTGAATGGGGCACGATGCTGGCCGAGGCGCGTGAATTTATCCTGCGGGCCTGGTGGGTGGTTACCTTCCCCGGCGTGGCGATCCTGGTCACAGTGCTGGCGATCAATCTGATGGGCGACGGTCTGCGTGACGCGCTCGATCCGAAACTGAAGAAAAGCTGATGTCCCTGCTCGAAATCAAGAACCTGACCGTGAGCTTCGACACTGCGTCCGGACCGTTCCGCGCCGTGGACGGGGTGGACTTGAATGTCGATGGTCGCGAAATCCTGTCGATCGTCGGTGAATCCGGATCCGGAAAATCGGTGGCGATGCTGGCGCTGATGGGTTTGTTGCCTGACACAGCATCGGTAACAGCCGATGTCATGCGGTTTGACGGCAAGGACCTGCTGACCATGTCCGCACGGGACAAGCGCAGCATCATCGGCCGCGATATCGCCATGATCTTCCAGGAACCGATGTCGAGCCTCAATCCGTGCTTTACGGTTGGCTTCCAAATTGGCGAGATGCTCAAGCGGCACACCGAGCTTGGTCGCGCCGAGCGCAAGGGGCGGGCAATCGAGCTGATGCGGGCGGTGGGTATTCCTTCGCCTGAGCAGCGGCTGTCAGCGTTTCCGCACCAGTTGTCGGGCGGCATGAGCCAGCGGGTGATGATCGCCATGGCGGCCTCGTGCCGGCCGAAGCTGCTGATTGCGGACGAACCGACGACGGCGCTGGATGTGACCATCCAGGCGCAGATCCTCGATCTGCTGCGGGATCTGTGTGCTGAGTTCGACATGGCGCTGGTGCTGATCACCCACGACATGGGCGTGGTGGCGCAGATGGCGCACCGGGTTCAGGTGCAATATGCCGGCCAGAAGGTCGAGGAGCAGAAGGTGGAGGAGCTGTTTGCCGATCCGCATCATCCCTATACTGCGGCACTGCTGTCGGCTCTGCCGGAACGGGCCACCGGGCGCGGGCACCTGCCTTCGATCCCCGGTGTGGTGCCGGGTCAGTTTGACCGGCCGCCGGGGTGCCTGTTCGAGCCGCGGTGCACCTTTGCCACCGCCAGTTGTCGCGTCGGTGCGGTACGGCAGGGACAGGAAATGGGGCTCGCCTTGTGCAATCATCCGCTTGCGAACGGTGTTCCGGCGGACGGCACTCCGGCGCGGGAGGTGCTGGCATGAGTATCGTTCTTCACGCCACTGACCTGACTCGCAATTATGAAGTCAAGCGCGGCATGTTCGGCAAGCCTGCGCTGGTGCGCGCGCTCAATGGTGTGAGCTTTAACCTAAGTTCCGGCAAGACGCTTGCCGTGGTGGGTGAATCGGGTTGCGGAAAGTCGACGCTGGCGCGCCTCGTCACCATGATCGAGGAGCCGAGTTCCGGCACACTGACGATCGATGGCAAGCCGGCGGCGCTCACCGACAAGAGCCTTCGGCGCACCGTTCAAATCGTGTTCCAGAACCCTTATGGCTCGCTCAATCCGCGCCAGAAGGTCGGCGCCATTCTGGAGGAACCGCTCAAGGTCAACACCAGGGATGATGCTGCGATGCGGCAGGAAAAGGCCCGCGCCATGATGCAGCGGGTGGGGCTAAGGCCGGAGCATTACGACCGTTACCCGCACATGTTTTCGGGCGGCCAGCGGCAACGCATTGCCATCGCCCGGGCGCTGATGCTCAATCCGAAGATCCTGGTGCTGGATGAACCGGTGTCGGCGTTGGACCTGTCGATCCAGGCGCAGGTGCTGAATCTGTTGATCGACCTGCAGAAAGAATTCGGGCTTGCCTATCTGTTCATCAGCCACGATCTTTCGGTGGTCAAGCACATCGCTGATGATGTGATGGTAATGTATCTCGGTCGTCCGGTGGAATCGGGTTCCGCAGAAACGGTGTTTGCTGCCCCGAAGCACCCCTATACTCAGGCGCTGCTGTCGGCGACGCCGGTTGCTGATCCGACCAAGAAGCGGGAACGGGTGCAGTTGGAAGGCGAATTGCCGTCACCGCTCGATATCCCCAGCGGCTGCGCATTCCATCCGCGCTGTCCGATCGCGGTGCCAAAATGCGCTGAAGCGATCCCGCCGGAACGCCTTGTCGCCGGCCGTCAGGTGGCCTGCATTCTGGCCGAATGATACCGGCAAAGACTGTGGAGCAGATCAGGCAACCCGGTTTTTGATAACGCCCTTCAGGCCGATTTGCGCATCATGGACGCGGCAATCTGGCGGGCCTCGCTGTCAGCCGCGTAGACATCCTCGATGCTGTTGGCGCCGCGGCCGTCATCGAGCTGGTCCATCACCCTGGCGACCACATCAGCCATGTCGAGAAAGCCGATGCGACCCGAGATGAAGGCATCGAGGGCTGCCTCCTTGGCGCCATTGAGCGCGGCGCCCTGCAGGTCACCGCGCTGCATGGCGATGCGGGCCAGGGCCAGCGCCGGAAACCGCGTCTCGTCGGGGGCAATGAAATCGAGACGGGCGAGTTTAGCCAGATCCAGCCGTTCGACCGGCAGGCTGGCGCGGCGGGGATGGGAGATGGCATAGCCGATGGCGGTGCGCATGTCGGGCGCGCCAAGCTGCGCCAGCACCGATCCATCGCTGTAGCCGACCATCGAATGAACCACCGATTGCGGATGGACGATCACCTCGATCTGCTCGGGGCGCATGTTGAACAGGTGCCGAGCCTCGATCATTTCCAGCGCCTTGTTGAACATCGAGGCGCTGTCGATGGAGATCTTCAGGCCCATCGACCAGTTCGGGTGATTGGCGGCCGATTCCGGTGTGACCCGCGCCATCTGCTCGCGCGTGTGATTGCGGAACGGTCCGCCCGAGGCTGTCAGAATAATGCGCTCGACAGCGTGCCGCTGATGTTGATCGAGAACCTGAAAAATGGCGTTGTGCTCGCTGTCGACAGGCAACAGCTTGCCGCCGCCTCGGGCCATCGCCGCGCCGAACAGGTCGCCGGCGGAAACCAGGCATTCCTTGTTGGCAAGCGCGATATCGGCGCCTTTTGCTACCGCGGCCAAAGTCGGCGCCAGTCCGGCAATGCCGACAATGCCGGCCATCAAGAGGTCGGTATCGCGTTCAGCCGCCTCGATCAGCGCCGATGGCCCGGCGCCGATTTCGATGCCCGACCCCGAAAGCGCCGATTTGAGATCGTTGTAGCGGCGCTCGTCGGCGGTGGCGGCGAAGCCTGCCCCGACGGTGCGGGCCTGTTGAGCGAGCAGTTCAATATTGCTCATGCCGGTGATGGCCGGAACTTCGAATGCTGTGCTGCCGCCAAGATGCGCCATCACGTCAAGCGTATTGCAACCGATCGAGCCGGTCGAGCCAAGGATGGTGATACGGCGGCGTTGCGGGGCAGGTGCACTGCTCATTTTCTGATACCGGCGGCTCGGGGTTTCTGGTCAGTTAACATCAACGACCCGTCCGATCATTAAGATCTAGCAATTCGAGATACAAGGCGGAATGATCCAGATCGGCGCCTTCGAGCGGGCCGGCAAGGCGCGCGAACCGCTCTCGCACTTCCTCGACCATCGGCAGCCGGATGCCAAGTTCTTCTGCTTCCAGAAGGATGTTGTCGAGATCCTTGAGCTGGACGGAAGCGCGGCCCCGCGGTGCAAAATCACCGGTCTGCATGCGCTGGCCGTGCAATTGCAGAATGGTCGAATCGGCAAAGCCGCCACTTAGCGCAGCACGGAAAGCGTCGAGGTCACCGCCGCCTTCGCTGACCAGCAAGGTTGCCTCGGCGACGGCGCCGATGGCAATGCCGACAATCGCCTGGTTGGCGAGTTTGGCGAGTTGGCCGGAGCCGGAAGGGCCGACACGGGTGGCACGGCCCAGTGGCTTGAAGATGGAAGAGGCATTGTCAAAGATGGCCTGATCGCCGCCAGCCATGATCGCCAGCGTGCCCGATTCAGCGGCCGTGGTGCCGCCGCTGACGGGGGCGTCGAGATGGCCAACTCCCTGTTCGGCCAACCGCGTGGCATGGTCGCGCGCCTGGGAAGGCCGAATCGAGCTCATGTCGATGACGGTGGCTCCTTGAGACAGCGCTTCGGCGACGCCTGATCCAAACAGCACTGCGTCCACCACTGCGCCGTCGCTCAGCATGGTGATGGCGTGGGTCGCGGACCGGACCGCATCGGCGGGTGTATCAGCGACAGTGGCGCCCTCGGCTGCCAGCACGGCAGCCTTCGCGCGGTCGCGGTTCCACACGGTGAGATCGTGGCCCGCATCCAGCAGCCGCCTTGCCATTGGCAGGCCCATCAGCCCGATACCCAGCAGCGCAATTGATGTTGTCATGAGCGGCTCCCCCGTTCGTCGCCTGTCGTTTACCTGGAATCAGGCGCGTGGTACCGATTGTTTGCTGTATTTCGTGCAGTAGCCGCCCTTCAGGCCACCACTTTTCGCGCGTGCGGAGACGTATTTCAAGACCGCATCTGCAGGTGCGGGGCAAGGCGCGCGCGGAGCCCCGCCGGACAATAATGCGGAGATGGCGGGTCTGAAGCTGCGGCAGCGGCTGTGGCGCGGCTGTTGGCGGAATCCCGCGTGCCGGCAGCAGGGCCTATCGCAAGAAAATCACCGGGAAATTACTGGAAAATTCTTGAAAAATTACTGGGGCTTGCAGATTTGATCGTACGGGTTGTACTTAGGACGGTTCCCATAACAGCGTGACAGTAATGACTGGTTCAGAAACTCTTGACAGCCGCTATTCCTGGACCAGGCTCGGGGTGACGCTTGCGATCGCCATTACCGGCAATGTCGGGATGTGGTCGATCATCGTCATCATGCCGGCGGTGCAACTGGAGTTCGGCGTCGACCGGGGGGATGCCTCGATTCCCTATACGTTGACGATGATCGGTTTTGCGCTGGGCAATCTGGTGATCGGGCGGGCTGTCGACCGATTTGGTGTCACCATCGCATTGATCGCATCGGCGACCACCATGGCAGCGGGCTTTGCGCTTGCAGCGGCGAGCGGGTCGATTGTTATGTTGTCGGTGATGCAGTTCATCATCGGATTTGGCACCGCGGTGGGGTTCGGGCCGTTGATTGCCGATATCTCGCACTGGTTCTATCGGCGGCGCGGCATAGCCGTGGCGGTGGCCGCAAGCGGAAATTATCTGTCGGGTGCAATTTGGCCGCTTCTGTTGAGCGGTGTTCTGACTGAGCATGGCTGGCGCACTGCCTATGTCGTGCTGGCGGTCGTGCCGGTGGTGCTGATCATTCCGCTTTCGCTTCTGCTCAGGCGCCGGGTTCCGGACGAGGCAACGGCGCATGCCAACAGATTGTCGCTGGCCAATGCGCGGTCTGTGCGGTTTTCGCCAACCGCGCTGCAATGGATGCTGGGATTGGCCGGCATCGGTTGTTGTGTAGCGATGTCCATGCCGCAGGTTCATATCGTCTCCTACTGCGCGGATCTCGGCTTTGGCCCCACAGTAGGCGCAGAAATGCTGTCGCTGATGCTGATGGGCGGCGTCGTTTCGCGGCTGGTGTCGGGACTGATTGCAGACAGGCTGGGCGGGGTGATCACGCTGTTGATCGGGTCAACGCTTCAATGCATCGCGTTGTTTTTGTATCTGCCGTTTGACGCGATGGTGCCGCTTTATGTCGTCAGCCTGATCTTCGGGCTGTCGCAGGGCGGCATTGTTCCAAGCTACGCGCTGATCGTACGCGAATACCTCCCGGCAAAGGAAGCCGGTCAAAGGGTTGGATTCGTCATCATGGCGACCATCATCGGCATGGCGCTGGGTGGCTGGATGTCGGGATGGATCTACGATCTGACCGGATCCTACCAGGCCGCCTTCCTCAACGGGATCGCCTGGAACTTCCTCAATATCGCAATCATGGTTCTGCTGCTGGCCAAATCCCGGGCCCGGCGGGTCGGCGTCGTGCCTGCCTGAGAAACCTTGCAGCCCGGCGAGGAACGTTGTGGATTGGGAATGGACCCTGCAAGGGTGGTGATCCCGGAAGGATTCGAACCTTCGACCCCAGGATTAGGAATCCTGCATTTAATGAATTTGGAGTCTTGTGGGGTCTTTAATTGTCGGAACTAGAATGTGGCTTTTGGACCATAATAACTTGAAAAATATAGCACATATGGCCTAATTGAGGACTCCATCGTCAATTGGCCCCTTTAATTCAAGACCCCATTTCGCTATCCTAGTTGTTCCAGAGTTGTAACGAGTAGGAATTAATAGATGGCGAAGATCGACAAAAACCTTGTCGACCAGTTTCTGAAACTGGCTCAAAACGGGGGTGTTAAAAGCACCACTGTCAGCGGCTCTGGAGACCTGAAGAACATATCGCTTCGTGTGAGGGGTGGCACCGTGACGTGGTCTTTCCGATACAAGAAAGAAGCGGCGACGGTCGGCTATCCGTATGCGCATAGCGAGATGCGGATTGATAGCATCAAGGAAATCGTCAACATCGTTCCGATGCTTCGCAAGGAATTTGATAATGCAACCGATGTCGAGCCGATTGATGCGGTCAATGATTTCATCAGTGCATATTTCCACTTTAAGGACACTCTCGAAGATGGCGATAAGCCAGAGGCGATCAACTACATCGATGTAAAGCAGTCGATGCAGGAGCCTGAAGCGCCAGAAGAGCCGACGACGTGGACGCTTCGGCAGTGCATTACGCAGATGCTGGAAGATAGGTCTAAAGAGACACACACGGAGCCGTTGTCCGAGGCTTCTGCGGACGATTATAGGCGCACAATGAAACGTCCTGAATGCACTGAATTGATGGATACTCCAGCGGTGTTGTTGACACGCGGAGATATCGAAAATGTCCGAAACGCCATTCGTAAAGAGAAGGGGCTTGATCCTGCTCGTAAGTTTGTAACCCATACACGGGCCGCGTTAGATTATTCTTTTCATCAGCACGTTGGCGCAAGTGGACTGGAAAACACTCCCGCGTGGTGGCTAATGCTCAAGTTTAATGAGAAGTCGACACCACGCGACCGCAAGCCATCACTTCAGGATATCGCTCGTGTGATCCTCCTCGCTGAGCATCTGTCAGACAACCCTGCGCCAGGCGCGCAAATTGATCGGAATTCATTCGGCAAAGAAGTGCTGCACGCATTCAAATTCATCTGTTTCACCGTTCAAAGGCAAGGCGCTGGTGTTCAAACGCTATGCTCTGGTGTCTCGGATATAGATGGTGGAAAGCTTATTGTCTGGAAACAAATGACAATGAAAGGGCGGCGTGAGTTTGCGCTTCCGATTCCGCAACCAGTTGTAGATGAGCTTCCACCTCTACAAAATCTGAGCGGCCGAAATTTCGTTTTTAAGTCTTTGCTTGAGCATGAGACACCAGTTTCGAGAAGTGCAACATACGGCGTTGTCAAGAAACTGAGAAAACATGGTCTTTTTGAAAGAAATGACATCTCATATTTTTCACCTCACGATATTAGGCGCACAATTGTTGAGGTGCTTGACGATGCAGGACTTCCTGCGGGTGCCAGTGCAGTTCTCGACCATGCTATCAAAATCGAGGACGATGAGCGACAACACGCACCCAAGGTTACGTCGGAGAGCTATCACCGCATGCAGCGGATTCCATTGAAGCGCGATGCGATGGATATTTGGACGACGGCCTTGTTGAGTGAGATCGCGAAGCAGCGGCGCGAATGGGTTCCAGTGGTGTAGAAAAAGTATAGGATATCTCCCCTCGGAGAGCCGCACTATAACCGAAGGGCATAGTGGTAGTCGGTCACTACATCTTATGTTTACTACCGATATTAGTTGATTTCTATTTCAAATTGTGTCGCCGACAGGCAGTATTATGGCATTCATTAGAGTGAATGCGATGGCATACCAGTTTGTACATCTTGAATCATGGAGCCGAAAAGCGAACGCAAAAGGGCGTTCTACCTCATTTGTGTTTGATGAAGCTGTTCGCAAGCCTATCGCTTGTGTTCACGTCGCTAACCCCAAGCCTCCCACGGTTATATACGGCGTTGGTGTCGAGGAAGCTCGTGAAATGCACGACGCGGCGGCGTGTGCGGCTAAAACTGTGGTGAAGGGCAAGCCTCGCAAAATTCGCCTCGATCAAAAAACGCTGCACACTGTTGTTGCCAGCCATCCCTACACCGTCGACGAGGTTCGCGGGGACAAGTCAAAGCTTGCTGAAGTCCGCGAATGGGAGCGGCTGACAATCAAATGGCTGCGTCACCAGTACGGTTCCGCACTCAAAACGGTCATTCGTCACACAGACGAAAAACAGTGGCACCTTCACGCATACGTAGTCCCGACTTCTGATCCCGAGCTGAAAGCCATGAATTTTCATCCAGGGGCAGTTGCTAAACGTGCCGTGAAGGCTGCTGGCCGCCGTCCTGGTGAAGATGCCAAAGCCCTAAACAAAAGGGCCGATCATGCCTACAAGGCGGCTATGAGGGAGTGGCAAGACTCATATCATGATGCTGTCGCTGCACCGTGCGGCCTTACACGCCTCGGCCCCAAACGCCGCCGATTGACTCGCGAAGAATGGAAAGCTGAACAAGCTCAAGCTGGCGCTCTGAAAAGGGTAGTCGAGCGGGCTGCCGTAGTCGAGAAAAAAGGCAGCGCGTACATTGAACGAACCAAAGCCAAGGCAGTCTCAATAGAAGCCGAAGCTGAAGCGAAAGCCGAACGCCTGCGAGGTGTCGGCGGTACGGTCCGCGCCGTTTTCGACGGTATTCAAGAGTCCAGAATTAGGGATGAAATTCGCAAGCAGTTTTCCCGCGACCTGGCCGTAATGACCGCAGCTGCCGAGAAAGCAACAGCCGACGTCGCGAGCGCCAATCGCTCACGGCGTGAGGCTGAGAAGAAGGCTGCAGAACTTCGTCATTCGATGCGGCACCAAAGCCAGCGACTGGCAGCCTCCCGCCGTGAGGTTCAGCGACTCTCGCATGCGCTGGCTGCAGCGCTTGAAGAGCCGACGCCAATACCAGGGGGAGTGACACCATGACGATCGGAGAAGAAATCTTTTGGAAAAATGCGTATGGGGTCTTGAGAGACATCCGCATGCAGCACCTTGATCCGGCTCATGGTGCAGCAGTTGAAGCTGTCCGCTGGTGTCGTCTTGTAAAGAAGCGGCCGACATACAAACGGCAGGCGTTCCTCGAAAAGGAATCTCCCGCACTCCTAGCCTATCTCGAAACGCTCGCCTCCATCGAAGAATTTGGTATCTGGCGGACATTGGATGATCGCATCCGCCTGCGTGCGGAAGCGCTACGTAGTGAGGGTAGTCAAACATGTGCGCGTCCCTGGCTTGCTGCGACGTGGCATGCTCTCCCTGAGCTGGTCGCGATCGGTGAGTTGATTCTCGATCAACGATTGGAGCCCGCCTTTCCGAACCAGGGCATGATTCCAACTGTTCAAGCCGACCAAGGCAAGGGAAATGGCGACGGTGAAAGCGGTGATGGTGACAAAACAGGATCAGCAGGCTCAACGGCCAAGCCGAGTGTTCAGCCACCAAAAAAGCTGAAGTTTCCTGCGACCCTGGTTCTCTTAAGTCCAACCGAACGCAAAGCCTTTGATTTAGATGATGAAGCTGGAGACGATCTCGAAAACGACGAGAACGACAACAGGCCCGATGGGCCAGATGAACGGAATCGGCCCGTCAATCAGATCGGTGGCGCTCTATGATCGATCTTCTAGCCGAACCTGCTTCTACGAATCTTGCATGGCAATGGGTTTCCGTCGTTCTCCCGAATGATGGCACTTCACCTTGGGGGCGGGTACTTCAAGTTTTCACAAGCGTTCTCTTCTTTCTGTCAGCTCTCGGTCTCTCATATGGCGTCGTCTCGGGAATTGTGTCGTCCGCGTACACTGGAAAAGTCCTTGGTGATCGATGGCATCAGATATGGACGCCGCTACGAATTATCGTCGGGTTGGGACTGCTGGCTCCGCTGCCGTCGACTGGGTTCTCATCCGCGCATTATCTGCTGCGCGATGTTGTCGCAAAAGGCGGTATCAACCTGGCGGATGCGGTTTGGGTCACATTTGTTGATGTTGTCGCAAAGGATGGCGTTCCAATCGTTCCAACATCCGCCAATGGCTCCACAGTTGTGATGTCGATCCTGCGTCATGAGATTTGCGCAGCAGTGTACAATCGAGCGGGTACGAAATGGGGCTGGATTGCGCCTGTACCTGCTCCTGGCGGACAGCAAGCAGGTATGGGCGTCGTCGGTTACAAAAAACGGGTCGTGTGGTCATATGGCCCGACGTGCGGCCAATTTTCCTTTTCGGTGCCCACTGAGCGTGAAGGTTTTTCAAACTCACGCCGTGAGGCTGTTGCGGAAATTATTTCTGCATTCCGTCCTGAGGCGCAGCGGTATGCAGGTCTCGCTGCGGAGACGTCGGGGATTTCGTCGGCGGACGGCATCACGACGGCGATTTCGTCAACTGCCCTGTCTTCTACGCTTGTTCGAGACATTCGCATGGCGGGCGCTGCCTTTGACCAGGTTATCGAAAGCGCAGCCAAAGCCGAAGTGGCAACACTCGACAATGAGGCACGCTCGAAACTCGTTGCTGCTGCAGCACAACAGGGATTTCTGGCCGCTGGCTTGTACTGGCGCAACTTGGCGCAAATCAGTGAATTGACGACGTCGCTCACAAACGAGAGGTTGGAAGTCACCGCGCCGCGTGTTGACGGGGATTTCGGAAAGGCAATCGATCGCGCTTTTTCCATCCTGGCACTGCAGGTATCTGGAGAAGCTGAGAGGGCAAATCTGAGCGCCAACGATTTCGCGTCTGCTGGCGACGAAAGTGCCGATTTCTTAACAAAACTGTTGGCACCGCTCGCTCGCTCAATGGCAGAGTGGTCGGCAACATCGGGCACTAAAGACAATGCTGACGCAATGTCGGCGCTTATTTCTTCAGGTCACGCAATGATAGCAGCGGCATGGGCAGCCATAGCTGCGGGCGGAACGCTCATGATTGCATCAAGCAACTGGTTTGCTGATGCCGTCGGTGCAGGCGGCGCTGCATCATGGTTTCTGGATTGGAGCAAATGGGTAATCGGCGGCTTGATGATCCTCGGTAGTTTGCGAGCTTATGTCATTCCGATGATGCCGTTCGTGTTTATGTTCATGGCTGGGTTGGCGACCCTGGCGGCAATAATGGAAGCCATGATTGCGTTGCCATTGTGGGCCATGAAATGGCTCAGAATGGACAATGGCGGCGATTTTGCGGGCGAATCCGTGCGCATGGGCTTGCTGTTGATCGTCAATATAGCGCTGCGTCCAGCATTGGCGGTGTTGGCCCTTTGCGCAGCCTATCCCGTTTTCGACGTCACCTTGGGAACACTCGACAGGCTATGGCCAATGGCTTTCCTCGGCCAGACTGGCGGTCATGTCGTTGGTCTGGTCGGTTTCGTAGTAATGACCGCAATGCAGATGTATCTGGTCTGGTTCGCGTGCATGAAGGGATTTGGGCAAATTTGGAGCCTGCCAGATCGCGCTCTCGCATGGCTGGGTCAGCCTGGCTCAGGGGGCGAAGCGAACATGGCATCGGGAGCGCTCGGCGGAATGATTGCTGTCGCCGGCAGAAATAGCATGCCAAAATTATCTGGAGGTATGATCACGAAGGGAGTGAAACGAAAATGATGAAAATACTGATCTGGATGGCATTTGGGCTCGGGCTGACCGCCGTTCTTCGATATGCAGAGCTGGCCTATCTGTCTGCGACGATGCTGACATTGACCGCATTTTGTGCCGTGCCAGCGGCATTGGTTGTTGCTATGCGGTCATTTTCTCACGCTGTGAGGAATCGAGCATGAGAGCGGCAGTTGTTCTTGCCCTTGGTAGCCTCTTGCTCGCGGGGCCAGCATTGGCTGAGTGTGCGACGTCGCCAGTCACGAATATTTCGGTGGGTGCTGGCGCGGGCAAGGATCAGAGAATCTGGAGCCTCCACACAGGCGGCGGCTGGTCGCATATCATAGTCTCGATGCCAAGCTGGATGCGAGCGCAGAGAGCGACCAGGCGCGGATACGATATCATTGACATCTGGGGCATCCCAAGATCGGGTACATTCAAGGTCAGAACGAGATATATGAACTCACAAAAGTCGGTCGTTTGTGACAGCAATTTGCGAATCAAATGATCCTGGGCGACAGCTGGCAACAACGAGAAAAGTGACGTCTACTGAGCCTGGTGCCATCACGTACATGTACGTTATGAAATCGGACGGTGCCGCCTTGGCGATCGGGCAGCCCAAGAGTCCTGAACGGGCGGAAAGCAGCCTTTCGTTATGCGAGCGATGTCGGAGCGAAGTTCACCCGAAGCAGTTTTTCGAGGGGTGCCGGTGCAGCAAAATTATAGGCTAAAAATCCTACTACTGGCTGGTTTGTGTTGCAAACAAGTGCGATTTTTGTAGATTTATTATGTTGTGTGTGCCGGAGAAATTATATTGTTGAAAATCATAAAGGCGCATTGGTTGCCAATTGTTCGGTCAATCTTGATTGCTATGGGCCTTTTATGGCTACCGATCGAGGCTTTCGAAGGTCTTTCCAATTCTGATGTAAATATACCGTACGGTTGTTTTGTTGCTCTTTCGGTTGTCGTCGGGATAGGTTTCTACTTCTTGGATGGCCACTATCTCACTGGCTTTTTGAAGAAGCGTATTGAAATAAAAAGCCACGGATTTGATACGAAGATTTTCATCGAGTTTGCAGACCTCTTCGCACAAGAAGGCTGGAAGGCGGTGGGGGTGAACGACTTTTTTGACAGCAATGTGGATGAGGATTTGGTTTCCTCCAAATCTCTGCACGGTCATGTTATCAAGACTTATTGGCCCAACGAACGACAAGACTGGCAAAAGCAGATCAACGCATCTCTCAAAAATGAGCGGCCAACGAAGGAAAATCGCCCAAAGGGGAATGATCGTCGTTTTCCAATTGGCACCACTGGCTGTGCCACGGTAGGCAACAATAAGTTCTTGTTTGTAGCCCTCGGTAGGACTGACGCTTCCAACAATGTGACGACAGCGAGTGCGGAAACTTTGATTTGCGCCATTCGTGGGATGCTCACCAAGGCTCGCGCAGTGTGCTCGTATGAACCCCTGTCGATACCCCTTATGGGGTCCGGTCTAGCCCGTATCGGGATCAAGGCATCAGTATTGGTCGACTTGATTCTCGCGGCTGTTCTCGAAGAGACCAAACAGGCGAAAGTCACCGGTAGGATTACAATTATACTCCCCAAAGATAAGGAAGAGGAAATTAATCTTCAAAGCTATGCAAGGAATTGGAATTAGCATGGCAAACCGCACTGGTACATATTTTGCTTTTGATGGTCTCGGACAAGCCAACCCAACTATGTCCGATTTCAAGTATTATGCCACGGTCCAGTCATGGGCATCGGGAAAGCATATTGAATTCAAGTTCGTAAATAGTCACGAAAAGGCGGGTGCGGTTCGCGATACTAGCCTGCGTTCGACACTAGAGGCGAGCATCCGTCAGCGTCTCGCGGCATCAAAAAATATGGTGGTAATTCTTTCCGATGACACCCGCAAGTCTGGGAGTATGCTGACCTACGAGATTGAGAAAGCCGTAGACACATACAACATCCCTCTAATTATTGCACATACTGGCTACAACTGGATTCTCGATCCTGCCGCGCTTCATAGTAGATGGCCAAACGGTAATTACCCACCCCCTTGCCATGCACCACAATGTCTGAATCCATGATGATATGGATCGAACTGATTTGCAGCAGCTGAGCAAAGACGAATTGATCGAGATGGTGCTTCGGCTCCAACGGCCTTCCAAGGATTCTCGGACGTCTTCCAAGCCGCCCTCGACGGACAAGAAAGAGAAACGCGTCAACTCACGACCGGGTGGAGCCAAGCCCGGGCATGAACCCCACAATAGGGTGCTGGCGGATTTTGCCGACATGTTTCGCGATCATGAACCGACCGCCTGCAAGAGATGCGGCCATGCGTTTTCCGGTGATGATACGATGGGGCTGGTCGGGGCCTATGACGAGATCGATATTCCTGCGATCCGTCCTCATGTCACCCGGCATCGGCGTTTTTCCTGTCATTGCCCGCAATGCGGCACGACAACAAAAGCCACCGCACCTGCCGTGGCAACCGCAACGCCGTTCGGGCCAGGCATTCACGCGCTGGCGATCTACCTCAAGAGTTTCCATGCATTGTCTTACGAACGCCTGAGCGGTGTGTTCATGGATATCTTCGGCCTTAATGTGAGCGAGGGCGCGATCATGAACATGTTTGCCCGCTCCCGCCCGAGCTTCCAGGCCACAGCACAGGCCGCAAAGTCCAGCCTTCGAGCCGCCCGCGTTGTCGCCAGCGACGAAACCGGTGTTCGTATCGAGGGCATGAACGCCCAGCACTGGGTGTTTCATTGCAAGGATGCCGTTGTCCACCAGCCCGATTACTCCCGTGCAGCACGGGTCGTTCACGAGACCATGGGCGGCCATGTCCCCGAGGTATGGATATCTGATCGGTATTCAGCCCAGCAATCTCACGGCCATCGACATCAAACCTGCCTTGCACATTTGGCGCGTGATACAGCCTTTGCGCTGGAACATGGCGAGGATGATCTCCCTCTTCGCTTCCAGCTTTGGTTTGGCCGTGTGTTTGATTTCGCCAGAGCCATAAGCACATTCGCTGCGTCTACCGTCGCAAGCAAGAAGCGCAAATTCGATAAACAGCTTGCGGGGCTTCTATGCGCCCCGACTTCATGCGACCTGGCCCAAAAGCTCCAGGCCAAGATCGGGCGGGCCCGCGATCAGCTGCTGACGTTTTGCGACTATCCCGGAGAGGTCGATGTCACCAACAACACATCTGAGCGAAAGCTCCGTCCATGGGTCATTCAGCGAAAGGTGACAAACGGATATCGCGCCATGTGGGCCGCCCAAGCCGAGGCGGATGTACGCACGACCATCGACACCGCCCGCCTCAAAGGCGCAAACCCCTTCCAGGTCATCGCATCCGTCCTGGCATAGGCCGGTAGAAGAACCGGAAATCACGAATTCGGGGGTGGGTAATTACGCCAAACGCTTTGACGGCGCGGATTAACAACCAAACTGCCAAAGCCATACACATCCCATTCCGCAGAACCGCTTTGCTCGAAGCAATCGGACAGTTCACTGTTCATAGCAATAACCTCTCGACACCCCTTCAATACTATAATCGTGAAACACAAGTAGCCTGGGGTTATATGAATTTTTAGCGTAATTGTCTCAGAGAGACTTTCAGGATATTAAAAATTTTAAATATGTCTGTTTTTGATGACTTAATCAGGACGAATGCTGTTCCGACGAACGACAGAAATGGGCCGGAAACGTGGCTCCATCCGATGCCAAGCCATTATCCGCTTTGCTTCTTGGCAGTCCTCTCCGACCATGCGCTATGTGCTAGCCTCGTCGAGAAGCTTCGCAAGTAGGCTGACGAAAGCGATGAACTCCAAGGCACGTTCCGCATCATCATTGATGAAGCCGTGCGCCCTCGGGTTTCGTAGCCCGGACACAGCGCCGCTGAAGAGCTGCATGAAGCCTTTCTGCTCGTCCTTGTCGCTCTGATCCTGGAGAGCATTGAATTTCAGTACCGGGTTCGAAGGACTGAACGCCCTCTCCATCAATGTTGTCCCATCGAACTCTAACCCGCTCCGCAGGCGAACTAGCCCGTTTAATGCCTTCACCGCGGCCTCTACTGCGTTGGCATAATGGCCGTCTTGGTACAACTTATTGGCTGCGCGAGCGATTTCCGGATGAATATCCAACCCGCTGTAGGCTCTTATCACCCGGCTCGATGCATCTTCGATATCCTCGCCGATCCGTTCTTCGAATATATCGATTATGGACCCGAGTGTGGTTATCCCGCGGTCCACCTTTTGCTTAACGACATCGATATTGCCCCGAAGCGTTACGTCCATGCCAGAATAGTAAACACTAAACTCAGGCCTAAATGTATCAATGGAGTACTCATTGTACTCTAGCGTTTCTGCACCGAAAATATCTCTGAGTGTGGCATTAATCTTAATCACGAGCTCATCGAGCATGTTTCCCAAATCGCCCTCGCTAAGGGTCCTGATGTTTAACGCTATCAATTCATCAAATCGACGCTTCAATTTAGGCAGCGCTGCGCGTACCTGAGTGTCAGACAATATCACCGATTGACGCGAAGGTGACACTGAGCGTTTTGCCATTAAAATTCTCCCGATGCAGCGGACTTCATCCTCTCATAGGGCCGCTAATGCAGCTAGAAGCTGACGTTCTCGTTGGAATGTCAATCCGGAAGAGGCGAAGCACTCGACGTCCATCGACTTTCAGCTACCGGAAATCTTGCCTGAATATCCGGGTTCGGGAGAGCGAATTTGTCTACCGAGCATTAGCCACTCAGGTGTAACGCAGTCGTTTCCGGATGCGAACCGAAACGTCCGCCAATGGCCGATAGCGCCAATGATGATTTGTTCATTTCGGGCGGACGACGGACATCTGCTGCAGTCTGCGCCAATAGCAGCAGCTCGCGTAGGTTGGAGATATTGCAGCTTCAAATCAGAGCGCAAATAATGCGTTCCTTCGAGCGTGATTGAACATATTGCGCGGACAAGCAGTTCCATTTACATCGAAGGAAAATTTTCGACGTTACGGTTCGACCATTCGCCAATGGTCCTTAAATATCTGCAATTTTTTACGCCAATAACAGCGATCGCTCTCACCTCTAGATCGCGCCCAAATCGTTGTGCGCACTTCAACTAGAAGCGGTGGAGCCACTTGTCCAAATTAGGGAAAGTAGCGTACTGTTTGACGCCTCACTGACTGCATGGTTTGACAAAATAAATGGCCTCGGCTAAGACAATTTTACTCTTTACGCGCATGAACCCTTGTGGTTCCGTCGGGCGCTTAGCCAGACGAATTGTTATTGTGTGGTTTTATCGGCAGGAAGAACGTGGAGCGGCCATCTCTCGGCCTGCGCCTCGCCTGACGGTCGATGGCCACTCCACGTTCTTCCTGCCTCTCAAGGGTAAAGAGTTCTATGGCTGAGACAGTCAATGACTTACTCAGTTTTGTGGATTTGAATGAAATCCGGTTTCGCTGGCCGTCTGAGTTCATATTTTTCTGCGGTGGGCGGTCGAGCAATGACCCGAGAGACCCCGTGAGTCTTCGGCACTACTTACTCGAAGAAAAGAAGATAGCATCGCGCCTTGAAGCTAAGATCGTATTGGCCGAGGCAGCGAATCAACTTTATCGCGACACTTCCTATAAAGATTTGATTACTTATGAAGAGGATATCGCTAAGATTTCTCGGATAGTTCTGCTGATCGCTGAAAGTTCTGGTTCGCTTGCCGAGCTTGGGGCGTTTGCGTCGACTGAGCATTTAATGCGGAAACTATATGTAATAATGCAGGAAGAGTATTATCTTGCGGAATCTTTCGTTCGATTCGGTCCGGTTAAGCGACTGGAAAACGAAGGCGCTACACGAGTTGCCTTTTACCCTTGGCGAGTTAATGGAAAAGGGCGTATCGTCAAGGCCAGTATGCGGCAGCATGTATCAGAATTAGTTCGTTTTATTAATGACAGGGTTTCCGAAGGTAATAAGACTTTCAGATTCGGCGCTGACGAAAATTCTCAATTGCGGGATTTCATTGTCGTACTGTGGCTTGCGGAAGTTGCTCAGGCCATAACAACTGAACGGATAACCGAGTACGCCGGCCTCCTTGGCTACTCAATTTCTTGGCAGCGAGTGCAAGATTGTTTCTACTGCATGAAGCTTGCCGGCTGGATGGATCAATGCGCATATTCTGGGTCCACTTATCTTATTAGGAAATCAAACACCGGGATCGTGGAACGCTTCGCCTTTCAGCCCGGCAGCACAGTCAAGGATACGGGTCGCTGGTTGGCATTGACCCAGAAAGCAATTGCGAAGGAGACTGCTTTAAAGAGGCCGTTTCTCCGTACAGTTATGGAGAGGCGCAATGGTTGACGTAAACATTCTGAGAGCCATCGCACTTGAGACGGGGCAATCTGAAGCGAGCATCCTGGAAATTGTTCAAGATGCGCCGCGTCGCTACAAAGTTTTTCCAATTCCCAAGAAAGGGCATGGTTTTCGCATTATTGCTCAGCCAGCAAGAGAACTAAAGCCGATACAGCGATGTATCGCAAGCTTGATATTGAGTAAGTTCCCTGTTCATGCTGCCGCTATGGCTTATCGTCCTGGAGTGAGCATTGCAGACAATGCAAGGATTCACGCCGGTGCGAATCCGATACTGAAACTGGATTTCGAAAAATATTTCAATAATATCTCTGCCGCAGCATGGCAGAGATTTTTGGCAAATCAGGAGTATGTGACACTAAGTCAATCAGACATTGAATTTATCACAAAGGCACTTTTCTGGGGAGACGGTAGGAAAACGCCATACTGCCTGTCAATTGGCGCGCCGACTTCTCCTTTGGTTTCGAACATAATAATGTTTGACTTCGATACGTGCATGCACAAATTTTCTGTAGAGCACGGCATCAAATATACACGATATGCCGACGACATAACGATATCATCGAATGAGCTCGGCAAGCTTCGAGCGTTCGAACGTCATTTAAGGAGTTATATCAAGCGCAACAAGACGCCTGCACTGTTCTTGAATGAGGAGAAAAGGGCGATTTATTCCCCGTCGGAGAGGCGTCTAGTAACGGGTTTGATTCTTACCCCCGAAGGCCAGATTTCATTGGGACGGGACCGGAAACGCGAAATCTCAGCATTGGTTCACAAATACTCTATTGGTACACTGGATATAGAGCGCCTCGGATATCTTCACGGTATGCTGGCATTTGCGCTATCTAGCGAGCCTATCTTTGTTGAACGTATGAGAAAGAAATACGGTGACGAAGTAATATCAGCAGTATTCCGGTATCGCGTGCCCCGAAAAGATGGGTCGCATCGTTAGGTTAAGTACACTCAGACGACTGCGCCCAACGCAAGACACACAAACGGCAGCTATGGGCCGAAAATAGTAAGCGGTGTTCCGCTCACACCTTGGCAGGATAATTCCAAGGAAGCAGCTCATCGATCCGGCTCTGTTTATGACCGTTGACGATGGCGGTAAGTGTCCTGGTCAGATAGCCCTGCGGATCAACGGCGTTGAGTTTGCAGGTCTCAACGAGCGAGGCGATGGTGGCCCAGTTTTCGGCTCCGGCGTCATGGCCGGCGAAGAGTGCATTCTTCCGATTGAGGGCTATCGGCCGGATGGTTCGCTCCACGCTGTTGTTGTCGATCTCGATGCGTCCGTCGGTCAGGAAGAGCCGTAGCCCCTCCCAGTATTTGGCAATGTAGGCCAAGGCCTCGCCAAGCGGCGATTTAGCAGCGACACGGGCACGGTGATGGACGAGCCAGGTCTGTATGTCGGCGACCAGCGGTGCAGATCGTTCCTGTCGCTTGGCAAGGCGATCCTCCGGATCAAGGCCACGAAGTTCCGCCTCAACCCGATAAAGTTCACCGATCCGTTTGACACCGTCCTCGGCTATCGGTGCTGTTCCGTTGCGGGTGATTTCCACCAGCTTGCGGCGAGCGTGGGCCCAGCAATAGGCAAGCCGGATGTCTGGGCCCACGCGATCGGGCGCGATCAGCCTGTTGTAACCCGCATAGCCATCCACCTGCAGGATACCCGAGAACCCATGCAATATTCGCTCGGCATGGATGCCCCCGCGGCCGGGAGCATAGGTGAAGGCAACGCCTGGTGGCGCACCACCGCCCCATGGACGGTCATCACGGGCCAGTGCCCAAAAGTATCCAGTCTTGGTTTTACGGGAACCGGGATCGAGGACAGGGGCACGGGTCTCGTCCATGAAGAGCTTGGTCGAGCGTTTCAGGTCGGAGATCAGCGCATCAAAGACGGGACGCAATTCGAAGGCGGCCCGGCCGACCCAATCGGCAAGTGTGGACCTGTCGAGATCAATGCCCTGGCGGCTCATGATCTGAGCCTGCCGATACAAGGGAAGATGATCAGCATATTTGGACACCAGCACATGAGCTACCGTTGCTTCCGTCGGCAACCCAGCCTGGATCAGACGTGCAGGAGCTGGGGCCTGAATGACGCCGTCGGTGCAGGCGCGGCAGGCATATTTTGGGCGACGGATGACGATGACGCGGAACTGGGCCGGAATCACGTCCAACCGCTCGGAGACATCCTCACCAATGCAATGCAGGCAACCGCCGCAGGCGCAGACCAGGCTTTCCGGCTTGATCACCTCTTCGACGCGAGGAAGATGCTTTGGAAGAGAGCCGCGATTGGTCGCTCGTGGCTTGGTGAACCGCTTGCCCGAGGGGGCGTCCGCCTCATCCTCGGCATGGATCGCGGCCATTGCCGTTTCCAGGTCTTCAAGTGCCAGATCGAATTGGTCGGGATCGGTCTTCTCGGACTTGCGCCCGAAGGCCGTTTGCTTGAAGGCGGCAACCAGTTTCTCCAGCCGTTCGATCCGCTCATCTTTGCGGACAATCTGCGCGTCCTTGCCTGCCTCGCGTGCCTGCGCCGCAATCAGCATCGCCTTCAGGGCGGCAACATCATCGGGAAGATCGGCGGCGTTCAGCATGGCCGGAATCTACCAAATCCCGCTTCGAATTGCCTTTGGTATTTGCCACCCGAGTCATCGTGCCGCAGCTATTCGATGGCCTCCGGTGCTCTCGTTTCCACGGAACGAACGCGTCGCCAGTCGAGACCCGCAAACAGCGCTTCGAACTGAGCATGGCCCAATGTCATCAGGCCATCTCTGATACCCGGCCAAGTGAAGGTGTGATCTTCCAGTCGCTTGTAGGCCATCACAAGACCGCTGCCATCCCAGTAGATCAGCTTCAACCGATCCGCCCTGCGTGACCGGAACACGAACACCGTTCCAGTGAACGGGTCTTTGCGCAACTCGTTCTTCACCAGCGCAGCCAAGCCGTCATGGCCCTTGCGGAAGTCCACAGGCTTCGTCGCCACCATGATCCGTACGCGGTTTGATGGAAAGATCATGCCGAGGTCGCAAGCGCACGTGCAACAGCCACGACCCGAGCGGTCGATGCACCTTCCTCCAGGCGGATCGTGACAGGGCCGACAATGATCTCGGGACGGCTGACTTCTTTGGCCGGCGGTTCGGCGGCAGGGGTCTCAACGACCATCGCTGCGAATTCCATCGCATCTTCGGGCGCAGGCAACACCAACTTGCCCTGCCGTGCCATCGTGCGCCACGACGACAGGCGGTTCGGCTGCAGCCCATAGCGGCCCGCAACCTCGTTCACTGTCACGCCTGGCCTCAGGCTCTCGGAAACGATCCTGGCCTTCATCTCATCAGGCCAACGGCGATGTCGCTCACGCCCGGTCTTCCCAGTCGTCAGTATCTCCAGTGTAGTGTCCATGGAGAAACTCCCCTCGCTAATCCATGGAAGCCGATCACAGATCAGCGATGACAGGGCAACGTGGGGGCAGAACACCGCTTACCGAAAATACCAATGCGGAAAACCAGGTCAAAGGTCCTTACAGGGCGGGAAGCGGGCTTTCGCTGCGCTCCGGGCCAACGGTAGCTTTGCTCAAGACACGGAGTTTGCAGACAACTAGTTCCGCCCTTCAATATGCGGACACCGCGGCGCAGGCCTACCAGTCTTCGAACGTAAAGACGTCCTCAAGTAGGTGCAATTGAACATCGCCGCCCAATTGGTCGTTCCAGAACGCTTGTCTTACCGCTGCGCTGCCAGACCCCAACCAATCAACAACAATCGTTTCTTTCTTCGCACGCGCTTGAGAAATCAACCTATTGAGATGAATGTCGTTGCCAGAGTATCCAAAGATCACAAACCTTTCACTCTCGTCGAGCGCCATCTGCAAGAACTCCCAGTAGATACTGAGAATCTCGGATGTCGAAATTATTCTTGGCTTGTGCGTGAAGTGTGTCAGGACTAGATGCCTGCCAACGTGTTTGGGTACGATCTTTCTGCGTATTGTAGGCTCAGAGATTTTACGCGGTTTGCCACCAGGCTTTCCCGTAAATAACGGGCTGCCATGCAAATGCAGATACCAACCTCCATACCCTTTTTTCCTAAATAGATTGGTCCTGTCGAATATAGAATCGACGAAACCATCTAATAGCGTCGGGGAATCACCGCCAAGAACTCCTGCCTCTTGAAGTGCCTTCGAAAGTAGGCCGTCATAGTTGAGTGTCGCGACGTGCGAGCCTGTGGCTTTAACACGCTCTATGAACGGAGCAATGAATTCACTAGGCGTTTCACAGGAGGAACCTACGTTTTCCCCTGTCAGGTGTTTGGCGAGATACATTTTTCTCGCAACGGCATACGTGACTTTGTAGACAGCGTCCGGGAATTTCCTCCCTTCCTCAGAAAGCCAATGGCCAGCACCTGTGTCACGTATCGACAAGAGGATTTCACAAGCATTTACGGTGTCTTGTAACTTTGCTAGCTGTTCTTCAGAGGTGGGTTTTTGCACATCTTCCGGCAAACAGGCGGATATCAGAGCCTTCTGATCGTGCTCAAGTGTACCGTCATCCCAAACGTTAATCAGCGCATTTGTCAAATTGAAGGCTTCGGGCGAGATCGCCATGCCCAATCCATTTCCAAATATATAAAGCGACCTCATTGGCGGCTCTATCCGCTTATCGCGATATTCACGATGTTCTCAGCGATGGTCTCAATGGCTTGAGGTGTTGTGTTGTTGACTGTCGAGTATGTCTTACCATCGACTGCATTAAACACTTTGTAGCTATAATTTGGTGCTGTTCTTTGAAATGCGACTTTCATCAAGTGTACACCCGCGCCAGCCCTAGCTCTATCTAGCTCAGGCTTTTGGGTAGCCCAAACGTTGTAGACATCGAAGCTGCGAGCGGACTCAATAGAAAAAAGTGGGTTCACAAGTATCACGAGCCGCCCATCGCACATACGAACACGACCTTTTCGTTCGAAAAGTGCCAGACCACGCTTCCGAGCGAATTTCTCTTCAAACGTTTCATATGCCGCGCGATTGTGAGCTACTTCACTAGGATTATTCGATCTATTTAGGATGTATTCAATTTCATCTTGTGTCGCACCCGATGCTTTTGCTCTTACAGCGTCAGCCAGAATATTATAGTAGTCGTACCCACCCGAACTTTGCATTCGTCTGTTAACTTCTGCGACGAGTTTGGACGGGTCGAGCGAATAATAACGAATGAATGTATTTAGGCTGAGGGTGATAACTGCCGTTGTTCCGCTCATACGCAGCACCTTTGGTTAGCAAACGCCTAGTTTAGGTGCATGCCGTGATTATGCAACTACTAACCAGCCCCCAAAAATCGGATTCCTGGCTCGAATTCATCTGCGAAAGCGCCAAAATGCCTCGTCGTCTAGTGTGGCTTGGTGATGGGGTAACGTAAGACCGCTGCTTGTTACACGAACACCAGCTCTGGGCAGATACTGTTGAAAAACTCACTGTGATCGATTTCGGCCTGCGCCAACCGGAATGGAATTGCGCCCAAGCGGGTCTTCTATCGTGCTGACGAAAAAGGAATCCACATTCCTTGATATTCAGGAATTTTATTCCATTGTTTTAGTTGAGAAATCGGCTGCTGGTTCTTTCAGTGGTTTTTCAACAGTATCGGCCGAGAGCGCACTAATTGCACCCCCGCGTTTCCGATCAATCGTTCTGCATCGACTTCATTTTGTCGCGGACCTGCTCGTCATTGAAGCCTCGTTCGAATAGAGCTACCCGAACTAGAGTTCTGATCATTTCCTTGATCTGTCGGCTTCCAGCGTCGGCATCAGCGTCTGGTGCGAGCTTTGATATGTAAATGCGCATCAGCTGCTCTAGCTTCCCTCCCTCGATGGAAGTCATGTAGGCGTCGGCAACAGCGCGGCCATCGGGACGGCCGAGTAATTTCGACTTCTGGCGGTTTCTGGATGCATACGCTGCCTGGCGGTTTTTCTCAGCTGTCATCGATCCTGCTTCTGTCAAGGGAGTGAACTAGTGGTCGCGTATAACTGCTCCCTCAGACTCGGGTGGATGGCTTCGCGTTCCTAAAAGCATCAAGAACCTTGTCCGCGAAAGCAGTGTGACCAGAGTTGTTAAGTATAATAACGAGTCCCAGTGCCTCCTCCCAGACCATTGGAATGACGCAGTCACGTGGGGCGAGATCGTCGATTAACTTGTCTCGGATTCGCCTCTCTACGATATCTGGAATGTCGAGTATCTCATCATGTAAAGATATCGATTCGATCGCAAACGTTGATTTGTTGTCGCCGTTTTTAACAATCAGGACTTGATACTGAATGTACAATGCGGAGGAGTTGTATGATGTTGCTGGTTTTACCTGATACTTTATCCCGTCTATTTCGAGATTAAAGTCCAGAGCTTTGCGTACCTCAGAATATTTACTATAATTCATGCAGAGAAGTCTTTCGTGTTTAATCTATTATTCTATTAAAATGATATTGTGGACTAAGATGTAAGACAAGAAAAAGCTCACGGCGTGAGACATACCTCAACTAAGAACCACGCCGTGAGTGTTCAGGCGATGCGGATCAGCGCTCTTCGGGCTGCTGTTTCTGCTGCGTGTCGTGCTGCAGATTTTGTCGTTTCGATGCCTGCTGCGATAACTCTGGCATCACAAAGCACCTCCCAGTGAAATTTACGATCCTGAGCCTTTGTGAACACAAGCTCGACCTCGCGATCGCCAGCTACGAGAGCCGCGTATTGGCCGAATACAATTGGCTCTGGCTCCCATTTGAAGAAGGTCCAGTTCCGTTTTCGAAATACCCTCATGCGTTGATCGCATCACAGATTTCGATAATCACATCGTCTTCTTCGATCCCTTGTCCGTGGTTTGTCCGTCCCCAGATCGGCAGACCAGCGAAATCTTCGTCGACTGTCTCACCGCGGGCAGCGAGCTTCTTGGCCAGCCAATCGGTAACGATCCAATGCTCCAGAATGTCGTGTTCTTCCGAAGTCGGATGTTCGCACAATAGGCATGCCTGGTTGAAAAGTTCTGCAGTCGGAGAACCTTCCGCGATCGTCAAGATGAGTGTGGATGCGTAACACAGAACCTCGTGTTCCGCGATGAACTGAGGCGTTTTCATGCTTCTTCTCCTAGTTGGCGGTCAAAGGCTGCTGCTGCTGTTGCAGGTGTCGAGCCGCGGGGTAGTAGAGTGATTGGGGATGGACATTCGGCAACGAAACGCGCGGCCATAGCTTTCCAGGCTGCCAGACACGGCCAGCCGATTGATCTCGCTTCATCGTCATTTAATGGGTATCCGAGCTCGACCTGGTCTGGACGATGCTGCTCGATGATATCCAATGCCTCATCCGCCGCTTGTGCTTGATTGGCTATCAGATGGCGAATTTTCTCAATCACATGATCTGGTGCGGTATGATCGCCACGCGACCAGCCGCCGACGTCGTCGGGCGATGAATTCACGAAAGTTGCCGCCTCGACTGTAGAAAGGCCGCTGATTTTAAGAAGAAGGCCGAATTTGGTCATTTGCAAAGCTCCTTTTCACGCCCGCATGATGGCGAGGGCGACGGCCTCTACGTGGTCGCCTGATGTCCGGCTTAATCGACGCCAGTTGTCATCGCCAGCGAGCTCGTCCGCGACCCGCGAATAATCAGCAGCGTGTAAAATGGCCTGAAGAACAGGGAGTTCACCAGAAGACACCACACAGGCCAACTTCTGGATTCGCTCTACGAGGTCGCCTTGGGTACGGTCATTTTCGTCACCGAACACTGTAGTGAAGTCGCTCCACTTGCGGCAGTCACTGAGGTCGAGCCTCAACCTTTCTGACATGTCCTCGATGGGCGGCAATAATTTCCAACGCATGAAATGACCAGCAAAGCGGTGGTACGTTATGGCAGCATGTGCAAGCCAATATTGATGTTCCTTTAGGGTCAATGTGTCAGCCCAGGTGGTCTCACACAGAACCGTCCGACGATCCATCTTGTAGACGATGCCCGCAGTAAGGTCGGCCGTTGACTCAGACTCGATCGGGCAGTCCTCAAAGGGATCAACGGCCACGACACGGGCGGTAAAGCGCGGCTCCTTGAGATGTGTGATAAAGTTCTGATGGGTTCCGTCTTCGTTGAGCCTACGCTCGATCTGCCAGCTGTTTTGGTTGTTTTCCATGTGCTTTTCCTTCTTGGGTTTTGGTGGGTGGAGCCAAGGATTTGGCATGGCTCCGCCGACCGCGCCGAAGCTACGTCGTGGTGGTTGGGTTGTTAGAGGTAGGGCGAAATCAGCCAGTCAATGGACTGATTTCTGGGACCTGAATTCAGGCAGAGGGCTGCGTCATGCGTATTGTGCAACGTGCAAGCCTTCGAGGGCTTTCTTTGTTATGATGTTGGCCTGTTCGCGGGTGATTATGAGGCCCATACCGCCAGTTGATCGCGGCCTTGTCGTCACCTTCCGCACACTCATTAGCCGCCAACCTTGGCTGTTTCGCTCGATCTCGAAAAAGGTTGTCAACATGCTATATTGGTAAGCATTTGCAGGCCCCGAAGGGCTAAAAATGGCTTGTGCGCCCTTCCGTTTTGATAGCGGAATTCCGCGCTTCTCAAGCTCCTGCTCTGCTTCTATCGCAAGCCTGAATGCCTCCGCTCCCGACAACGTGTTGGCGGTCGCTCTACCGTTTTCTAGCTTGAAGGCCTCAAGGATTGCGGGACGGTTCTCTTCGTCGATTTTGATTGGTTTCTTCATCGCTGTCTTTTCCATTCTGTTTTCTTTCGCGGGAGGGTCTTGGTCTGCCGCTAGATAAGGTGTTGCCCGGTGCCGCTGGCGCTTAGGGCGTACATCATTCTCGGTCCTTCACGTCTACACTCATAGGTCGTATTGCTCTTTCGTTGTCGCTCACTCGTAACGAGCAGCGTGGCTTGAAGATAGGAACAGGTTGCGGCCGTTGTCAAGAGGCGTGAATGAGCATTTATTTCATAAAAACAGTGACTTAATTCAAGAACTCGTGCTCACCCTGTGAGGGTGATTTAGGCCTCCGAACTCCACAACGAGTTCTTGAATTAACGAAACGAAGTCTATTAAAATCAACCTAAACGAGATATGCTGTTTCAATGGCTTAGCCCGTGAATGCGGGTTTCGGCGGACAATTTGGGGGTGATTTAAGTAGAATTAAATCGTGGCTGCGAAACTAAAGACTTCGGCCTCGGGGAAATTCCGATCTTTACGAAATCCGGAACACAAAATTTTTTCCGCCAATCGTTTTTTCCGCGTAATCGAACGCGAGATCGCGGGCGAGAGCGTCAAAGTCGATGTAGGATTCCAAGCGTTTTGGTATCTCGCCGAACAGGCCTTCATCAATAAATCGCTCGGCAAGCTCGCGAAGGCTCCCGATCTCATAGATGTCGATGTCGATGTCATCGACGTTGCCAGATGTCGGATCGAATGAGTGGCCCCCTTCACCAGCAGCGATGATGAATCGTGTTTTTTGGTTGTCGGACCATTCTGCTACGGCTTTTAGGAAGTGACCGATGTTCGATTGATTCAATTGGAAGGCTTTTGCAAGCTCTGCATCGATCGGATTGCCGTTGATAAACTGCAGCTCGAACTCTTTCACTGGATGGCCGTCGGAGTTGACCGCTTTGGCAGCCAGCACCTGATAGTCTTCGATGCTGTGAAAATAGAAGCCTGATGCGCAGATGTCATAGGGCAGCGCGTGAAGGGTAACCGTCATGCCAGCCTCCGCAAAAGCTTTGCGATCAAGACCAGCGGCAGGATCATGCAAAGCGCAAGGCTGACAAACTCTACTGCTGCGGGGGCCTTGATGCTTGCGCTGTACAGCCCTGCGAAAGTGAGAAATGCGATCGGCAATGTGAGGGTTCGGAGGATGAACATTTTGCTTTTTCCTGTGATGAAGTGACTTGTTAAACGTGTGCCAGACGACGAAATGCCTGGAGCCCACCGATTTTGATCTCCCGACGAATTTCGGACGCTGAGTTTGGGATGCGCGAACGTCCTATTTGGGTTCTGCAGGAGCCTTCCTTGTCTTGCTTGTAGATCGCAGCGAAGTACGCGTTCAGGTGACCAGCAGCATCGCGGTCTTCAAATTCTTCGATGATGATGTCGACATGCAGACCAGTAATTTTTGTAATTCTGATAGCCATAGAAGAAACCTCAATATGTTGTTTTTATTGAAGTATTTATAGCATGTCGCTGTAATTGAGCCCAGGTGAATACGCGGGTACAGCATTCTATGCCGGACACATTCCTGGTGATTTCGATAAGATTTTAGGAGGTTCAAACCTGTAGTGATTTGTTCCCCGTTCGATGCGGCTGCAAGCCAATTCGAACCCGTGCGCAGCACGGACCAACTGATTGTTCCCCGTCCGATGCCAACATCACACCGCATGCGGAGCGGCAGTCACCCGTGAGGGCCGAAACAACGTGAAGGACAGCGAAGCTGTTGACAGTGTGAGCAGGGCGGTATGCTTGATGCAAAGGACGAAAACCTGAAACCCACGTTGGTGGGTGATCAACCTTGACTATTTCCGATGCGGCGGTGCAATTAATTGTTGCGCCGCCGAGGCTCTGGAAGGGCTTATGTTCTGCTAGATTAAGAAGCTCATCGAAAGACGTCGCCAAAATCGCGACCGCCTCAGGACTGATGCTCGGGCGCTTGCTTCATCCGATCCCGTAAACTCGTACTACAATGCGCAGCGACTGGCTGCGCGATGCCGATGTTCTGGGAAGGCCGATGACTTTCTGCATTGGTCTCGGGTTGCGGCTGAAGTCGCACGTATCGAACCGCGTGCGGCCATGGATTTCAAAACAGTGCAGGGGATCAGTGACCGCGAGGAAGCACGGCAGAAGCAGGATCAAATGAGACGTCAGCAAGAATGAGACGTCGGTGAAAAAGAGACGTCACAATAATTGAAGGACTCGGTAGCCCAGTGAAATCGAGAACAGTTGGAGTTCGCGCTGGCGTGAACATCTGACGCAATTCAGATGATATCTCGGTCATCTGAAAGGCCATGCACACTGTACGGGCTTCCCTGCGAAGGCGTACAGCACCTTTGGGAATTGAAATGGACCTGAGGTCATTTCTGCACTGTAGCAGTGCCTCTCGGCAAGGGAGAGCATATCGGAACGATAAGCATGGCGGTCATCGGTAACGATGATATCGTGGGAATTCGCGCATGCGGTTTCGGAAAAGACATCAGCCACAGGAGCGTCAGCAAAGCGCCATTGAAGATGGGACGCGGGACTGACTGGTGCCGAAACCGCATTCAATCTGGATGGCTTGAAAGGCCTTCCTGCAAGCCTCTGGCATGCCTTTCATCGCAAAACTGACCATCACCCATCAGGCAGCTTTAACTGCATCTGAGGCGAAGAACAGGCCATCTGGCGGGCAAACGATATAGTCGTCATCAACGTCAATTGCGGTTGGCGAACCGCCACAGCGCCGCCAGTGTCGCATCGTTGGCTCAGATGATTTTGAAACGATGTCGATCACCGTATCCATCACGGAATCCCTGCAATCCCTGTGCTCCTGGAACGCGATCCAAGCCTCGTGTTCCGCCAGAGCCTCGTTGTCAGTTTCGTTGTCGTTTGCGATGACTAAGCTGTCGATCATGCAGGGACGTGCTGGTCTGGTTTCAGATGACCTACCGTTCTCTGATGGCTGGCCAATGGTTTGAATAGGTTTTTTTGGAATGTGCGTAGATACCCTGCCTATATAACAAAGAGCGTCTTTTACACTCGTTACTCCGATCGCTGACTGCAGCTCTTCGAAGCGATTATGGACCGTCTGTCTGGATAAGCCCGATGTCTTCGCCAGCGCAGTTTTCGAAGGGATGCCTTTGCCATCAGCGGTGCATCGGTTCCAGGCTTCTATCAGGCGCTCAATTGTCTTGTCGGCTCTGACTGCAGCAGTGTAGCGACCTGCAAACGCTTGGCGCTCCTTCACGCCGCGGATTTCAGAAACTAGGTGTTGCAGACGGCCAGGCGATCGCATTGATTTGCCTGAAATCTTATTCGGGTTCCACGTGTTGACGACCCAGGTTGCCACCTTGCGCCGCGCATACTTGATCGATTTTGGCTTCATTCCTTGGCTGGCGACCAAGGATGTAAGCTCTTTCTGTAGGCGGTTGATGAGAGGATCGCGGTCTCCACTTGCCAGCGCTTCGAGATACATCGGATCGTGGTCCTTATCCCACTGGACCATCAGGCTCCTGGCGGCATCGAGGCAGCCGTTGAAGAACTCATTTGAGTGGCGGAATGTCTCGCCAGTCACTGTCGCAATGTTTTCGCGCATCAGTTTCGCCCGATCAAGGCTCATGTCCAGGTATGCTGCATGTTCATCTAGAGAAGGCCACTCATCTGAAGGGCATTCTGTATGATAGAGAGGTGACAACGGGTTCTTGACCAGTTGTGATGTCGCTGGTGCCTCTGGATCGGCCCCGAGGTCAGCTAGCGCTCGGCATAAGCCGTAATAGACGGCCTTAAACTTCCTGAGAAATTTGTTGTCGACGTTCAAGACCCCGCTGTTGATGGGCAGGAGCCAAATCAGGTGAGGGCGGATCAGCCGGCCGTCGGCCGTCCTGATCCCGACAATGAAATTTGGCAGCGATCTGATCTTCTTGGCCTTCACTTTCTTGTTGAGTGCCTTCATCAGATGATCGATGCTTCTCCAGACCAGATCAGTGTCAAAGCGCAGGAAGCCTAACAGCGTCTTGTTGCCTTCGACGATTGGAGCATCCATACCCAGGATTTTGAAGTGTGCGGGCTCCAAAACGCGTGTGTACACATCGCCTTCTGCCGCACCTGTGGCGGCTTCCTTGTCCTGTGCAAGGCTGTTTTCGAACTCTGCCAGCATCCAATCTGGAACGCCTTCCATCCGCCCTTCAGCTAGTTTGATCTCGACGTCGCTGTGTTCCCCCCGATGCCAGCAGACGCGCATGCTTCGTGATTTATGAACGAGGGCGGGCCAGCGAAGGGCGGATTTCGTGCCAAGCGCTTCGGATTTGAATCCTTCAAACTTCAACCCAGAGCGGACGAGACAGCCCGAGAGGATGATGTCCTCACTTAGTCTGAAGCCTTCATCTATTCTGGCCTGGCGCTCGGCAGCCTTTTGCCACATCTTGCCGAGCGATGGACCATCGATGGCTGGATCATACGGATATGCCGAGATGTGGGCGGGACGATTAGCAATCCGCTTGATCTGTTCGACCGTCTTGCCGTCTTTGGTCTCGGTGACCATCTCATAGCGCCAGCGGGGCGGCAGCCGACCGCCATTTGCTTCAATGAGGGCTGTTTGCGCTGCTAGCCGCTCGGGAAGGGATGCTTTTGCTTTCCGCTTTTGGATTTCCGCTTTGCGCCGCCGATCGGCCTTCTTCGCTTTCAACCGACTGGCTTCTTCAAGCCAATCGGTGAAGGCCTGCTCTTGCGCCGATGTCATGAGCTCGGCATGGGCTAGATGTGGATTGCCATTGAGGCAATGCGCAGGAATAAATTCCTTAATTCCATCCATTTTCGCTGTGTTGGGTCTTTACAGCAATGCTTATATAATAGATCATATGAAAACACTCCTAGAAAAGCACCATCGAGGGTTCCTGCCCTATGACGTGGTGCTTTTTTATGGTCAGTCGATATTATTCAAAGGTCAATAGTTGTTGTGAAAAATATAATATGCCCAAATGGGAATGGATGCTTTCGGGCAATGCATTTTTACAATACAGATTATATGTGCTTGTTATATGCGGTGCGGCGTCTTGTCTTTCTTCGTATCAACCCAAATCAATGCCCAGCTTAATTTTTGCTTCCTGTTTTATATAGCCAACCGCCAAATCTCTCATGATACCAAGCGTTACGCCGCCTAGCTGGCCTGCGGACTCTTTCGTTTTATTCCAAACTGTGTCCGACCGAACGGCTGCGAGGTAGTCGTGCCCCTGATTGGTTATCCGATAGACCCCTTTATTGACGGCTTCAAAGAAGCCCGCATCACATAGCAATTCCGCATGTTGGTGCCGTTTTTGTTCCTCGGTAGTCATGCTGAGGTGTTGCACGGCCATAAGATAAGGCTCCGAAGATGCTTCGGACTCTAAGAGCAACTGACGAATATAATCATCATCCCGCTTCATGGCTTGCCTTTCGTTTTCTACCTTGCTTTGGCTTCTCGGTCGCAGTTAACGGCACAATCATCTTCTCATACAGTCCCAGAAGATGCTCCACCCGCTCACTATCGGATGAAAATCCGCTCTTGCGGTAAAGCCTGTCGACAGCACCGTCGAGCGCCTGATGCGCTTTGCGCAGATTGGACGGCATAAGGTCGGGGTCGTACAGGTCGGCGAGCGTTGCGCTCACATGAGAGGCTCGCGCATCAAGCACAGCCTGCGCCAGCGGCTCCAGCTTCTTTAATGCCGTGTCGGATGCTGGCGGCATTGGGAACGTGTTGTAAACGAGGCCGATGGAATACCGATAATCGCTCTTTAAGCGTCCCCCCATGTATCGAAGCCAGCTCATGTGCATTGCTGAGGTCAGAAGGGAAAAGACGGGTTTACTCGCGCCATTAAGTACAAACAGGAGGTCGCTCGGAATTGTTGGAGGCTCTACCCATCCGATAGGGATGTACTCCCGCCGTATCGAGCTGACTTTCGGAATTACCAAGAAGGACGTGGGGGGAATAACCTCAACATTAAATTTCTCGGGATAGTCTGAAATGGCCAATGTGCTCTTGCGCTTGCTTTTTGCGCGAAAAGCTTTGACAGCCCGCATCCGCTCAACGACCTTGGGCATAGCCTTCAAATCGCTGGGACTGGCCTTTTGTAACGACAAAATCCAGCGCGCCCCACCGTTTATGTGCTCACGTGACCCTAAATAGGGCCGAAGGAATTTCGTTGCTAGCGGCTCCTCGGTAAGGAAAGCTGCTCGCTGGTCAGCATCGAAGATATAGTTTCCGTCATCGATTGGCTGCGAACCACTCAACAACTGCGGCAAGCTATTTTTCGGTCGCCCAACCTCTTTCACAACCACATGCGGATTAGCGAGCTTGCCAGCGTCAAACAGATACGGCGAAATCGCCGCGTGCTGGCTCTCGTGCGGCTCGCCGTTGATGTCGTCATAGGAGAACAACCGCCTGACCTTTGGTGTGCGGTCGGCCTTGGTGAGGCCGATAATCACCACATGCACATGGGCTTTGCCTCGGGCGTCTGAACCCCACGCAAAGGTTCGGTGGGCAAAAGCAATTTCCAATTTGCAGCGGTCAAACAGGATGGGCCAAAGCTGGGCAACCTGCTCGCCCTGCGTGATGGAATTGGTGGACACAAAGCCAATGCTGGCTTTGCTGCCCTTCACGTATTCCCCTGCCTTGATGAACCACGCCGTCACATAATCGAGGGTGCCGCCTGTTTTCCCAAGGTCGGCAATGCGGCGCACCTGTGCCCGCTGCTCGTCGCTTTGGTACTTGGCCCCGATAAAAGGCGGGTTGCCGAACACATAAGAACACTTGGCAGGAGGCAGAAAGCCTTCCCAATCCGTTTCCAGCGCATCGCCGTGCAAGATATGCGGTGACTTCCGAAGCGGAATCCGCACATAGGTCTGCCCGAACTCAAGGCTGAGGCGGCTGTTCATGATGTGATCCATCATCCACAGCGCGGTCTCGGCGATGCGGGCAGGGAACTCGCCAATCTCGATGCCATAGAACTGATCGACGTTGACCATGGACAGCTCGGCCGCATCAAGCTCTTGCTGTCCATCTGGCGCTGAATAGGCTCGCAACTCCCGAATGACTTCAATCTCAAGGGCGCGCAGCTCGCGATAGGCGATAATCAGAAAGTTACCGCAGCCACAGGCAGGGTCAAAAAAGTGAAGCTCGCCAAGCCTTTTTTGGAACGCTTGCAGCTCAACACGGCGGCGACTGTCCTTGCGCCCACGAACGCGCTCAAATTCCGCTCGCAGCTCGTCCAGAAAGAGCGGCTGAATAACTTTCAGAATATTCTTCTCGGTCGTGTAGTGCGCTCCTGCCGCCCGCCGCTCAGCGCTGTTCATGACGGATTGAAAGAGCGAACCGAAAATCGCGGGGGAGATGCCTGACCAGTCAAAGCGGCCCGCATCAATCAGGCGCTGACGCATGCCTGTGTCAAAAGACGGAATCAGCAAGGGGCTGCTGAACAGAGCACCGTTCACATAGGGGAACTTCGCCAAATCCTCGTCTAAGTTATTCGGCCTCTTGTCTTCGGGTGTGTTGAGCACCTGAAAGAGCTGGGCAAGCCAACCGCCCATGTCCGAACCATCTTCACGGGTGCGGGTTTCTAGCAGGTCGAGGAAGATGTCTCGCGGTTCGAAAATCCCCGTGTCATCAGCAAACAGGCAGAACACAATCCGCACCAGAAACTGCTCAAGGTCGTGACCTGTATACCCTGCCTCTTCAAGTGCATCATGAAGCTTACCGACCAGCTCGGACGCTTTGATGTTGACGGGGTCTTGGTCTTTGAATGTGCGTTTTTGGAGCCCGAGAATGAAGCCCAGTTTTTCCACGTTCTTGACCAACTCGGAAAGCGGGAACGCAACGGCCTCGTCTTCCTCAAGGTCGTACAGCTCGAACGTCCGAAAATCGCTTAAGAGGATGTAGCGGGGGAGATCAGAATCTTTAAGTCCAGGGAAATAGTCGAGCGCCTGCTTCTTGGCCTTTTTCAGGTCACGGCCCACACTCTTCTGCTCGACCAGCAGAACGCCCTTCCAAAACAGGTCTATATAGCCCCGCTTGTCACCGAGGTTGTTGACGGGCTCCTCAAAAGAAGCAACCCGCTTAACGGGCACGCCGAACACGTCGAAAAAGTCCCGATAGAAAAGCTGGGTCTGGCCTTTTTCATAGCCATCATTTGCCCACTCTTTGGCAAACGTCGCTGCTCGGGCGCGGATTTCATTCCATGATAGCCGCATCGTCTGGGTGGTCTTTCACTCGATTTTATTCAAATTACTTCCGACGTTCGCGTATGGCGCGCATCTTGGCAAGGGGAGTGTCGTCGTGTTTTAGCCGTTTTCGTGCCTGCATCTGTCACGAATTGATCTAATGCGGTTCCATCGAATGGCTTTAGGCCGCGCAACAGAATTTCCAAAAGGCGGTTTCTCAGGGGGCAAGTGCAAAAAAACATTGCAACGATGGAGCCCATGGAAACTGGGAACATGAAATACGGTGTCTTTAGAGTGGCTCCGAATCAAAAGGGCTACCCCTTTGGATTGCTTGTGCTGCAGGGACTGGCGGTCTTCTGGAGTCTTCAATTAGAAATTTTTGGCAAAAATTGTTCCGGAGTTGTAACAGGCGAGCCCAATTTAGGATTTAATAAGGTTGAAACCCTTGTAAAGTGGTGATCCCGGCAGGATTCGAACCTGCGACACCAGGATTAGGAATCCTGTGCTCTATCCCCTGAGCTACGGGACCACGCGCGAATGTGCATACAGAAAACCGCAACGTTCCACAATATGCGAACGACGCCGTCGCGCCGCGCTCAAGTGTGCGTAGGCGTTTGCTGCGGGCCGCCGAGAGGTGACGAGAGGCCGCAGCGTGGCGTGAGGTTGGGGACAGGGCGATATTGTGCCGCCCCATCCGAAAAAACCTCTCAGGCAGCCAGCGCTTTTTCGGCCAGATTGACCCAATAGGAAACGCCGATGGGGATCGCTGCGTCGTTGAAATCATAGGCGGGGTGGTGAAGGTTGGCAGTATCGCCATTGCCGACCCAGATAAAGGCGCCGGGGCGGGCCTCGAGCATGAAGGAGAAATCCTCACCGCCCATGGTCGGCGCCACGGCACGATCGACCATGCCCGGACCGGCAGTACGTTCGGCCACGTCTGCGGCGAAATCGGTCTCATCGGCGTGGTTGAAGGTCACCGGGTAATTGCGCAGATACTCCAGTTTCGCCTCGGCGCCATGCGCGGTCGCGATGCCACGAACGATTTCACCGATGCGGGTTTCAGCCATGTCACGCATTTCGGGTGACAGCGTGCGCACGGTGCCGGCCATTTCAACGGTTTCGGGAATGACGTTGTAGGCGGAGCCGCCCAGGAATTTGGTGATCGAGATGACCAACGGCTCCAGCGGATTGGCCTGACGCGAGGTGATCGATTGCAGCGAGGAGACGATGGCGGCGCCGGCGACGATCGGATCGACGGTCTGGTGCGGCATGGCAGCGTGGCCGCCGCGCCCGGTAATGGTCACGTCGAAGAGGTCGGTTGCCGCCATGATCGGACCCTTGCAGATGGCAAACTGACCGACCGGCAAGCCTGGCAAATTGTGCATGCCGAACACTTTTGTGATGCCGAAACGCTCCATCATGCCGTCATTGACCATTTCACGGCCACCACCGCCGCCTTCTTCGGCGGGCTGGAAAATCACCGCCACGGAGCCGGTGAAATTGCGGGTTGCGGCCAGATGCCTTGCCGCGCCCAGCAGCATGGCGGTGTGGCCATCATGGCCGCAGGCGTGCATCTTGCCGGGGGTGCGCGAGGCCCATGGCGCGCCGGTTGTTTCCTTGATTGGCAAGGCGTCCATGTCGGCGCGCAGGCCGATCGCCGGACCGTTGCCGCCGGGGCGACCGTGAATGATCCCGACCACGCCGGTGCGACCGATGCCGGTGACGACTTCATCGCATCCGAAGGCCTTGAGCTTGTCGGCAACGAAAGCGGCCGTGTTATGTACATCGAACAGCAATTCGGGAGCGGCATGAAGCGCGCGGCGCCACTCGGCAATTTCGTCCTTGTTGGCAACAACGCCATCAACCAGTTGCATTCTCCACCCCTATGGTTGTTGTATCGGTGTTCCTGCGGCAAAGGCTGCAACCTTGATATCGCCTTTTGCCATCTATCTGCCATATAGGCTAAGTAGGCGCAGTTGACGAGAGTAAAGCGGCGGGTGGAACGGCCTTGATGGTGCGTGGATTCACTAGGCGGCGACAGGAAATCACTGAAAAATCATGGAAAACCGGAAGTCCAGAATGAACTTGTTGTCGCAGATGCGCCGGACTGTTGCCGGATTGACCTTGCTGGGGTTGGCGTTGCTACCGGCGCTTCAGGCTTCGGCCGAGCCGAAAATTGTCGTCGATGCCGCTTCGGGCCGTGTGATCGAACATGAACAGGCGTTCCAGCGCTGGTACCCTGCATCGCTAACCAAAATCATGACCGCCTATGTCACTTTCCGTGCCGTTAAATCGGGTCAGATGACGCTCGATACGCCGATCACGATGTCGGCGCGGGCGGCCAAGGAAAAGCCGAGCAAGATGTATTTCAAGCCGGGAGAACGGTTTCCGCTGGATTCGGCGTTGAAATTCCTGCTGGTCAAATCGGCCAATGATGTTGCCGTGGCGCTCGCTGAAGCGGTGTCGGGCTCGGAAGAGGCGTTTGTCGCTGAAATGAATGCGACTGCGCTGCGGCTGGGCATGCGCTCGACCCGGTTCATCAACCCCAATGGGATGCCGGGTGAGGGCCAGTACACGACCGCGCATGATCTCGCGTTGCTGGCCATCGCGGTACGCCGGGACTTTCCCGAATTCCAGCGCTATTTCGCCTATGAGGGGTTTGCGGTCGGCAACAAAGCCGTCGCCAATTACAATTTGTTGATCGGCCGGTTTGATGGTGCCAACGGCATGAAGACCGGCTTCATCTGTGCCTCGGGATTCAACCAGGTATCCTCGGCGACCCGGAACGGAAAGACCGCGATTTCGGTGGTACTGGGTGCGCCGTCGCAGGAGGCCCGCGCAGACGAATCGGCGCGGTTGCTGCAGGAAGCGCTGACCACACCCGCTCTGGGTAGCCCGACGCTGTCGACCCTTGCACCCTACGGCGAAGGGCGTGACGTGGTAGCCGACATTTCCGGCGAAATCTGTACACCGGAGGCGCGCGCGAAGCGTTATGACGGCCGCGATGTGAATGGCAAGCTTGTGTTCAAATCACCCTATATCGTGGCGATGACGCGCGAGCCAAGACTGGCACAGGCACCCATGAGCCCGACGCTGAAGCCCTCGGAAGTGGCGCTGTCGCGGATCCCGATCCCGACGCCACGGCCGCTGGACACGCTGGCGGGAAGCGAAGCGCCGTTTTCGGCCTCCGCCTTCACAACGCCGGCCGCGGCTGCGGAAACCATGCCGCTGCGCCCCGCCAAGACAGTGCCGGTGCCAGTGCCACGGCCTGAAATCTGATTGCGCGAAAAAGGCCTGCCAATGACCAGTGATACGTCATCCGCCCCGTCATGGAGCGCACCCCGCTCCGTCCCGGTGTCGATTCTCACCGGGTTTCTCGGCGCCGGCAAGACCACGCTGCTCAATCGGCTGATTGGCGATCCCTGGCTCAGTGACGCGGCCTTGATCATCAACGAATTCGGTGATGTCGGCATTGACCATCTGCTGGTCGAGCGGTCGGCGGACGGGGTCATTGAGCTCTCCGATGGCTGCCTGTGTTGCACGGTGCGCGGCGAACTGGTCGACACCCTCGCGGATCTGATGGACCGCATGCAGACGGGCCGTATTCGACCGTTCTCGCGGGTGGTGATCGAGACCACGGGCCTGGCCGACCCGGTACCGGTGATGCAATCGGTAATTGGCCATCCTGCGTTGGGCCAGTCCTATCGGCTGGAAGGTCTGGTGAGTGTGGTCGACGCCGTCAACGGCCTGGCGACGCTTGAAGCGCACGAGGAGGCGCGCAGGCAGGTGGCGGTGGCCGACACGCTGGTGATTTCAAAGATCAGTCTTGCGGCGAACACCGAGGCGCTGCGGGCGCGGCTTTCAGCGCTCAACCCGCTGGCGCGAGTGGTGGACGCCGAAGATCCTGACCTTGACGCCAAGAGCCTGTTTGACAGCGGTGTCTATGACCCGGCCACCCGCTCGATGGATGTGGCGCGCTGGCTTGAAGGCGGGAGCGGTGATCATCACCATGGCGATGGTGAAATTGGACATTCCCATGATGGGCACGGCCATGAGCACGGGCACCACCATGATGTGAACCGGCATGATTCGCATATCCGTGCCGATACGTTCGTCAGTAAGCAGGCGATCTCGCCGGAAACACTGGCGATGTTTCTCGACCTGCTGCGCTCGGCGCATGGACCCAATCTATTGCGGATGAAGGCGATCGTGCGGCTGTCGGATGATCCATCGCGGCCGCTGCTGCTACATGCGGTTCAGAGCCTGATGTCGGAGCCGCAACGGCTGTCGGCATGGCCCGAAGGAGCGGAAGAGAAGACGCGGTTGGTGGTGATCACGCGGGACATGCCGGAGGGATTTGTGGCCGAATTGTTCGCAAGTTTTGCCGGCGAACCTGGCATCGGACGTGCCGACCGGGCGGCGTTGGTTGATAACCCGCTGGCCATCCCCGGGGCTCCGGTGCGACGCTGAATGCGCCTCAAGCTCTGGCAATCACGAAAACGTGACCGCCGTCGTCGGCCGGCCCGGCACTGACAAGCTGATGGCCGTCCTCACGGCAAAAATGCGGGATATCGATTACCGCAAGCGGATCGGTGGTTTCAATGCGGATGCGGGCGCCGCTCTTCAGGCTGCGCAGGTGCTTGCGGGCGCGTAATACCGGCAGTGGGCATTTCAGTCCGCGCAAGTCGAGCGCGTCGTCTTCGCTGCCGCTCAATTGCTGCTCCATATTTTCCAGAGCGGCTTTTTTGGCTTCGAATCCGCGGCGGCATTGGCCATCGGCGCGGGCGCCAGCGGGTTTGCTGCCGGCACAGGCACGTCGGCCGCCTCTGCCATCTGATCAGCCGGTATGGCGGTTTCGGCCGCAACAGGTGCTTCAGGTGCTGCGCTTTGGGAAGCAGGTGTAGGTGTGGGTTGAGCCGCCAATGCCTTCAACGGGTTGCCGGTTGAAAACAGGCTCAGAACCGCGGGAGCGGACTGACCACCATTGGCGGCAATTCTTGCTTCCCGCGCGGCTTCGCGTTCGGCGCGTTCCTGTTCGGCCTCGGCTTTGGCCTGAGCGGCAGCGAGTTGCCGGTTCTCATCGTGCTCGAATTTGGCAACCGCCTTGGCAAAATTCTGGTTCCAGGTCTTCTCATAGCCGGAATAGGCCGAGGCCAGGCTTGGCGGCAAACTTGCCGGCGGGCAGGCTTCGGTCGACCGGAACGCCGCATTCTCGATCTGCGGCACCTGGTTGAACACGTAACGCCGCTCGCAGACTTCGACCTTGGCGGGCCGCTTGGTCAGTTCGAACTGGTCGTAGCCGGCCTTCAGCATCTTCCAGAATTCGAAATGTTCGTTGTCGCGGTGGCGAGCCATGTTCTCCGGTGTCATCCGGAACGGGAATGCCTCGACCATGAAGTATTCCTGGCCGCCCTTGAAGGCGTCGCGGGCAAAGCCGTAAATTTCGAGCACCTGTTCATCGGTCATGGAGTAGCACCCGGCCGAAGAGCAGGCGCCATGGACCATCAGATTGCTTCCGTTGCGGCCATGGGCCCGGTCATAGCTGTTGGGGTAACCCATGTTAAAGGAGAGGTAGTAGCTCGATCGCGGGTTCATCTGCGACGGGTAGATCCGGTAATAGCCTTCCGGTGCCTGGCGGTCGCCTTCCTTGAACTTGGGGCCGAGCTTGCCCGACCATTTGCAGATTTCGTAGGAGGCGATCAGATCGTAGCGGCCATTGCCCTTCTGCTTCCAGATCTCAAGCGCGCCTTCCTCCTTGAAGATACGCATCATGATCGGCGAGCGCGTGCTCATGTCGTTCGCCTTCATCTTGTTGACGAGCTTGGCGGGCAGCGGGTGCTCAACCTTGTTGGCAACTGAATCCAGCGCATCCTGACAGCCGGTCAGCCCCAGCAAGAGGAGGGGAACAAAGCGCAACATTCTGATCGACATCATCGGAGCTCTCGGATTTTGCAATATGCCATTGCTGTTGCGGATTGACGGCCCTGCCGGTGCCGCCGGGCCTGAGAAATCAACGCAATATTATAACCAACATGGTTCATGAAGCCTTACCGCCACGGCCTGTCCCAGGGGAAAGCCATTTCAAGCGGCTACAAATGGCTTGAAAATTGTGGCCCGAATGCGGCGCCGATCAACCGATCTGACGTCCGATCTTGAGAAACTTCTCACGGCGGTCGGTGCGCACCTCGTCACCCGACAGGGCTGCCAGTTCCTCGAGCGCCTTGGAAATCGTCTCGCCGGTGCGGGCGATGACGCTGTCGCGGTCGCGATGGGCGCCGCCGACCGGTTCGGGAATGATGCCGTCAATGATGCCAAGGCCGCGCAAATCTTCCGCCGTAATCTTCATTGAGGTGGCAGCATCGCGGGCACGGGTGGAATCGCGCCACAGGATCGAGGCTGCACCCTCGGGTGAAATCACCGAATAGATCGCGTGTTCAAGCATGTAGACGCGGTTGCCGGTGGCAATCGCGATGGCGCCGCCGGAGCCACCTTCGCCGATCACGATCGATACCAGCGGGACACGAAGGTTGAGACAGGTTTCGGTCGAGCGGGCGATGGCCTCGGCCTGGCCGCGTTCCTCGGCGCCAATGCCGGGATAGGCGCCAGCGGTGTCGACCAGGGTCACTACCGGGATGGCGAACCGGTCGGCAAGTTCCATCACCCGGATTGCCTTGCGGTATCCTTCGGGGCGGGCTGAGCCGAAATTGTGACGGATACGGGTCTTGGTATCATGGCCCTTTTCCTGGCCGATGACAGCCACGGGTTGGCCGCGGAACCGCGCAAAACCAGCCTGGATGGCAGGATCCTCGGCGAATTTGCGGTCGCCGGCCAGCGGTGTGAAGTCCTCGAAAAGCGCCTTGGCGTAATCCTTGAAATGCGGCCGGTCGGGATGCCGGGCGACCTGGGTTTTCTGCCAGGGATTAAGCTTGCTGTAGATCTCGGCCATGGCGTCACGCGCCCTGGTTTCCAGCCGCGTGATCTCGTCACCGGTGTCGATGCTCTCATCTTCGGCGGCCAGTTTCCTCAACTCGAGGATCTTGCCATCCAGATCGGAGATGGATTTTTCGAAATCAAGGTAGTTATGCATTGAGTTCTTTTCCGAGCGGGTATCCGCAATTTCGTTCGCTGCACACAGTCAAGCGCAGTTAAGTGCATCTGTCACGTAGTGATCGATATGTCGCGAGCGCGCTTAATCGCGATTCTTTGTGGCATTTGCAAGGGGGTGATGCTGATTGACGAGTTGCTTGAGCCGCTCATCAAGCACGTGGGTGTAGATTTGGGTGGTGGAAATGTCGGCGTGGCCCAACAATTCCTGAACCGCGCGCAGGTCCGCGCCGCCGGCGAGAAGATGGCTTGCGAAAGCATGCCGCAACACATGCGGAGATACTTTGGCGACAGGAAGACCGGCGCGGGCGGCGACATCCTTGAGCTCTCGGGCAAACACCTGCCGCGACAAATGGCCCTCGCTGGAATTGGCCGGAAACAGATAGCCCGATTGCTCGGCGGTTTCACCGATCTGCGTCAGCCAGGTCTCGAGGGCTGCGCGTGCCGGGCGCGACATCGGCACCATGCGCTCCTTGGCGCCCTTGCCGCGGACAATCAGAAACCGGCCACCATCGGCGAGCACCCTGTAGGGCAGGCCCACCAGTTCGCTGACCCGCATGCCGGTGGCGTAAAGCAATTCAAGCAGGGCGCGAAAGCGAATGCGCTGCAGCCGTTCGGGATCATTCTGTGCCTGGGCAATTTCTGTTTCGGCCTGGCCAAGCAGCCGGGTGACCTCATCGATGCTGAGGATCTTGGGCAGGGATCGTGATTTGCGGGGGGAATCAACGACGCCGGTCGGGTCGTCTTCGCGCAGGCCTTCGGCGTGCAGGAACTTGTAGAATTGCCGCAAGGCGGAAAGCCGCCGGGCCTGGGAGGCAGGCGAGAAACCCCGCGCGGCGAGATCGCCGATGAAGGCACGGATGTCGACGGCCTGCGCACGACTCAATGTGGTTCCCAGCCCGGCAAGCACCATGGAGGCGTCCTCGAGATCGCGCCGATAGGCATCGAGCGTGTTGATTGCCGCGCCGCGCTCGGCGCTCATCATTTCGAGGAATGCTTCGGCATGGGCGGCGCTGAGATCGCGCATCGGGTGGGGCAGCCCCGGTTAGTTGTTGAGTCTGTCGGTGGGAACGCGGATGGTCACGTCACGCTCCACCGGTTCGACATAGATGATCAAGGCAAACATGGCGCCGTAAACAAGCCCGGCAAGCACGGCGCACAAGACTAGAAATCGAAACAGGGATGGCATGGAGACTCCGGCGAACTGATATCCGTGCTGTTATGCGGCAGTGCGGCCGCTGATTCAAGGCAATGTGGCAGGGGCGGTGCGCTTGACGCGCCGCCGGACATGGCCAATAGAAGGCGCGACCATGGACCAGAAGCCGGGGGAGCCAGGTGACGGAAGAGCAGACAAGCGCGCTGGAGCAGGATATCGCCAAGGCGCGGCGTGTGCTTGGCCACCGCAATCTGGTGTTTGTCGGCCTGATGGGCGCCGGCAAATCCGTCATTGGCAGGCTGGTGGCGCAGATGCTCGATATTCCCTTTGTCGATTCAGACCACGAAATCGAACGGGTATCGCGGATGACCATCGAGGAATTGTTCCAGACCTATGGCGAACCGGAATTCCGGGCACTGGAGGCGCGGGTGATCAAGCGGCTCTTGAAAAGCGGGCCGCGGGTTCTTTCCACCGGTGGTGGCGCCTTCATGAACGACACCACCCGGGCGATGGTGTTGAGGAGCGGCCTGTCGGTATGGCTGAAGGCGGATCTCGATATATTGTGGGCACGGGTTTCCAAACGCGACACGCGGCCGTTGCTGAAGACGGCAAACCCGAAGCAGACTCTGTCGACTTTGCTCGATCAGCGCTATCCGGTCTATGCGCAGGCCCGGCTTACGGTACAGTCGCGGGACGAGCCCAAGGAAATCATCGCCGCTGAAGCCATTGCCGCCATCGCGCGGCTGGATCACAGCCAGGACACGGTATCAACGTCATGAATCAAGCCACTCCATCACAAACCATCCGTGTCGATCTGGCAGATCGCAGCTATGACATCGTCATCGGCTCCGGACTTATTGCCCGCGCCGGCGCCGAGATTGCCGCGCGCGAGCACGGCATAAGGTGCGCGGTGGTGACGGACAGAAACGTGGCGGAGGCACATCTCGATGCTCTGCTTGAAAGCCTTGCCGGCGCCGGCATCGATGCGGCGCCGCTGGTGCTGGAGCCGGGCGAGAAGACCAAGCGCTTCGATGAGCTGATCCATGTCTGCGATCACGTGCTCGGAGCGAAACTCGAACGCGGTGACGCGGTGATCGCGCTTGGCGGCGGGGTGATCGGTGATTTGACCGGCTTTGCGGCCGGGATCGTGCGGCGCGGCATGAAATTCATTCAGATCCCGACCAGCCTGCTGGCCCAGGTGGATTCGTCGGTGGGTGGCAAGACCGGGATCAACGCGAGCCAGGGCAAGAACCTGATCGGGGTGTTTCACCAGCCCAACCTGGTGCTGGCCGACAGCGACGCGCTCGACACATTGCCGATTCGCGAATTCCGCGCCGGCTATGCGGAAATGGCGAAATACGGGCTGATCGACCGACCGGAATTTTTCGCTTGGCTTGAAGCCAATTGGCGTGAAGTGTTTGCCGGTGGTGCTGCACGGATACAGGCAATTGCCACCAGTTGCCAGGCCAAGGCAGAGGTGGTTGCCGCCGACGAACGCGAACATGGCGCCCGGGCGCTGCTCAATCTCGGGCATACCTTCGGTCACGCGCTTGAGGCTGCGACCGACTATGACGGACGCAGGCTGGTGCATGGCGAGGGCGTGGCGATCGGAATGGTGCTGGCGCATGAATTTTCAGCGCGGATGAACCTTGCAAGCCCCGACGACGCAGCACGGGTCGAGCACCACCTCAGAGAAGTTGGCTTGCCAACCCGGATGCAGCATATTGAAGGTGGGCTGCCGGCAACCGATATACTGATGAAACACATCGCGCAGGACAAGAAGGTTCAGCGCGGTGCGTTGACCTTCATCCTGACCCGCGGCATTGGCCAATCCTTCATCGCCAATGACGTACCGCAGGACGAAGTTTTTCGATTCCTGGAAGACAAGCGAGCATCATGATGCTGGAATATGCAGGCGAATTGCTGGTTGAGCACGGGCTGACGATCCTGGCGATCGTCGTGCTGATTGCCCTGTCGGGATTTTTCTCGGGATCTGAAACGGCATTGACTGCGGCCTCACGGGCGCGGATGCATTCGCTTGAAACCAGCGGCGAGGCCCGCGCGGCGACCGTTAACGGGCTGATTGAACGCAAGGACCGGCTGATCGGGGCCTTGTTGATCGGCAATAACCTGGTCAACATCCTGGCTTCGGCGCTGGCCACCAGCGTGCTGTTGTCGATATTCGGCGATTCCGGTGTTGCCGTGGCGACGCTGACGATGACGCTGCTCTTGGTGATCTTTGCCGAGGTGCTGCCAAAGAGCTGGGCGATCTCGAGACCAGATCGGTTCGCCATGGCGGTTGCGCAGATGGTCAAGGCTTTTGTCGTCGTGGTCGGGCCGATGTCGAGTTTCGTCAACTGGATCGTTCGCAACATCATGTCATTGTTCGGTGTGACCTTCGCCTCGGAAACCTCGATGCTGTCTGCACATGAGGAAATCCGTGGCGCAGTCAATCTGCTGCACCGCGAGGGGGCGGTGGTCAAAGCCGACCGCGACCGCCTCGGCGGGGTGCTCGATCTGGGCGATCTGGAAGTCTCCGATGTGATGATTCACCGCACCTCGATGCGGATGCTCAACGCCGATGAGCCGTCAGAAGTCAATGTCCGGGCGGTGCTTGAAAGCTCCTACACACGCATGCCGATCTGGCGCGGGACAATGGACAACATCATCGGCATCGTCCACGCCAAGGATGTGCTGCGGGCGCTTGCTGACGCATCCAACGATTCGAACCGGATCGATATCGTCAAGATTGCACAAAAGCCGTGGTTCGTGCCCGACACCACCAGCGTGCCGGATCAGCTCAATGCCTTTCTTCGCCGCAAGGCACATTTTGCCATCGTCGTCGATGAGTATGGCGAGGTCGAGGGCTTGGTGACGCTTGAGGATATCCTGGAAGAAATCGTCGGCGACATTGCCGATGAGCATGATACCGAAGTGCAGGGAGTCCATCAGGAGGCTGATGGATCGGTTGTTGTCGATGGCTCGGTGCCGATTCGTGATATCAACCGGGCGCTCGACTGGTCACTGCCTGATGACGAGGCAACCACCGTGGCGGGGCTGGTGATTCACGAATCTCAGACTATCCCTGAGGAAAAGCAGGCATTTACCTTTCACGGCAAGCGTTTCATCGTCATGAAGCGCGACCGCAACCGGATTACCCGGCTGCGGATCAGGCCAGCAGAAAAGCTCTAAAGGCGCGCGATGCGCTGATAGGGGTACAGGCAGCGCTGGTGCGTTTACCAGCGGGTAGGCTCGCCGGGTGCCGAGGCTTCGACGGCCATGGCATGCAGGCCGCTGTCGAGCTCCTCCTTGAGCACGGCGTTGACGGCGCGGTGCCGGTCGACGCGGCTGAGGTCGGCAAAGGCTGCGGCGACGATGCGAATCCGGAAATGGGTTTCGCCGGCGCCGTCGAAGGTTGCATCGCCCTCGCTATCGGCGTTGTGATGGCCTGCGTGCAAATGACTTTCGTTGATCACCGAAAGTCGCTCGGGCTGAAAGTGGTCTGTCAGCCTTGTTTCGATGCGGTTTTGTCGGGACATGGCGGCGCTCCTGGCGGTTGATCCGGTCATAAAGTCAGTTTGTGGCAATTTGCGAGGTGGCATTCGGGATCAAGACGGGGTACGCAGCTTGAATCATCCTTGTCAATCCTTGTTCGTTAACGTTCAGAGCAGCATAATCGGGACCATGAAATTGGATTCGAAATATTTCGACCGCATCCGGGTGCGTCGCCGCGGCGAGCGCCCTGCAGAACCCAGCACGCCACAGTGCCAATGGGATGGATGCGAAAAGCCGGGCGCTCACCGCGCACCGGTCGGCCGTGACGCCGAGGGGCAGTACTTCATGTTCTGCTTCGAGCACGCGCGTGACTACAACAAAGGCTACAATTATTTTTCGGGCCTCTCTGACGGAGAGATCGCGCGCTATCAAAAAGAGGCGCTGACCGGCCACCGGCCAACCTGGAAAATGGGCGTGGACCGCTCGGCTGGAAGCGGCCCGACTCAGTCGACCGCCCGCTCCGGTTCGGCTGGCGCCCAGGCGCGGATGAAAGATCCGTTCGGGTTCTTCAACGACCCGAGAGGCAACAAGCCAGTACGGGCACGCAAGATCAAGGCGCTGGAGTCCAAGGCGTTCGAAACGCTCGGATTGGCCGCAAATTCCAAATCTGCCGAGATCAAGGCGCGCTACAAGGACCTGGTGAAGCAGCACCACCCCGACGCCAATGGCGGCGACCGTGGCTCGGAGGACCGTTTCCGCGAGGTCATCCAAGCCTACCAATTGTTAAAGCAGTCCGGTTTCTGCTAAGCGATAAACAACTGAGTCCAGCGGGTGTGCCGGACCGGACATGAGAGACGGCCCGTGGGCTTAACACGCCGGGCCTTGGAGACATGATGAGCAAGATCGACCTCGACATTACCAACTTGCCCGACACCACCGTGAACGTGCGTGAGGTGTTCGGCATTGATTCGGACATCACTGTCCCGGCCTACAAGGAGCGGGACTCCTATGTGCCTGACCTTGATCCGGACTACCTGTTCGACCGAGACACCACGCTGGCGATTCTGGCGGGCTTTGCCCACAATCGTCGGGTGATGGTTTCGGGTTATCACGGCACCGGCAAATCGACCCATATCGAACAGGTGGCGGCGCGGCTGAACTGGCCCTGCGTGCGCGTCAACCTCGATAGCCATGTCAGCCGGATCGATCTGGTCGGCAAAGATGCCATCGTCGTGCGCGACGGCCTTCAGATTACCGAATTCAAGGACGGCATTCTGCCTTGGGCTTATCAGCACAATGTCGCGCTGGTGTTTGACGAATACGACGCGGGCCGTCCCGACGTGATGTTCGTGATCCAGCGGGTGCTCGAATCTTCCGGCCGTCTGACGCTTCTCGACCAGAGTCGCGTCATCAGACCGCACCCGGCATTCCGACTGTTTGCGACTGCCAACACCGTTGGCTTGGGCGATACTACCGGGCTGTATCACGGCACCCAGCAGATCAACCAGGCGCAGATGGACCGTTGGTCGATCGTCACCACGCTGAACTACCTGCCGCATGATCATGAGGTCGATATTGTCGCCTCCAAGGTCAAGGATTTCGCCAAGGGTGACGGCCGCGAAACAATTTCGCGCATGGTTCGGGTGGCAGACATGACCCGGTCATCCTTCATCAATGGCGACCTTTCGACGGTGATGAGCCCGCGTACGGTGATCATGTGGGCTGAAAACGCCGTGATCTTTGGCGATGTGGCGATGGCCTTTCGTCTGACCTTTCTCAACAAGTGTGATGAACTTGAGCGGGCGCTGGTGGCCGAGCATTACCAGCGTGCCTTTGGTGTCGAGTTGAAGGAAAGCGCCGCCAATATTGTTCTCAGTGCAACCGCCTGACGGGTCTAGCCATGGCCGGACGCGGCGACAACATCAGATCAAAACCCACTGGCGTGGTTGACGCCGAGCCGTTCAAGCAGGCGTTGATCGGCTGCGTACGGGCGATCTCCGGCGATAATGAGCTGGAGGTCACGTTCGGCAGCGACCGACCCGGCCTGGCGGGCGAACGGGCGCGGCTGCCGGACTTGCCGAAGCGGCCGACCGCACATGATTTTGCGGTAGCCCGGGGCGTGGGCGATTCGATTGCGCTGCGCAAAGCCTGCCATGACGACGCGGTGCATAATCGCATGGCGCCAGAAGGGCCGGACGCGCGCGCTGTCTATGACGCGGTCGAGCAGGCTCGGGTCGAGGCCATTGGTGCGCGGCAGATGACCGGTATTGGCGACAACATCACCTCGATGCTCGAAGACAAATACCAGCGGGCCAATTACAGCGGCATCACCAACCGCGAGGATGCGCCGCTGCAAGAGGCGCTGGCGCTGATGGTGCGTGAAAAGCTGACCGGGCGGGCGCCGCCCGAGACTTCGGGCCAGGTTGTCGAGCTGTGGCGCGACTTTGTCGAGGGCAAGGCCGGTGACATCCTGCAGTCACTGGAAGATTCGGTCGACAACCAGCAGGCTTTTGCACGGGTGGTGCGAGAGATGCTGTCGGCCATGGAGATGGCCGAGGATTACGGCGAGGACGACGACCAGCAGAACGAGCAGGACGACGTTTCCGACGACGACCAGCCGAGCAGCGACGAACAGAACGAGCAGTCTTCCGAGGAAGAGGCCGGATCGGATGCTGCGCCCGCTGAAGAAAGCGAATCCTCTGAAGAGCAGATGGACGCCGGCGAAATGGACGGCGCAGAAGTCGGTGACGACGATACCATCGATGAAAGCGACGAGGACGCAGACACGCCGGGCGAGACCCGCAAGTCGAGCGATCAGTTTGCCGATCTCAACGAGAAGATCGACTACAAGGTGTTCACCACCGAGTTTGACGAGGAAATTCTCGCTCAGGATTTGTGCGAGGAAGCCGAACTCGACCGGCTGCGCGCGTTTCTCGACAAGCAGCTGGCGCATCTGCAGGGTGTGGTCGGGCGGCTTGCCAACCGGCTGCAGCGGCGGCTGATGGCCCAGCAGAACCGGGCCTGGGATTTCGATCTCGAGGAAGGGTATCTCGACTCAGCGCGGCTGACGCGGATGATCATCGATCCGATGCAACCGCTGTCGTTCAAGATGGAGCGTGATACCAGCTTCCGCGATACCGTCGTCACCCTGCTGATCGATAATTCAGGCTCGATGCGGGGCCGGCCGATCACCGTGGCCGCCACCTGTGCTGACATTCTGGCGCGAACGCTGGAGCGCTGCGGCGTGAAGGTGGAACTGCTGGGCTTTACCACCAAGGCCTGGAAGGGCGGGCAGAGCCGCGAAAAATGGCTGACCGGCGGCAAGCAGCCGACACCGGGCCGGCTCAACGACCTGCGCCACATCATCTACAAATCGGCCGACGCGCCGTGGCGGCGTGCCCGGCGCAATCTCGGACTTATGATGCGCGAGGGGTTGCTCAAGGAAAATATCGACGGCGAAGCCCTGATCTGGGCGCATTCGCGGCTGCTCAAGCGGCCCGAGCAGCGGCGTATCCTGATGATGATCTCGGACGGCGCGCCGGTCGACGATTCAACCTTGTCGGTCAATCCGGGGAATTATCTCGAGCGCCACCTGCGCGCTGTTATCGAGGAAATCGAAACCCGCTCTCCGGTAGAGCTGCTGGCAATCGGCATCGGCCATGACGTGACGCGTTACTATCGCCGTGCGGTTACGATCGTGGACGCAGAAGAACTTGCTGGCGCCATGACCGAGCAACTGGCAGCGCTGTTTGCGGACGAAGGCGGCGAGCCAAAGGCGCGTCGCGGTCGCAGACCGGCGTGAGCAAAGCCGGTTCGATGATGCGGTTGCCGGCCTTGGCAGGGGTGCTTGCCCTGGCCGCCATCTTTCTGTTTCCGTCTGTTCGGGCCGAAGAAAATGCGATTGAGGTCCGGTCACGGTTGATCGAGAACTTCAAGGTTGGCTCCGACCAAACCCGCTTTGGCGATTTCGAATTTGTCGGCGGGCTTGAGCTAAGCTCGTCCGATTCCGCACTTGGGGGGATGTCGGCGATTCGCCTGTCCGCCGACAGACAGCGCTTTCTGGGCGTGATGGATACCGGCTTCTGGTATGCCGGAGCGCTCGACCGGGACGATCAAAACCGGATGATCGGAGTTCGGGATTTCAAGGTATCGCCGATTCTCGGCTCGGACGCGAATTCTTCGCGGGAAAAATGGCGGTTCGACGCCGAAGGAATGGTGCTGCGCGGGGATGAGGCGCTGGTCAGTTTCGAGCGGCTTCACCGGGTGGACATCTATCCTGCCCAGGCGCCGGGCGGAGCCAAACCGACCGGGTCGCTACCGCTGCAGATTCCGCTCCCGGAGTTTCGCGGCAACCGCGGTCTGGAAGCGATCATGGTTGCGCCCGAGAGTTCGGCGCTCGCGGGGGCAGTGGTGGCTGTCTCGGAAATGAGCCTCGACAAGGATGGAAATATTTTTGCGGCGATCCTGACCGGGTCGTCAAAAGGCGTGTTCCACGTCAAGCGCGATCTCCCCTACAATGTCACCGATGGCGATTTTCTGCCCAATGGCGATCTGCTGCTGCTGGAACGCCGGTTCTCGATCGCCCAGGGGGTCGGCATGCGGATCCGACGGTTCGACGGAAGCCGGATCGGGGTCGGCAATCTGATCGATGGAGAGGTTATCCTGGAAAGCGATTACGGCTACCAGATCGACAATATGGAAGGGCTGGACGTGACCACGGACGAACAGGGTCAAGTGTTCGTCACGCTGGTCTCGGATGACAATCACTCGATCCTGCAGCGCAACCTGCTGCTCGAATTCCGCTACCTGGGCGACGGGTAGCAGTCTTTCCGATGCCCCGCCTTGCGTGCGGCAGATTGGTGGCTCTGGGCGTTGCCAGAGATCAGGTGCGGGGCTGCGGTGCCAAAACCGGGATCAGCGCGCCATAGGGCACCAGCATGGCCAGTCCGACCAGCAGCTTGACCGAGAGGTCGCCCAGTGCCCAGGACAGCCAGCGTGGCGCCTCCTGGGCGAACAGACCGAGCAAGGGGGCGGCTTCGCTGGCAAAGCTGTCGCCGGGGCCGATCACGACGGCGGCCTGCGAAAAGGCGAGGCTGAAGAAGACCAGCGTATCCAGACCCGAGCCGATGACGGTCGAGACCAGCGGCGGCAGCCACCAAACCTTGTTGCGCAGCCGATCAAAGATTGAGACATCGATCAGCTGCGCCATCAAGAACGCCGTGCCCGAGGCCACGGCGATACGCGGTGTGGCAAGCCAGATCGACAGGATGACGGCAATCACGAAGCCGCAGAACACCACCATGCGGGCGGCGCGCGCACCAAACCGCCGATTGGCGAGATCGGTCACCAGAAATGCTACAGGGTAAGTAAATGCGCCCCAGGTCAGAAGATCGGCGAGGTTGAGCGCGCCAAGCGTCAGATCGACCGGGAACTGCACGAGGAAGTTCGAGGCGACGACAATGGCGGCCATCACGGCCATGAACGGCATTACGGAAGGAAACAGACGCATTTTTTTATCCTGGGTTGATGCCACCAGCGGAAACGGAAGAAGGCGGGCCCAAGCCCGCCATCTTGATAAGAAAGAACGGCGCCGTGATTAGGCGGCGGCGCTTTCTTCAAGCTTCTTGGCAATCTGGCGCTTGAGCAGACGTGCGCGCATCGACAGTTCGCCGTCCTTGGCCTTGGCCAGGAATGCGTCGAGGCCGCCACGATGTTCTACTGTGCGCAGAGCATAGGCCGTAACCCGAAGGCGGAAACGCTGGCCGAGAGCATCGGAAATCAGCGTTACATTGCACAGGTTCGGCAGAAACCGGCGACGGGTTCTGTTGTTGGCGTGGCTGACATTGTTTCCAGACTGTACGGCCTTGCCGGTCAATTCACAGCTGCGGGACATCTTGCACCTATTATCTCTTCGCCAGCGGACGGGCTGAGCCACATCGAGGGCTCACCCAAAGGACCACAGGCCTTTATTGGAAAGTCGCGTGTCTATAATCAGCCACGCAAGCCGCGTCAAGTCGGGATGGCCGATAAACGGGCAGAACAGCACGTTTGAAGCCGTATCCCTTGATTTTTGTCGCCGCAGGCATCGAATTGCCGCATTGTGCGTCGAGGCAACAAACATAGCAGGATCGGCGACGACCGTCGAGCCGTGGCTTTGAGAGGTGTGCATGACCCGACTTCGCGGCATATTCTGCATCGGACTGCTGGCTCTGGCGTCGCTGATGCTGCTCCAGCCGAGAGCAATGGCCGAGCCTGTTCATGTCTATACCGATTATTCGGTATCGCTGATCGGACTTCCTGTGGCCTATCTGAAATTCAAAACCGAGATCGACGGCGCTTCCTACAAGATCTCGGGAAACCTGCGCACGTCGGCGCTCACCAACATCGTCAGCAAGTCCCGTGGCAACGCCAGTGTCTCGGGCAAGTTCGGCAAGGACCGGCTGCGGGCGTCGCGTTTCTCGGTGGCCTATACAGCCGACGCCAAAACCCACAAGACAGAAATCCGTTTCAACAATGGCAATGTCAGTTCGGCGACCAATACCCCAAAGCGCAAGCGGACGGCTGCCGATTGGGTACCGATCAGTGCAGAAGACATGCGCGCGGTGCTGGATCCGTTGTCGGGCCTGGTGTTCCCGGCGAGCGCTCGGGTATGCCCCAGCAGTCTGCCGATTTTTGACGGTGAGACACGGGTGACTCTGCATTTGAAGCCGAAAGGAGTGCGGCCCTTCCGGACCAAGGGCTTCAAGGGAGATGCGATTGTTTGTGCTATCCGGTTCGTGCCGCAGGCCGGGTACCGGAAAGGTTCCTCGGCAATACGGTATTTGCAGAAGCTGACCAAAATGGAAGTGTGGTTCGCCAAGCATGAGCAGGGTGGATTTTACGCCCCGGTCTACGCCAAGGTGCCGACCAAGATCGGTCAGGTGGTGGTTGCGGCAACCCGGTTTGGCGGGTAAAGGCACCACGGATGCGTGCGCGCATTTGAAGGGGTCGCAACTTGCAGAAAATTCCTACCCTTGTCGGGTTCTTGGCGATCATCATGTGGTCGTCCCTGGCGGTGCTGACGGCGGCCTCGGGCACGATGCCGCCATTCCAGCTTTCGGCGATCTGCTTTGCCATCGGGTCGGTGATCGGCGTGTCGGCGATGCTCAGGCAGCCATCCCGGTTTCGCGCCTTGCGGCAGCCTGCCAAGGTCTGGGCGTTGGGGCTGTTTGGCTTGTTCGGCTATCATTTTCTCTATTTTACCGCGCTCAGAAACGCCCCGGCGGTCGAGGCTGGTCTGATTGCCTATGTCTGGCCGCTGCTGATCGTCGTCGGCTCGGCGCTGCTGCCGGATGAACGGCTTGGCTGGCACCATGTGGCAGGTGCGCTTCTGGGACTGTCGGGAACGGCGCTGATCCTGTTGCAGGGCGCGGATGGTGGATTTGGCGGTGGCAGCCTGATCGGCTACGGCGCGGCGGTGCTCGCCGCACTCACATGGTCGAGCTATTCGCTGCTGTCGCGGCGCTTCGGCTCCACGCCTACGGATGTGATCACCGGGTTCTGCATGATGTCGGCGGTGGCGTCGCTTCTGTTCCATCTGCTGATGGAAACCACGGTCTGGCCTGCGACCCCCGGGCAATGGTTCGCCGTTATTGGTCTCGGGCTGGGGCCGGTGGGGCTGGCGTTCTACGCATGGGATTACGGTGTCAAGAACGGCAATATCCAGATCCTGGGCGTGGCCAGTTATGCAGCGCCCTTGCTGTCGACGCTGATTCTGATTGGCTTCGGCTATGGTGAGGCGACGCTCACGATTGCGGTGGCGGCGATGCTTATTACCGGCGGCGCCTTTCTGGCGGCCAAGGATCTGTTGAAGCGGAAAAAGCGAAAATGAGCACGTTTCTGCAGAACCACAATGGCGCGGTGCTTGCCTGTTTGCTGATTTCGCTGCTGGGCTTTGTGGCCTTTTTGCTGATGCTGCAGCGGCCGACCTCGCTGATACGGACCGTGGCCAAGACCGCGGCGGTTGCAGCCCTGTCGGTGATGGCGCTGGCCGTCGATGGACCGCTGCTGCTGATCTTCGCGCTGGCGCTCTCGGCGCTTGGCGACGCGTTTTTGGCGCATGAGGGCCAGGCGGCGTTTCTCGGCGGGCTCGGCAGCTTCCTGATGGCGCATATTCTCTATGCGGTGCTGTTCATATCGTCTGGGCCCGGGTTCAGCCTTGATGTGCTGCCGGGTCTGGCCGCGGTTGTGGTCTTCGCACTGGTGGTCGGTTTCGTGATGGTGCGTGGGGCAGGGGCGCTGGCGTTGCCGGTGGCAGCCTATGTGCTGGCGATTGCCTGCATGGGACTTGGCGGCGTGACGCTTGGCGGGCAGGTGCTGGCAGGCGTGGTGCTGTTCATGGCATCGGACGCGATTCTGGGCACGGAAAAGTTCCTGATGACAAAGGACAGCCCGGCCCGGCGCGCCAGCAGCATTGCTGTCTGGGTGCTCTATTATTCAGGACAGGTGCTGATTACCCGCGGCCTTCTGGTTTGAGCGGCGCGCCGTCATAGGGCGAAGGTCGCCAGTCGGGCGCGGCCATCTCAAAGCTGGAAAATTCAAAACCTGGTGCCACAGTGCAGCCAACCAGTGTCCAGGCGCCGAGCGATGCTGCGGTTTGCCAGCATCCCGCAGGCACCACCAGTTGCGGCCGTTCGCCCGCGGCCAGGTTCATTCCCAGACGGTGGGATTGGGCGTTGCATTCGTCAGACGACAAGGTCAGCGCCAGCGGGCCACCACCATGCCAGTGCCAGATTTCGGTGGCGTCTGTAACGCGGTGCCAATGGGAGCAGTCGCCGCCTTCGAGCAGATAGTAGATAGCGGTCGAATGGCCGCGTGGGCCACCCTCGGTATCGCGGAAGGTTTCAAGGTACCAGCCACCCTCGGGATGTTCCTTCATGTCGAGGGTGGCGATGATGTCGCGTGCAGTGAGTGTCGGATCCATGCTTAAAAACCATCCTTGCGCCGGCGCAGCTCGGCAAAAACCTCGACATCGCTGGCTGATTCCATGCCGAGCTGCTTGCGGATGCCGGCATCGTTGGTGCGCATGAATGGGTTGGTGCGCTTTTCATAGCCGATGGTGGTGGGCAAGGTGGGCAGACCCTTTGCGCGCAAGCCGACAATATCCTTCATCCTGTCAGCTAATGCCTGGTTGTCGGGGTCGATGATGACGGCGAAATTGGCGTTGGACTGGGTGTATTCGTGGCCGCAATAGACCCGGGTTTCATCGGGAAGCTCGCCGAGGCGGGAGAGCGAGCCGAACATGTCTTCCGGAGACCCTTCAAAAAGCCGGCCGCAGCCGAGGGCGAACAATGTATCCCCGGCAAACAGCAATTTCTCCTCGGGAATATAAAAACAGATGTGACCTGCGGTGTGGCCAGGCGTTGAAATGACTTCCACGGTTCGGCCCGCGAACTTGAAAGTATCACCATCGCCGACAGTCCGGGTCAATCCGGGGATCGCTCCTGCCTCGGCTGCCGGACCGATGATCTTTGGCGAATGGGGTATGGCAAGAGCTGCGATACCTTCGACATGATCGGAGTGGTGATGGGTAATGAACAGGTGCGTGAGCGCCCAGCCGTTTTGCCGGAGGCGTTCGGCAATCACGGTTCCGTCGGGCGCATCAATGCTCGCCGTGTCGCCGGTGAGCGGATCGTGCAGGATCACTCCGAAATTGTCGCGCCGGCAGGTGAATTGTTCGATCATCAAGCTCGTCACGGGGCTCCCCTTCGACTTTGGAATCAATTCTGAAATCATAGCTGCAGCGGTTCGATCCGTCACCTTGGTCATGTCGCAGCCGCCTCGGGCTGCTTGCAGGATGATTTTACTGGCAATTGCGCCATGTTGAGGGTGTATTGTCAGGACAACGGCCAATTGATGCGTTCGGGACACCAACCATGCATACCGATATCGTCGAGCTGCGACAGTTTTATCATTCCCGCCTCGGGCGGTTTGCGGAACATTCGGTGGCGATGGCACTGTCGTCGATCTGGGCCAGCCTGCCGGGAGAGCGGCTGATGGGAATGGGCTATGCCGCACCCTATCTCGACCGGTTCCGCCCTGACGCGGAACGGACATTCGCGTTCATGCCAGCCGGGCAGGGCGCGGTGAACTGGCCATCGGGCGGGCCCTCGGCCACTGCCCTGGTGTTTGACGAGGAACTGCCGTTGCCCGACGCCTCGCTCGACCGGATTCTGATGGTACATTCGCTGGAATTTGCCGAAAATCCACGGGAAACGCTGATGGAGCTTTGGCGGGTGCTGGCGCCGGGCGGCAGGCTGGTGATCGTTGCACCCAACCGGCGTGGCGTCTGGGCCCGGTTCGAGCACACGCCCTTCGGTGCTGGCCGACCCTATTCGCGTGGCCAATTGGTACGGCTGTTGCGGGAAAGCAATTTTACTCCGGGAGCGTTTGCCGAGGCGCTGTTCTTCCCGCCATCTGACCGTGCGGTGCTGCTGCGCTTGCGGGGCATTTTCGAGCGGATCGGCCGCAGGATGTGGCCGGTTTTTTCGGGCGTGATCGTGGTCGAGGCGCAGAAGCGGCTCTATCAGGGCCTGCCGGTGGCGGCGCGGGCGTCACGCCGAGTGTTCGTGCCGGTGCTGTCGCCGCAGACCTCGCGTGCAGCGCATCGCCGGGGCAATTCGACTGACAACGCTGCGCACTGAGCGCAGTCTCTCGACAAGATCGCCGCAAGGGGTTATTTCCGCCCCATTATTTTCGGCCTTCCGCAAGCAAGGAGCCTTCCCCATGAGCAGCACCGACATGCCACGTCCCAAATCGGGCGTTATGGATATTGCAGCCTATGTTCCGGGCCGCGAGACCGCCCATGGCGTGGCAAAGGTCTACAAGCTGTCCTCAAACGAATCACCGCTGGGTCCGAGCCCGAAGGTCGCCGAGGCAATCGCGGCCAGAAGCGCCAATCTGGCGATCTACCCGGATGGTTCCGCGCATGTGCTGCGAGAGGCGATCGGGCGCGCCTACGGGCTTAACCCCGACAACATCCTGTGTGGCAACGGTTCGGATGAACTGCTTGGTCTCTTGTGCCAGACCTATCTCGGGCCCGGAGACGAAGGCCTGTTCACCGAACACGGGTTCCTGGTCTACAAGATCCAGATCATGGCCGCCGGTGCCACCCCGGTGACGGTTGCCGACAATGATGATCTCAATGTCGATGTCGACCGGATCCTGGCTGCCGTTACCGAGCGGACCAAGCTGGTTTTCCTTGCCAATCCGAACAATCCGACCGGCACCTATGTTCCGGTCAATGAAGTCAAGCGGCTGCATGCGGCGCTGCCGCGCCATGTGATTCTGGTGCTGGACGCGGCTTACGCGGAATATGTCCGCCGCAATGATTACGAAGCCGGCATCGAGCTGGTTTCAGCCAGTCCCAATGTGGTGATGACCCGGACTTTTTCTAAGATCCATGGTCTTGCCGGTCTCCGGATCGGCTGGATGTATGCCCATGAGGCGATCATCGACGCCTGCAACCGGGTGCGCGGACCGTTCAACGTCAACGCCCTGGCAATCGTTGCCGGCGCGGCGGCGATCGGCGATCGCGAGCATGTCGAACGAGCCGTGGAGCACAACGAGGCCTGGCTCGGCCGGGTCAGCGAGGGGCTGCAAGCGCTGGGCCTGTCGGTGACACCGTCGGTAGGCAATTTCGTGTTGGTGCATTTTCCGACGACGCCGGGCAAGACCGCAGCGGAGGCCGACGAATATCTGTGCGCGCGCGGTTATGTGCTGCGCCGGGTTTCGGGGTATGGCCTTCCTGATGCGCTGAGGATGACGATCGGTGACGCGGAAGCCAATCTGGGCGTGCTCGAGGCCTTGAGAGAGTTCATGGCTCAACCGTCATGAGCACACCCATGTTCGAGAATGTCGCCCTGATCGGCATCGGGCTTATCGGCTCGTCGCTGGCGCGGGTGATTGCTGCCAAAGGACTGGCGGGTCACGTGGCAATAGCCACCAGAAGCGCCGAGACGCTTGCCCAGGCGCAGGCGCTTGAACTTGGCGACAGCTATTACCAATCCAACGCCGAGGCTGTCAGGGATGCCGATCTGGTGATTGTCTCCGTGCCGGTCGGCGCGTCGGAAGCGGTGGCGATTGAAATAGGTCCGCACCTCAAACCGGGCGCGATCGTTACCGATGTCGGCTCGACCAAGGCTTCTGTGGTTAGGCAGATGGCGCCGCATATCCCGGCCCACGCGCATTTCATTGCTGGTCACCCGATTGCTGGTACCGAGCAGAGCGGTCCGGCTGCGGGATTTGCCGAACTGTTCCAGGACCGCTGGTGCATCCTGACCCCGACCGAGGGAACCGATGCCGATGCGATCGAACGGCTTGGCCAGTTCTGGCAGGCCTGCGGTTCGACCGTCGACCGGATGGATCCCGATCATCATGACCTGGTGCTGGCGATCGTTTCGCATCTGCCGCACATTATTGCCTATAATATCGTCGGCACCGCAGACGATCTGGAAGCGGTGACCAAATCCGAAGTGATCAAGTACTCGGCCTCGGGTTTCCGCGATTTTACCCGTCTGGCAGCGTCGGACCCGGTGATGTGGCGCGATGTCTGCCTGCACAACAAGGATGCCATCCTGGAAATGCTGGCGCGGTTTTCCGAAGACCTGTCGTCGCTGCAACGATCAATCCGCTGGGGTGATGGTGACAAGCTGCTTGAGCTGTTCACGCGGACGCGCGGTATCCGTCGCTCGATCATCGAGGCGGGGCAGGATACGGACGAACCGAACTTCGGCCGCAACGTGCACAAGACGGAGCCTGCCGGCCCTGGCGAGTGAGTTTGGATGTGTCGGTGAGGATGCCACGAGCCGGGCTGGCCCGCTGAAGGTTGGCTATAGCGCTGGCAACCGGCCCAGCGGAAACATCCCCATGGAAAGGTTGCCGTTGCGGATCGTCAGCGGCAGGGTGATGGCGTCATCGCCGGGCACGCTGTCGAGCGCGGCGAGCATCGGGCCGAACCGGCGCACATTTTCGCCCATCTCGGGGTTAAACCTGGCGACGATCTCGGCAATCTGGTCCTGACCACGGATCGATATTTGCAGATCGCCCGATACCAGTCCGTCGGCAGCAATGCGGACGGGGCCCGTAATTTCAAGCGAGACATCTCCTTCAAAGCTGACAGAAAGCCGATGGACTTGTGCTTCATAGGGCGGCAATAGCGGTTGATACGGCATGTCCAGCAATCCGGCCCGGCCTGGCAGAGTTGCCTCCAGGGTAAGCGTGCTGGCACCGGTGTCGGCGATGATGTTGCCGCGCACATGCTCGCCATAGGCTGCGATGTCGAGGTCGAGGCCGTTCTTGCGTGCATGGGCGGTGAAGCACTCGGCGGCCAGTGCCAGTTTTTGCTGGAGGCCTGTGCCGTCGATGTCGATGCTGACATTGCGGCTGTCGATCGATCCGCGATCAAGCCCCAAGGTTGTCGCGCGAATGCTCGATTGCAGGATTTGCCAGTCGATTTGCAGTTCCAGTCCCGGCGCCGAAATGAGCAGCGGGCCGTCAATCTCGGAGACAACATGACCGGGGCGATAAAATTGTGCGGCTGATCGCAGAGCGCCTGCTTCCAGTGCCAGGGCGTCCTTTGGGTTGATGTAGCCCAGCCGGTCGCAAAACAGGCCGAAGCGGAACGGATAGCCCCGAATTTCAGCATTGGCGCATTCGGCGCTGGCGTCGGTTCCGGCAATCTGCTGCATGGCCACGGGTAAGTGCGCCTCGATCCGGGCGGCAACCGTATACCAGCCGATGGTCCACAGCGCGATGGCGGCGAGGATTGCCACCCCGAGCCAGACAAACCGTCGCGACGATGGGCGGGTGGCCGGATTGGTAGATGGCATTGCGTTCTCCCTGCTGGCCCTGCCATAAGAGCGGGGAAGGTGGCTGTATGCGCCGGCGGCAGACCGATACGGGGTGCGCTGCCGGTTCCGGACACCGAATCGGTTTGGCATGCCCGGGTGTGCGCATTGTGGCGACACGCGGGGTGCAACATGGGCGCGGATATGGACGATTTTTGGGTGTTTGGCTACGGGTCGCTGATGTGGCGGCCGGGCTTTGACCATGAACAAGCCCTGCAGGCGCGGCTGTTCGGTCATCACCGCGCATTGTGCGTCCGCTCATTCGTTCATCGCGGCACGCCGCAGCGGCCGGGACTGGTACTCGGGCTTGACCGGGGTGGCTCCTGCCACGGCGTTGCCTTCCGGGTCAAACCCGAAAACCGCGAGGCGGTAATCGAGTACCTGCGGGGGCGCGAACTGGTGACCCATGTCTATCGCGAGGCGACGCGGCGGCTACGGCTCGACACCGGACAACAAGTGACTGCGCTGACCTATGTGGTCGACCGGGCGCACCAACAATATGCCGGCGGGCTGTCGGTGGATGAGGCGTTGTCGGCGGTGAATGGCGCCAAGGGTCAATCCGGACCTAACGAGGCCTATGTCCTCAACACCGTGGCGCATCTGCGGACTTTGGGTATCCGCGACCAGCATCTCGAGGCCATCGCTCACAGGCTTGAGGCAGACGCGCTCGCGGGATCAGTCCGCCTGCGCGCCTGACGGAGCTGCTCCAAGTTCGGCGAGTCTGCGGCGGGCGTCCTCGCGCAGCGGCAGATGCGGATTGGCGGCCACGGTTTCGACCAGCAGCTTGTCACTGGCCGTCTCCATCACCTCGGTGAGCTGATCCATGAAGGCGTCGGGGTTCATGCCGGCAGGGATCGCCGGCAGGATCTGAACCTTGAAATGGCCGGGAAAGCGCAAGAACTTGCGCCGCGGCCAGAACAGACCGGGATGCATGACCACGGGCACGACAGGCACCTGCAGGTCTCGGTAAAGCCGGGCAATGCCAAATTTGTAGGACGGTGGGGCGCCTGGAGACCGGCGCGTGCCTTCGGGGTAGATGATCAGCTGGCGGCCGCTTTCCATCTCGCGTTTTGTCCGCTCCAGCACAGCCGCCATGACCTTGCCGCGAGCACCGCGATTGACTGGAATCATCCGCATTTTCCGAATGTATTGGCCAAACAGGGGAATCCAGGTGAGTTCCCGCTTGAGAATATAGACCGGATCATCAAGCCAGGGCAGAAGCCCGTAGGCATCCCAGAAGGACTGGTGCTTGGGGGCAAAGATGTAGCCGCCCTCGGGGATGTTCTCCAATCCCTCGATCTCGAAAGTGGTGCCGACAATCTTTGCCTGCAGCCAGTGGTTGGCCCGTACCCAGTTTTTCGGCACGCTCCAAGCAGTCTTGCGAGTGACCAGAAAAAAATAGGGAGAGAAAATAATCATCCGCCCGATCAGGTTCAGGTAAAACGCGATATTGAACAGGATGGAGCGGAAAACGATCATGGCAGGATCCGGTTTGGCGTTCGCCATCGCCGAGGGTCTCGGCGGGGCCGTTGCTTCCGGTTACACCATCAGCGCGCTATCGAAAACCGGTTACCCCGGGAAAATCAGTTGAGTGTGGCGGTTATTGGCCGCTGTGCGGTGACGTCGGCGCGCAATCCGCTTGCGGTTTTGGCCCCGGTCCAGTTACGCAGCCTCGCCAGCGAATATTTGGCATATTCGGTAAACAGCGTGCGCAATGCCACGGGATCTGACAGCCAGGCTTCGGTCTTCAGGTCCGCGTGGGTGACCGGGTAGGCGACGAAAGTGACGTCGGGGCTGGCTTGCGACAGTTCCAGCAGGCTGCGCGGCATATGGTAGTTGTTGGTCACCACCAGGATCCGCTCGTAGCCGCGTTGACGGATCCAGCTGGCGGTTTCATTGGCATTGCCGATGGTATCGAGCGCCTCGTAGCCGATATCAACGCAGCAATTGAAGGTTGCGCTTTTGGTGCCGGTGGCGCGGCGCAATGCGGCACTTGTTGTCGAAGGATTGACGCCCGAGATCAGCAGCCGCTTGCCGACGCCCTGTTCGAGCAGCGCCAGGGCCTGGTCAACGCGCTGGTAGCCACCGGTCAGCGCGACGATGGCATCGACTTCCTCGGGCATTCCGGTTGCCTTCAGGTCGGCGATTGTGTCGGTGAAGCGGAAGAACCCCATCGCCGCCAGTGTGATGCCAACGATGGCGGCAATGGTGAATATGCGCAGACCATGGTGACCCACCCGCCGGAGACGATGGATCGCATCAGTCTTGGCGGCCTCCGGCGGAGCCGGACGAGGCTGGGCGGATTCCATGCTCATTACGCATGAATACCCCGAGATTCCGGCAAGGACCAGACGGATTTGCGGCAAAAAGCAGGCGAATTAACCGATTTCCAACAGCGAAGGGTCAGCGCGCTGGCGATCGATCTCGCCGATCGTGCGAATCACCGTGAGGCGGGTGGTAAGTGCCGTCATGCCGGCGATCAGCACCACGATGCCGATAATGCCGAAATACCCAGCACTACTAAGGGTGAAACGGCCGAACAGTGCGGTCACCTGGTCGTTGAGTGCCGTGGCCATGCTGTTGGATTGCCAAAAACCCAGAACCAGAAACGCCGCTGTCGCCAGGCCGCCGCCGATTGCTGCGCCCTTGAGTCCAATGATCAGAAAATGCTTCTGGAACTCGGCGGCGATGAAGCCGGTCTCGGCGCCGACGAAATGAAGCACCTCGACGATGTGGCGATTGCCGACCATCGCGCCGCGTGTGGCGAAAATCACCGTCAGCATGGTGGTGGCAAACATCAGCGCCAGAATGCCGACGCCGACAAAAACGGTAATCCGGGCCATGGTAATCAGCCGGCTGGCCCAGGCGCGGTGATCATCCAGGGTGGCTGAGGGCACTGTCGCGGCAAGGGACTGGCGGATGGCGCTGAAATCGGGCGGCGCGGTCTCGTCAATGGTGACAATCACCAGCCGTGGCACAGGAAGTGCGTCCATGTCGAAGCCTTCGCCAAGCCATGGCTCCAGCAGCCTGGCGGTCGCGCGGCGATCAACGATTTCGGCCGTCAATGCACCGGGAAACGACAGCGCAACGGCGCGAACGTCAAGAAGGGCCTTTTCCATGTCGAGGCCATCGGCGGGTTTGACCTGGATGGTGATTTCGCTGGCCACGTCCCCCTGCCAGGTTTCCGCCTTTTCCTGCACCATGGTCACGGTGCCGAGGGTTACAGCACAGAGAAACGACATGATGGCGATCACCACCATCAGTGCCCGACCAGACACATTGACCGGCGGCACGATCGGCGCGGTCGGACGCAGGCTGACCAGGCGCTCCTTCTTCTGGCTATCTGTTTGGCGGGGGGCGGGCTCAGTCATAGATGTCGAGCCGTCCTTCGGACAAGATCATGCGTCGGGCATCCACCCGGTCCATCAGCGACAAGTCATGGGTGGCAATCACCACGGCAGTGCCAAGCCGGTTGAGCTCGGTGAACAGATTGAGCAGGCGCTGGGCCATCGGCGGGTCGACATTGCCGGTCGGCTCGTCGGCCAAAAGGATTTCCGGCTGGTCGATCAGGGCGCGGGCAATTGCCACACGCTGCTTTTCGCCACCGGAAAGCACCGGCGGCAGCACATTGATGCGTTCACCGAGGCCGACCCATTTGAGCAATTCGATCACATCGGAACGATAACTGGATTCGTCCTTGCCACGGACTCTCAGCGGCAAGGCGACATTTTCATAGGTCGTCATATGGTCGAGAAGCCGAAAATCCTGGAAGACGATGCCGATCCGGCGGCGCAGCAGGGGCAGTTCCTCGCCGGGAATGACGGAGATGTCGCGATCGAACATGCGAATCAGGCCACGCGTCGGTTTGAGCGACATGAACAACAGCCGCATCAGCGTGGTCTTGCCTGCGCCAGACGGCCCGGTGAGGAACTGAAAGGACTTTTTCGGGATGTCAAAAGTCAGGTCGCGCAGAATTTCTGGCCCCATGCCATAGCGCAATCCGACATTTTCGAAATGAATCAACGGTCGTATCCTGTTCCGGAGGCCAATCCGCAAAGTCGCCCGGTATGGTTAACGCTGGGTTAAAACAGACCGGCTGTCTGCGGGTGCAAAAGGTCTGTTCGTGAAGCATTAACCAATTCCGTTTACGCATCGGTAAGAGATGTTTCAATGGCTTCTGTATGGCAGAGGCCGAAATGGGGGCAGCGATGGGCTTTTCAGGCCGCGCGACACAGGCGATCGACCCTGGATCCAGCGATCTGCTGATGCCTGACCGGGCACGCAAGACGCGTAGTGTGGTCCGGGATGTCGAGGACGCCAGTTTTGAAACGCTGGGTAAACCCCGTCAAGTGCAGACCGAACCAGCCATGGTGCGGCGCGACAGCCAGGCTTTCAGATCCCGCATGGCCGATTTCCCGTCCTATGGGCCGGTTCCGCGCGATTTTGTGGCGCCGGAGCGTCGTGGCCCAGATCCGTCATCAGCAATTGGTGTCGGTCCGAATGACCGCCTTGGCGTGTTTGCTGGCGGGATAGCGTCCAATGCCGCCAGCAGGGGCGGCGAGCCCAAGGCCTGGGCCGCGTTCGCCCTCACGGTGGGCATCATCGCCGTTGCCGCCTTCTGGATGACTGGCGGCCATGTCCTGCTGCTTGAGCCAGCGACACCCGTGCAGGTTTCGACGGTTACGGCCCCTGCCGCGCCCGCGAAGCTTGTTTCCAAAGCGACACTGCTCAAGCCTGATCCGGTGGTGACATCATCGATCGTGATTTTGCCGCCGAGCCCGGCAGTGGCGTCGATCATTTACCCCAAACCCCGTCCGGCGCGGATTGAACGGGCAGGGTCGATCCTGATGATCAGGCCCAACAGCGACTGAAACCAGCCACGGCTGCGCTGACCGCAAGCCGCGGTATGATCCGGGCGTGCTTTTCGCATCCGCGCGTCAAACGACTTTCAATTGAGGGCGAAGGGCTCTAGGAGTGGGCGGCATCAGAGTCAGCTTGTCTGGAGAGCCGAATGCCGGTTGTGCGCGGAAAAAATATCGAGCCCCTGTTTAGCGCCGAGGTGATTGCGGAACGCAATCGTACCATGGCGGCGGAAATCGCCATCAATCCTAAGAAGGATCTGCTGGTGATCTCGATCCTCAAGGGGTCGTTCATTTTCGCGGCTGATTTGATCCGCGCCCTGCATGAGGCGGGGCTTGAGCCCGAAGTCGAATTCATCACGCTGTCAAGCTATGGCAAGGGCACCACCAGCCGGGGCGTCAAGATCATCAAGGATATCGACAGCGACGTGCGCGGCCGCGACATCCTGCTGATTGACGATATTCTCGAATCGGGCCGGACCCTGAGGTTCGCCCGCGAATTGATGTTTGAACGCGGCGCCAACAATGTCGATATCGCCGTGTTGCTGGACAAGCGCTCGCGCCGTGAAGGCACGCTCGATGCCGAATATGTCGGCTTTGAATGCCCAGATTATTTCGTGGTCGGTTACGGCATGGATGTGGCCTATGCGTTTCGCGAGTTGCCCTTCGTTGGCGTGGTCAAGGGCGACGCCTGAAAGCTTAACGCACCTGCAAGAACTGATCACGCCGCCGTTCATGTTGCGGCAAGTTTTGACCGCTAGTTTTCCCTGACCACTAAAGGGGACAGATGATGGCGAGAATCCTGATTGCCGAAGACGAAGACTCGTTGCGGCGATTCGTTGCCCGGGCGCTCGAAATGGACGGTCACCATACCGTGCAGGCCGGTGATGGCGCCGAAGCGCTCGAGCATCTCCAGGCCGAAGCGTTTGACCTGCTGCTCTCCGATATCCGGATGCCGGCGATGGACGGGATCGAGCTTGCCGGCGAGGCCGCCGCGTTGGTTCCGCAGATGCCGATCCTGCTGATGACAGGTTTTGCCGAACAGCGCGAACGGGCCGAACTGCTGATGCGCATTGTTGTCGACGTCGTGGACAAGCCTTTCACCCTGCCGCAGATCCGGCAGGCGGTGGCTGACGCGCTTGTGGCCCAGGCTGCCTGATCTACTGAAGGTCCAGAAGTCTTTCGAGATAGCGTTTTTCGACGTCCGGTGAGAACTGATCGCCCAGACGCTTGCGGATGGCGTCGAGGATTTCGCGGGCGCGCTGAATGTCGATCTCGTCGGGTACCTTGACCCGGTTGCCGAAATCCGGGCCGGTGGTGGCGCGCGGACGGCCAAGCGGATCAAGGTCACCCGCTGAGCGATTTCCGTTGCGGGCAGGGCCTTCGCCTTCAGCCTCGCCCTGCTGGTTTCCCATGGCCTGCATCATCTGGTTCATCATGTCCTCGGCGCCCTGGCGCAACGCCTGCAGCGCCCGGTCCTGATTGCCCAGTGCCTGGCCGGTCTGACCCTGTTGCAGATTGCCTGCGGCGTCGCCCATAGCCTCGCCGGCCTTGCCAAATCCCGGTGACGGATTGATGCCGAGTTCATCGAGATCGCGCTGCAATTGACCGAGTGCGTCCTGGAGTTCCTGCTGGCTGCGGCCAAGCGCGCCGAGCATGTCTTCAAGCGACTGGTCGCCCTGGCCTTGCTGCCCCTGATCCTGCCCGGCGCCCGGCTGCTGACCGTCCTGCTCCTGACGGTCACGTCCCTCGCCTGATTGGTCTTGCCGCTCGCGATCGGCGCGCATGGTCTGATCCATCAGTTGTTGCTGCTGGCGCATCAATTCGCCGAGCTTGTCCATCTGCTGGCGCATCGGCCCGCCCTGCTGGGGCTGGCGCTGCTGACGGCCGGCCTGCAGGTTGTTCATCATCCGCTGCAATTCCTGCAGCATCTGCTGGGCCTGGCCGCGGGCACCGGAGCGGGCGAGATTCTCGATCTGGTCGAGCATGTTGTCGAGGTCGCGCTGGCGCAGCATGTTCTGCGGCATTGCCTGCTGCTGTTGGACGGACTGGTTGTTGGGGTTCTGGCGTGCCAGTTCCTGCAGATAATCCTGCATGGCCTGACGCAATTCATCCATCAGCCGGGCCACTTCCTCGTCGGACGCGCCATTTTCGAGAGCCTGCGACAGGGCATCCTGGGCTTCGCGCAGACGCCGTTCGGCGAGCGAGAGATTGCCGTCCTCGATCTGAAGCGCCACGCCCCACATGTAATCGACGGCGGCGCGGAGATCATCATCGCTGCGGGCATTGTCGAGCCGGCCGCGGACCGATTGCAGCAGCAGGTAATGGGTGAGGTTGGGGATGGTTTCCTCGGGTGCGATGGTGAGCGCATCGTGCAAATCATAAACGCGGGGCAGGTTGTTGGCATCAAGCGCCAGCACGCCGCGCTGTTCGACAACCGCAGCCGCCAGCGGCTCGGAAAAGCGGCGGCCGGGCAATGTTTTCTCAAGCGTTTCGCTGCGACCCTCTTGGCCGGCGCCATCGGTGGCAAGCAGGGTGATTTTTACCCGTTGACCCGCCAACGGATGTTCGGTCAGGTCATGGCTGGAGAGTGCTTTGTTGTCGGTCGCGGACCTGCGCGGCAGCGACAGCCGGTATTTGGGCGGCTCGAACAAAGGCCGGGCGTCCGGTGCGGGCTCTTCAGCCGACACGATCTCGGCCTCGGCGCTGGCAACGCCATGATCATCGGAAAGCGTATAGGCAAGTTCGAGGGCGCCGTTAACGGCGCGACGCGGGCTTTCGATGAAGGCAGCAACCGGTGGCCTGTCGGGGATGATGCTGATTGGGAAGCTGCTCTCCGATCGCCCGGCCTTGATCGTCAATGTTCCGTCGGCTGTCGGTTTGAAAATCCATGTCGAGGCGCCTGCCGGTCCGGTCGGGTTCGCCGCGGAAGGCGCAAGCGGTGTCTGCGAGGCCAGATCCGGTCCCCAGGATACTGCTGCATTGGCATCTTCTGCGCCGCCGAGCCGGACGGTGATTTCGCTGCCGGCTATGGCGGCGACCGTTCTGCCGTCGGGCCGGGTCATGCCGGTAAGGAACACGGGCGCCTGGTTGATATAGGCAGGAGGCGTGATCCAGGCATCGATGCGCATGTCGGGCAAGGTGCTGTGTGCATGGCTGACAAAGGCATCGCCAGATCGACCGGCGCCGCCGGAAAACGAGTATCCGAAGGCCACGAACAGCATCAGTGCGAGAGCGACGCGGAGGCCCCAGGGATCGCGTGCAGGCAGATCCGACCGGGGAAGGCCGGTTGCAAGCGTGCCAATGGTTGCGGCCATGCGGCGGCGGTGTTCTTGCCAAAGCGCGCGGGCAAAAGGGTCTGCGGCTTCAACATGGTCGTCCTGGACGGCGATCGCCTGGTTGGCGATCCGGTTTTCCGCTTCCAGCCTAGCATCGATCTCGGCGCGGGTCGGCGCCCGGTAGCGGCTCAGCGGCCAGAGCGATGCGGCGAAACCTCCGGCGAAGAGAACCAGCAGACTTATTCGCGTCCAGTCCGGCACGATCCGAAAGACGCCGAACCAGGAAAGAGACAGAAACAGAGCGATAACGCCGAGTAGCGGCGCAATGAGGGTAATCAGGCGGCCAAGTGCCAAATTCTGACGCATCAGCCAGCGGCCAAGCACGACCGAGCGCCAGGACTCGGCGTCCCGGTTTTCAGGTGGTGTCGATGTGCCGTCGGGCAGGCCTGCCATGGTCATCTTCCTTCAGCGTCACGCATGAAGATAACAGTCTTTGCGGCCAAGGCGAGGCCTGTGACGAAAAAGTGAGGTCGAACGTAGCCCGTGCTGCACCCACAATACCCGGAAATTGTATCGTCTTCCGGTGCTGCCGCAGCTTGATCGCAGCGCCGGGTCAGGCGAGCCAGGCGGGAATTGAGTCCATGCCGATCAGATCTTCATAGCTCGGCCGGTTGCGGACAATGTGGAACTTGTCGCCGTGAACCAGCACCTCGGGAACCAGAAGCCGGGTGTTGTAGGTGCCGGCCTGCACCGCGCCATAGGCGCCGGCGGAACCGATGGCGATCAGATCGCCGGATTTGACCGCTGCCATCTCGCGGTCCTTGGCAAGGTAGTCGCCGCTTTCACAGACCGGGCCGACAATGTCGGCGCGGATTCGCGGCGCGCTCGCTGCCGATAACCGTACCGGCCGGACCTCGTGCCATGCTTCGTAAAGCGTGGGCCGGATCAGGTCGTTCATCGCCGCATCGACGATGACAAAGGTCTTGTCGCCGCCATCCTTGACATAAATGACCTCGGTCACCAGCACGCCGGCATTGGCGACGATCAGGCGGCCGGGTTCGAGAATCACTTTGCAGCCGAGACCGCCGAGCCGGGCCTTGACCATCAATGCATAGGCATCGGGGTCGGGCGGCGGTACATTGTCGTCGCGGTAGGGCACGCCGAGACCGCCGCCAATGTCGAAATGATCGATCGTGTGGCCATCGGAGCGAAGCTGACCGATCAGCTCAACCATCAGCTTGAGGGCGTCGTCAAACGGCTGCAGTTCGATGATCTGACTGCCGATATGCATGTCGATGCCGGTGACGCGGACACCGTCGAGATCGGCTGCTTGCCGGTAGACCGCCCGGGCGCGTTGCCAGGAGATGCCGAACTTGTCTTCCTTCTTGCCGGTCGAAATCTTGGCGTGGGTTTTCGCGTCTACATCGGGATTGATCCGGAACGAGATCGGCGCGACCTTGCCGAGTGCCAGCGCGCGGGCGTTGATGACCTCGAGTTCGGGTTCGGATTCGACGTTGAAACAGTAGATTTCGGCGGTGAGCGCGGCGTCGATCTCGCGAACGGTCTTGCCAACGCCGGAAAACACGATCTTCGAAGCGGGAATGCCTGCGGCCAGCGCGCGACGCAATTCACCCTCCGACACCACATCAACGCCCGATCCCAACTGCGCCAGGGTCTTGAGTACGGCCTGGTTGGAATTGGCCTTCATGGCGTAGCACACCATCGAATCGATATCGCCAAAGGCGCCCGAGAACACCTTGTAGTGCCGGCTCAGCGTGGCGGTCGAATAGCAGTAGAATGGGGTGCCGACCTGGGCTGCGATTTCGGGCAGGCTGACGCCTTCCGCATGCAGAATGCCGTCGCGGTATTCAAAATGATTCACGGGGTGCGCCTATTCGAGAAGACCATCAAGGATGAAGCGCCGCTGGTTAGGCACGGTCGCCGGTGCGGCGTCATCGTCATCAGCCATGATTTCGGAGCCCAGGGCTACGGATGTGGCGTCATCGGCCACGGCTTCAGAGGCCACCGTTGCGGGTGTTGCCGTGACGCCCGGGGTTTCAAGCGGGCCTTTGCGGCCGCAAGCTGACAGAAGCGTCACCAACGCCGCTGTCACGCAGATCGATTTTATCAAAAGCCTGGTTGTCATTTGCTGTTCCTCACCACGATCCGAACGCTTGCGTACGGTGGCTTCATAGCCGGTTTCGCGGCGTTGTGCACCCCGCTTTGCATAAGTCGGTCGGGCTAAACCCGGCCACGCCAATAGGCGACCTGCGCGCGCACGCCATCCGGCGCGGTGCCCCCGAAGCTCTTGCGGCTGCGCACCGAGGCATCCACCGTCAAAACCGAGAATACTGCATCGGTAATGGCCGGGTTGATTGTCTGCAGGTCCGCGAGCGAAAGCGCTTCAAGGCCGATGTTGCGGCTTTCGGCCAGTGCCACGGCGCGGCCGGTGACATGGTGGGCCTCGCGAAACGGCAAGCCTGCCTCCCGCACCAGCCAGTCGGCCAGGTCGGTCGCCGTCGAATAGCCGGCGCCAGCGGCGTCGCGCATCCGATCGGTGCGGATTTCCATGTCACGAATCATGCCGGTCATCGCTGCCAGCGACAGTTCAAGGCTCGATGCGGCGTCAAACACCTGCTCCTTGTCTTCCTGCATGTCCTTGGAATAGGCCAGCGGCAGACCCTTCATGACGGTCAGCAGCGCGATCAGCGATCCATTGATGCGGCCGGTCTTGGCGCGCACCAGTTCGGCGGCGTCGGGGTTTTTCTTTTGCGGCATGATCGACGAGCCGGTCGAGAATGCGTCCGACAGGCGCACGAAACCGAATTGCGGCGTCGACCAGATGACGATTTCCTCGGCCAGGCGCGACATGTGGGTGGCGCAGATGGCGGCGAGCGAGAGGAATTCGAGCGCGTAGTCGCGGTCGGAGACAGTGTCGATCGAGTTGCGGGTGGGCTCGCGGAAACCCAGTGCGGCAGCGGTTTGCGCGCGGTCGATGGCGTAACCGGTGCCAGCAAGAGCTGCGGCGCCGAGTGGACATTCATCCAGCCGCTCGATGCAATCGCGGACCCGCGAGCGGTCGCGGCCGAGCATCTCGACATAGGCCATGCAGTGATGGCCGAAGGTGACAGGCTGGGCGGTCTGCAGGTGGGTGAAACCGGGCATCACCGTCTCTGCATGGGCTTCGGCCTTGTCGAGAAAGGCAGAAATCAGGCCGGTGAGGGCGGTATCGGTGCGCTGCAATTCCTCCTTGACCCAGAGGCGGAAATCCAGCGCCACCTGGTCATTGCGGGAGCGGGCGGTGTGCAGACGGCCGGCCGTCGGACCGATCAATTCGGCGAGCCGGGACTCGATGTTCATATGGATGTCTTCGAGGCGGCGCGAGAAGGTAAATTCTCCCGCTTCGATTTCTGACAGAATCGTGTTCAATCCGTGAGTTATCTTGTCGCAGTCGTCGCTTGAAATTATGCCAGTGTTGGCAAGCATGGCCGCATGTGCGAGGGAACCCCGGATATCCTGGGCATAGAGCTTGCGGTCGAAATCGATACTGGCGTTGATTTCCTCCATGATGGCGTCTGGCCCGGAGGCAAATCGTCCGCCCCACATCTGGTTTGACGTCTGTTTGTCCTTATCTGTCGACATGAGCCTGTCCTGGAGTTTGTCATGAGCCAATCGCGTAAACGCCTGTCCACCGGAGCCATGGTTGCAATCGCCATTGCATTGGGCGCCATTATCGGTGCTGCCGGGATATACGGGAAAGCCATGTCCTCTGGCAATGCGTCGGGGCCGGAAAGTCTTGCCTCGACGCAATGCACGGCGGACCCGTCATTGCTGGCTGCGCTGAAACCGCTCGCCCATGGCGAGGTGGCGGCAATGAGTGTGCGCGAAAGCGCGAGCGTGTTGCCGGACCTGAGTTTTACCTCGGCCGACGGCACTCCGATGCAACTGGCGGATTTTGCCGGTCAGACCTTGCTGGTCAATCTCTGGGCCACTTGGTGTGTGCCCTGCCGGGAGGAGATGCCGGCACTATCGCACTTGCAGAGCGAACTGGGCGATGACGGGTTCAAGGTGCTGGCGATCAACATCGATACCGGTGATGACAGCAAGCCGAAGGCGTTTCTTGGGGAAATTGGTGTCGACAATCTCGGGCTTTACCGGGATTCGAGCATGGGTGTGTTCAATACACTGAAAAAGCAGGGACTGGCGTTTGGCTTGCCGGTAACGCTGATGGTCGGCAAGGACGGCTGCCTGCTGGGCGCCATGAACGGCCCGGCGGAATGGGCCAGCGATGACGCCAAGGCGCTGGTGACGGCCCTAAAGGCGGGCTGACAAGGACTGGGCGCGCGGAATGATTGCCGCCGCGCCCTGTCCGGTTTCCATCTGTCTGTTTGAGACGACAGCCCTCAATTGAAGGCACAGCCCGGCTTTACGCCGAGTTTTCTGAATACAATCGCCGCCGGGCAGAAGCCGGTAAACGAGGATTGGATCAGATTCAGGCCGACGAAGACCGTCAACAGATGCCAATAGGGGGAAACATATACGCCGAGGGCCACCGAGATGAGAATCATCAACCCAGCGAACACCAGTATCATCCGATCGAGCGCCATTTTGATTTCCTTTGCTGGCTTGCGGGATCTCCCGCGCCGCCGGGTTTCCGGCAGCTTCCTTATAGTCCCCATATAAATGCAAATGTTTGTATATTCAAGAACGCATATATAAATGATTGCGGATTTAATGCGCGATATTCTGCTTTCGCGAGGCACTGCAGGGTGCCTGACAACCATGGTGGCGGAGGCCCGTTGGGTGTAAAAACGACAGTCGGGAGATATCAGCCGCCGAAGCGGCTCCGGGTATCGGGCTTGCGCCGGATGCGCAGGGTGTTTGAGACCTTCGCCACCGTGGTTCCCCCGAATCAGTAATGTTGACCGAATATTCAGGTAAATATGTCGCATCGGATTTGCCGGTATGGACGCGGATATCGTCGAGCATTCCATCGGTAAGGTGGAATTGCGCTTTCACGGTGCCGCGCCCGGGCAGCCGACATAATTGCGTCTATAGAACCGCTCCCGCAGTTCGACATCGACCGCGCGGAAGTCGGCCGAAATTTGCCGAATCTTGATGCCAGCGCACAGATAAGGTGGCCACAGGTTTAGGCCGTGGCGAAGCAGCGTACCAGCTTCAATGGAGGTGTCAGCGGGTCGGAACCGGTGTGTCGCCGCGGTAATCGTAAAAGCCGCGACCGGATTTGCGGCCGAGCCAACCAGCCTCGACATATTTGACAAGCAGCGGGCAGGGTCGGTACTTGGAATCTGACAGACCGTCATGCAGCACCTGCATGATCGACAGGCAGGTGTCCAGGCCGATGAAATCGGCCAGTTGCAGCGGCCCCATCGGGTGGTTGGCGCCAAGTTTCATGGCCGTGTCGATGGCTTCGACCGAGCCCACGCCTTCGTAGAGCGTGTAGATCGCCTCGTTGATCATCGGCAGCAAAATGCGGTTGACGATGAAGGCCGGAAAATCTTCGGCCACGGTGATGGTCTTGTCGAGCGAATCGATGAACACGCGGGCGGCCTGGAAGGTCTGGTCCTCGGTGGCGATGCCGCGCACCAGTTCCACGAGCTTCATCACCGGCACCGGATTCATGAAATGAATGCCGATGAAGCGTTCCGGGCGATCGGTGGCCGAGGCAAGCCGGGTGATCGACAGCGACGAGGTGTTGGTGGCGAGAATTGCTTCGGGATTGAGCACCGGGCAGAGCTGCTGGTAGATCTTGCGCTTGACGGTTTCGTCTTCGGTGGCGGCTTCGATCACCATATCCATCGGCGCCAGGTCGGTTATTTCGGAGGCAAGCCGGATACGGGCGAGGGCGGCATCACGATCAGCGTCGGTGGTCTTGCCCGAGGCTACCTGACGGGCCAGATTGCCGCTGATGTTGGCAAGCATGGCGTGAAGGTTATCGGCGGAAACATCATAAACATGCACATCATAACCGGCCATGGCGCACACATGGGCAATGCCGCCGCCCATCTGCCCCGCGCCAATAATACCGACACTCTTGATCTGGTTGCCCATTGGTCCCGCCTGACTGAATTTCTGATGTTGTCCGATGCTTCGAAATTTGAAGCGTCCAGCTTAGGGAAGCTAAATGGCCGGGATGGAGACGTCCAGCCCGGCCATCGGTTTCAATGACTAATAATGCCTGATCACAGCGCCTTTTCAAGTTCGGGCAGAGCTTCGAACAAATCGGCGACCAGGCCGTAGTCGGCAACCTGGAAGATCGGCGCTTCCTCGTCCTTATTGATAGCAACAATAACCTTGGAATCCTTCATGCCGGCCAAGTGCTGGATGGCACCGGAAATGCCGCAGGCAATGTAGAGATCCGGAGCAACCACTTTGCCGGTCTGGCCGACCTGCCAGTCGTTGGGGGCATAGCCCGCATCGACGGCTGCGCGCGACGCACCAACAGCGGCACCAAGTTTGTCGGCGACGGGAAGGATGACGCTCTGGAACTTCTCCGACGAGCCGAGCGCGCGGCCACCAGAAATGATGATCTTCGCTGACGTCAGCTCGGGACGATCGCTGGTGGCAATCGCATCCTTGACGAAGGACGACAGGCCGGGATCGCCTGCCGCGCTGATGCTTTCAACCGAAGCTGACCCGCCTTCGCCAGCAGCGGAGAAGGAGGCGGTGCGCACGGTGATGACACGCTTGGCATCGGTCGACTTGACTGTCTGCAGCGCGTTGCCGGCATAGATCGGCCGCTTGAACGTGTCAGCCGAAATGACCTCGATGATGTCGGAAATCTGCATGACATCGAGAAGTGCTGCGATCCGCGGCATGACGTTCTTGCCCGACGTGGTGGCAGGCGCCATCAGCGTGTCGTAGTCACCGGCAAGCGAAACAGCCAGCGCTGCCAGCGGTTCGGCAAGCCGGTTGGCGTATTCGTCGCCCTCGGCGTGCAGCACCTTGGCGACGCCATCGAGCTTGGCGGCGGCATCGGCGGCTGCCTTGGCATCCTTGCCTGCAACCAGGACATGAACGTCGCCGCCGATCTGGGTGGCGGCGCTGACGGCCTTGGCGGTCTGCTCGGACAGCGAGGCGTGATCGTGTTCGGCTATGATGAGAATGGCCATGATAATCTCTTCCTTTCCCGCGCTTACAGCACGCCTGCTTCGTTCTTGAGCTTGTCGACCAGTTCGGCCACCGAGCCGACCTTGACGCCAGCCTTGCGACCGCCGGGCTCTTCGGTCTTGATCACCTCAAGCCGTGGCGCGGTGTCGACGCCGTAATCAGCGGCGGTTTTCTTGTCGAGCGGCTTCTTCTTGGCCTTCATGATGTTGGGCAAGGAAGCATAGCGCGGTTCGTTGAGACGCAAATCGGTGGTGACAATTGTCGGAAGCTTGACCGAAATGGTCTGCAGGCCGCCATCAACTTCGCGGGTGACGTTGGCCGATCCGTCGCCGATTTCGACCTTGGAAGCGAATGTCGCCTGGCTCCAGCCGAGCAATGCCGACAGCATCTGGCCGGTCTGGTTGGCGTCGTCATCGATCGCCTGCTTGCCGAGAATGACCATGTCGGGATTTTCCTCGCCGACGATGCCCTTGAGAATCTTGGCAACCGACAGCGGTTCAACCGTGCCGTCGACTTCAACCAGGATCGCCCGGTCAGCGCCCATGGCCAGTCCGGTGCGCAGCGTTTCCTCGGCCTTGGCCGGGCCAATCGAGACGACGATCACTTCGCTCGCCTTGCCGGCTTCCCTGAGCCGCAACGCCTCTTCCACCGCGATCTCGTCAAACGGATTCATCGACATTTTGACATTGGCGAGATCGACGCCGCTGCCATCGGGCTTGACCCGGATCTTGACGTTGTAGTCAACAACCCGCTTGATCGGCACGAGAATCTTCATCGGTTTGTTTTCCTCACTTTGTTAGGCCTCAGTGTCTTCGGCCTTGTCCCGAGCGGCCCTGAAGGGGACCGGTGTCAGGCCGTTGATCCGGATATTGCCTGTGCAGCCGTCAGCCGGATAGCCGATTGCCGACATGGATACCCGATTTTTCTCCAATATCAATCGCAGCAGGCACGAGAATATCAAAGGCAAATAAATTACGTTTACGTTCGCGTCAATTTCCTGCTGATCGCATCAGCGTCCCCACTTTGGCGGAGGGGAAGCGGGGATGGTGGTTGTCGCCACCGGTTCGGCGCTTTTACGCACCACCGCCCGGGGGGTGTCGATGGTCCGGTCAAACAATGGCACGCCGGAGCGCCGGAAGAACAGTACCAGCACTGCGCCAGCGATGATGCCACCGACGTGAGCCGCCCAGGAAACCTCGCCTCCCATGTCGGTGATCACCATGAAGAACTGAAACAGCACCCAGAACAACAGCGGAATGTACGCCGGTAGCGGCAGCGGTATGCGGCCGAGAACCAGTACCCAGACCCGAACCTTGGGATGCAGCATGAGGTAGGCGGCAACGATACCGGCCACGGCACCGGACGCACCGATCAACGGGTTTTCGGAATCGGGCAGCAGCAGACCATGGGCGAAGGCGCCGGCGGCGGCGCAGGCGAAATAGAAAATCAGGAACCGGAAATGCCCCATGGCGTCTTCGATGTTGTCCCCGAAGACCCATAGGAAAATCATGTTGGAGCCCAGGTGCAACCAGTTCCCGTGCAAGAAGCTGTAGGTCACATAGGTGGCATCTTCGGGCACCAGAACGAGTGAGGGCGGCAGTTCGGCGATGTCATTGACCACAGACGGGATGAAGCCCAGTCCGAGCACTGCGGCGTTGACAAAATCGCTCTCCGCTCCCGCCTGCTCGGTGATTGCCCAGACAAGGACGTTGAGTGCGATTAGCGACCATGTCACCCATTGCAGGCGAATGTGCTTGAGATTGTTGGAATCATGCAGCGGAATGAACATCGCGGGGTTCCCGTTTGGCCGTAGCGGCGTTCATTCTCTAGCGGTTTTTGCCGGGAACCCAAAGGACATCGGCGCGCCCCCGGTCATTGACCCAACGGGCGGCGACGAAAAGAAAATCCGACAGACGGTTGATGAAGCGGAGTGCCGGCGAGCTGACGATCTCGCCGTCCTGGCTTGAAAGTTCGACGATTTGCCGCTCGGCGCGGCGCGCCACGGTGCGGGCCAGATGCAGATGCGCCGCTGCCGCACTTCCACCGGGCAGGATAAAGGAGCGCAACGGCTCGAGATCTGCATTGAGCGCATCGATATCGGCCTCGACCCGCTCGACCTGAGCATCGATGATGCGCAAGGGTTCGTATTTGGGCGTCTCGCCGGTGTCGGGAGTTGCGAGATCGGCACCGAGGTCGAAGCAATCATTCTGAAGTCGCATCAGCATGGCGTCGAGGTCGGGGAAGGTGGTTGTGTGGAGCCGGGCGAGGCCAATCACCGCGTTGGTCTCATCGACCGTACCATAGGCTGCGACGCGCAGATCATATTTCGGCAGCCGGGCGCCGCCGACCAGTCCGGTGGTGCCGCCATCGCCGGTCTTTGTGTAGATCTTGTTGATCTTGACCATGAAAAATCTCCTCAATAACCGGACTCAAAATCGATAATGTGGATGCGGTCGTCGCCTCAGCGGCCGCCACCGGTAAGCCAAAGGGTCGCAACAATCAGGACGATGGCGAGAAACTGCAGCAGCACCCGGACTTGCATGAGCTTGTTGGACAGGTTGCTCGAACCGCCACGGGCCATGTTGACGAGACCACGGACCAGGACGGCGGCAACCGCCAGCATCACGATGACGGAAAGGGCATAGGTGACGGAAGACATCAGACGGGTTCCTTGAAACGAAGTGCGGGTGAGAAGATAGGCGGTTTTGGCTACAAGTCCATTGTTCAGCGGCGGCAATCAGTGTCGGTCAGTCCTGTTTGGCCAGCCATGCATAGAACAACCGGGCGGGCAGTAGCCGACGGGCGATGACGCCGATCTTTGCCTGCCGGGTGACGGCGTAGTGATGGCGCGGGCGTTTGGCGGTCAGCGCATGTACCAGGACTTTGTAGACGGCGTCTGGGCCAAGCTTGTCAGCCTTCGGCGACTGGCCGGCAAGCCGCCTGAGCTGGGCCTGATAGGAATCGCGGTACACCGAATTCTCAATATCTATATGGCGGTGGAATTGTGCGAGTGCATTGGCAATGAATTCGCTGGCGATCGGGCCGGGTTCGATCAGGCTGACATGGATGCCGGTTCCGGCAAGTTCCAGCGCCAGGGTCACGGTCAAACCTTCGAGCGCATGCTTGGAGGCATTGTAGGCGCCGCGGAAGCGGTAAGGCACCAACCCGAGGATCGATGAGCATTGGACGATGCGGCCACGGCCCTGGCTCCGCATCACCGGAATCACCCGGCGGGTGAGGTCGTGCCATCCGAAAAAATTGGCTTCGAATTGTGCCCTGAGGACCTCGACCGACAGGTCTTCAACAGCACCGACTTGGCCGTAGGCGCCATTGTTGAACAGCGCGTCGCAATGACCGCCACTGGCGGCCATGGCGCTGTCAAAAAATGTACCGATGCTCACCGGGTCGGCGTAATCAAGATGAAACGCCTCGAGGCCGTCTGCGCGCAGCGTGGCGATGTCGGCGTCGGTGCGGGCCGAGGCGACCACCTGCCAGCCATCTGCCTTGAGCGCTCGGGCGCAATGGGCGCCGATGCCGCTTGAACAGCCGGTCACCCAAATCGTCTTTTTTCGGTTTTCATTGTTCATTGCGCGGCTTACCCCTGTTCATTGGCATTTCAACTCCCATAATCATCAAAGGCTTACAATGGCGGATTGGCGCGGATGTCGGTCGAGCAGGGAGTATGGTGTGAAACGTGTCGGTAGGGTGGTCTGGGATGCTGTAACCCATTTTAACAATGATGACGGCTGGGCGATGGCCAGTCACGTTGCCCTGTCGATCCTGATGGCTCTGTTTCCCTTCATGATCTTCGGCACGGCGCTGGCAAGCTTTCTCGGCGCCCACGCCTATGCCGACACCGCGTCTCATCTGATTTTCGATACCTGGCCGGAATCCATTGCGGCGCCGATCTCCCGCGAGGTGGTCAATGTCCTGACTGTCGAGCGCGGTGGGTTGCTGACCTTGTCGGTGCTGGCGGCGGCATTTTTCTCGGCCAACGGGGTCGAAGCGCTCAGGGTTTCGCTCAACCGCGCCTACCGGGTAACCGAGACGCGCCCCTGGTATGTCACCCGCGCCCAGAGCCTGGCTTTCGTGATGGTGGCGGTGCTGGTGATCATGGCTATCAGTTTTCTGCTTGTGCTGGCGCCGCTGGTGTTGAAACTGGCGCGGCAATTTGCCCCATGGATGGAGACGCTGATTTCCGCCGTCGACGACTGGCGCATCCTGATCGCCATTTCGGTGCTGGTGATCGGATTGGTGATCTCACACCTCTGGTTGCCAGCAGGCAAGCGGCGGCTGCTGGATGTGGTTCCTGGGGTTTGCCTGACCTTGGTGGCCTGGATGGCGGGTGCGTTGATGTTCGCGAGCTATCTGAAAGAGTTCGCCACCTATGTGTCGACCTATGCAGGACTGGCGTCGATCATGATTGCCCTGGTGTTTCTCTACATCATCGCGGCGATTTTCATTCTCGGCGCGGAAATCAATGCGGCCATCCTCAAGTGCCGCCTGCGTGCCGAAATGGATCAGGCGCGCCACGGATAAGGGTTAATCATTAGCCAAGTCTCCAGCCTTTCGGCCGCAGCCGCGTTTACCATGGTATAATTACACTGTCGTCAAAACACACCTGCAAAGGAGACTGGCAATGTTCGCTGGGCTGACTGTCGGCATGATCTTGTTTTTCATCGCCGTGGCAGGCTCGGCCTGCTTTTTCATCGGCTATCTCATGAATATGGTGCTTGGCGCTCAAGGCTTTGGTGTCATGGGCAATATGGTCGCCCTGTTCTTTGGCTTCGTCATCGGTCTGAAGATGGTGGACTATCTGCCGCCTGGCCAGGTTCCCAACGCTCTGGTGGTGCCTGCGGCGATCGGCGTCGGCTTTGTCGGGCTGCTTCTGCTGGTGGTGCTCAAGCGTTCGGTGCGGCCGATCTGAATTGGTTTATGATGCCGGCGGCAGCCCTGCCATGGCGATAACGTCGGCGGGGCTGGCGCCTTGCGCGCGCAGCGCGGCGATCGAAGTGTCGCCATCGCTTTTGGACAGTTTGCGCCCCTGGCGATCGCGAACCAGGTCGTGATGGCAATAGAGCGGTTCGGGCAGCCCCAAAATTTCCTGCAATAAGCGGTGCACCGAGGTCGCGGCAAACAGGTCCTGACCGCGAATCACATGGCTGATGTGTTGGAGCGCGTCGTCGACGGTGACAGACAGATGATAGCTGGTGGGGACGTCGCGCCGGGCCAGAATCACATCGCCCCAGACTGCCGGCTCAGCGACAATGTAGCCGGTTTCCCCTTCAGGTCCTGCGCCGTTTTCGCGCCATCCAAGCGGCGCGTCCAGACCCTTGATGGTGCACTCCATATCCAGCCGCCAGGCGTACGGGGCGCCCTCGGCGATGCGGCGGCGACGTTCGCTCTCGGAGCGCTTGCGGTCAATGTCGGGATAATGTGGTGCCCCATCGGGGTCCCGCGGCCACGCCCGCCCCGACACTTCTGACCGGCGCACGATCGCGGCTGCTTCGGCGCGACTGAGGAAGGCGGGATAGATCAGTCCAAGCTTGCGCAACTCGTCCAAAGCAGCCCGGTAATCCTCGAAATGTTCCGATTGACGCCGGACAGGCTCGGGCCACTTGAGCCCCAGCCACACAAGGTCGTCGACGATTCCTTGCTCAAATTCGGGCCGTGTACGGGTGATATCGATGTCCTCGATCCGCAACAGGAAAATTCCGCCATGGGCGCGGGCATACCGCCAATTGATGAGCGCCGACCGGGCGTGGCCGACATGCAGCAAGCCATTGGGGCTGGGTGCGAAGCGGACGACCGGGACGGTTGAGGGCGTGTTTGGAGTGGCGTTGAGATCGGACATGGTGTTTCATGTCATTTTTAACGTGGTTCGTCACCGGGCCTGAAGGGTCATCATGCGTCGAATCGACAGCACCGATGATATTGCCGCCGGACTGGAAGCGCTGGCGCGCGCCGACTCGCGACTGGCGCGGGCAATCGAGCTATCCGGCCCGGTTCCGCTCAGGCGCAAGCCGCCGGGTTATGCCACGTTGGCCGAGATCATCGTCTCACAGATGGTGTCAAAGGCCAGTGCCAACGCGCTCTGGCGGAAACTTGAGACAGCGGCGGGCGAAATCAGCCCGCAGACGATCCTGCAATTGTCCGCCGAGGACCTGCGCGCTGCGGGCCTGTCGCGCGCCAAGGCCGAGACCCTGTGCCGGGTGGGCGTAGCGGTGCTTGCGGGCGAACTAGATCTCGACCGGCTCTGTGCTGTCGAAGGCAGTGCGGCGGTCAAGGCGATGACCGCCGTCAAGGGCGTGGGCCCATGGACTGCGGAAGTCTATCTGCTGTTTTGTGCCGGCCATCCCGACATTTTCCCCTCGGGCGACGTGGCGCTGCAAAGTGCTGCCGCGCATGCGTTGGGACTTGAGGCCCGGCCACGGCCGCGGGCGCTGTCTGACATGGCGGAGGCGTGGAGCCCTTGGCGGGGCGTAGCGGCGCGCCTGTTTTGGGCGTATTATGCGTCGGTCATGCGCCGCGATGCCACCCCGCTCGGTGCCTGATGGCCGGATGCATTCAACCAAAAGCAGTGCTTCACAAGCCTGTCATCCGAGTCCTATTATGATCCCATCGGTGACGAATCGCTCAGGAGAGGCCTTTGACGATTTTTGTATCCCCAGAGTCTTTGCCCGCGCTCGTTCTGAACGCTGACTACAGGCCGTTGAGTTATTATCCATTGTCGTTGTGGTCATGGCAGGATGCTGTCAAGGCCGTGTTTCTTGATCGCGTCCAGATTGTCGCCGAATATGACCAGGCGGTTTCCTCGCCTTCATTTTCAATGCGGCTGCCAAGCGTGGTGTGCCTGAAATCCTACATCAAACCATCGCGGTTCCCCGCGTTTACGCGTTTTAACGTGTTCTTGCGCGACCGGTTTGAATGCCAGTATTGCGGCTCGCTGAATGAACTGACCTTCGATCATGTAATTCCGCGGCGGTGTGGCGGCGAAACCACCTGGGAAAACGTGGTGGCGGCGTGTTCGCCCTGCAATCTCAGGAAGGGTGGAGCGATGCCCAAGCAGGCGGGCATGATCCCGCGGCAAACGCCCTATCGGCCAAGCGTTCAGGACCTGCACAACAACGGGCGGATGTTTCCGCCCAACTTCCTGCACGAAAGCTGGATGGATTATCTGTACTGGGATGTCGAACTGCAGCCCTGACAAGGATTGCGCGACGGCATGATCTCGGGTTCAGCCCTTGATCGCAGCGCCGCGAAAGGCGATTGCGGCCAGGGCTGCGCTGGCCAGCACGTTCCAGCCGGCGAATGAAAGGCCGAGCACGCGCAACGCTGCGGCATCGCAGGATGGCGGCTTCTTGCTGCTAAGATCGCCAAGCAGCGATCCGGCGTCCTTGGTCACAGCATCAGCCGACGTGGCGCAACTCGCGGGCCCTTCCCACCAGTGCCATTCGACACCTGAGTGATAGACGCCCAGCACCATGCCATAGAGCATCAGCACACCGCCGACGGCCAGCAGGCCGCGGGAAATCCATGCCGGACCGCCCGCCACCGAGACCACGGCGGCTACCAGCATCAGCGGTACGCCAAGATAGTAGGGGTCGCGCTGGGTCAGGCACAGCGCGCAGGGGATGTAGCCACCGATATGCTCGAAGGCGAGCGCGGAGCCGACCACAATGGCCATCGCCACAGCCAGAAACAGCGCCGTTGCGGCTCTTGATCGATTGGCGGTGGTGTTGGCTGATTGAGGGGATTGTTCAGATATTGTCATGATTAAAACACGTATTTGATTGCATAAAATCCACCCAGCAGAAGAACCATAAACAGGGTGAAAAGAAGGCCGAGATATTTTTCGATGAACAGCCTTATCGGTTCACCGAAGCGGGCGAGAAGCCAGGTCACCAGAAAGAACCTGAAGGCCCGACCGATGAGGCTGACGGCGGCAAACACCACCAGATTGAGACCGGTCACCCCGGAGAAAATGGTCAGAACCTTGTAGGGAAACGGGGTGATGGCGGCAAACAGCACACCCCAGCCGCCCCAGGTGTTGTACCACGCAGAGATCTTTTCGAACTTGTCGCTGGCGCCGTAGGCTTCAAGAATCCAGGCGCCGATGCTTTCATAAAGAAACATGCCAATGGCATAACCAACGAAAGCACCGATGATCGAGGCGATGGTGCAGATCAGCGCCAGCCGGACCCAGTTGCGCGGCTTGGCCAGGGTCATGGGAATCAGCAGCACGTCCGGCGGGATCGGAAAAAACGAGCTTTCGGCGAACGAAACCCCAAAAAGAGCTTTTTCGGCATGGCGCGTGGCCGCCAGCGACATGGTCCAGTTGTAGAGTTTGCGAAGCATGGAGGGCCTTCCTGTCGCCGCCGCAATGTCTGCGTTCTAGGGTGAAAGCGCGTCCACGTAAACCGCGGGCCGCAGCACAAAATCGATATTGCTTTATGCGCGCGAGATGTTGAAAAAGCGTTTGACCAAAACAAATGCCTGACTATAGTCCCGCCGTCTGCATCGGTCTGACCGTGTGCAAGCCCCCTTGGCGGAATTGGTAGACGCGCCGCACTCAAAATGCGGTTCTGCAAGGAGTTCCGGTTCGAGTCCGGAAGGGGGCACCACTCCGGTATCATCTGGCATATACGCTTTGTCCTGCATTTATGCTGATCCGGCCTTGGCCCCGCCTCTGCTTGCCTCTTCTATCTGAATCGTTTGCTCGCCCCGACGGGAACTCTAGCGTTTTCCGCTGGTGCGTCGTCGCTTAGGTGGCTCTTCAATCTGGTGCCCGCGCCTGATATTGCTCGTTCTGGCTAATTGCGCTGTAGTTTGATCTGATGCGTAGAACTTGCCGCCTGCATGAGTCCGCACCCGTGCGACAACCGTTGAAGGCGGACGCCTGACCGCGACGGCCATGGTGCGGATGTGGAGATATCAAAAATGTTGTTGCCGAGCGGACAGACGTTTGAAGACATCGAATCGCGATTTTCGTGGGATGTGCCGGAATTTTTCAATATCGGCACCGCGGTTTCCGATGACTGGGCTGCGCGCGAGCCGGATCGGGTCTGTCTCGAGCATTTCAATCCCGAAGGCGAACCGGCGCAACTGACCTATGGCGAGCTTGCCCGCCGTTCGAATGCGTTCGCGCGGGCGTTAAAATCGCTCGGAATTGGCACTGGCGACCGGGTGGCGCTGATGTTGCCGCAGGGCTTTCATACCGCCATCGCCCATATTGCCATCTACAAGATCGGTGCGATTGCGGTGCCGCTGGCGTTGCTGTTCGGGGTCGAGGCGATCACACATCGGCTGTCGGCTTCGGGGGCCAAGGGAGTGGTGACGACGGCAATCGGACGAGAGAAGGTCAAGGCCATTTCCGCGCACCTGCCGGCGCTCGAGACAATCATCGTCGCCGGTGGCGATGCCGGTTCGGATGAGGATTTTGAAGCGCTCGAGAACAGCCATTCCGACGCAGTGATCGAGAATGCGACCCGCGCCGAAGATCCGGCGTTGATGATCTTCACCTCGGGAACGACCGGCGCCCCCAAGGGGGCGTTGCATGCCCACCAGGTGCTCATCGGCCACATTCCCGGCGTGCAGACCCATCACGAATTCCTGCCGCAGCCGGGCGACAAGCTGTGGACCCCGGCGGATTGGGCCTGGGCCGGAGGTCTTCTCAATGTGATGTTGCCGGGCTTGCTGCTCGGGGTGCCGGTGGTGTCGTCACAGGCACAGAAATTCGATCCCGAACTGGCCTACCGGATCATGGCGGACATGAAAGTCCGCAATGTCTTTATCCCCCCCACCGCGCTTCGGATCATGCGTACGGTGCAGGATCCCTTGTCGCGCCACCAGCTCGATCTGCGTACGATCGGATCGGGTGGCGAGGCGCTGGGTCGGGAGACCTATGACTGGGCAAAACGGGTACTGGGACTGACCATCAACGAGTTCTATGGCCAGACCGAGTGCAATCTGGTGCTTTCGTCCATCGCCAGTTTGGGGGTGAGCCGTGGCGGCGCCATCGGCAAGCCGGTGCCGGGACACCGAGTGGCGGTAATTGACGCCGATGGCGCCGAGGTGGCCGACGGTGTTTCAGGTCAGATCGCGGTCAGACGCCCTGATCCGGTGATGTTTCTAGGCTATTGGCACAACCAGGAAGCAACTGACGCCAAGTTCATCGGCGACTGGATGCTGACAGGCGACCAGGGCGTGCGTGACGCTGACGGCTATTTCTCGTTCTTCGGGCGCGATGATGATGTGATCACATCGGCGGGGTACCGTATCGGTCCCGGAGAGATCGAGGATTGTCTGACCGGACATCCGGCGGTGGCGCTGGCGGCGGCGGTCGGCAAGCCCGACAAGGTGCGCACCGAAATCGTCAAGGCCTATATCGTACTGACCCCGGGGATAGTAATTGACGAGGATCTTTCCGGCTCGATCCGGGACTGGGTCAAGACCCGCCTGTCGGCGCATGAATATCCGCGTGAAATCGACTTTGTCGATGATCTGCCGTTGACCACCACCGGCAAGGTGGTTCGGCGGTTGCTGCGCGACAGGGCTATTGCGGAGGCCCGGGCGGAAAGCGCGCCAGAAGAAACGTCCCGAGCGGAAGCCGTTGGCGAGGCCTGAGCGAAGTTTAGCGCCCGGCGGCCATGCCGCGAATTTTCTGACGCAACAGCCGGGCGATGTTGCGGGTGTTGCGGTAGATGTGGAGCTGGGTCGCAACCTGACGGACATCGCGGTCGCGGTTGGGATGCAGCCCGACGACCATGGTCCCTACGCTTTCGCGTTCGGTCCAGAATTTGCTCATGATCGGATGATCCGGCACGGCACAGGAATCAGTGCGACTGATGTTGAGATCGTCGAGATGCCATTCGGTCAACCGGTCGACCAGCAGCTTGCCCGGTGAATAGCGCGCCCAAGTTTCATTATAGGCGGTTTTCCAGGTCCAGGACTCGCCGGCCGAGACAAACACGACCATCGAGGCGATCGCCTCGCCGTTCAGGGCCAGGCTGTGGATGCGCACGCTGTCGGTTTCGGCGAGGCTGTTGATTGCCTCGCGGGCAAACGCAGCGCGATAGCGGTCGGCCACCATCGCAGTCCTGCGGCGACCCTTCCAGCCGGAATCCTCGAGCGTGAGAAATTCCTCAAGGTGATGACGGATTTCCTCGGGCTGACGGGCAACCATGTAGCTCACCTCGCCATGTTCGGAAAGCCGGCGCCATTGGCGACGGAGCTCGTGGCGATGTTTGCCGGAAATGGATTTGGCGAGGTATTCGTCACCGTCCAGGCTGCTTTCGAGAAACGGCCGTTCCACCTGGTCGGTTTCGACCACGGAGAGATTGCGCCCCAGCGCCACGGCGCGCAGCAGCGCTGCAACCGGGCCCTTCAGGCGCATGTCCGGAAGCACCAGGATGTCCGGTAATCCCGAATCCTTGTTGCCAAGGGCTTCCAGCATGTTGTCGAGCGTTTCGGCCGCGCCCTCGCGGTCGAGCAGCGGCGTTCCCTGCGGTCCAAACGGATTGGCCCAGGCGCGAATGATCGAGGCGCCGACGGAAAACCCAGGTTTTTCGACGGAAAACGGCAACAGCAGACGCATGCGTGAGCTAGTTTCGCTTTCGTCGCGCATCAGCATCAGGCGGATGATGCGGTCCTCGAGCCGCGGCATCGCCGGCGCCAGAAACCGGCCGGAAAAGAACACGTTCGGCTCGATTGCCCGGTTGGTCAGAAAATCGAGTTCTTCCTGCAGTTCATAGCCGGCGCGGGCCGGGTAAATTGCCAGGTGTCGGCCGGGGCGGCCAACCGGGATATCGCGCTCGGGGACGGGGCGGGCGGTCTCGACATCGGCAAACTCGCCAATCAGCGAATTTGCCTGGCTGCCGACGCCTTCCTGAACGATGGGGCTCGAAGCCATGTTAGCGTTCCTCCGTTGCAGACAAGGCGGGAACCGGCCTCGAACGTGCGGCAATGAACATGATTATGCCCAGCCTGCGGCGAACGATGAAATGCAGGGCAACGGCTTCAATCACCATCGCCGCAGCGGTGGCGGTGGCCGCGCCAAGCAGGCCCCAGGCGGGAATCAGGACGATGTTGAGCCCAAGATTTGCCGCCAGTGCGAAACCGTAGATTGCCGCGCAAACCTTCTGTTCGCCGGCCATGGTCAGCAAGACTTCACCGGGGCCGACCATAGCCTTGGCGATGATGCCCGCAAACAGCACGACCATGACCATGTGCCCTTCGGTGAAGGCGGGGCCGAACAGCGACAGAAGAAACGGCCCGGCGGCTATGACCAGGACACCGACCAGCAGCGACGGCCAGAACGTCCACTGCACGGTCTGGCGTGCGAAGGTTGCAAGCGCTGACCGGTCGTTGCCCGAGACCAGGCCGGAAAAACGTTGTGCAGCGGCTGCCTTGACGGCGAAATAGACGAAATGCACCAGCGCCATGGTTTTGGCTGCGGCGAAATAGACCGCGACCTTTTCGGGCGGCAGATAGAAGCCGACGATGACGACATCGGCATTGGTAAGCATGAAATAGAAACCCTCGATCAGGAAGATCGGGAGTGCCACCAGCAACCATGCACGGAAATGGATCTCGAGCTTGCGGGCCGGAAACCGGTTCCGCAGTCTGGCGGTAATGGTCAGGAACTGAACCACAGTGGTCAGGTAGGCTGCGGCAAGTGTCGCCAGAATGGCGGTGTCGGCATTGGCCACCTGGCCGAGACCGACGGCGGCCCCGACAAAGGCGAGAATCAACAGTGGCCTTACAATATAGGTCGGGCTCAAGGCATGCACCGGCCAGCCATTGGCGCGGGCGGTGCCATCAAGGACATCGCCGAGCGCGATCATTGGCAGCGCGAAAGCGCCGATGAACAGCGGCTGGATGTAATGGGCTTCGATCCGGTCACCGAGCATGTAGAGCGCGGCAATGCCGGTGGCAGCGATCAGTGTCGCCGAGACCATGGCGAAAATCCGCGCGGTCGCTGTTAGTCCGTTGATCGCCGCTTCGGCGCCGTCATTGCGGTATTGCGGCAGGAAACGGATGACGGCGGTGTGAAAACCGAGGCAGGAAAGGTTGCCCAGGATCACCGCGATCACCCAGACGAAGACAAATACGCCGTATTCGAACTCGCCCATCAGCCGCGCCAGAATGATCTGCGAGACAAAAGCGATCGCGGCGCTGACAATGCGGATGGCAAAGGCGATCATGGCCATGCGCTGGGCCTGGCTGGTCTCGTCACCGGCGGTGATGACAGTTGACAGATGGTCGAGTGCCAGCGTCAGCCGCGCGGCGTAGCGCGGCGGCAGCATCTTGCCGGCGGTGTCGATCAAGGTCATGCTCAAAACTGTACCCATTGCTGTTCGGGCACCTTGGCATGGCGATGTTAAGAAACGGTTTGGCCGGCGTGCACAAAAGCCTCTGCGCCAGTGGCCGGGACCAGCTCCGTCGCAACGCCTTCAGGCGCGGCCGTCCCAGTCGGGAAGAACCGCGCCAAAATCCAAGTTTTCAAGGTAAAACTGTCCCGGCTGAATGGCTTAATCCGGCCGGGAAGCGTTTCAGAAAGCGCCGTGGCAATGCTTGTATTTCTTGCCAGAACCGCAAGGGCAGGCCTCGTTGCGGCCGACCTTGCCCCAGGTTTCCGGATTCTCGGGGTCGCGGTCTTCCGGTGATACGACACCGAGAGCTGCTGCCGAAAGGGCCTGTTCCGGATCGAATTCATCTTCCCCGGTGTTGGGATCGAGATGGTGAGCTTCCATGCCTTCAGGCAGGGCTGGTTCGGGTGCAGCTTCGCGAACTATTTCGACGCGCATCAGCTGAGCCATGACGGCCTGACGCAGATTAGCAAGCAACGCCTGGAAAAGTTCAAAGGCTTCGGATTTGTATTCCTGAAGCGGGTCGCGCTGGCCGTAACCGCGGAACCCGACCACCGAACGAAGATGGTCGAGATTGACCAGCTGTTCGCGCCAGAGATGGTCAAGGGTTTGAAGGACAACCGATTTTTCTACATAGTTGGTAACTTCCGGGCCGAACCGTTCAGCGCGTTCGGCCGCCATTTTGTCAGCTGCTTCGGTGATGCGGGCGCGGATGTCGTCCTCGGCAATTCCTTCTTCTGCAGCCCATTCCTCAATCGGCAGGTCCAGATTGAGATAAGCCTCCACGCCCTTTTTCAGTTCGACAACATTCCACTGCTCGGCATAGGCCCGCTCCGGAATATGCAGGTTGACGAGGCCGTCGATCACTTCCTGGCGCATGTCGGCGATGATTTCGGAAACCGATTCCGCGTCCATCAGTTCCTTGCGCTGATCAAAGATGACCTTGCGCTGGTCGTTCATCACGTCATCGTACTGGAGCAGGTTCTTCCGGATGTCGAAGTTGCGCGCCTCGACCTTTTTCTGAGCGCGTTCCAGCGCCTTGTTGATCCAGGGATGGACAATCGCCTCGCCTTCCTTGAGGCCGAGCGACTTGAGCATGCCGTCCATCCGCTCGGAGCCGAAGATGCGCATCAGGTCATCTTGCAGCGACAGGAAGAACTTGGAGCGGCCAGGGTCACCCTGACGACCGGAACGGCCGCGCAACTGATTGTCGATGCGGCGGCTTTCATGGCGCTCTGTGGCGAGCACGTAAAGCCCGCCGGCCGCACGTGCCTCGTCCTTGAGCGCCTGGATTTCAGCGCGGATTTCCTGTTCGCGCTTGTCGCGCTCGGGGCCTTCGGGCATGTCGCCAAGTTCCTGGGCGACACGCATGTCGGCATTGCCGCCGAGCTGGATGTCGGTTCCGCGGCCTGCCATGTTGGTGGCAATGGTAATTGCGCCGGGTACGCCGGCCTGAGAGACGATATAGGCTTCCTGCTCGTGATAGCGGGCATTGAGCACCTTGAAATCGGTCAGGCCTTCCTTGCGCAGCAGTTCGGCCAGGATTTCCGATTTCTCGATCGAGGTGGTGCCCACCAGCACCGGCTGCTTGCGCTCGCGCGCCTGCTTGATGTCGGCGATGATGGCCTGGTATTTTTCCTCGACCGTGCGGTAGACCTCGTCGTCTTCGTCGATACGGGCGATGGGAACATTGGTCGGCACTTCGACGACGTCGAGGCCGTAAATATTGCCAAATTCCTCGGCTTCGGTGGCCGCAGTGCCGGTCATGCCGCCAAGCTTGTCGTACATCCGGAAATAGTTCTGGAAGGTGATGGAAGCCAGCGTCTGGTTTTCCGGCTGGATCTTGACGCCTTCCTTGGCCTCAAGCGCCTGATGCTGGCCTTCCGAATAGCGGCGGCCCGGCATCATGCGGCCGGTGAATTCGTCAATGATGACGATTTCGTCGTTGCGGACGATGTAATCCTTGTCGCGTGCGAACAGCCGGTGCGCCTTCAGCGCATTGTTGATGTGGTGCACGACCGCGACGTTCTCGACGTCATAGAGCGATTCGCCCTTGAGCATGCCGGCTTCGGTCAGCATGGCTTCCAGCTTCTCGGTGCCAACTTCGGTGAAAGTGGCCGAGCGCTGCTTTTCGTCAATCTCGTAATCGTCGGGTTCGAGCTTCTGGATCAGTGTGTCGATGCTGTTGTAAAGCGTCGAGCGGTCGTCCAGCGGTCCGGAAATGATCAGCGGCGTGCGCGCTTCGTCAACAAGAATTGAATCGACCTCGTCGACGATGGCGTAATTGTGCCCGCGCTGCACCATCTGGGCGCGGTCATACTTCATGTTGTCGCGCAGATAATCGAAGCCGAGCTCGTTGTTGGTGGCATAGGTGATGTCGCAGGCGTAGGCAGCGCGGCGTTCATCATCGTCCATGCCGTGACCGATAATGCCGGTGGTCAGGCCAAGGAAGCTGTAGATCTGGCTCATCCATTCGGCGTCGCGGGTAGCCAGGTAATCGTTGACGGTAACCACATGCACGCCCTTGCCGGAAAGCGCGTTGAGATAGACCGGAAGGGTCGCGACCAGCGTTTTACCTTCGCCGGTCTTCATCTCGGCAATGGCGTTTTCATTGAGAATGATGCCGCCGATCAACTGGACATCGAAGGGGCGCAGGCCGATGGCCCGGCGAGCTGCCTCGCGAACAGTGGCAAAGGCCGGGATCAACAGGTCGTCGAGCTTGGCGCCTGCTGCGATCTGCTCACGAAATTGTGTCGTGCGGGCGGCAAGGTCAGCATCGCTCAGGGCACTGATTTCCGGCTCCAGAGCATTGATGGCAGCTATTTTTGGATTGTAGGCCCGGATCCGACGATCATTGGATGAGCCGAACATTTTGCGGGCGATAGCGCCGATCTTGACCATTGTAATGGTCCTTTCTTGAGACTGCGCGGGCGGCAGAGCGGAGAACCGGCGCTGGATGGCAGCCGGTGAAACGGTTGGAATCGTAGTCCAAACCACCTTCACCGGGTGAAAGTCATCTGGACGGACGGTTGGCTGACAGATAAGAGGGGGGTTGAACGATGTCAACGGCGGCAAAGGGCCGTCATAAGATGGCCAACTTCTCCTCGGTACAGGGGTGGCTGTCGAAAGATGCTTCCCAATGAAAGGTTAGTCCATGCGCTTATCGCAGCTTACAGCCACGCTCCTCTTGACGACCATTGCCTTCCTGCCGGTGCATGGTCATGCCGCTGAAGAGGCCGATCCGGTGGTCGCGACTGTTGCGGGGGCTGAAATTCGGACCTCGGAGCTGAATATGGCTGAGGGCGACCTCGACCCGCAGTTCGACAAGCTTCCTGCAGAACAGCGCCGGGTCGCAGCTCTTGCTGCCATTATCGATATCAAGACACTGGCGCACAAAGCCGAAGGCGAGAAGCTCGACGAGACCGATGATTTCAAAAAATTGATGGCGTTCCAGCGCGACCGTGCTCTGCACAATGCGCTTTTCAAGGCCACCGTTGTTGATCCGGTCACCGAGGCCGACGTCAAGGCGCGCTATGAAAAGGAAATCGCGGCCACGCCGCCGGAAGAAGAAATCAGCGCGCGTCATATCCTGCTCAAAACCGAAGAAGAAGCCAAGGCAGTCATTGCCGAGCTTGAAGCCGGCAAGGATTTCGCCGAACTGGCAAAAGAGAAGTCGACCGGACCGAGCGCGGCACAGGGTGGCGATCTCGGCTATTTCACCAAGGGCCGCATGGTGCCGGAATTCGAGGCGGCAGCTTTTGCCCTGAATAAAGGTGAATATGCCAAGGAACCGATCAAGACCCAGTTCGGCTGGCATGTGATCAAGCTTGAAGACCGCAGGGAAACAGCGCCGCCGGCGTTTGAGGAAGTTGCGGCTCAGGTTCGTCAGATGGTGATGCGCGAGCGGTACGCAGAGCTCATCCGCGATGCCCGCGAAGGGGTCGAGATCGAGGTTGTCGATCCGGATCTGAAGACGGCCTACGAGGCGATCACCAAGCAACCCTAAGAGCATTTTCGGGCCGATAATGTCCGTCAAACAAGGTTCAAACGCATGTCCGGCGACATTTCCCCCCTGGCTCCGAAAACCTATGCCGCGCTGCCCCCGATCAGGGGCGCGCGCATAGAAACCGCCGCGGCCGGGATCAAATACGCTGGTCGCACGGACGTGATGCTGATGGTGTTTGATCGGCCGGCGGCGGTGGCTGGCGTGTTCACGACCTCGAAATGCCCTTCGGCGCCAGTTGACTTCTGCCGTGCCAATCTCGGTGGAGGCCAGGCGCGGGCGCTGGTGGTCAATTCGGGCAACGCCAACGCGTTTACCGGTCAGAAGGGGCGCGCTTCAACGGCATTGACGGCCCGTGCTGCGGCGGAAGCCGTCGGGTGCAGTGAAGCCGAAGTATTCTTGGCGTCGACCGGCGTGATTGGAGAACCGCTGGATGCGAGCAAATTCGTAACCGTGCTCGGGCAGATGGCGGCCTCAGCCAGCGGCGATCGCTGGCTTGACGCGGCACGGGCAATCATGACCACCGACACCTATCCGAAAGTGGCCACACGGACGGCGCGGATCGACGGCGTGACGGTGACGCTGAACGGCATGGCCAAGGGTGCGGGTATGATTGCCCCGGATATGGCGACCATGCTTTCCTTCATCGTCACCGACGCCAACATCGAGGCGGCGGCACTGCAGGCAATGCTCAGCCGGTACGTCGGTTCAACCTTCAATGCGGTCACTGTTGACAGCGACACCTCCACTTCCGACACGCTGATGGTGTTTGCGACCGGGGCTGCCTCGGAGCAGGGAGCCGAGGTAATATCGACGGCGAGTGACCCTCGTGCGCGGGCTTTTTCGAAGGCACTAGCCGGCCTTATGGAGGATCTGGCGATCCAGGTCGTTCGTGACGGCGAGGGGGCGCGCAAGCAGGTAGAAATACTTGTTACCGGCGCAGCCTCGGCAAAGGCGGCGGGCCGCATCGCCAGGTCGATTGCCAATTCACCACTGGTCAAAACCGCGATTGCGGGCGAAGATGCCAATTGGGGTCGTGTCGTCATGGCAGTCGGCAAGGCCGGCGAGAAGGCCGAGCGGGACAAGCTGGCCATCTGGTTCGGCGACATCCGGGTTGCGGTCGATGGCGAGCGGGATCCCGACTACAGCGAAGCGGCTGCGTCAGACGTGATGAAACGCGACGAGATCACCATCAGGGTTGATCTTGGAATTGGACGCGGCAAGGCGCGGGTGTTTACCTGTGACCTGACCAAGGCATATGTTGAGATCAATGGCGACTACCGGAGTTGATGATCTGTCCGAACCACCGAGCGTGGAGCGCATAGTGCCCAATCTTGCAATTGTCAGACGATTGGAAGCGGTCGGATTTCGGGCATGGCCGGCGGCATCGATTCAGTATGACGGCAGCTGGCAGATCCGCTTGACTGCGGGCCATCCTTCCAAGCGGCTAAATTCGGTCAATCCTCTCGATCCGTCAGATCACGGTGATATCGAGATCAGGGTTGAACGGGCTGCGCGCCGGTTCGATGCCTATGACAGGCCGCTCGTGTTTCGGCAATCGCCGCTGGCGCCGCCTCAACTCGAGACTTTTTTGGACGCGCATGGCTGGCGCCGGTTCGACGAGACAATCGTCATGGCCGGGGCGATCGACCGGCTGGATATCGATGGTGGTATGGATTATCTGCCGGTTCGCGATATCGGCCGCTATGTCGATGCGGCGATCATGGTTCATGGCCGTGATCAATCATTAAAGGCCGGATTGACCGAAGTCCTGAGTTCGATACGGCCGCCAAGCGGTTTGTTCGTGATCGAAGACGACAATACCGGCCCGACGGCCACAGCGCTTTGCGTTCATGATAACGACATGGCCGGGTTGTTCGAGCTTGCCACCCGTGCCGATGCACGACGCGCCGGACATGGTAGGGGTGTGATCCGGGCTGCGCTCCGCTGGGCGCGTCATCGTGGCGCCGAGACGGCGTGGCTGCAAGTGGAAACCGCCAATAAGGCCGCGGTTGCGCTGTATAAGGGGCTCGGCTTTACCGAGGTCTATCGCTACGCCTATCGCCTGAAACCGGGACAGTGAATTCATGACAGGCAAGAAAACGCTGCTGGTTGTCGCATGCGCGCTGGTCGATGCCGATGGGCGGGTGTTGTTGTCGCAACGTCCCGAGGGCAAGAAGCTGGCGGGATTGTGGGAATTTCCCGGTGGCAAGGTGGAACCGGGTGAAACCCCGGAAATCGCCCTGATCCGTGAGCTGATGGAAGAGCTTGGGGTCACGACCAAGACCGATTGCCTCGCGCCGCTGACATTCGCCAGCCACAGCTATGACGAGTTTCATCTGCTGATGCCGCTGTTTGTCTGCAGGCGATTCGAGGGCCCGGCACGCGGGCTTGAAGGGCAGGCGCTCAAATGGGTCCGACCGCGGGACATGCGCACCTATCCGATGCCGCCGGCTGACGAGCCGTTGATTCCGCATCTGATCGATCTGCTGTAATTTCCTGCCGCCATATGGTCGAAACGACCAACATGATATCAGCGTTAATCAATCCTCAATTCTAGCACGCCACAATCACCCCGAACGATGAATCCGGTAAGGGTTCTCAGTGGAGGCACCATGGCCAGCGACGATTTTTGGGTAACAGTGATGGATAGATCTGGCGGTGAAAACCAGCGCAAGCGGTTTGGTGCGGTTCGCGTGGCATTGTTATTTGGGACTGCTGCCATTGCGGTGGCGACGATCCTGACGCCGATTGTCGCCGATCGCACCACGACATCCCGGGTTGCCTGGTCTCCTTCCCAGTACGACAACATCACCACTGGTTCAATTCAGCAACGTTCGAGCGGATCGTTTTACACGGTGCGAAAATCGATCCTGCAGGATATTCCCGGCGCCGTGTGCATTATTCGAACGGATGGCCGGACCAGCGGGGATTGCTAAGGCAGATTGCGTATTTCCCCTAGACCCCGGAGTCGGAATTTCGATATGAAAACAGTGATGACTTGGTTCCTGAGAGACAAGAGCGGTGCCACCGCAATCGAGTATGGGCTGATCGCAGGATTTCTTTCGATCGCCCTGGTGGTTGGCGCCTCCACGCTCGGAAACGCCATCAACAACACCCTCGATGGCGCTTCACAGCACCTGGTCAACAGCCAGTAGGCCTTCCTGACTTTACCCAGGCTTTCTCTCAACGCGGCAGTTTTTGTTCCGGGGCCTTCAGCGCGTCAGCAAGCCGCGCCTTGGCAGAGCCCGGCTTGAGTGGTTTTTGCTGACTTTCGTGTGGCGCCCACCCCGATAAGTGAATGACCGGGAAACTGGCACGTATGCGACCGTCCGGGTCTGAAAAACGTTCAGCATAGATCTCTGCTGCCCGCAGGAACATGGCCTTATGACCCGGTCGACGGCTGCGGTCGCTCAAGATCGAGGTCATGCCCATGCCGCGCAGATCGCGCAGCAGGGCGAACATATCATCATAGCGTACGACGACTTCTTCAATGTCGGTGACCGGCAGGGCGAAACCGGCGCGTTGCAGCAGCCCGCCATAGTCGCGGATGTCGGCAAAGGGGTGCACCCTGGCATTTGCCCCGCCGGAGAGTTCGCTTTCGGCGGCCAGCAGCGCCTCGCGCAATTCGGCAAGCGTGCCGGCACCGGGTGTGGCAGCGAGCAACAAGCCATCCGGCTTGAGCGCCCTGCGCAATTGCACCAGAATCCCGGGTGTATCGTTGGTCAGGTGCAAGGCCAGTGGGGAGATCGCCAGATCCACGCTTTGCGGCTCAAGCGGGGCGAGATCGGGAGGGGCCAGGGTGAGGCCGCGACCCTCCAGACCTGGCATCTGGCAGCAATCTATGAAACTGAATTCTTCGGTTTTCCCGGTTGCCTGCATCAGGTCGGCAGCAAGTGGCAATCCGCCATGCAGTTGCACCGGTTGGTCGAAATGACGCGCAACGACGGATAGGCGCTCAGCCATGTCCTCGGCGACCCTGCGGACCAGAAAATCTGCACCGGGCTGGAAACCCACACGGGCGCGCTCGCGACGTTGGCGCATGAGCGCGTGGTCAAACAATTGGTCCATGTCTTGCTCCGGCTACTGGTGATTGGCTCGCTTGTTGGATGGAACGGGGCTAATGTCAATAAATGGAGATCCGGGGATCAGGCAATCCACTGCATCATCTGGCGTTTGCGCTCCGCAGCGCAGGCGGGCAAGTGATGCGGCTTGTCTATCCACCAATTTGCGCCGGCTGCGGAATCATGACTGGTGATCACGCGGCTCTTTGTTCTGTCTGCTGGCAGAGCGTGCGGTTCATTGAACGGCCCTATTGCGAAATAACCGGTGCGCCATTTGACCATGATCGCGGCGAAGGACTGGTTTCACCCGAAGCGATCGCCCAGCCGCCGGCCTATGGCAAGGCGCGGGCAGCGGTGCTTTATGATGGTGTGGCGCGCAGAATTGCCCAGGGCCTGAAATATTCCGACCGCGCCGATCTCGCCGAAATGATGGCCGCCTGGATGGTCCGCGCTGGCCGCGACGTGATCGACGACAGCGATGTGATCATTGCCGTGCCGTTACACCGGCGACGGCTGTTTTCGCGTCACTACAATCAATCCGCCGAGCTTGCGCGGGCAGTTGCCCGGCTGTCGGGCAAGCGTTTCCTGCCAGCGGGGTTGCATCGGGTCCGCGCCACCCAGCGGCAGGTGGGATTGGGGTTGAGGGCACGGCAGGATAATGTGCGAGGGGCGTTCAGAATGCCGGAGACGCAGAAGCCGCATCTTTTCGGCACTCGGGTGTTGTTGGTCGACGACGTGTTGACCACCGGGGCTACGGTGGAGGCGGCGACACGGGCGCTCAAGCGCGGCGGTGTTGGTGAGGTCAATGTTCTGACTTTTGCCAGGGTTGCAAGGTCGGGAGAGGAAACCCTATATGCCTAGGAGGCCTGGCCACACGCCGAAGAGGGCTGGCCGCCCGAAACCCTTGGAGAACCGCATGGCTGAAGTAACAATTTATACGCGACAATTTTGTGGGTATTGCACTGCAGCCAAGCGACTGCTGGAGGGCAAGGGCGTGAGCTTTACCGAACATGATGCGACGTTCTCGCCGGACCTTCGCCAGGAGATGATCGGCAAAGCCAATGGCCGAGCGACATTCCCGCAGATTTTCATTGATAGCACCCATGTTGGCGGTTGTGACGAATTGCTCGCGCTGGAACGTGCCGGCAAGCTCGACCCGATGTTGGCGGGAGCCTGAGGCGATGAGTGAATTCGTGGTCGCAGCCATCCAGATGCGGTCCGGCGTGTCCCCGCAGGCCAATATTGCGGTCATGGATGAGCTGGTTCGCGAGGCTGCCTCTCGTGGTGCGCAGTATGTGCAAACGCCGGAAATGACCGGCGCAGTGCAGCGCAACCGGGCGGCGCTACAGCAAATACTTGCATCCGAAGCCGACGATCCGGTTCTGGCCGCAGCCTCTGCGCTGGCCGGCGAGTTGGGAATTCACCTTCATATCGGATCGACCGCGGTTGCCGCGGGCAATGGCATGGCCGCCAATCGTGGCGTGGTGTTCGGACCGGATGGTGGTTTACTGGCGCGCTATGACAAGATCCACATGTTCGATGTGGATCTGGACAATGGCGAAAGCTGGCGCGAGAGCGCGCTTTACCGGCCCGGCGAGGTGGCGCAGTCGGTTGATATTGGTGGCGCGCGAGTGGGGATGGGGATCTGCTATGACATCCGATTCCCGAATTTGTTTCGCGACCTGGCGCTGGCGGGAGCCGAGATCCTGACCGCGCCGGCGGCATTTACCCGGCAGACAGGCGAAGCGCATTGGCATGTGCTGCAGCGCGCGCGGGCGATTGAAAATGGGGCTTTCGTGGTATCCGCGGCGCAAGGCGGCGTGCATGAGGACGGCCGCGAGACCTATGGGCATTCGATCATCGTCGATCCCTGGGGCCGGGTGCTTGCCGAGGTCGAGGGCGATGATCCGGGTGTGGTGATTGCCAGTCTGGCGCTGGATGACGTGAAGGCAGCGCGGGCCAAGATCCCCAATCTTAAAAATGCGCGGAATTACCGGGTCGATGGCCAGCAGAAGATAACAGAAGGAGTGCGTGTGGCGTGATCAAGTTCAATTTGCAATGCGACAATGACCACGAGTTCGAAGGATGGTTTTCTTCGAGCACGGATTTTGATGCGCAGATTGAACGTGGACTGGTCGAATGCCCCTCCTGTGGCTCGCACGCCATCAGCAAGGCGCTGATGACGCCTTCCGTCTCGGTATCACGCGAACAGGACAAGCGTCCGCTGGCGATGGCCCCGGAAAAGCAGGAGATGCTGCGCAAGCTCAGGGAGATGGTGAAGGTGGTACGTGACAATTCCGAAGATGTCGGCGACCGTTTTCCCGATGAAGCACGCAAGATCCATCATGGAGAGACCGAGGCGCGGGGTATTATCGGCAAGGCGTCGCAGGAAGATGCGCGGGCGCTGGTCGAGGAGGGCATCGGCATTGCACCGTTGCCGGACCTTCCAGAGGATCTGAGTTGAGGTGAGTGCCTGCGGCATTCACCCCGCGGTCTAAAATTTCGGTTTGCACGTGGCCGCTTATGCTGCGTCCGAAGTGCAGGGTGCGCGCACCAGGAACCCTTGAACTTTGTCGTAGCCGAAAAGGCGCCCGGTTTTGTTGGCCTGAAGCCGAGGTATCATCCGACCTTGGGGCGTTTGGCGAGCATCATGTAATTGACATCCATGTCGCGCGACAATTTCCACTGGTCCTGCAGGGGACTGTAGAATACGCCGGTCCGGTCGATGATGCTCAATCCAGATGCCAGAAGCGGAGCCTCGATTTCTTCCGGTCGAACCAGTTTTTCGTACTGATGGGTGCCGCGCGGCAGCCAGCGCAGGACATATTCCGCCCCTACAATCGCCAGCGCCATGGCTTTCATGGTGCGGTTGATGGTGGCGATGAACATCAGCCCGCCGGGTTTGACCATTTCAGCACAAGAAGACAGGAACAGGTCGACATCGGCGACGTGCTCGACCACTTCCATGTTGAGAACAATGTCAAAGCGCTCGCCGCGTGCGGCCAATTCCTCCGATGTCACCGCTTCGTAGGTGACCTCAACGCCGGTCTGGGCGGCATGGATGGCTGCTACTTCAACATTGGTGCGCGAGGCATCGGCGCCGAGCACTTCCGCGCCCATGCGCGCCATCGGCTCTGACAGCAGACCTCCGCCGCAGCCAATGTCGAGAACTCTCAGACCCGCCAGCGGCTGGTCGGATTTCGGGTCGCGGCCATAATGGGCGGCAACCTGGTCCCGAATGTAGCTCAGCCGAACCGGATTGAATTTGTGCAAGGGACGGAATTTTCCCGTCGGGCTCCACCATTCCGCGGCCATAGCCGAAAAACGTTCGATCTCGCCCTGGTCAATGGTTGTCCGAGTGGCTTGGCTCATCGGTTTTCTCCCGGGTTTGTCCCGATCCATCAACTCGGGCGTCGGGCCCGCCTTGTCAAGGGCAGTCAATGTAACATCGCGGCTCCAGTTGCAGCCACGTGGATTATTGGTTATGAGACCGCGTCCTTCCGCTCCGGCATCCGGAGCGTTTTTTCTTGCCCGGTTCCGGGCTACCCAGCGGATAGTTTGATATGGCCCGCATAGTGATGAAGTTTGGCGGCACGTCGGTTGCCGACCTTGACCGGATCCATAATGTGGCCCGGCATGTCAAACGGGAAGTCGACGCCGGCAATCAGGTTGCCGTGGTGGTGTCGGCGATGGCCGGCAAGACCAATGAATTGGTCGACTGGGTTCAGGCGATGCCGAAAGTGGCAGGCGCCGATGCATCATTTTACGACGCTCGCGAATATGATGCGATTGTTGCTTCGGGAGAGCAGGTAACCAGCGGCTTGCTGGCAATTGCCCTGCAATCAATGGGCGTTGACGCCCGGTCCTGGCATGGCTGGCAGATTCCGGTGAAGACCGACAATGCGCATGGTGCGGCGCGGATCGTCGATATCGACGGCACCGAACTTATCAAGCGGTTCGAGATTGGCCAGGTCGCCGTGGTTGCTGGCTTTCAGGGCGTCGGTCCCGACAACCGGCTGGCGACGCTGGGACGCGGGGGCTCCGATACCAGTGCGGTGGCGATCGCCGCGGCCGTTAAGGCTGACCGCTGTGATATCTATACCGATGTCGACGGTGTCTATACAACCGATCCGCGGGTTGAACCCAAGGCGCGGCGGATGAAGAAAATCGCGTTCGAGGAAATGCTCGAGATGGCCTCGCTTGGCGCCAAGGTACTGCAGGTCCGCTCGGTGGAACTGGCGATGCTGCACAAGGTCAGAACCTTCGTGCGCTCCAGCTTCGATGATCCGGACGCACCCGGAATGGGCGACCCGAGCAATCCGCCCGGAACTCTTATTTGCGACGAGGAAGAAATCGTGGAACAGGAAGTCGTTACTGGCATCGCCTATGCCAAGGATGAAGCTCAGATTTCACTCCGGCGGTTGGCTGACCGACCTGGCGTATCGGCAGCAATTTTCGGCCCGCTGGCCGATTCCCATATCAATGTTGACATGATCGTCCAGAATATCTCCGAAGATGGTTCGCGCACCGACATGACATTTACCGTGCCGACCAGTGATGCCCCCAAGGCGTTGTCGGTTCTGGAGCAGAACAAGAGCAGCATCGGCTATGACGTGGTTCAGAGCGAATCAGGTCTGGCAAAGGTCTCGGTGATCGGCATCGGCATGCGCAGCCACGCTGGGGTGGCTGCCACTGCGTTCAAGGCGCTTGCCGAAAAATCGATCAATATCAAGGCGATAACTACGTCTGAAATCAAGATTTCGATCTTGATTGACGGTGCTTATGCCGAGTTGGCGGTAAGAACTTTGCATTCCGTCTATGGTCTCGATAAGACATAGTCAGATCTCGACCCGAGACCAGCGGGGACGCTACCAAGCCGGCCATTGCCGAGCCTTGAGTTGGCGGAACTTCCCGGGCCGGCTACTTGAATTGGAGAATGAAGCGCGATGAGAGACCTTTCAACGGGTCCGCGCGTCCTTCTCAGGCGGCTGCGCGAACTGATGGCGGAGCCCCTTGAGCCGCAGGAGCGCCTTGACCAGATCGTTCGCCAGATTGCGTCCAATATGGTCGCCGAAGTGTGCTCGTTTTATGTGCTGCGTGCCGATGGCGTGCTGGAACTGTTTGCCACCGAAGGGCTGAACAAGGATTCGGTCCACCTGGCGCAACTGAAAATGGGCCAGGGCCTGGTCGGCACCATTGCCGCCAGCGCACGCTCGCTCAATTTGTCTGACGCCCGGACCCACGCGGCCTTCACCTATCTGCCGGAGACCGGAGAGGAAATATACAATTCCTTCCTTGGTGTTCCGATCCTGAGAGCCGGGCGGTCGCTCGGCGTTCTCGTGCTTCAGAACAAGGCGCACCGGAAATACCGCGAAGAAGAGGTCGAGGCGCTCGAAACCACCTCAATGGTGCTTGCCGAGATGATCGCCACGGGCGACCTCAAGCAGATAACTCGCTCGGGAATGGAACTGGACCTGAGCCGGCCAGTAACAATCGAGGGCGATGCCTATGGCGAGGGCATCGGGTTAGGGCACGTAATCCTGCACGAGCCGCGAATTGTCGTCACTGACCTGCTCAATGACGACATTGATGCCGAACTGCAGCGGCTGGATGAGGCGCTCGGGTCGCTGAGGATCTCGATCGACGACATGTTGTCACGACGTGACGTGTCGATGGAGGGCGAACACCGGGCAGTGCTGGAAGCCTACCGGATGTTTGCGCATGACCGCGGTTGGGTGCGGAAGCTCGAAGAAGCCATCCGCAACGGGCTGACCTGCGAGGCGGCAGTGGAAAAGGTGCAAAGCGACACGCGTGCGCGCATGATCCATATGACCGATCCCTATTTGCGCGAGCGGTTGCACGATTTTGACGATCTGGCCAACCGTCTGCTCAGACAACTGACCGGATTCGTGCCGGGTGGCTCCGGCCTTCCGCAAGATGCCATCATTGTTGCCCGTGCCATGGGGGCGGCCGAATTGCTGGATTATCCACGCGATTCGTTGCGGGGTCTGGTGCTTGAGGATGGCGCGGTGACCAGCCATGTGGTGATCGTCGCCCGCGCCATGGGTATTCCGGTGGTCGGCCAGGTGATTGGCATCTCCTCCCTTGCGGAAAACCGCGACGCGATCATCGTTGATGGCGAGGACGGTGTTGTACATCTTCGGCCGGTGGCCGATATCGAGAGCGCCTATGCCGACAAGGTACGTTTCCGTGCCAAGCGGCAGGAGCAGTTCCGCGCCCTGCGGGATGTCGAATCGCGCACCCGCGATGGCCAGGAAATCACGCTGCACATGAATGCCGGGCTGCTGGTGGATCTGCCGCAACTGACTGAATCGGGCGCCAGCGGTATCGGCCTGTTTCGCACCGAACTGCAGTTCATGATTGCCTCGACCATGCCCAAGGTCGATGAACAGGAAAGCCTTTACCGCAATGTCATGCTTCAGGCTGGTGGTCGGCCGGTCACCTTCCGCACGCTGGATATTGGTGGCGACAAGGTGGTGCCCTATTTCCGCTCCACGGAAGAAGAAAACCCGGCGCTGGGTTGGCGTGCGATCCGGTTTTCACTGGACCGGCCGGGTTTGCTGCGCATGCAGGTGCGCGCGTTGTTGAAAGCGGCGGACGGGGCGGAACTGAGGCTGATGTTGCCGATGGTCACCGAGGTCAACGAGCTGCGGTTGGCGCGAGAGCTTGTCAACAAGGAAGTCAGGCGTTTGTCGCGATTTGGGCACCAGTTGCCAAGTCGCGTGCTGTTTGGCGCCATGCTGGAAGTGCCGAGCCTGATGTGGCAGCTTGACGAACTGATGGAAGAGGTGGATTTCGTTTCGGTCGGATCCAATGACCTGTTTCAGTTTGTCATGGCGGTGGACCGTGGCAATTCACGGGTGGCGGACCGGTTTGACACGCTGGGGCGGCCGTTCCTGCGGGTGTTACGGCAGATCGTTCAGGCTGCCGATCGCGCCAACACGCCGTTGACGCTGTGCGGCGAAATCGCCGGCAAGCCGCTTTCGGCGATGGCGTTGCTGGGGCTTGGATTCCGCTCGATATCAATGTCGCCGGCGGCGATCGGTCCGGTCAAGTCGATGCTGCTGTCGCTGGACCTGGGCAAGCTCGAAAAAGGCTTGCTGGAGGCGATCGCCGACACCAGGAGCGAGAAGACGGTGCGCGAGTTCCTGATGGATTTTGCAGACGCAAATGGCGTGAGCCTTTAGGGACCAAACAGACATGGCACGATTGCCGACGCAGAAAATACGTGAACTTGAACGCCGGTTTGGCGAAGTCGAGGCCCGCATGTCGTCGGGCCCGGATGCCGAGACCTATGTGAAGCTGGCGTCCGAATATTCGGAACTGCAGCCGCTGGTCGGCGAAATTCGCGCATTGGACGCGGCGCTGGCTGAGCGCGACGATCTTCAGGCGATGGTCGACGACCGGTCATCCGATCGCGAGATGCGGGAGCTGGCTGAGGGCGAGTTGCGCGCCATCAAGGGCAGGATCGAGGAACTGGAACAGCAGATCGAGATCATGCTGCTGCCCAAGGACGTTGCCGACGAACGCAGCGCCATCGTCGAAATCCGCGCCGGAACCGGTGGCTCGGAGGCCGCACTGTTTGCCGGTGATCTGTTCCGGATGTATGAGCGCTATGCGTCTTCGCGGGGATGGCGGATCGAGGTGCTGTCGTCAAACGAAGGTGAAGCCGGCGGCTACAAGGAAATCATCGCCACGATTACCGGCAAGGGTGTGTTTGCCCGGTTGAAGTTCGAATCGGGCGTGCACCGGGTGCAGCGGGTGCCGGAAACCGAATCAGGCGGACGGATACACACTTCGGCGGCCACCGTCGCAGTGCTGCCGGAAGCTGAAGACATCGACATCGAGATTCGTCCCGACGATATCCGGATCGACACCATGCGCGCATCCGGTGCCGGCGGCCAGCATGTCAACACCACCGATTCGGCGGTGCGCATCACTCACATACCGTCGGGTATCGTGGTCACGTCGTCAGAGAAATCGCAGCACCAGAATCGGGCCCGAGCGATGCAGGTCCTGCGCGCGCGACTTTATGATATGGAACGGCAGCGGGCAGATGACGCGCGGTCGGAGTCGCGACGCAGCCAGGTCGGCTCCGGTGACCGGTCGGAACGGATTCGCACCTATAATTACCCGCAGGGACGGGTCACCGATCATCGCATCAACCTGACTCTTTACAAGCTCGACCGGATGATGATGGGCGAGATTGATGAAGTGGTGGATGCACTGATTTCGGATCATCAGGCGGGACAATTGGCGACGCTTGGCGACCATGGACAAGCTTGACCTGTCCGGCGCCGCCACGCTGCGTGACGCCTGGCTCAAGATGCGCACGGCGTTTCGCGCAGCTGGGCTCGAAAACGCCGATCTCGATGCGCGGATACTGTGTTCAAGCCTGGCGGAAATCGAGCCACACCATCTGGTTACCGAGGTCCATCCGGCGCTCGACGAAACATTGCGGAGAAGGCTTGCAGAGGCAGGCAATGAGCGGTTGGAAGGCAATCCGGTGCACCGGATCCTTGGCGTGCGTGAGTTCTACGGTCTGCCATTGGCGCTGTCGGCTGCCACGCTTGAACCGCGCCCGGACACGGAAACGCTGGTCACTGCCGCGCTGCCACAAGTCCGCGAGACACTGGCCCGCAAGGGCATTTGCTCCATCGCCGACCTGGGTATTGGCACGGGAGCAATCGGCTTGGCGTTGTTGGCTGAATGCCCACGGGCAACCTGCTTTGGCGTCGATTTGTCTGCCGAGGCTGTGGCGACGGCGCTCGGGAATGCCGACCGGCTTGGATTGTCGGGGCGGTATCGCGCTGCTGTCGGGGACTGGTTTTCGGGGGTCGAGGAACGGTTTGACCTGATCGTGTCCAATCCGCCCTACATCCCGACCGCGGATCTGGCGGGGTTGTCGCATGAAGTGGCCGGGCATGATCCGCTGCTGGCGCTTGATGGTGGTGATGACGGTCTTGATGCCTACCGCGTACTGGCCGCGCAGGCGGGCGCAAGGCTCATGCCCGGCGGCAATGTCGCGCTGGAGATCGGCATCGGCCAGGGAAGTTCGGTGACCGGGCTTTTATGTGCTGAGGGTTTTGCACTGTCGGGCAAATTTACCGATCTCGGTGGGGTTGAACGCGTCCTATTGTTCCACCTGCCAGAGGAGTGCGCGGGGGCTGATGAGCGCAATTGACGATTTCAACAAGAAAAAGCTTGGAATTGCAGACAAACATGGCTAGTTTCCGGGCCAGTGCCGGATAGCAGGTCTTGAAACAGATTCGATCCGACGGCTCGGTTCCAGAAATCCACTTTATATGCGAGTGTTTCTCAGGACAGCCTCTGGCGCGGGTATCTGAATTTGAACCCATAATTGCGACGGGATCGGCGAACGATCCTTTGTTGCGGCGCAATGTGCGAGCTGGGATGTCGGCCGACGCGCCAAACCATATTTTCAGGAACACAACCAGGTGACTATCGAATGAGGCCAGGACAGCAAAATAAGCGCGGTCGCGGACGCAGCGGAAACAATGGCGGCGGCGGTGGCGGCGGTGGCAATCGTAAAGGCCAAAGCCCACTTTCGCGGACCTATGACAGCTCCGGTCCAGACGTGAAAATTCGGGGCACGGCGCAGCATGTCGCAGAAAAATACATGAACCTGGCGCGTGATGCGCAGAGTTCAGGCGATCGGGTGATGGCTGAAAATTATCTTCAGCATGCAGAGCACTACAATCGCATCATTCTGACTGCTCAGGCGCAGATGCAGGAACGTTTTCAGCGCGACGAGAATCAGTCACAGAATCGCGATTCGCAGGATCAGGACGACGATGATCGCGACAATGATGACGATCAGGACGGCAATGGTACGCAGGAGCAGCGGTCTGAACGTTCCGACCGCGGCGACCAGCAGCAACAGCAACCTCGCGCCGAGCGCCAACCGCGCCAGGAACGCTCCAACCGGAGTGAACGGGCACCGCGCGCACCTCGTCAGGAAACACAAGAGCCACAGCCGATATTTGACGCAGACTCACCGCAGCCGGTGATTGAAGGCGTACCGGCTGAGGTGGCTATCAAACAGGGTGAGCCCAAGGACGAGACGGCGGCAGCTCCCGCTCCGCGTCGCCGCGGGCGACCGCGCCGGGTGCGCACCGAGGAGACCACTGAGGCTGCCGGCGGCGAGAAGGAAAAACCGACCAAGGTCGAGCCTGTTACCGCTGAGTAAGACCGTGCGTATTTGCACACATCAAACCCCGACCGTCCGCGGCCGGGGTTTTTTTATGACATGGCGGACCTTTATCGGACACGAAACAATACCCATATCTGTTTTGTCATACGGGCTTGCCGCATTTGGGAGTTCGTCCGGGATCAATGTTTCGCGCCGAAAAGGGTGGGACATGCAAAGGAGCAAATCATGAATATTGAGAAATACTCGGAGCGGGTGCGTGGCTTCATCCAGTCCGCACAGTCCTATGCCTTGGCCGAGGGACACCAGCAGTTCGTGCCGGAGCACCTGCTCAAGGTGCTGATGGACGATGTTCAGGGCATGGCCTCATCGCTGATCGAGCGCGCCGGCGGCAGGCCCGCCGATGTTCGGCTGGGCAATGACGCGGCGCTGGCGAAACTTCCCAAGGTAAGCGGTGGCAATGGGCAACTCTATCTGTCGCAGCCGATCGCCAAGGTTTTCCAAACTGCAGAAGATGCCGCCAAGAAGGCCGGTGACAGTTTTGTCACGGTTGAAAGGCTGCTGCTGGCGCTGGTGGTCGAAACTTCGGCGGCCACCTCGAAGATTCTTTCCGGGGCAGGTTTGACGGCACAAAGTCTCAACCAGACCATCAACGACATCCGCAAGGGCCGCACGGCAGACAGCGCCGGGGCCGAACAGGGGTTTGACGCCCTGAAAAAATATGCGCGCGACCTGACCGAGGCTGCGCGTGAAGGCAAGCTGGACCCGGTAATCGGCCGCGATGAAGAAATTCGCCGTACTATTCAGGTGCTGTCACGCCGCACCAAGAACAATCCGGTGCTGATTGGTGAGCCCGGAGTCGGCAAGACCGCGATCGCGGAAGGCTTGGCACTCAGGATCGTCAATGGCGATGTGCCCGAATCGCTCAAGGACAAGCAGCTGATGTCGCTCGACATGGGTGCGCTGATTGCCGGTGCGAAGTATCGCGGCGAATTCGAGGAGCGGCTCAAGGCGCTGCTTTCCGAGATTCAGGCCAACAATGGCGGGATCATCCTGTTTATCGATGAGATGCATACGCTCGTGGGTGCGGGCAAGGCCGACGGGGCAATGGATGCGTCCAACCTGCTGAAGCCGGCACTGGCACGGGGTGAATTGCACTGCGTTGGTGCGACCACACTTGATGAGTACCGAAAGCACGTCGAGAAGGATGCAGCTCTTGCCCGACGGTTCCAGCCGGTGATGGTGGAAGAACCCACTGTTGAGGATACGGTTTCGATCCTGCGCGGGCTCAAGGAAAAATACGAGCAGCATCACAAGGTTCGAATCAGCGATTCGGCGCTGGTCTCTGCGGCCGTGCTTTCCAATCGCTACATCACCGACCGGTTCCTGCCCGACAAGGCCATCGATCTCGTCGATGAGTCGGCCGCGCGGTTGAGAATGCAGGTCGATTCCAAGCCTGAAGAGCTTGATGAACTCGACCGTCGCATCATGCAGCTCAAAATTGAACGCGAGGCCCTGAAGAAGGAGACCGACGAAGCGTCCAAAGACCGGCTTGAGCGGCTGGACAAGGAATTGACCGACATTGTGGAAAAGTCCGATGCGCTGACGGCGCGGTGGCAGTCGGAAAAGCACAAGCTCGGCCATGCCGCCGATCTCAAGCTGAAGCTTGAGGAGGCGCGCAACGAACTGGCGATCGCCCAGCGCAATGGCGAGTTCCAGCGCGCCGGCGAACTTGCCTATAGCGAGATCCCGGCGCTGGAGCGGCAGCTTGAAGAAGCCGAAGCCCATGGTGAGGCAGATGTTGCCGGCATGGTCGAGGAAACCGTCACGCCGGATCACATCGCCCACATCGTGTCGCGCTGGACCGGGATTCCGGTTGACCGGATGCTGCAAGGCGAACGCGACAAGCTGCTCAGGATGGAAGACGAAATCGGCAAACGTGTTGTTGGACAGGCGGAAGCGGTTCAGGCCGTCTCCAAGGCGGTTCGGCGCGCCCGTGCCGGACTGCAGGACCCCAATCGGCCGATGGGCTCATTCATCTTCCTCGGGCCGACCGGCGTCGGCAAGACGGAGCTCACCAAGGCATTGGCCGAGTTTTTGTTCGACGACGAGACGGCGCTGATCCGTATGGACATGTCCGAATATATGGAAAAGCATTCTGTCTCGCGGTTGATCGGAGCGCCTCCGGGCTATGTTGGCTATGACGAGGGTGGCGCGCTGACGGAAGCCGTGCGGCGCAGGCCCTATCAGGTGATCCTGTTCGATGAAATCGAGAAGGCTCATCCCGATGTCTTCAACGTGCTGTTGCAGGTGCTTGATGATGGCCGTCTCACCGACGGTCAGGGGCGTACGGTCGATTTCCGCAATACGCTGATCGTCATGACCTCGAACCTCGGCTCCGAGTATCTGGCGGCGCTCACGGATGATCAGGATGCGGATGCCGCACGCGATGACGTGATGAACGTTGTGCGCTCGTCGTTCCGTCCGGAGTTCCTGAACCGGATCGACGAGATCATCCTGTTCCACCGGTTGCGCCGGTCGGAAATGGGCGCGATCGTCGACATCCAGCTCAAGCGTATGGCCAAACTGCTGGTCGACCGCAAGATCGAGGTAACGCTGGATGAGCCCGCTCGCGAATGGCTCGCCGAGAAGGGCTATGACCCAGCCTATGGCGCACGCCCGCTCAAGCGTGTCGTGCAGAAATACGTGCAGGACCCACTGGCAGAGAAAATCCTGCTTGGCGAGGTCGGTGATGGCGCACATGTGAGCGTGAGCGCCGGATCGGACAGGCTGGTGTTTGCAGTCTCCGAAGAATCGCCAGCAGAAGATGCGGAAGCTGCCGGCGAAGCGGCCTAACCATCGGCTGAAAAGTGACAAAAGGCGGATCTTCTGGTCCGCCTTTTGTTTTGCAGTCCCCGCACTGTTCCATATTGCCGCCGATCCATATGGATGCGTTGCGCGCTAACGGCTTGGCTTCGGGCGTGGTCAATGGCCGGAGCGAGCCTGGCTAAATACCGGTTGCTGGCAAAGCGTTACCGGCTGGCGACTTCCTTGTTGGAAACCTTGATATCGAGAAGCGCGTTGATGCGATCGCGTTCGCGGGCAAACATGTCGAGTGCTTCGCCCTTGAGGGTCTTGCCGTCGGGCAGGCGAATCCGCATGGCGTCCACCTTGTTGCCGTTGACGATCAGCTCGTAATGCAGATGCGGCCCCGTCGACAGGCCTGTCGATCCGACATAGCCAATGACCTGACCCTGACGCACCTTGACGCCCGGCTTGATTCCCTTGGCGATCGCGTTCTGGTGAGAATAGCTCGAAACATAGCCATTGGCGTGACGGATGATTGTCTGACGACCATAGCCACCACTCCAACCGGCCTGTTGGACAACACCGTTGCCTGACGCAATGATCGGTGTGCCACGCGGAGCCGACCAATCCACTCCGGTGTGCATCCGCGAGTATTTGAGGATCGGATGGCGGCGCATGCCGAAGCCGGAACGGAACTTGCCGCTGGGAACCGGGTTGCGCAACAGGAACTGCCGGGCGCTGCGCCCTTCCTGATCATAGTAATCGATGGAATTGTCTTCGGGGTGCTGGAACCGGTAGAGTCGGACGGCGTTGCCGCCGAACTTGGCATTGATAAACAGCAACTCGGAATCGGCGCTGGTCGTGCCGGACTCATCGTCGACAGAAAAGAATGCCTCAAGGCTGTCGGTCGGCTTGAGTTGCGACTGGAAGTCGACCGTGCTGGCAAGCATCTTGATGATCTGGGTGATCATGTCCGACGACATTCCATAGGTCAGTCCGGCGCGATAGATCCCGTCATAAACATTGGGAAGGTCGCGACTGCTGACCACCGGTGCAGCACTGTCGTCAAAGGCGGAACGCACCGCCGGCGTTGGCGGAGGTTCGGTGCCGACCACGAATCCGTTGCGGTCGGATTCCGCCACGGTGATGAGGTGCCTGGCGTCGTGGTAGAGGCTCATGCGGATAACGCGGGCGCGCTCACCAATCTGCTCGACGCCGATGCGCACTACCGAGTGCTCCGGAATTTCACTGATCTTGATCTGGCCTTCCAGAGTTTGCAGGGCGCCGGCATATTGCTCTTCATTGTATCCGGCGCTGTCGAGTATCTCGGCCAGTCCCGCTGTCTTTCGCACCGGAACGATATCGTCGAGATAGTCGACGCGCGGCTGCGAGGTCGGCGAATAGGATGCCACCGAGACATTCTCGGCAATTACCCTGGCGTTCAGGCTGGCGCTGAAATCAAGTTCCAGGCGGTTTGACCCGAACCGGCGCGGATCGACATAATTGAGCGCGGCGTATTGAACGGTTCCGTCGGTGAGTACGGAGCCATTGGTGCGCACCGTTTCCTCAGCCTCCTCAAGCGACATCGCTGCCGCATAGGGACGTCCGGGCGTGTCGAGCGGAAAATCGAAGGTTCGCAGGCTGATTTCCGAATCAACGTCGGCGCCATAGATGACGCCGGTGCGAACGCTGGATGCAGCTTCCGCGTCACCGGTGGAGAAAATATCGAGC